>JAJRRB010000024.1 GCA_024279915.1 Deltaproteobacteria bacterium
ATTACCAGACCGAATCAAGCTGAATGAAGGCCTTTTTGAAGTCCGCTTCCACTGCATCGAGAATGGCCTCCGTGTACTCATTGTTATGCACGCTGTGTGTGCCGTCATTACGTACAAACTTGAGGTTGAGAATCGCCTGTTCGTAGGTCTTCCAGACATCATCGGTGCCGCGCTTGGCGGCGTCGGCATCGAGCAGTGCTGCCTCAAGTTCTACCCGGATATCCTTGAGCACATCAATACGTGCAGATGTGGATGCGGCCCACTCGTCGAAGATCTCTTTGTACTCTTCGTCTTCATGACAGTCGGTACAGGACTCTGATGAGGGACGGTAAATTCCTTTGGTGACACCAGTGTGGCAATCGGTGCAAGTCATGTCTGCTGCATCGCCATACATCATGCTGGGAATCTCAATCCCCTCAATCCCGGTTCCTTCATTCATGGCCACCTGAACTTCGTGGCAGACGGCGCAATCATTTATCTGCGGGGCATCGTCGCCAGCATCAGCATGACAGGCAACGCAGAAGTTCATCCGGTCCGTTGCTGTCGCAGGGTTGTGAACGACGCCGAAGTGGCAATCACGGCAGGTCAGGTCAAAGTCTTCAATATGCAGACTGTGGTCAAAGTGGGTGCCGCCGACAAAATCGTCAGTCATGATGTCTGCAAGGCCCTTGCGCTCGCGGAACTCCGGGTTAACCACGTCATCCAACATACGCATGTTGACGAGTTTCATCGGACCCTTGGTGGTTTCGCGAACGGTCTGATTACCTTCGTCAGAATGGCAGTAGAGACAGTGCCAGGAGGGAACCAGGTCTTCACTCGGGTTCGACAGGATCTCCAACTTTTCTTCTTTGGAGATGGTTAGCTGCAGATAGGTGTCTTTCAGGCCGCCGAGCTTGGCTTTTGCATAACCAAGTACGCCGGGACGACCGTGACAGTCAAGACAGGAAACGCCAGCATCGCCGTGAGCCGAGTGTTCCCAGGAATCAACTTCAGCGAGAGGGCCGAAGCCTTGTGCTGGATGACAGAGATGGCAAAATTCTGGTTCAGAGGTCATGTGGAGAATCTGGATGTTGATGAAGCCAAACATCACGACAAAGATCACTGAAGCAATGGTGAAAAGGACAATATGTCGTTTACACCAGTCGAATACGGTTGTAAGCATAATCTGCACCTCTGTAATTGGTTTTTGTTAAAAAATTGCAGCAGCAAAGGATTAAAAGTTCAAGAAGCCACCGTATAATACACATTCTTGGAATGAATGCAACCGAAACATTGTATACAGTATGTATCTTCACAGGCATGATTACGATGCAAAATCGCTGTTGAGGTCGATAAAAAACGGGGCTGCCGATTGGCAGCCCCGTTGATATCCTGATCTATCGGGATCAGGTATTAACTCAATGAGTCAGATATTAATGACCACTGCCTCCCATGAACGCGAAGATCATCAGGAAGAGACAGGCTATTCCTGTAAAGAGAGCAATGTAACCAAAGGTCTTGAGGCAGAAGTCGTAGAACGGTCCGCTGACTTTTTTGCAGACATACTCATCGAGAGTCCCTTCTTCTTCATAGCGGCGCCATTGGTCGCCACGTTCTTCGATGAACTCTTCTTTAGCCATCTGGCCATTGAAGATGACGAAGTCCATAGGGAACTTCTCAGGTCGGCCATGGGTATTGTAGAAGTGGACGGTGAAGATAAAGCCGGTTGCCAGCAGTGCCTCGTCTGAGTGAATAATCGTCGCGATATTGAACGACCAGCCTGGCAGGAAGTAGCCAAAGAACTCAGGGAACCAGAGCATAAGCCCCGAACCGCCAATGGCGAACATACCCCAGAAGACAGCGAGGAAGTCAAATTTCTCCCAGTAGGTCCAACGCTCGAAGGTTGGTTTTGGGCCTAAGAAGAGGAACCAGCGGACCATGCCGATAACGTCGCGGATATCGCGCAAGTTCGGACAGAGTGAGTCGGGCCCGAACAGACGGGTCAGCCACATGTCGCCCGGATGCTTCTTCTTGCTCAGGAAGAGGAAATCGAAGCTCAGGATCAGTGCCGAAACGAAATAGTAGAAGGTCAGGATCGCGCAACCGCGATGGATCAAGCCCGCATAGTATGTGCCACCGAAGAAGTCCATCATCGTCGTGGCCCAGTGCTGGTCAGCAAACTTGAGCGGGATTCCGGTCAGGGTCAGGCCAAGGAAGCTGATAATAACAGTCAGGTGCAAGAAGATGTGACGGGCCTTGAAGCGTACATACTGCTTGTGTGGCTCACTGATCTGATGCCCTTCCTTGCCAGCATGTCCATCCGCCAGTTTCTGACGATTCTCAACAAAACCACGGATCATCCAGAAGAGAGTGTGAATCCAGAAGACCGCAAAGGTGCCGACTAACAGGCCGGTCATGCTGATAAAAGTCCAGTAGCTGATCGGATAATTCTCCCGGTCGTGCATGTCGCCGTGTGAGTTGAATTTGACAAACAAAGGTGTGGCATTAGGGTGGCACTGGGCACAAGTTCCAACCAGATTTGCTTCATTTACGCTGGAAGCAGGATCATCTTTAGGGAGTACGTTATGCGAGGTGTGGCAATCTGCGCAGCCAGCGACCATGTCCGGCGAACCGAGCCTGAAGTTCTTACCGTGGTAGCTGCTCATGTAGGTTTCCACAGCCACGCTGAATACGCCGTTGCGCTCCATCATCTCGTGGTCAGCATGACATTTCAGGCAGACTTTGGTGTGAAACTCACGGTTGATATGGCTGTCAGGGTCACCCAGTTGTTCAATTTTGTGCAGGCCATGACAGTCATGACAGGCGGCTGAATCCAGGTTGCCGGCCATAACTGCTTTACCGTGACTGGAATCCAGATAGTCTTCGTGGTCATCATGACAACCGGTACACTTGGCAATGACCTTGGCCTTGTCATTCTTCCAAAAAGTATGCGTATGAATATCGTCGTGGCAGGCGGAGCAGGTCACGTCGTTCAATTGATGGACGCTTGAAAAATGCTCGCTGCTTTCTTTTTTGTGACAGCGCACACATTTGGGCTCCTCTGGCATGACGTCGCCAGACATATGTGCATCGAGGGAGGTTACTTCAACGTGACAGCTGGTACAGGCGTTCTGACCATGTACGGACGCTCCATAAGCAATCGGAGCGACCACATCATCGTGGCACTCCAGGCAGACTTCGGGCGCAATCGCCATGCCGCTTTCTGCCTGAGCAGGCATGCTCGGCAAGAACAGGGTTACAGCTAGCAGTATAAAAGCAAAGATTCTGCAATTCATAGGTTGACCTCCTGATGGTCTTCTTTTTGGTTCAAGCCGGAAACATACCGGAATGATCACAATAACGTGATGTTTCGTTGCCTTAAAAACAGAAAAAACCTAATAAAATGATGGTGTTGTCCGCTAAGTGGATTGTATACTGTATAAGATTAAAAAAGGTTTAACATGGGTTACATTAAAAGTCAATCGTGAAAGATAATTAAGGAAATGTTTTAAATATACACCTGTATGTTTTTTCTATACATCGGATAAATCTCTTGCCTGGTTGAAAGGAAGGGAGCTAATATGCCGCAATTTTAGCGGTACAGGAGTTGTCGTAATGTCACTGAAATGGCGCGGATGGGTTTTTGCTGGAATCGCTTTGACCATGTATGTGGTGGGAGGGGTTATGATTATGGGCGGACTGATTATGATTGGTATTATGGGAGGTCAAGATTTGTGGGGCTGGGGTGAAGCCCGCGGAATTGGTTACATGGCTTTTGCCCTCGGTATTGTCCTCTCTGTTATGGGTGTCCTGGTCATGCGGATCATGCGCAACAGGGGCTGGTAGTAAACGCTTCTTGCAAACCGTTAATCAAGAAAAAGGGCGCAACCGGATGGTTGCGCCCTTTTTAGTGCTGATTTAAAGACCGAATTACTTGCTGAGCAGCTGCACAACAGTGTCGGTGAAGGGGTTAGCGAAGAGGATGATCATGGCAACAACGAGACAGTAGATTGCCAGGGACTCGATCATCGCCAGACCGACCAGCATGACGGTCATGATTTTACCGCTTGCGCCTGGGTTGCGAGCAACACCTTCAACTGCTTTAGAGATAGCCACACCCTGACCAATGCCTGTACCAAAAGAACCAAGACCCATGGCGACAGCGGCAGCCATTACACACCAAGCAAAATACTCCATTTCTCTACTCCTTAAATTAAGTGACGGTTTTCCTATACGATATAGGACGCAAGCACGGACATCCGTGCTTAGTGAGCTTCTTCTAGTGAGCCAGCAATGTAAATCATTGCCAGCAGCATGAAAACAAACGTCTGGATAAATGCAACCAGAACACCCATCAGCATCAACGGCAGCGGAACCAGGAAAGGCACCAGGGTAAAGAAAATCATCAGGACGATTTCATGGCCGTACATGTTGCCGAACAGACGCAAGGTCAACGACAGGGGGCGTGCCAGGTGGCCAACGATTTCGATCGGGATCATCAATGGTGCCAGCCAGCCGATCGGCCCGCAAAAATGTTTAAAATAACCGATGCCATGCTCCTTGATACCAACGATATGTGTCATGGCAAAGACTGTCAGAGCTATGGCGGCATTGGTGTTGAGGTTGGCGGTCGGTGGATAGAAACCGGGGATCAAGGCAATCAGGTTTGACGTGAGGATGAAAAAAGCAATGGTCGCAATCAGCGGAAAATAGGCTTTCCCTTTCGGGCCCATGGTGTCTTCAATCATGGTCTCAATGCCATCAATCATGAACTCGAAGAAATTCTGCAGACCGGTCGGAACCGTTTTGATGCTACGTTTGACCATAACAGCAAGAAGAATCAGTAATGCCATGACCAGCCATGTATAGGTGACATGGTTGCCAAGACTCAGGTGAAATTGGTGCTCAAGCCACTCAAGAAAAATAAACGGATGTGTCATGGTAGCTGAAGTCTCCTCTACTTAAAGCGTGCGTTGTACCGTCATCCAAAACAGGTTGATAATCACAACCGAGAGCCCGATGACCAGGCCGATGACGTGAATTTCTACTATTGCAATCAGGATTGCCAGAATGACTGCTAAAACGGCCAACCTGATAAAACAGCCAGATATATAACTGAATCTGCTGCCGCCCGTTGCCTGACTCAAGAGTCGATCCAGTGAGCGTCGCATCCAGATGAAGCCACCGATAGCGATCAGTCCGCCAGTCAAGATTCCCAGACTCAAGGTAAAATTGCCGAAAGGCAGACTGCCAAGCAGTAGAAGGGCCAGGATGATCCAGTTGCGCCGTGCCAGTTGCGCGGGCAGCTGTTCAATCTGATCCATCGTACTTCTGGTCCTCTTTATCGTCCTGATCCAGCTCGCGCATCCCGCGTCGGGTCAGAATGAAGATGTTACGAAAACCTGCAACAATACCTATGCCGAGCCATATCAGCGTCATCCAGGGGGTTGTTCCCAACCACTTATCCAGGTAGACGCCGATGAAGAGGCCAATGAATGAAGCTGCCACCATAGATATCCCGATGCTTGATAAAAAGCTCAGAGATTTCATGAGTTGGCGTTTGTCATCGGCCATAATAATTGTATACAGAATACACCTAGGGTTAAAAACACCCTTAAATAGCACAGGGTTTTCGGGCTGTCAACCGGTTTTCTCCGGTTTGATTAGAAGACGACACAGGTTTGATTAGAAGGGAACCTTTCCAGGTTATAACTTGAATCAAGTCTGTTCCCGGTACGTTCTCTTTTAGATCACTGAACGATAATCTGCTGATCATGTAATACGACTGTCTGGCCTGTGCGGATCTTGCAGCGCTTGCGTAGCTCGACCTCGCCATCAACCTTGACCAGGCCATCAGCGATCAGAAGCTTAGCGACGCCGCCACTCTCGCAGAGGCCGTTCACTTTCAACAGGCTATGCAGTTCAATGTAGTCGTGATCAGCAAGATCAAACTCAATCATGAGCTTTTATACCGCCCTTGGCGACTGCGAGGTGATTTTTTCCCACCCGGTTTGAAGAACTTTCCTTCACCACTTCTTGTCCCGCTCTTATACTTTGGTTTGTCGGTATTGCCCGAAAATTTTTCGTCAGCGGGGCTGATCTGCAGCTGTTGTCCACATACCCATACTTTCTGCAGCTGTCGAAAGGTTGCCGAGGGCATATCATGCGGGAGATCGACAAGACAGTGGTCATTGTGGATCTTGATCTGACCAATGTCGCGGCTATTGATGTTTGCCTCATTGGCAATTGCGCCAACGATATGTTTTGGCTCCACACCGTGGCTGCGACCGACTTCTATCCGGTAGCGTGTCAGTTGGGTGTCGGAACTTCTTTGGTTGCGTCGGGAATATGGCGTATCTCTCGTAGGAGCAACGACTTCTTCGACAACACCCTCATCAACCTGCAACGGTTTGTCTTTCTGGACCAGATAGGCAAGGGTTGCGGCGATTCGGCGCAAGCCGATATCATACTGGTGTTGATAACTGTCAATCAACTCTTCGAAGAATTCCAGCTCCTGGCTCTCCATCGCTTCAGCAATCTGTTCTTTGAAGATGCCGGTTCGGCGATTGGAGATATCTTTGCGACTCGGCAGGCTCATGGCCGTGATTGGCTGGCGGGTCGCCCGTTCGATGGCTGCCAGCATACGTCTTTCCCGGGGGGCGACAAACAGAATCGCCTGGCCCATGCGACCGGCGCGGCCAGTACGACCGATGCGGTGCACGTAGGCTTCAGTATCGTAAGGAATGTCGTAATTGATGACATGGCTGATCCGTTTCACATCCAGCCCACGGGCGGCGACATCGGTGGCGACCACAATGTCAAGGGTCCCCGCTTTCAACCTTTCTACAGTCTTTTCGCGCAGGACCTGGGTCATGTCGCCACTCAGGGGGGCACAGGAGACGCCTCGCGATTCAAGCTTTTCTGCGAGTTCAACCGTTGCAATCCTGGTGCGCACGAAGACAATCATGCCTTCGATCTCCTCCGCTGCGAGAATCCGTGTCAAAGCATCCAGCTTGTGCATTCCTTTGACCTGCCAGAAGCGTTGGACAATGGTGTCGACGCTCGCCGACTTGGACTTGATGTGAATCTCAAGGGGGTCTTTCATATGGCGACGGGCGATTCTTAAGACTTCTTTCGGCATGGTTGCGGAAAAAAGGGCCGTCTGCCGTTCTGCCGGAGTGTCTTTTAGAATTTGTTCGA
>JAJRRB010000025.1 GCA_024279915.1 Deltaproteobacteria bacterium
CGTAACTCTTTACGATAGAGGTTGTAAACACCCTTGAACCGTTTGCCCATGCCGATCGGCCATGACATTGGCGCACATTCGATTTGCAACTTATCTTCAACGTCTGCAAGCAGGTCAAGAGGATACTGCCCTTCACGATCCATTTTATTGATAAAGGTCAGCACCGGGGTGTTGCGCATCCGGCAGACTGCCATCAACTTCTCTGTCTGTGTTTCAACGCCCTTGGCACTGTCAATCACCATCAGGGCACTATCTACCGCCGTCAGAACCCGGTAGGTATCCTCGGAGAAGTCCTGGTGGCCCGGAGTATCGAGCAGGTTGATCTCACAGTCACGGTGAGCGAACTTCATAACCGAGGTGGTCACGGAGATACCACGTTCCTGCTCAACCTTCATCCAGTCACTGGTGGCGTGACGCCCAGCCTTACGTGCCTTGATGGCTCCAGCCATCTGGATAGCACCACCGAACAGCAGTAATTTTTCAGTCAGGGTAGTTTTACCGGCATCAGGATGGCTGATAATACCGAAGGTTCTGCGCTTTGCTATTTCTTCTAAAAGTTGGCTACTCAAGCGGTCCTCTTCATTCTGTTTTGTCGCAGTTATTGACAGAAAAAACGGGCAAAAAGCCCGTTTCTACATCAATAAATACAGACATTTACAATGGAATACTGGTCAATAACGGACTACAACTAATTATAGCTATTCCCGCCCAAACAATGGAATTGAGGACGAGCAGATTGCAAAAGCGATATCAATATATATCACAAACCGACACTCGTGCCAATATAGCCCTCCCTTAAAAACGCCTCAGACCCAACCTAATGCATCAAATCTAGCGAAACAACGAGCAACGAGAAAAAGACCACAGGACAAGCCTGATGGCCTTACGGAGTACAATTGGGATACTTCTTGTTACTAACCTTGCTGCCTAGCCGATTACTAGCAGATTAACGGATAAAAATTGACGACAAGAGGATGTTCGAGTCCAGTACGGGTCCCCGAGTCGGACGTAGCTGGGCACTGAAATGAAGGCTTTGAAATCTAATGGTGGCGGGAATCGAACAAAATTCATCGAGTGGATGAGGCCGAAAAACCCAGAATCGTTAAAAAACGACACTGAATCGCCCCTAGTTTCCTAGACACTCCTGAGTTATAACAATTCTAACTTCAAGAGGTCACAATGAGCAGCAATAATCAAAGAGTCCGTTTCCCACAGACCAGCTAATTCGCCGCGTTAATCTTAGCCTCCATCTTTTGAAGCTCAGACAATAGTTCCTCAAACGGAGGGGGCGTGTCAGGAAACATATCCCCCATAGAAATGTAATCTTTCTTAAAAACATCCAGAACCGGCCCCGTAGGAACTAACTTAAAACTACCAGGTTTAGCTTCTTCATATTGGGCTTGAGGTTCACGATAATAGACCTTTTTATGATCAACTACTTGCTGAAGCAAATCCAAATCATCTTTTGCTCCACCAGTAACATCATCTCGATTTAACATTACAAGATCGTATATATGCCTCGACAACCGATCCTTTACTCTCGTTGGATCATTTCGAGAATTAATTGCATGCAAGATAGTGGCTTTTTCCCAGAAAGTCCTTTCAGCCGCCAACGTATGGACCTCGAAACTGCACACCTCGCCAAGCGCTTCGGGGACTACTTCTCCAACAAAACTGGTAATTGTCCTTCCTCCCGCGGGAGAGTACGCTGCCCTTATACCAGTCTCAACCTTGACTACGGGCTTAACATAGCTGTCTATTTGATAAAAACCACCATCCAAAACCCTAGGATAGCTGAAGAGAAGGCTCCCGCCATCATTTTCATCAATCTCCAAACTCCACCCATCCACATCTAAACGAGAGGACAACTCCCTATAAACTGAAGGAAGCAAGACATCTTGAACGTATTCAAGATGCCCGACCGCAAGCGCTTTGTATATTTTGCCGATTTTCGACCCGGAAGTACCTGGAGGAATTTCTAGTTCAAAGCCGAGATCCGGGCGATAAAGAGAAAGGTCAATATCCTCGGAAAACCTCTGTATTATTCCATACCCCTTAGATAGGCTTGTCCCACCCTTAAAAAGCAATTCAGAATCTAATTTCATTTCATTGAAAAGAATATTCAAGAGCCAGCAGACCCAGAAATCCTTCTCTACAACAACCGGCGGGAGGCTAACCCCGTCGGCCGCATAAAGAAAAGCATCACTGATGTCCACCTTGTTTTTTTTTATAAATACATTCAATTGTTTTTCCCTTGCTCTTATTCACTATTTTCATCACAACTTCCTGCATCCACTGAGGACGCACCCTTACCTCTTTCTTCAACCGCCTAGCCTCTTTTTCGCCAAGGAGCTTAGCTATCTGAGTTACTACTCCCTCAGATCTAGACTCAGTTTTACCCAAATATTCGAGGGCAGAAAAAATAGTCCCGGACAAATGACCGGCGCCTGAAAGCTTACTGCTTGAAACGTGTTTAAACACAATTTCGACACCACATGCGGATTCTTTCCGAGAGGACATGTCGGTAAGGTAAACCATCTTCATCGGCACCTGCATTGAGAGACCGAGCTGGTTTGCCGCCATGGGTCCGGAGGGAAGAATCTGAGCACCCTTTGCTCGGGCAATAGCCTCCACAACTTTAATCGGAGATGGAGGAACCTCAAAATTCCATGTTGCGTTAACCTTGGGATAATAATAAACACCCTGACGAACACGCCGGACTTCGCCAGAAGACTCAAGTCTAGAAAGGGCTTTGTCCACCGTAGTCCTAGGTATTTCCCCATTCAAGAAGTCTGAAGGAGTAAAAACCCACCCCCTGCCGTGGCACCTTATCTTTTTAAGTATTTGTTTTTGCATAACAACACCCCGACTAGTCCTTTTCTTATGTCAGAGTTTCTCACAGTTCAAGACCTACGTCAAGTCAGATAAACTACAAGTTTTTCTGACATAGACATCCAATTTCATCCAGCGCTGACATCTTTTAAGGGACGCTATCAGCCTAAAAGGTCTCCGATTAAATCATGCGCTAAGACACCTCAAGGGCCAACAATCCCCCAACCAAAATCTTGTAACGTTACAGAGCATATTCAATTTCGTAATCGGCCAAGCCAACAAGCATCCTATCCACACACGAGTCCACTGTCCCGTATAATTTTTATAAAAATCACCTGAAGCCGATAGCGCCTCTCGGCGCGCCTGCTCAGCAACTCATATTTCCCGAAGTGGCTGAGGCGTTATTTCCCCCTTGCTGATTTTTCTCTTCATCCGCCTGTCTCGTCTTAAAGATGAAGGCACTGTTTACTTACCTCAACACCTTGTCCCTGACGTGATCAAGCAACATGGCAACGCTGTACATCCGTTTTTCTTACCGCAAGACCAGAAAAACCGTCTTTCGTTGCTTGCATCATGGCTTCGAGTTAACCAGATCCCCTTGACATCTTCTTAAAGACAGAAAGATATTCTTCACATCCTTTACGGCTAGATTACGCGTAGAAATCTGTTACAGTTAGAAGGTTACAGGGCAAACACTTTGCTGTTCTTAATAAGTCACTCCCAAGGTAGAACATGTCTGAGAATATGAATGTTGAAGCCAATCGGAACAGTAAAGACGATAGCAACCATCAGAGCTATGAAAGCCTGGCTGAACCATCTAAATCATTTAGCCCCCACAGCCCAGAAGTGGCTTTCCCAACCCCATACCGCGCCCTGATCTTTCTGGTCATTACTGTAGTGGTGGTTGAATGTTTCATTGAACTCGTCCTCGGGCCGTATTTTCCGATCAACCTCAGGGATCATATCCTGCTGGACTCATCGCTGATGGTTGTTCTGTTATCACCATTTTTTTATCATTTCCTCTACCTCCCCTACAAAAGGCACCATGAGTATCACAATAGAGTCCAGGGCCAGATTCATTATCTTTCAAGACAGCTGATCAATACTTCTGAAAATGAGCGTAAACTTTTGTCTCATAACCTGCATGATGGCTTTGGCCAGGTTCTTACGTCCATGCAGTTCGGAGTGGAGGCGATGAAGAGCACCTGTATGGAGAGTGGTGTCAACAGGGCGTCTTGCCTGGCACAAACTGAAAAGCTCTCCCGGCAGATTTCTGACCTTGGGGACTTTGTTCGTGATGTGTCGACAGGTTTGCACCCACACATGCTTGATGAATTAGGGCTCATGACGACCCTGAAGTACCACCTGGACGAGTTTGAAAGACAATATGAAGGCATAAAGATTGATTCTGTTTTTTCGGTTATTGAGACCAGAATGCCCCCCGAGATTGAGCTCGTCATTTTTCGGGTTTGCCAGGAGTCTTTGAATAATATTGTCAAACATGCGAAGGCGAGCAACGTGGTTTTGAACCTGCTCCTGGAGGATAGCATCCTGAGCCTCTGTATTGAAGATGATGGGAAAGGATTCGACCTGGAGGAACTGAAGTCCATGGGCGCCAAAAGGAGCGGCATTGGCCTTCTAGGGATGCGGGAACGTGTGGCGGCTCTCGGCGGCCGGTTGTTTCTCAACTCCGCACCGGGAAAGGGAACGTCAATTCAGGCAAAAATACCGATGGAGGTAAGGAGACGTAAGCATGAAGCCTATACGGGTCTTGATCGCTGACGATCACGCCATGATCCGTGAAGGATTACGGCAATTACTGGAAGTGCAGGCAGATATTGAAGTTGTCGGCGAGGCCACAGATGGCGTCGAGGCTTTGGAAAGGTGCCGTGCATTGCGCCCTGATGTTGCCCTGTTGGATATTGCCATGCCGCGGATGACAGGTGTCGAATCAATCTCACTTATCAAACAGGCGTCACCCAATACCGAGGTGGTTATCCTCTCCATGTACGAGAAGGAAGCCTATGTTCATCAGGCACTAAAAGCCGGTGCCCGTGGTTACGTATTGAAGGCCGCATCGAGCACCTACCTGCTCGCTGCCATCCGTAGAGCAAGCAGCGGCGAGTTTTATCTCTCTCCGAAAGTCCGCAACGACGTTATGGAGTCATATCTGAAAGGTCAACGGGAGGAACCCCAGCCCAAGGGCGGCTATGAGCTCCTCTCCGATCGCGAACGCCAGGTCTTCCTGTTACTGGTCGAAGGGAACACAACCAACCAGATCAGCGAAATTCTCTGCGTCAGCCCAAAAACTGCCGAGAAGCACCGAGCCAACATCATCAAGAAAATCGGTATCAATCAACCAGTCAAAATGGTGCAGTATGCCATCCGGATAGGAGTTGTCGATCCGGAATCCTGGCGAACCTGAAACGCTCCTAAAGTAGTATTGAACTGCCTCTCTCTTCCTATCTCCGAAAGAACCAGGCGACAAGTAGGCTTTCCCTCCCCCCCAATAGGGCTCTCTCCCCATAGACTTTCCCTGGCGACAAAGTAAATATTAACTACCATGCAGATTTTTGATCAAACTTGATGTGGGGCAATATCAGGCATGCCCCCCAAAGGCCTCGGGACAGTCTATGATCCCCATTAGGACTCTTCTAGCCGACGACCAACCGATGGTGTTGGCACAGATGCGAGTGCTCCTCGAAGCTCAGGACGATATCGTTGTGGTCGGTGAGGCGCACAATGGGACCCAGGCTATCGCCATGGCCAGTGAATTACGTCCGGACGTTTTGCTGCTTGATATCGCCATGCCTGTCATGACCGGCATTGAGGCCTTGCCGCTGATAAGAGAAGCTGCTCCCGACACATCGATCGTCATCCTTTCGATGCATAGTCAGGAAGCCTACATCCTTGAAGCGCTGCATACCGGGGCCGTCGGTTACATATTGAAAACGACCCCTGCGTCACATTTATTGAAAGCGATCCGCCAGACTGCTGCAGGCGAGTATTACCTGAGCCCCGAGATCATAAGCGCTACGGTCGCATCTTTTTTGCAGAACACTACGACAAGCTTGTCAAAGGAGTTCCCGGCCCAACCGGGTTACTGAGCAGACAGCCCATGGCTGATCGCAGAAAAAGGAAAATCCTACCCCGGAATAAGTGGTACTCCCCATGGACTGATGGCGGGGAGTGGATATAACTTTCAGGTAACAGGTATGGTAAGCATTAAAATTATAGTCGGCAGCTTGAGTTGACAGGTAAACGGAAACTTCGTGAGGAGACATCATTATGAGGCAGACAATCTTAAACGGTGGCTTACGCAGCGCAGCAAAATTGTGGCTGTTTTTACTGGTGATGTTTTCCTGCACACTCATCGTGCCGCAGGCGAATGCTTTTATTATCAATGTCGTTGAGAAGAACCCGGACGGGACTGTCTCACCGATCAACAGTGGTTTTCGTTGGCTGGTTGAGGAAGACAACACCCACCTGACGGTTCCTGGAGCACGGGTATCGGACAGTATCAGCGTCAACATCCATAACAGCCATGCCCCCGTGGTTGCTGAAGGGTCTTCCACCTCTTCTTCGGATTCGGCTGATGTCCCCACCAGCGGGCGCTACTTCGTCTCGGTTCTTCCAGATCCAGATTCTGGCTATTCCAACGGCGGTACTACGGTCGCTACCGGGGCTAATTTTGCCTTGGTTGTCGTCAACGCACTACCCTTCCCGACAGCCCAGATTTCTGTCTTAACCCATCTTGCCCAAAACCCGATCAACAACATTTGGGATGAGGCTGATGGCGGGCCTGGTGGCCAGCGTAATGGTGGCTTTGGTGGCGTTGGCGTCATGATTGCCGACGCCGCAGGCATGGTTTCCCAGGACGCCTTCGGCAATCCTCTGGGAACCGCCTATCTGAGAGTCGACCCTCAGGATATAAACAGCGACTATGTGCTCGATGGCGAAGGTAACCCGGTGGTTGACGTCTTAGGTACAGGTACCCTTGAAACCTTGACCCTGGATGATTTCAATGCTGGCAACAACCCTTACGGAATCAACGTGGGTGAATTGCTGATCAAAAACCTGGTCCCCGGCAAATACGGGGTCACCGTGACCGCGCCTCATTTCGACGATTCCGGCAACCCGGTAACATTTATCCAGACCACCACCATCGAGGGCACACCCACTATCGATGCCTGGGTCCAGGCCGACGAAGCGAAGGTTTTTGTCGAAGGATTTGGCACCGGGTTTAATCATGTCGTTTTCGGTTTTGTCAAGGTCAGCCCGACAGAATCTTCAATAATCAAGGGCCAGGCAATCAACGTTCCCCCCTGGAATATCACTGATATCACTGATCCGAACTACGTTGACCGTGTCGGATTGCTGGGTGGGGTTGTTTTCACCGGTTCGATCACAGGCACCCTGAGACTTAACCATTTCTCCCGTCCGCCAGCCTTGCAGGGCTATTTCCCCGGCCCCGTTGTTGAGGATTGCTGGGTGGGGTTGAATGATCCCAATGTCTGGGTGGGGTTGAATGATCCCAATGTCCAGCCAGCAGTTACCCCGTCGGGCCTTTATGTTGCGCCTTGTGACCCTGTTACCGGTAAATTCACGATCAATAATGTCCCACCAGGGACTTATCAGCTGGTGAACTGGGAAACCCCTCTTGACTATCTCTTCGGCACCCAGACTGTGCTGGTCCCCGATATCACCAATCCTGGTACCGGTGATGTCGTAGATCTAGGCACTCAACTGGTGTTTCGTTGGTTCGGTAACCTGGAGGGGACTGTTTTCCTCGACGAAAATCAAAACGGTTTTCGGGAGAATAACGAGCCAGGTCTGCCCAATCAGGACCTGGCCTTGCGCTTCCGCGACGGGACCATCTATCAGGCGACGGCAACCGATCTGGACGGTGAATACTCCTTCGCTGAAGTCTTCCCCTTCTTCAAATGGCTGGTTGTTGAAGTTGCCCCTTCCGCACTTAATGACACCGGCTATACCAACGCGGTCGATTATGGTGGATTAGTCCCAGATAACGATGGCTGGACTGTTCCTTCCCGGGGGAAACTCACTCCGCAGCCCCAGGTGGAAGACAATCCCAACACCCTCAACAACCTCTCGCGCACCGAAGGTATCGGAGATGGCAGCATCGGAGAACCGGGCGCGCACCTGCTGCAGGCCATGCATCTGTTCCTGGGACAAACCAACGTTATTGACTGGGGTAAAAATGTCTATACGGATGGCAACAATGGTGGTGTCTCAGGTGTTGTCTTCTACGCAGTGACGCGCGCCGAGAACGACCCGCGCTTCGCCGCCGGCGAGGAATGGGAACCTGGGATCCCGCGGGTGCAGGTCAACCTCTATCTCGATCATAATGCCGACGGCGTCATCGACGGCGGCGTTCTGGCTGACATCGACAACTACCCCCTCGGCTGGAATGACGGGACCGCTCTACAGGGGTCCGAAGATATTGATCGCAACGGCAATGGCACCTTTGACTGGGGCTCCGCCCTCAATGTTGCCTGGACCGATAGCTGGGACGACAACAAGCCGTCCGGGTGTATCCAGGAGCTGCCTATTATCCACGGCAAGCCCATCCCCGAATGTGCGGATGGCTTCGGTACCTGGAACCAGCTACGCCCTGGAGTCTTTGATGGCGGTTACGCCATTACCTCGATCTTCCCAGATGGCCCTGACGTGCCTGAAACAGAAACGGCACCGATCCCTTCGGACACCTATATCGTTGAAACGGCGGCTCCCAATGGCTATCTGTTAATGAAAGAAGAGGACAAGAACGTTGATTTCGGTGATACCTACACCCCGAGCACGCTGAACGTGGCCGCTGAATGTGTTGGTGATCTCCACGTGGTTCCTCCGTTTCTCACTCTTGACGGGGCCACACCGGCCCCCTTCGCTGGCACGTCCCGGCCTTTATGTGACCGCAAGCAGGTTGCAATCATCGGCGGGCAAAATACCCCGGCCGATTTCTGGTACTTCACCCAGGTACCCAAGGCGGCCCGTGCCGTTGGCTTTGTCAATAACGACCTGGCTGCAGAATTCAGCCAGGCCAGCCCCAACTTCGGTGAGAAGTCGACCCCGTCCTGGATTCCCGTTTCCTTCCAGGACTTCAAAGGGAATGAGCTGGTCAGGGTCTATGCTGACGAATTTGGCGGTTACAATGCTTTATTGCCTTCGACTTACACGGTTAACGTCCCGTCGCCAACCGGTGTCTCTCCCCACATGATACCCCTGGTTTTGAATGACCCGACGTTCGCCGACGGCACCCCTGACCCCAAGTACGACCCGTCCTTCGCAGTCGTCCCCTGGAGCTTCCAATATATGCCGGGGGCGGTCAGTTATCTCGATACTCCGATTGTGCCGCTGACGGCTTTTGCCGCATCGGATATCAAGCTCGACTCTGAACCGATCACCCTGGCGCCCAAAATCGACACGGTAAACAGCCCTGCTGAGATAAGGGGCGGCCCACAAGTTTGCTCTGATACCGAGTGGGATCAAGTAACCCTCACCTCAGAAGGGTTGTCGACGGTCATCAATCCCGATTACAACCCTGCCATCCCGGGAAGCCCTCTCTATGTCTCCAGAAATTACGGTTTTGGCACGCTTGAAGGGGCGGTGACTCTTAACGGGATGCCCCTGCTCATCGACACTTGGAGCGATAATTCAATCACAGTCACGGTTCCTCTCGACGCCGATACCGGCACCTTGCTGGTGACTCGCGGCGATAATGGCCTGACCACCGAGACCGGGGTCACCCTGACCGTTATTGACTGCGGCGCTACAGCCGCTTCGACCATATATGTTCGCAAGGACGGTACCGGTGATTATAGCACCATTCAGGCGGCTATCGATGCTGCCCTGCCGGGCGATCTGATTATGGTCGGACCTGGCACCTACAGTGAAAATGTCATCATGAACAAGCCGGTCAAACTGCAGGGGGCTGGAGTTGGCGCAACCCGCATTACGGCCAACCCCATTCCTACAAACCGACTGCAGACCTGGCATAGGCGAATGGATGCTCTGGGAGCTCGTGAATTATCGGACTTCCTGCTCAGAGATGCAGTTGCCGCCAATGAAGCCCCTGGTATCATCGTGTTTGGTGAAACTGCTTATACTGGTGGCAATATCCTGAACCCTGATCCGACTGTAACCAGAATATTCAATCCGGGATATCCCTTCACCGGCCATAATTGTCAAGCGATGATTGATGGTTTCACCATTTCGGGCGCTACTGGTGGCGGCGGTATCTTTGCCCTTATCAGCGCTCGCAACCTGGTGATCAGCAATAACGAGATCACTGGCAACCAGGGATCCTTTGCCGGCGGCATCACCATCGGCGTACCGGACAATGGTTTCGAGTTTGGCTCAAGTGACAACGTCACCATCAGGAATAACAAGATCCATAGAAATAGTGGAACGCTGGGCGCAGGTGGCATCGCCTTGAATGAATTTTCCAACGGCTACCTGATTGAAGAAAATCAGATTACAGGCAACTTCTCACGATTCAACGGTGGTGGAATCGCCCACCAGGGCTTGAGCCTTGGCGACAACATCATTCGCAACCACGACATCACCTTCAACGAAGACTTCTTCGGCGCCATACTGAACAGGGCTGGTCATGGCGGTGGAATCTATATCGGTGACTCCGTAGCCGGTGGTAGTGGAACCGGCAACGTGACGATCGATGGTAACCTGATCCAGGGCAACCTGACCGGATCAGGCCACGGTGGTGGAATCCGGGCCTTTGCCGTCAACGGCGGGGCAGATGTGCGCCAGTTCCCGGGCGACCCAAGCCAGTGGTTCGAGTTGAAGATAGTCAACAATATTATCGCTAACAATGTGGCGGCTCTGACCGGCGGCGGGATCTCTCTGCAGGATGTTGCCAGGCCGACCATTGTCAACAATACCATCATGAACAACGACACCACCGCCACGGGCGCCCTGGCTTATAATCCCTCTCCGGGAGCCAACCTTTCAATTGCGCAACCCGCAGGTATCGCTTCGGGAGCCCACACACCGGCCCTGCTGGCCATGTCAGCAGATACTGCTCTTGGCGACTTCTCCGATCCGATCCTGGAAAACAACATCATCTGGCATAACATGTCCTACGTCAATAACTCCGCCATTCTCGGCGGGGCAGGTGGCCTGGAGACCAATGGCTACTGGGATCTTGGCGTGTTCGGTAGCGGTGGTGCTGCTCAGATGAGTCCGGAATTCAACGACCTTACCAGCCTGGCAGACCCTGCTCTTGGGCCGGACTATTCTGGCACCAATCTAACCATTGGCCCGAGCGTTGTTTCTGAATATAGCAATGCGCTGGAATCTGCCACCGTCATCGACGAAGGCGGCAACAATATCAACGTGCGCTATACACCACTCTCTCTTGGTATCAGCGACTATCATATTACGAAAAATAACTCACCTATGCGCGATGCCGGGACTGTCGTTATTCCGGGCTTTGCAGCCCAGGCTTACGATTATGACGGCGAAGACAGGACCACTGGAACCGATATTGGGGCCGATGAATTTGGCCGACCTATTTTCATAAGCGATCCCAGTGGTGGTGAAACCTTGGTCTCTGGCACGACCTATACTGTCCACTGGAAGGCCCCACGCAATCGTGTGAGTTTCGCCTTGAGCTATAATGGCATTTCTATCACCACTGTTTATGATACGAGAACTTATCAATGGACGGTGCCGGAAGTGAGTGGCGACCTTACCACCACTCTGGTGATTACAAGCTATAACGCCTCCGGTGCCACCCTTGACGCCACCATTACGTCGGGTTCCTTTACCATCGTACCGGCGCCACTGGAAGTCGTTTCTCCCAATGGTGGCGAAGCGCTGACCTACTATTGTAATGAGGACACGCTCCCCATCTGTAACAAAGTTACGGTCTCCTGGACCGCTCCTCTGGACGCTACCAGTTTCGACCTGCGCTATGATAACGGCGGTGATCCTGTCACAGTTGCCACGGATGTCCCAGGGCGATCCTATCAATTGCTGGTTCCCGAACCGGCAGGCTTCTCGGAAACTGGAACTTTCACCGTGGTAGCTAATAATGGCGGTGGTGGCAGCAACACCCCGGATGCGGCCTTCACGGTTAGCCTGCCGGTGCAGGTGATTACTCCCAACGGTGACGAACTCCTCGATCCCGGCAGCATCTATACCATTGCCTGGGACGCCTCCGGCGAAGCTGATCATTTCCAGCTCTCGTATTAGACCGATGCGATAACGTGGAACTTCATTGACAACGTCTATATTGGACAAACCAGCTATGATTGGCTGGTCCCCAACGTCCTCTCAAGCCAGCCCCTGGTCCAGGTACGTGTGACGGCCTTCAACGCCTGTGGCGTGAACCTGGGGATGGATGTGACTGATGCCCCTCTCACCATCGTCGGACCGGTCAATGTGACCTCTCCCAACGGGGGGGAAGTCCTGTTTGCCGGGTCAATAGAGACTGTAACCTGGACTGCATACCCCAACGCCGCCACCTACTTCCTGCGCTACTCTATCGACGGTGGCAGTACCTGGACCCTGATCGATACAGTAGTGGAGGAGACCTCCTACAACTGGACCGTTCCTGATGAGCACTCCACAACCAGCCTGTTCCGGGTGACCGCCCGTGATGCCGACAACGTTTGGCTCGCCCGGGATGAATCGGACACCGTCTTTACCATACAAAATGTGCAAGTGGTTACCCCTAACAGCGGTGAGAACTGGAATGCTGGTGATCAGGTCGCCCTGCAGTGGGACGCTCCACCCAACGCGGTGAACTTCTTCGTGCGCCTCTCCACCGACGGTGGCGACACTTGGACCCTGATCGATACGGTTTCGAATGCCACCCAAATGCCCTGGACGGTACCCAATGTCGACTCCGGCAATTGCCTGATCCGCGTGTCTGCCCGTGATGCTGGCAACGCTTGGATTGGCAAAGATGAGTCGGACGCCGCCTTCACCATCAAACCACTGCCTCTGGCCGTAACCTCCCCAAGCGGCGGTGATACCCTTGCTGCTGGCAGAACACAAACTGTGACATGGACCGCTCCGCCCAATGCGGTGAACTTCTTCCTGCGCTATTCTACGGACGGCGGCGACACCTGGACCTTGATCGATACGGTTGTTGGGGTAAACAGCTATAATTGGGCTGTTCCTAATGTGACCTCTACAAGCAGTATGTTCCGAGTAAACGCCCGAGACGCTGGCAACGCATGGATCGGCCAAGATGATTCAGGCATCTTCACCATTACGCCTCTTCCTTTGGCCGTGGTCTCGCCAGACGGGGGTGAAACCCTGAATGTCGGCACAACGCACACCGTATCGTGGACCGCTCCGCCCACTGCGGCGACCTTCTTCCTGCGCTACTCTACGGACGACGGCGACACTTGGACTCTGATCGACACGATTACGACGAACACCGATGAGTACAACTGGACGGTACCTGATACGGGTTCAGCCATCAGCCGGTTCCGAGTGACCGCCCGTGACGCCGGCAACGTATGGCTCAGCAAGGATCAATCGGATGCTACTTTCACCATCGCACCCTAAACGCAATTCCCCCGCCAAGCTTGGCTTGGCGGGGGGGAAGTCTTCGAAAGGAGTGAATCATGAGTCACTATAAAAACTACAGCTGGTTACCGCTGGTCGCTCTGCTGCTCCTGTTGGGTGCCGCGCCAGCCATGGCCCATTTCAACGAGCAGTGCCCACCTGATACAGACGGCGTTGATACCGACGGCGACGGCATTGATGACAATGACCACCTCTGTATCCAGCTCGGTTCAGGTGATGGCTTTTCGGTGATGGCCGATGGCAAGGTCCAGTACATGTTCGGCTTCTCCGACTACGGTGGACTCAAGAATGCCGGGGGTGATCCGAACATCCAGGGGGCTACGCCGGCCGAGCGCCCTGACGAAGACGATCCGGAATTAATGGGCAACATGTGGAACGACAGCACCAATCCTGGAAATATGCTGGGGGCCAACTTTCCTTCGCCAAAGATTGAAATGCGTGAAGGTCAGATGCTCTATCTGACTCTGAGTAACATCGGCATGATGATGCGGCCCGACCTGTTTGATCCGCATACCGTTCACGGTCACGGTTTTTCCGAGGCATCCTCGACCTTTGATGGCGTGCCCGGTGCCAGTCTTTCCGTTAACATGGGATCTAGTTTTACGTATTTCTATAATCTCTTTGAGCCGGGGACCCTCGCCTACCACTGTCATGTGGAAGCGACCGAGCATATGCAGATGGGGATGCTGGGCCAGTTTTACGTCAAACCGAAACAGGATCAGCTTGTTCTACGCGGGTTGATTTCTTCCGAGTCCGTCCAAGGGTTTACCAAGTTTGTCTACAACGACGGCGACGGAGCCACCGGTTACGATGTCGCTTACCCATTGCAACTGCATTCCTTCGACCCCGATTTCCACGACGCCAGCCTGGAGGTCCAGCCGCTCCCCTTTGCCATGATGGACGACCGCTACCCGATGATCAACGGCCGCGGTTACCCTGATACAGCGAACCCCGCCGACCTGATCAATCAGGAGGGCTTTGCGGCGCAGAATGAGAATGCCCTGATTACTGCAACTAAGGGACAACGGGTCCTGCTGCGATTGACCAGTATGTCGACCACCGATACCTTTACTTTGACCATACCCGGTATCCCAATGACGGTCGTCGGTCTCGGTTCGCGGATCCTGCGCACCGACGGTGATCCCGCCGGTGCCAGGGAGCTCATCTACACGACCAACTCGGTCAGCGTCAGTGGCGGCCAGGGAGTGGATGTCATTCTCGATACCGCAGACATTGAGCCGGGCACCTACTTCCTCCATACCACCAACCTCAACCACCTGAGTAACCACAATGAGGACTATGGGGGGATGATGACCCAGATCGTCATTCAGTAGAGTATGGATTTGAGAAAATTTACGTTAAACGAAGATGCGATATAACACAGAATCGGAGGCACGTTATGATGATCAAAACCAAGAAGGGTCAAGGCAGTATCCTGCTGATTTCCGTACTGCTCCTGATACTGTGGGTCATCCCCGCTCAGGCAGTGATCGAAGGGCTGACCGACACCACTGCGAACCCAATCTTCAATCTGACGGCTAAAGCCGACCATATCACCACCGGCGAAGGCAGTAGTGTCCTGATCTGGGGTTATGCCAATGGCACCGCCAGAGCCCAGTATCCGGGGCCAACGATGATTGTCAACCAGGGTGCTACGGTGACGATTAATCTGACCAATGCCTTGACTGAACACCCTGTTTCGATGGTTTTCCCAGGCCATGATGTGGTGGCTGAAGGGGGAACAGCCAGGCTGCTCACTCAGGAAGCCTTACCGGGCAGTACACCGGATAACGGTGAGGTCACCTATACTTTTACTGCCACTGAACCGGGGACCTACACCTACTACAGCGGCACCAATATGGACCTGCAGGTCGAGATGGGTTTACTCGGGGCAATTATTGTTCGGCCCACCGACTTTGCAATTGGCACCCCAAGCACTTTCCAGGCCTATAATGATGAGGTCGTCGACCCCAACATCAACATTCGCCCCGATTCAGCCTACGATCATGAGTACCTCTACCTGATCACGGAGATGGACCCCAGAATTCACAATCTGGTTGAGTTTGGACGGATGGATGAAATTGACACGACCACTTTTTATCCCGTCTACTGGTTCATTAATGGACGCAATTTCCCCGATACGGTAACAGCGGCTTATGCACCTCAGTTGCCTGTCCAGCCTTACAATGCCTTTTTTATGATGCACCCTGGCCAACGGATGCTGATACGCTGGGTCGGTGCCGGCCGCGATGGCCATCCGATCCATCTGCATGGCAATAACTTCTCGGTGATCGCCAAGGACGGCCGTCTGCTCTCCACGGATGTAGCAACTGCAGGCGCTGATCTTGCTTACTCTCGCTACACCCAGAATGTCATGCCCGGAGAAACGGTCGATGCCATCTTCACATGGTCCGGCTACAAGCTCGGCTGGGATATGTACGGGCATCCCCCAGGCTCTCCTCCGGGAGATATGGAGCCATTTGAATATGCTCTCGACCACGGCAAACCCTTGCCGGTTACGATGCCCGCAGTGGGCACATTTACCGCTGGCGCTCTGTTCAGCGGCAGCCCGTTCCTGGGCGGCAGCGGCTTCCTGCCTCCGGGGGAGGGAGCATTGAACAACTTCGGTGGCTACTTCTACGTTTGGCACTCTCATCACGAAAAAGAGATAGTTAATAACGATATTTTCATCGGCGGCATGATAGGCCTTATGGTTGTCGCACCACGCAACGTTGGTGTGGATATACCGACCATGCCTACACTGTAAAGGGGGTTATGATGATGACCTGGATAATAAGACGATTTCGAGTGTTGGTGTTGTGTTTGCTGGCCTTGGGCGGGATGATCATTGTTCCGACTTATGCGGTTGCTATCACCGTCGACCTGGTGGCGGAAAAAGTCAGCGCGACCATGCCGGATAACACGGTTGTCCCTATGTGGGGGTTCCGCGAGAGCGCCGATGCAACCAATCCCGGTGCTTGGCGGATTCCCACTATCTCCGCTGTCGCCGGGGATAGCCTGACCATAAACCTGGCTAATAATCTGAATGGGGCGCCTGGACTGGTTGAACCTGTCTCCATTCTAGTCCCAGGGCAGAAGGCAACGGAGTCTGGGGCCATGACCCCGCAATTCTTCGTCGACGGCCAGGGACGGCAGCGAGTGAGAGCCTTTACCCACGAGGCGGCTGCCGGAAATACCGACAGCTACCAGTGGGCCAATCTCAAAGCTGGAACCTATCTCATTCAAAGTGCGACCCATACCGCTGTGCAGATGCAGATGGGCCTCTATGCCATCCTCAAGGTCGATGCGGTCGCTGGTAGCAGGGCCTATGGCGATGATTCAACCACCATTTATGACTACCGCACTGATGTGACTCTCCTCTTCAGCGAGATTGACCCCATTCTGCATGAAGCTGTGGCCACCGGAGTTTATGGAACCGGGAACCCGGTCCCGAGCACTGGCCTGCCGATGACCAGCACTATGGACTACAACCCAACGTACTTTCTGGTCAATGGGCAACCATATAGTGCCGGTACTGAAGCGATATTCGCTGGCGCACCGGGATTCGATATCTTGCTTCGACTCTTGAATGCCGGCCTGAAGAGTCGGATGCCGCTTCTGCAGGGAAGCTATATGACGGTGTTGGCAGAGGATGGCAATCCGCTTCCATTCACCCATGAACAGTATTCCATTGACCTGGCGCCAGGCAAAACGATGGACGCAATGATCAAAGATCCTCAGGAAGGGTTGCTGCCTCTATATGATCGCCGTTTAGCGCTATCTAATGCCGGTGCTGCGTCTGGCGGCATGTTAACTTTTCTGCATATTGGAGGCGTTGTAGTGACAGCTCCTATTGGCGGGGAGATCTTTAATGCCGGGACAACAGAGACTGTGACCTGGACTGCTCCACCTCACGCAGCCACTTTCTACCTGCGCTACTCCACCGATGGTGGCCCCTGGACACTGTTAGACACGGTAGTGGGGGCAACCAGTTACGACTGGGCCGTTCCTAATGTGACTTCAACAAACAGCCGGTTTCGAGTGAACGCCCGCGACGCAAGCGGCGCTTGGGTCAGCCAAGATGATTCAGGCATCTTCACCATACAGGGTATTCAAGTAGTCTCCCCAAACAGCGGTGAGAACTGGAATGCAGGTGACCAGGTCACCCTGCAATGGAATGCTCCAACCAACGCGGTGAACTACTTCGTGCGCCTCTCCACCGACGGTGGCGACACTTGGACCCTGATCGATACGGTTTCGAATGCCACCCAACTTCCCTGGACGGTACCCAATGTCGACTCCGGCAATTGCCTGATCCGCGTGTCTGCCCGTGATGTTGGCAACGCTTGGGTTGGCAACGATGAGTCGGACGCCTTCTTCACCATCAATCCACTGCCTCTGGCCGTAACCTCCCCAAGCGGCGGTGACACCCTTGCTGCTGGCAGAACACAAACGGTGACATGGACCGCTCCGCCCAATGCGGTGAACTTCTTCCTGCGCTATTCTACGGACGATGGCAATACCTGGACCCTGATCGATACGGTTGTTGGGGTAAACAGCTATAATTGGGCTGTTCCTAATGTGACCTCTACCAGCACTATGTTCCGAGTGAACGCCCGTGACGCTAGCAACGCATGGATCGGCCAAGATGATTCGGGCAACTTCACCATTACGCCTCTTCCTTTGGCCGTGGTCTCGCCAGACGTGGGTGAAACCCTGAATGCTGGCACAACGCACACCGTATCGTGGACCGCTCCGCCCAATGCGGCGACCTTCTTCCTGCGCTACTCTACGGACGACGGCAACACTTGGACTCTGATCGACACGATTACGACGAACACCGATGAGTACAACTGGACGGTACCTGATACGGGTTCAGCCATCAGTCGGTTCCGAGTGACCGCCCGTGACGCCAGCAACGTATGGCTCGGCATGGATGAATCGGGTGGTACTTTCACCATCCAATCTATCTTCCCCTAAAGAGTGCTAACCGCCGCCGGGTAGCACCCGGCGGCGGACTACTCACCCCAGGCCAGGAGATCGCCGGTTTTATGCTCTGGCACTTTTGCTGGCCATCTTGCTCTCTTCTTTTTGGTTTTTTGCGGTTACTATTGACACCTCTGGTTCCAGTCCAATATTCTGACCGCATACCAATATTTATCGTCTTTAGCCTGGGTGATTCAGATGACTGATTCAGAACTTGTAAAAGAAAAGCTCGCCCCTGTCGCCGTAGGTGGGGTCGGCGGTAGCGGTACCCGTTTGATCGCACTGTTTTTGAAAAGATTAGATTTCCATATCGGCGACGATTTAAACTCTGCTTTGGACAACCTTTGGTTCACGCTTTTATTTAAAAGAGAAGAAATCCTGTCGTCTAATAAAGCTGAATTCGAGACATTAGTTAATATATTTGTTAAAAAGATGACCCTAGGTGACGCCTACAGTCAAACCGAAATTGGTTTGGTTAAGAGACTTGCTTCACATGATAGGAGCCAACATCCCATCTCATGGTTGCAGGAAAGAGAGAGGTCTTTATTGTCTAGAAAACCTCTCTTGAACCAAGGCAGGGCTTGGGGTTGGAAAGAGCCAAACAGCCATATAGTGATGGAAAGATTTCAAAAAAAAATTCCAGACATGAAATACATCCATGTGGTTCGCAACGGGCTAGATATGGCCTATAGTGATAACCAGAATCAGCTAAAGCTTTGGGGTCGACATTTTCTTGGTGATAATCATCAAATATCCCCCAGGTTTTCACTAAAATATTGGCATATTGTACATAGGCGCGTACTTGAAATATGTGAACCTATGGGCTCACGATTTCTTTTTTTAAACTACGATGAATTATGTTTGAGCCCAAGTAAGAGCATAAAAAAACTGATGAACTTTTTGGGAGTTGAGAATTCAGAGGTGACAGTTGAAGAACTTACAGGACTAGTTAAAGTCCCGAAATCATTTGGAAGATTTAAAGACTTTGGACTCGAAGAGTTTGACCCTGTTGACGTCGATTTTGTGAAGCAGCTAGGCTTTGACACTAGCCTTAGCCAAGATTAGGTATAGCATATCCAAGGCTATTAAATTCAGAAGACAGACGGTTCACTGCTTCTTCCACTTGAGCTTTACTTAAGTCTGCCCTCCAACGGTTAACACTTTCTGAATGAACCTTGGTGGTCAACCTTACTTTTGGATCTTCAATCCCGGCTCGCCGCGCAGGCTTATAGAAATCTTCCAGCATACCACTTTCGAACTGCTCATCAATATCACTAAGTAGGCCACAAAGAGTTTCCTTGGGATTATTAACTAAGTCTTCGTATTTAACCAAACTGCACTGACCGGGGTTCTCTTCAATGAATTTTAGCCCGGCTTCGATGAACCTCCCATAGGTCTCTACTTTCCCAGAAAACTCCTTGGGCACAGTCTTTTCAAAACCTACTTCACACAATGAAGCTAAGACGTCAAGAGGGTGACGGACTACAAAAACAAAATGGAACTGTCCTTTCAACACGGTCCGCCATTGCTGAAGGTACAATACGTTTTCTGGGTTTTTATCTGCCCAGCGTCGTTTTCCGGCTTTCTTGGCTGCAAGCTCCAAACAGTGAACGTAACTATTCCCGAAGACACTCAGGAGTTCATCTTCATGTAGTGCCAATGATCGGACCGTTGAAAAAAAACGTACATGCGCTAACTCATCATGCAGGTAGTCACCCAAAAAATCTTTAAAAAACTTTATCTCTGGGCCACAGAAAATCGAACTGTGGGAATCAAGCAATCGACGTAAAAGAGTCGTTCCTGATCGATAAAACCCACCAATAATAATTGGTTGACTTCCGCCACTAAGTTTCATATCCGAAGTCACGCAAGAGGTCCCCAGCAATCGCATTAAACAGCGCTTGATCTTCATCACTCATTCCTTCCCGCCAGCGTCCCATACGGGTATTATCCGGCTGGCTGGACGTATTCGCATGAATTGACAGAAGACTCTCCTTAGAAACCCTAGTACTTCCATCAGAATTTTTACGTGCACTGATTTCATCCATGCGCGCAGAAGCATTTTTATAATAGTCTTCCATTTGACAATTAAAAGGCAGTTCAATAAATTCACAAATGTTTTTTAATGTATTTGTAGTGTCAGTAACCAGGTCCTCGTAGCGTATTTCCAAATAATGTGAAAGATATTGGGATTGTTGACGAGCTTCACGAATTCGCGATAGCCAGTTAATAGCCTGTTTTTCTATATTATCACCGGGTCCAAACCATAAGTCCTTTCCAGACACGGCCACATCTCTACCATCACGGACAATATGAATGAAACGAGCATTGGGCAGGCACTCCTGGATGTCTTTCATATGCAAATTATATAAAGGGGTTTTATCTCCCCATCTTTTTTTATTGAATCGTTTTGCATACAGACCATAGAAACATCGCAGACCACTAGCCACACTGAAAGACTCCAAGTTTTGGAGGGCTTCGAGAAATTCATCTTTATTGATGTGGAAATCTGGCCAAGTTTGAGACTCAGTTACTTTACAATAAAACTCTTCTCTCAACTGTCCACCGACAGATGAAAGTGCTAGCAGACGTGGGATAAAATGTGTCTCGGGGGGTATAGCAAGTTCCGGGTGAGAATCGAGCATTAAACGTAGCAAAGTAGTGCCAGAACGCCCAACTCCTACAATGACAGGTATTGGATGAGCTTGATCGATGAAGTCTTCTCTACAATTATTTTGAAACAAAGACTGATTCCTTCACTTAAAAATAAATAATCTCATAGACTCGGGTCAAGCTTCTTAGGTTCCTAAATACTCATGTCTTTTCCAAGGGGAAGACTTGTCAAAGTCATCTTTTGTATTTATTCTTTTACGCGCCTGTTTCTCTTACAGAACAAGCTTTTCCGGTGAAAAAGAAGCCCGTTTGCGGTGCCATCCTAGTTTGTCTACCTCTTCAGGCGAATATGGTCGACTTACATATTTATCAATGAGATGTTTCTTGCTGAGACCAATATAATGCCTCAAAATGAATGGAAATGGGAAAATCTTCAGTTCCTCAAACTCAACCCTGTGACCGCCGCTGCTATGAAGATCGACCTTAAAGTCACCACTTTTCCAAGCATTCAGGCGATGTAATGGCTTAGGCTCAAAAAAGTAATAATATTGCATCTCTTTGACGTAATCTGTAGCCTCATAAGATTCATAGTCATCTGTGGGAAGAAATACAAATTCGTCAAAATTAATGGCGTTGTAACCTTGTCTATCCGCTTCCTGGATTCCTTCTAGCAACGTCTTGTAGGGTTTTGGTGCCTCCCTTATTTCGTCTGCATCATAGTGAATAAACCAATCAGCGGTGATCTCTTGGGCCAATTTTTCTTTCTTTTTGAGAATTCCTGACCAATCGAAATGACCCGGATAAGGAAAACGTTCAACCCGAATTACGCCTTTTCCTAAAAAACTCTCAGCAATTGCTTTTGTATTATCTGTTGAATCATTATCGATAATACAAACATATACGCCTTGACTGACTAGGTGCCTGATACAGCGGTCCAGATATAACTCTTCGTTTCTGACAGTTATTAAGGCAACAACCGTAAATGTTTTTTTCATTGTTACAACCCTTGGTAATAATTAAAAAGGTGAATCAACTCTGGCTTATTTGACCTTCCAACAAGGTCGGAAGTGTCTAAATTACAGGGCTCAATTCAGAGATAATATCAAATAATTGGTCAGTATCAACAACTTGACATTGAATGCGATCTTCTCTTCCCAACTTTGGCAATTTAAGATCAAAACCTAGATGACCTTTTCTTGGGCAACCAAATCGATGCAAGTTTGCGCGATAATCCTTTGCCTCCAAGGTTTTATGCTCTTTTCCATTAACCATAAATCGTAAAGTGATTGGCAAATCGTTGTCACGCTGAAAAGCCCACCCATTCAAACGATTTGAATCACTTATCTGAAAATGAGCAAACGTATAGGGTTTATTCACCTTCATCATTTCGATTTGAACATCAAAATTCTGAACCGCACGACGATAAAGGAAGATATCCTGACGATTAAAGAGTTCCATCTGTTTTCTTTGTTCTTCGCTTATCTTGACTTCATCAGCAACTCTGTCTGGATCGATGTTCTCCCTAACACTTGGCAATTCCAAGCCAAACCGATTTGCGAACAAAGCCAGACTGTCTTCATAGTGCTCAGCAATCCCCACCAAACCCAAGACCTGCCTGGGAACATTACCAAGCATTCTTGTTTGCATATTTTTATTACGGTCCCAACTGTAAAAATCCTCCAATGTCCCTTTATATGCATGATTCCTTTTGAAATGACTGAATTCAGACAAGACCCTCTTCACCGGGGCGCGCAGAAATGTCACCATTGATTGCGCTGGGAATAGATTTACATATTTCCCCGCACTGAAATGGCCAGCTAGAAGCCTGTACCCTGACTGGTTGAACGTTTCGTATAACCTGTAAACATCCCTGGACTTAAACCAATCCAAAACACAGGGACTTGTCCCTCCATATTCAACGCCATAGTCCATGCATATCTGATCGATTCCAAGCGTCCTCTCTAAAGACATGCGCAAGCTGGTGCCAGCTGTTTTGGGGATATGAACAACAACCAACGGATGTACATTTAAATTCACGGCAACTCTCTTAAAGCAAAATCTTCCCTTTTAAGGGATAGGTTCGAATTATAGGCAGGGTCTTTCCAGGTATCCGTATGCCAGACCCGCTTCAAATAGGCAACTTCCTTCTCATACCTGGTCTGTTTCTTTGGGGTCAAATCTTCACCACGACTGATCGACTCATGGTGATACAGTTCCGCGTACGGTGTCCACAGGTTACGGTATCCCTTCGCTCGGACTTTCAGACAGAGGTCTGTATCATTAAAGTTGACGGCCAAATCCTCTTCATTCAAGCCGCCGACCTCCTCGAACACCGACTTGCGCATCACCAGACAAGCCGCGGTGACAGCCGAATAGTTCTGTACGACCTGCAGTCGATTCATATACCCCGGATCATCTCGCGGCAGATGCTTGTGCGCGTGTCCGGCGCCACCTCCATAGCCGACAATAACACCGCCATGCTGAATACGATCATCGGGGTAGTAGAGCTTCGCCCCCACACAACCGATATCCTCACGCAGAGCATGAGAGACCATCTCACTCAACCAGTCTGGGCTGATCACTTCAATATCGTTATTGATCAGGCCAATAATTGAACCTTCAGCCTTTTTCACCGCAAAATTGTTGATCGCTGAGTAGTTAAATGAGCGATCGTAGCGCAGCACTGTAATATTGGGCCAACTACCCAACTCACTGAAGTATTCCAGTGCACAGGGATCATCCGACTGGTTGTCAACCAACAGGATCTCATAGTTGGCATAGGTCGTTTTCTCAACAATCGACTCCACGCATTTCTGGACAAACTCTTTGCCATTACGTGTGGGAATAATCAGAGAAACCAGCGGCTGTTCATCGAGTATTGGCCAGCGCATCCTGTACGAACCTTCGATAAGACCCTCTTCGACAACGACTCCAGGCACCCCCCTGAAGTAATCGACCAGCGGATTATTTTCGGACGACAGTGTCACCGGCATAGGAAGGCTGTCTTCGTTATAGCGCCGGCGATTTCCCTGGGTACTATACAGCACATGATCAATGTGAATGATACGGGCATCTGCTTCATGACTCATTCGCAACAACAGATCATACTCAGCCCAATCGCCATACTTCTCCCTGAAACAACCGGCATTCCGCACGGCGGAACACTTGTAAACAATCGGTTTACCAACATAGTTGCAGGAGTAGAAAAAATCAGGGTTCCAATCCGGCTTGAATCGAGCACTATGACGGATGTCCTTGTGATCAACCTCATCCTCATCGGCATAGAAAACCGGAGACTCTGGATGCTCTGCAATAGTACAGGCAAAAAAGGCCAGGGCATGAGGTGCCAAAACCCCGTCCTGACCTATGATTGAGATGTAACCATCAGGATGTTGGGCAAATATCGAATTTGCCGCTTCAGCTACAGACAAGGGATTCTCAGTGGTTACAAGATTAAGGCGCGATTCTTTGGCGAATTTACACGAACTGCTTATGGACAACCATTCTTCAGAAGGACAGAATAGGTGCAACTGCCAATGGTCATAGCGCTGATCAAGAAGCGACCTGACGCATCGCTCCAGTTGCGCTGTTCCCAAACCATCAAAAAGCAGTATCAGATGAAAAACCGGAAAATCAGGCAGAAGTGAGGTGTTCAGATCTTCGTTTAGAGACGTCTCTTGCTTAATCGCATAGCGGTGATATCGCATGGGATCGAAACAGACCTTTCTGACCACGCACCGATAAGCAGTCAATAGCCAAGGCAAAGACTTTAGCAACAGCTTTACGCGGTTGGGCAGAAATGTCCCAAATCTTTGCGCCACCTTAATAAACGGTTGCCTTAACAACATACAATCCTTGAACTTGTAATTTTGTACCAAGATTTACGAAGCAATACGGTCGTCACCACTGCTGTCCCGCTGTTTGTTCAAAGAGCAGAAGTATTAAAACCCGTTGGCAATATAATGATTCCGTTCATTTAGGGCTGTGAGACAGCAATTTTCTCATGTCTAAATGGTAAATTATTTAATTAATGTTATTCTACATTTTTTTTCAATGATCACTAAGTATTTTATTGCTTGCTCATTTTGCGGATCAAGATCCAAAGTAGATTCAAACATTCTTTTCGATTCAGTGAACTACCATGGGCTTACGCTCGTGGCCTCTTATGGGCCAAGCTCTGCTTTCCCGCTGTCTTCCTTACATAGCATTTGGTCATAGTTGCGGATCGTACTTTCATGAATACCAACAGTAGACACAAAATAACCGGTCGACTATATGTAGTGGGTGTAATAGACCGCGTGCGCTTGCTTCAGATAATCCATGCGCCCATTCTATCGGAAACTTCCATCCACAGGCTCACACCTGTGGTGTTTCGACGGGACAACTAAAAAATGGCTCTGGTGATGATTTCGTAAGTCACTATAGATTCGACGAAATTATATGCTCGACTTAAGCATGGAAATTGTTCCTTGAGTAGATATCAAAATAATTACATTTCGCGCATACCGATATATGATGCTCCAGCCAATTTGTATATGAATATCGATAGATAAGGGATAGGAAAACCAAAAAAAATTGACGTAGTCCGAGAAGATTGTGTAAATTTACACTCTTTTCCGTTCTACAATTTGAAGATAATCAACAATACATGCTGATGTTGAAAGGTGAAAATATAATGGAATCTGAAAGCGCGTCGTTGAAATTCTTGTTCATTATCGGAGTCCCTCGTTCAGGCACTACTGCACTTCTAGAGTTACTCAATAAGGATGATAAAATCATACTCGGTAGAGAGCGTAACAAAAAGGTCAGTCCTGAGATTAGCCCTGCACATTTCGAAGAAGAACGGTTTTTCTCACGTGTTGACGATGAACTCAGTACCTTGGAGTATGAAAACTTCTATGCCTCTCTGCATATTCGCTATAAGTCAGGGGCTTGTATTTATATAGGTGATAAGGAGCCTGGGCTTGCGAACCACATGGATTATTTAGTTGCAACGTTTAAAGGATGTAAAATTCTTTGTCTATACAGGGACTTATACTCTGTTGCTAGTTCCTTTAATGTTCGCGCTGGTCGTCTACGCGATGCATGGCCAGAAGAAAACGATTACCGTGCAGCTCTAAGATATTGGGAAAAGGGTAACAAAAATGTGCTTAAATTCGCCAAGAGCGAAATGGCAGACCAGTTGTTTGTGGTACGCTATGAACAGTTCTTTTCAGGTGATGAAAATTATCTGAACGCATTGTACCAATTTTTGCAATTACCCATAACAGAAACTGTCCGTGATGCCTTCGAGTCATCTGCAGCGGTGTGGCAGAAAATACAAGAGAAACCCCTACAGTTGACATCTGAAATGCGTGAATTTCTCGCGGCAAGCAGAGATCTGGCAATTGTAGACGCATTTGACGAGCTTTTCCCCCGGCTCTAAATAAGGCTTGCTGATAAACACATAACTCACTGAAAACACTAGTCAAAGTACGTGTTTTTGTGCTAATATATTCAAGAAAAACAGGTGGTTATAATCAAACCCCTTGCACGTGGTGGTCAAGGATGTATCGAACAACACCCGATAATCATTTGGCCTTTTAAGCCTTTTATCTTTCTTTCGGCGGCAAGCAGCAGGATTCAGTTCCCGCTGACGTGCCTCAGTCCTGACCGACGAGATTTTATCAACTCACCCCTTTACGTCAATAGGCAAGTTGCTATACGAAAGGCAGCGTCTCTATCAGCGGTACAGATGGAAGAACAACGCCCTCTCGAAGTCTGACAAAGCCCATCATCTCTTGAGGAATACGGCGATCAAACACAACACCCTTCGGCTTGGGTGGGTGTAAGTCTATGTCGAATGCATGTTGGTTTATCGGGGATTGCAGCGAATGGATAGCCGGATCGTCGGTTGAAGTTATGTATCTGTGGAACATGAACTCATAGTCATTCTGTCCGTATTTCTTGAAAAGCTCAGACAAAACCTTCGATGACGGTTTGATCGGATGGCCGCTCCAGTGCGAGTAGAATATGCGAACGCCGAGCGACTGGAGGTAATCTTCATTTTCGTAGCCCGGGCCTTTGATGAAAACAAAGTCTTTCGCAACACGCAGGGAAGTAGCTATTACCTGGTCCAGGGTTTCCAGGTCAGGAAGGTGTTCCAGGAAATGCGAAAGCAAAACAAAACTTACCGAGTTGTCTGGTAGCTGAAGTTTTGTCGCATCGCCCTGGATGTACGCAAACCCCTTGTCTATGGTTTTTTGAACGTACTCCGGGCGAAGCTCTACGCCTAGGCCTTTCTTGCCACCCAGGTTGCCGATAGCGTAGGACATTGAATTGCCATCTTTAGTGCCCATATCCAGGAAGTCATATTCACTGAGCATCTCCGGTGTCAGATCTTTGTCTCTCAGGACGCCGTTAGTTCGGGTTTTGTCTGCAGGCGGCGTGGCTTTAGCTTTGGCTGCTATGGGTGTGGTCTTGGCCTTGGTTGGTTGCAAGGTCGAAACGGCTGTCGTTTCACCTGACGGGCTTGCGATGTAGTTCATTATCTGGTCAAAGGCTGTTTCCCAACTCAGATTGGATACGGTCTCGATTCCGCCTGCGATTACTTTTCTGCGAAGATCGGCATCTTCAAGGGCTCCGATAATTCGTTCAGCCATTATGTTCGGTAGCGGCTCGGACAAGATAATATTTTCGCCGTCGCGGTAAAGCCAATTATTGAGTTCATTGATATTGGTCACAGCCGGGCATCCACTGGCCATATATTCAAGGGGTTGGTATGACGGGTGAGGCGTCGCCATGAGCGATAACGCCAGATCGCTTGACCGGTACAGATTGGCAACTTCTTCCATGCTCGAAAGCAAGCCAAGGTGTTCCATTACGCCATGGAGCTCGTAACGCAGAATCGGGAAGGTCATCCCCACCGAAAGAATTCTTACATTATCGCCCATTTGTCGTTTGACCAGCCTCAGGGCCTCGCTGCCAAGCAGGAATGAGTTTCGGTCGTTATTAGGTCTGCCATAGAAAACGATCTGGTAAGGCCCGGAAGTTTTGGCCTCTTCGCCGGAGGGGTGAAATAATTCTGTATCGACTCCGGGAGTGAACGCCATGCCCCAGTCGGAGTATTGACGGAATTTCGACGCCACGCCTTCGGTGTTTGACAGAAAGAAAAACCCCAGCCTATAGGTCTGCTCAATCATAAGCGAGATAGTTCCACCGGGATAGAACATCGGTTCGTAGTCCTGCATGATGTAGAACTTGGTGTGGCATTTGTTGTATCGCGCCAGTGTGTAAGCCGTCACCCAAAGCGAACAGAAACCAGCATCGGCTTGAGGCAGACTGGATACATCTCCTTCGCGATCTAGTACGACGAACTGAAAATTCATGTCCGGGAAGTGCTGACGAATCTGGTCGGGGATTGAGTCCGGCACGGCCCTGCCGAAGAAATTGTCCAACACGATTGTGTTCTGCGTACCCCATTTTCGGCTGCATTCTTGGGCAAGACTTAAGGTTGTCCGCAGGCCGCCTTTAAGGGCATGTGTAAAGTGAGGCAGGAACCAGACGGCGGATTTTAAAGGTCCAGACCGTACCTGTTGGCGCATTTGCTGGACGATTTTTGCGTTGGCCTCAAGATCGCTTGCTTCAATGCGTGGAAGATGCATCTCGTTTGGCATGTATCGGTTGGAATCAGGCATTTTCGAATGCCCCTTTGATTTCTTTGCGCAGTCGCTCGATAAGCGGATGCTTGCGTGTGGACTCGGTGGCACGGGTGATTCTGGGCAGCCCGTATGTCGAAACGAATGTTTTTCTGGATTCCTCGCACAACACGAGGCGTTTCTTGGGTGTATAGCTTTTGGATTTGGCGTGGAAAACATAAGTGTCCGTTGCAATCGCCAGATCGAAACCGGCATCTGATGCCCTGAAGCAGTAGTCGTTCTCTTCGCAATATCCCTTGGGATACGAAATTTCATCGAAGTAGCCGATCATATCGATCACGGACCGTTTGATCAGGAAGCAGAATCCGTTGACCAGCGTTACTCTCGGATAGATGGCTAGTGAATGACTTTGGCAGAGACTATCGGCGTCTTCAATCGTCATACTCTCTGGCAGCGGATTGAGCGAATATGACCCGTCTTTATCTTTTATTTCGGGCACCGATTGCCAACTTACCGCGTTGGAAAGTGGCCCGACGATTCCGATCTCTGGTGCGCTCTGGGCACAATGTACAAGTTTGAGCGACCATAACGGAGGTACTACCGTATCGCTGTTGAGCAGGATTACATAGTCTGCCGAGGTTGATGCCTTCATACCAGCGTTGGCGGCCTTGGTGTATCCTTTGGCCTGGTTGTGGCGAATTAGTTTTACATGCGATGGCCAGGCCGCTGCATAGTCTGTCAGATATTTTTGTGTGTCGGAGTCAGACCCGTCATCAACCAGTATGATCCGGTGTGTATCCAGCAGTGTTTTTTCGACTGATTGGAGACATTCTTTCACGTCATCCAGTGCATTGTGGACGGGGATTACGATATCAACCGTGATGTCCCGCATAGGCCACAGTTCGGCGTCAGTTACGGCGTGTGGAGCTTTGCTGGACCACCATGATTCTGATGGGGCATTGTAAACATCGTTTAGGAACGATGGTATTTTATAGGTCGTTGGATGCGACGGTGATGTCGCGTCCTGGTGATGGAATATCTCAAAGCGTTCCTCGTCGAAGCGTGCAATCTTTGAGGGATCCTTTACCAGTCTGGTGAAATCGACATTGTTGGAGTGCAGGGAATACATAATTGAAAGCTGATCCCTGCGCGATCCGTTATCGAGTTCCTTCCACCATGTCTTGAATACCACCTGTGCGCGGGGGTCGTTAGGGTTGCAGACGACCATGTTGGTTTCGGGGAGCCCTAGTTTTTTGGGCAGGCCTTTAGCGTTATACTGCTCGATCTGTGTCTCGATCAGGTCGGCGATATCCTTCGATACATTGATGCATTCTTCTGCTTCGGCGAAGGTGCAATTCCTGCGGTAATGCGGGAAGATGCCCAGGGGTTCCTGTCCGTCACGATAGGCGTCAATCAGGTATTCGATGTCTGCACGAATTAGAATGTTGGCATCGACCCATACTACATGATCGTAATCCGACAGGAGGGTGTGTGGGTGAAGCTTGTAATATCTCGCAATCCGAGTGATGTCGTCATTGAAATATGTAACCGGTCGGAACTGCCAGACGGGCAGGTCTTTGATTTCGCGGTCAGAATAGTAGATGTAATCGTATTCTGGATTGAGAGTCTCGGGGATCATGATTTTGTCGTATCCGCCAACGACGGCTGTGTAGACGGCTACACGTTTTTTGGCGGTCGACGATTTGTATTTTTTGATCCGTTGGATGAGGTCTTGTCCGTCAATAGGGTCGTAGGTGTCGCCCGACCTCATCAGGTCGTAGGTGTCGTCCGACCTCATCAGTACGGAAGAATTCACTTTCCGACCTTCGGCCTTGCCAAACAGAGCATAATGGACGAAGGGGTGGATGCCGCTGCTCTCCACGTCATCGTAAATAGACAGGTAATGGGAGGCATTAAATGAAGGGCAGGGAATCCTCCCCTCGGCGAGGCCAAAATCAATATAGTGTATAAGTGGGGTGATTTTTGCCTCAGCAACATCGGGATTGTGCTCCAGGTACCAAGCAGGATCGAACACCCCCGACTTCATAATCCTGACCAGCACCTTTGCGTCAGAGCGCTTTTGCATAAAACGATAATACAGGTATTTAATTATCGGTATCTTTAATGTGTCAATTCTATTCACTAAGCGAGCTGTTTTTTTAGTTGCCAAAGTTTTTTCAACGGCGCGCAGGGGGACAATAAGCTTCCCAACCTGATCTGCCATATGGGCTTTAATGCTGTTTGCTCTGCCCGCAACGTATTCTTTGATTTTTTCGGTTTGTACCGCCAATATCTCGTTCTGACGCTTTGTAAAATCTCCACCGGCACGATCCATCGCCGTTAGTGCTGCTTCATCAAACTTGGCGAGAGCGTCAGCATTAGCCACAGAGGCTGCCTCATCAAACTTGGCGAGAGCGTCAGCATTAGCCACAGAGGCTGCCTCATCAAACTTGGCGAGAGCGTCAGCGGTAGCCAAAGAGCTTTCTTTAACTTTTTCGGCTAGACTTGCTTCCAATTTATTTAACTCGCTATAGCGTGCATCGAGCTGCTGCTTTGCACTCTCCAGTCGCTTGATCTCTGCATTCAAGCGTCTTGTTTCGCCCTCTCTGCGTCGGTCATAAACTTCGATTTTGCGCCCGACCGCAGCCTGAGCCTGCAATGTAATCATTGCGGCTTCATGTGACTGGGCGTCATTAAGACGCACCGCCGCCGACATCGAAAGTGGTTGGTTAAATGCTGGGGCATTAACATCACCCAGCTTCAACGCGTTCAAAAGATCGAGCTGAAGCTCGGAAAGAAGGTCTGACGCATCGCATAGCGGTACATTACGGTGAAGAGTTGAGTCAACCACATCCAGAAGTATCTCCTGGTTAGGCATCTGCATCCCAGAAACACCTAACGTGGACAATTCGTCGAGCAACAGCAGCGATTCGCGTTGTGGCTCGTTGAGCAAATCATTGTACGAAACGATAATCGACGGCAGACCGCGTGCAGACTGAAACGCGCACCTGGTATATTTTTCCCACAATGCCACGCCGAAATCCAACGCAAATCCATTGCGCCGACCAAGCGAAATAGCAACTTCAACCGGATCACGCCATACATGCACGACGACCGGAGCCGCGATCTGATCACGAAATGCTGGCAGCACCAGACACAGCCTTGGCTCCTTAATGAACCAAGTACCAAGCGGGGCCAGTTCTGAAACAAGTTCAGAAAATTCCTGGCGAGCCTCGTTTAACGGGGCGGTCGGGATGCTGTCGACAGAGAACCCCTGGACGCTCCACCAATCATTACCACAACTTTGCAGAAGCTGGTTGCAGGCAAGACGCAACTTGGGATGCTCCCAGAACCCTTTTGGGTTTTCTGCATTTGCCAAGGTGTCCTTCCCCTCACTGGAGAAGGCCCCCCCCATTGAATTGAGCAAACTACTAACGCAAGAGGTTCCAGAGCGGTGCATCCCCAAAACAATTATGCCCTTTGCCGTTTCTGCTTTTGCCATCAACTTTTCTCCTGTAAATGCATATAATCATAGCTTTTAGACATCGGCCCACGTGAACCTCAAAATCTATGATTTTTTTACACGATTCATCCTCATCATGCCAGCCATAACATTGCACGACACTCTCAGGGTCACTCCTTCGCTCAGTGTGTCATCAAAAACCAACCCGGAATCCTGTCTTCAGCCGCACGTTTGGCGGATGGAATGTGCTCAGTCCAAGCGGAGACCTCCAGGTGGCTAGAACACCAGAACGCCAAAAGCTGAGCAATGTGAGAGGGTCTTTTGTTAGGGGCAATCCCACTCTCGCTATTGTATCTTTCACATCTGAGGTTTTGAAGATTTGGTTGCCATTGACAGTCTCACTGGAGAGGTGATGCCTTATGACCCAATTAAACGGATCGCCTTTAAGCGTTCCATCTTTTATGTATCGATAGCCTGCATATATTCACGATACTGGGTTGTGACCTCTTGGGTCTCCCCTTCGATTTTGATACTGCCTTTTTCCAACCACAACGCTCGGTCACACAATTCATTCACCTGTTTGATACTATGAGAAACAAACACCACTGTCTGCTGACTGGTGATCCTCTCCAGCATCTCCTTTTCGGCTTTTTTTTAAAATTCACATCTCCGACACTAAGTACCTCATCGATCAGTAGCACATCGACTTCGGTCTTTATCGCCGTGGCAAAGCCCAGACGGGCACGCATGCCCGCAGAATATGTTTTGACCGGCTGATCATAAAAAGCCCCAAGCTCTGAGAATTCATGAATCCCCTGCAGAGTTTCGAGCGCCTTCCCTTTGGTTGCCCCCTGCAACATGGCGCTTAATAAAGCATTATCACGACCCGAAAGATCCGGCCGAAAGCCTAGTCCCAGAGTCAACAGTGCACGTCTGGTCTGCATGTCACAGATGATTTTTCCTGAGGTCGGCTCGATAAGCCCAGCCAGAAGACGCAGCAGGGTGCTTTTGCCGCAGCCGTTACGACCCAGTATTCCCAGGATTTCACCTCGTTTGAGTTCAAAGGAAATACTAGCTAACGCGGTGTGTTCAAACCATTTCAGAAAACCAGAGCGTCTTCTGTAACACAGCCGGACATCCTGTGCTGCCAATATGGTTTCGGGTTGCTGGTTCATGAATTCATAACTTTCGACGCGATGAGTTTACTGGCTTTATGCAGTACGCCATGCATGGCAAACAAGGCAACCAATACGACACCCCCAAGGGCTGCCAGGTGTTTCAGATCATACAGAGAACGTTCCATCAAAACCTGCCGGTAAGCATCGATCAGAAAAGCGATGGGGTTGTAGGTGAGCATCAAGTCGCGCAACACTGGATTTGCTATCGCATTAATGTCCCAGAAAATCCCCGAAGTGAACATCAGAAACATCATGCCCATGGCAATGATCATCCTGAAGTCGCCCACAAAGCTGACGCATAAAGCACCCAGCAGCGAACAGGCCAGGATCAGGCCATATTGCACAACCATCACAGGAATCAGCCATAACCAGTTCAGTTCAGGCCGGTAGCCGTAATACATAACCACGCTGAACAGAACCAGAAACACAGCCCATTGCTTATACAGGGCCTCTTGCACCGAGACATAGGGGAATAGGGCTTTAGGCATGTCGATCTGGTGTATCAGCCCTTTGTTCTGCACAATGCTATTGGAGGCCGATGTAACACTTTTCGAGAACCACAAATACGGTATCTTCCCGCAGGTCAGAAAAAGCAGGAAGTCAGCACGCCCATTATTGAGTAGGATGTCAAACACTAGGTAAAAGATGAGTACAAAGAGCAACGGCTCGATTACCCACCAGAGGTAACTGAGGATGAACCTTGAGGCTTCGGCCTTCAGGTTCATTTTGGCTTGCGTATTGACTAGTGAAAAAAAGCGAAACAGATGCATTTACGGTAAAATCCTACTTGTTGAACAGGGCAAAAAACTTTACTACTGGACAATAAAAATGGGTTCAGCAAGTCTAGACTCTTTGAAAGTCGGTAGTGTCTCTAGCTTTAAGGAAGGTTTAACTGTCCCCCCTCCATCGAGAGGGGATAGTAACGAAAATAGACTGATTTTGCTATCTATTTTTGTTTCATATACCCCAACAGAATTGATGGAAACCAGTAAGCGTAAGCTGTTGTTAATGATTTGAACTTCAACTCGGGCCACAACTGGTCCCCGACATCCTACTAGACAAAAGCTTTAACCTCTTTTGAAAGCTGACGACATGATTTCTTTCTGTTATCTTTAATGTATGATTAAGAAAAAATTGCTCATATAATTGATTATCGCTTGCAACTTAAGGAGAGGAGACCATGTTAATGGAAAAAGTAGTCGTGAATCTTAATCGCGTTAAGGGCTGGAGGTTATTGAAATTCAGCTCTGTTTTCTTGCTTGCAATCTTTCTACTCGCCACGTTGCTGCAATCCGGTTGTGTCAACACTCAACAAACCAGTAACGCGGTTTCTTCCCCACCATCTGAAATCAATGGTATTGAAAATCTCGGTATCGAAGTTATCTCCATGAGTCCGACGGCGGGCGGCTTCATGCTCGATTTTCGCTACCGGGTTCTCGATCCGGAAAAAGCTATGCCCCTGTTTCTAGAGGAAGTCACGCCGTACCTGATCGATCAGGATAGTGGGAGCACGTTGCCGGTCACCGGTTCGACCAAAGTCGGGTCGTTTCGGCCTACTTCAGGCGACCCCAGAGAAGGGATTACCTATTTCATGTTCTTTGGTAACCCCGGCCAACTTGTCAAGGTAGGGACCAAGGTGACGGTGGTGGTGAATGAGCACCGAATTGAGAATATTATTGTCCAGTAGGTGATTGTTGCCGGAAGGGCCGGATCTCAGTAGAACGATCTTCTTATGCGCATTTTTTTTCCGATCATACTCGGTATTTTGCTCTTGGCAACCTCACTTGAGGCCCAGGTCATTTCCCCGCGCTTATTATCCACTCTCAATGCAGCGGCTCCGGACGAAGAGCTCTCCGTTATCGTGACCCTCGCCGACAAGGCGGATCTGCGCCCTTTTATCGCTAAGCGTCGTGCGATCAGGATGATGAGCGCGCTGGAAAGAGGGGAACACAGGGCAGGATTGATCAGGGCTCTTAAGACCAAGGCAAAGGGCTCTCAGCAGCGCCTGGTTAAAATGCTCAAGGATAAGGGAGTCCGCCAGATTAAACCCCTTTGGATCATCAACGGCATCGCCCTCAAGGCCAGCACTGAAGTCATTCAGCTGCTGGCTGAGATGCCGGAAGTTGCCGACATCAGGATTGACAGTGTCGTTCCTATGCCTGTGGTTGTTCCCGCCGCCACCGGGGGAGTAGAGGACAATCTTATCTCGATCAAGGTTCCTGACCTCTGGGCACTGGGGTTTGCAGGGCAAGGGATGGTTGTCGCTCTTCTCGATTCCGGGGTCGACGCTTTGCATCCGGATTTGGCCACCGATCTGATTGATGGCAGCGGTTGGCGGGGGGGAACCAACAGCTGGTTTAATCCCATCGCTGCCGACTGTTTATTGCCGGGGGCCAATTGTACCGGCTGCGATGCGAATGTCGATACCCCTTGCGACTTTCTCGATAATCAGAACATCGCTCACGGTACAGGAGTGGCGGGAATCATGACGGGAGCCGACGCTGGCGGCACCTCGATCGGCGTGGCACCGGCGGCCCAGTGGATCGCCGCGAAAATATTCAAAAGTGATGAAACCGCCTCCTTCAGCGCAATCCACCAGGCTCTGCAGTGGGTACTCGATCCCGACGATGATCCTGCGACCGATGACGCTCCTGATGTGGTCAATAATTCATGGGGTTTGCCTCCCGATCCTCTGGATCCCGGCAACCGCTGCTCCACGGAATTTCTCCCTGACATTCAGGCGCTTAAAGCTGCAGGTATAGCCGTGGTGTTCTCAGCGGGGAATGAAGGGCCGGATTTAGCAACTGACGTCAGCCCCGGCAACAATCCTGAATCCTTTGCCGTCGGTTCAGTCGGGACATTTTCGTCGCCAACCGAAATCTCTAGTTTCAGCAGCCGGGGGCCCTCATCTTGTGACGGAACAGTCTACCCAGAAGTGGTGGCACCTGGGTTCCAGATCAGGTCGACTGGTTTGTCGTTCGGTGGCCTGGCACAATATCAAAATGGGCTTACCGGCACATCCTTTGCCGCTCCCCATGTAACGGGCGTAATGACCCTGCTCCTCCAGGCTTTTCCCGGCGTTTCTCTCGCGGACCTGGAAGATGCGATAAAATTTTCAGCCGTTGATCCCGGAAATTTAGGGCCTGACAACGATTACGGTTTTGGGTTGATCGATGCATTGGGAGCATACGACTGGTTAATTCAGGCTCCCAATATTGCGGTAACCGATCCGGTGCCGCCTGAAAATGATCGTGCGACAACCTTTGGCCCGGTTGAACCTTCTGTGTCCAGCCAGCAGACACTTTTTATAAGTAATTCCGGTCGTGGTGAATTGACGATCGGAAGCCTGGTTCTTACCGGTGATCCGGCATTTTCTCTGCCGACCGACAATTGCTCCAATCGGGTTCTGACAGCAGGACAAAATTGTGATCTGGATGTGGAGTTTTTTTCGTCCACAGTCGGCACTTTTTCTGGAAACATTGCCGTCCCCTCCAACGATTTTGATGAACCTACGGTCAATGTATCTCTAACAGGGTTTGCAGAGGAGGCGGCCACTCCGACCCCAAGACTGGTTGTCACCGACTCCGTACCGCCGCCTGGCGATCGGAACATCCCTTTCGGCCTAGTCGGCATAGGCAATTCTCGCTCCGAAAGTTTCCAGGTGACCAATGATGGTTTGGGCGATCTGGCTCTGGGAGCCCTGGATGTTTCCGCCCTGGATGCATCTTTCACCATTTCTGTTGATACTTGCTCAAACCAAACCCTCGCTTTTACCGAAAGCTGCTCCATCGGGGTTGATTTCGCACCCGAGAGTTCCGGAAGCTTCAACGGGACTCTGTTTCTTTCATCAAACGATCCCACCGCTGCCACTGTTCAGCTCATTATGTCCGGCGAGGGGAATGGGATACCTCCCTCACCCACCCTCGTCTCTCCTGCTGATGGCGCAAGCGATCTCTCTACCACAGTGAGTTTCTCCTGGCTGCAACCGCCTGATAGCGACGGGGATGCGGTGATTAATGCGCTGTTCGTTTCGATAGACCCGACCTTTGACGGAACGGTACCGATTCCGGTGGTTTTCCTGCCGGGGAGACAAGAAGTTTTGCTGGCAGGAGCGGGCAGCGGAATGGTTCTGTGCGGTTACCTGCTTGGCCTGAAAAGACGACGTTTCGTGCTGGCGGTGATTTTTGCGGCAGGAGCTCTGTTCTTTATTACCTCTTGTGGAGGTAGCGGTAGCGGTTCAAGCGCTGCTGATCCCAACTTGCGCAGCCATACCCTCTCTGGACTATCTCCACAGACCACCTATTACTGGAAGGTCTCTGCAAACGATGGTCGCGGTGGCTCCAGTGAAAGTACGGTCTGGAGCTTTTCGACCATGTGAGGACAATTATCTGTTCTAGGAGGCTGTCGGATGCGCCCATCAAGGACATTAGCAGCAAGGTGAAGATCACGCAGCTCACATGGCAATGATTAAAAACCAAGTTCCTACAAAACGGCCCCTTGGGCAACTTGGATTGTACCTTGAACTGCAAGGTTTCGGTCCATACTTGCTGGATGCTGACACTTACTCTGCAGAGGAGACAACACCGGCTTTCTCAACAGCTTCAAATTCTGATTCGTCAGCCCCCCGACAAAGCCGGATCTGTTGCTTCTCGCCCTCTCCTCTTGAGGAGTTTGGCCTTTCGGGAGGTGTTTACACCTACACTTATTATCACCACCGAAAAGGATGTTAATTCCCCACCTTAAATCTTGGCAGACTTACCAAGGAGCCACCATGAAGATATTGATCAGTTCAATACTGGCCGCCGGCCTGATGTTCTCAACCTCGGCCCTGGCCGCACCACCTGACACCGCTGACCTCGAAAAGCGACTGCAGCAACAAGAGCGCCGTATAGATCGCCTTGAACGGGCGGTCGAGTCCCTGCAGAGCCGCCTATTGGACTCACAGTACGGCGAGCCGGCTGATGTCGGCAGTTCCCGGGGTCAGGATCGCAACGCCGTCGACCCCCTGGTCGGCACCTGGGAATGCACCAACAACGTGTTTAATTACGACATTTCCTTCTTTGCCGACGGGCGCCTCATTCAGGAGGAGCCTTTCTTCAGCAAAGCAAAGGGCAGTCGTTGGTCACGCCTGGATGAAGACCGGTTCGTCACCAAACAAGGGCAAACATTCAGTATGGACTTCCGATCGAATGATGAGCTCACGGTGACCAACATGACCAACAAAGGGGTCTGGGAGTGCTCCCGCATACAATGAGACGTGAAGGGCAAAAAACGCTCTTCAGCACACACTATACGACAATCCCTGTCACACAGGTGGGATCCTCCCATTAGACCTTGGGGAGAGCCCCTGTCAATTTCAGCCGTCAGACAAATGACAAGAATATTTTAATATTGTTGAAAATTAAGGGGTAATTTGTTACATAAGCTACGAGGGAACCCTAAGACTCAAGACACACATGAGGACCACACCAACTGATGTTGCCACCCAAACAACATAAAGCCTTCTGCGATTTCTACGATGTCGTCCGCAACGAAGAGCACCTTGATGCCCGTACCACAGCAATGATCGGGTTGGCCACTGCGATAGCCCGGGAATGCCAGCCATGAATCGAGTACTACCTTGGCGTGGCCAAGGCACAAAACATCTCGAACGAAGAAATCGGCGCCATTCAGGGAATCGTTATGGCCGTTGCCGCTGGCAAGATCAATACCTTGATGCGCGAACTTTCCTCTACTTCTCAAGACTGAACCTCTCATCAAGACATCTTTACTTGAACAACCAGGAGGTGATCCATGTCTGATCGCCGAGCACTTCTGCGTACTCTGCCCGCCATTGATCTACTCTTATGCACGCCGCTGCTTGCTGAACTTGAGCAGACACAGCCTCACATCCTGATCCGTGAAGCCGCCCAGAAAACAGTTGACGACCTGCGCCAACAACTTCTGGACGAACAGGCTATGTTGCCTGATCTCGACCTTGGTGCCGTTGCCAGTCTGGTCGCTATAAGGGTTGCAGAACTGGCCAAACCATCATTGCGAAAAGTCATCAATGTAACCGGCACCCTGCTGCACACCAACCTTGGCCGAGCCCCGCTCTGCAGCGACGCGCTGCAAGCAATCACAGAGATCAGCCAAGGCTACTCCAATCTTGAATATGATCTCGATGAAGGACAGCGTGGCAAGCGTTTCACTCATGTTGAAGAGTTGATCTGCAAGCTGACCGGTGGCGAAGCAGCTACGGTGGTCAACAACAACGCCGGAGCAGTTATGCTCACTTTGGCGGCTTTGGCCGGTGGCAGCAGCGCCGTGGTCTCACGCGGCGAGCTGATTGAGATCGGTGGTTCTTTCCGGATTCCAGACATCATGGCCGCCAGCGGTGTCGGCCTGATCGAAGTCGGCACGACCAACAAGACACACCTCAAAGACTATGCAGAAGCACTCGGTAGCGAAACAGCCCTGATTCTCAAAGTTCATACCAGCAACTATCGCATTCTCGGTTTTACCGAAGCTGTGAGTGGCGAAGATTTGGCCGTACTGGCCCATCAACATGAGATTCCGGTCCTTGAAGATCTCGGCAGCGGCCTGCTGATGGATTTGACTCCTTACGGCCTGCCGCGTGAGCCAACCGTACGTGAAGCATTGAAAACCGGCATCGATCTGGTCACTTTCAGCGGTGACAAGTTGTTGGGTGGGCCACAGGCCGGGATCATTGTCGGCAATCGAGATGTCATCGATAAGGTACGTAAACATCCCATGGCCCGTGCTCTACGTATCGACAAGCTGACTCTGGCTGCACTCGAAGCGACACTCAGACTTTATCTTGACCCGCAGAAGGCACTAGAGCAGGTCCCGACCCTGAAGATGCTCTCACTCCCTGTTGCGGAACTACAGCAACGCTGCGAAACCTTGCTACCTCGATTAATGGAAGTGATTGGCGAGGCCGCTGACTGTACAATTATTGAAGCAGCCGCCACTGTCGGTGGTGGTGCTCTGCCACTGACTGAGCTACCAGGACAAGTCATTGCCCTGAAACCAAAAGAGATGTCACTGAACGTCCTGACGACCCGACTGCGCAGCTGTGAGCCAGCGGTTGTCGGACGTATTCAGAATGATCAGTTTCTGATTGATCCACGCACATTGAACAATGATGACAAGGAGCTTCTGTTGCTTGCCTTGAAACAGGCGTTTAACCCAGGACAAGACCATTAACGCAAAGACGCGGAGACGCAGAGGGAAACTAAATACACCCTAAGGTTATTTGCGACTCTGCGCCTTTGCGTTAAACATTTTTTTATTTTGTAGGTTTTAATTTATGAGCACCTCAACCCGTTACCACATCATCGGTACAGCCGGACATGTTGACCACGGCAAAACCGTGCTGATCAACAAGCTCACCGGCATCAACACCGACCGTCTCAAAGAAGAGCAGGAACGCGGCATTTCCATCGAACTCGGCTTCGCCCCCTTCAAACTGACCAATGGCAGTATGGTTGGCGTTGTTGATGTACCGGGCCATGAGAAGTTCATCCACAACATGCTCGCCGGTATCGGCGGCATCGACCTGGTCCTGCTGGTCATCGATGTGCACGAAGGCGTTATGCAGCAGACCCGTGAGCATCTGCAGATATTGCAACTGTTAGAGATCCCGCGCGGCATCCTGATTCTGACCAAGTGTGATCTGGCCGAAGCAGACTGGATTGATATCGTTGAAGAAGAGGTGCGCGAAACTTTCGCCGGGACCTTCCTTGAGAAGGCACCCTGCTGCAGAGTTTCGGCGATTCAGGGTGACGGCATCGAAGAGCTCAAGAAGACCATCCAGAAGATCCTCGAAGAACTGCCGCCGCGCGACGAGGACGGCCCTACCCGCCTGCCAATTGACCGTCATTTTACAATCAGTGGCTTCGGCACGGTGGTCACCGGCACCTTGCTCTCCGGCCGCATCAAAGTTGGCGATACTGTTGAAGTTATGCCACCGGGAGAGACAGTTCGAGTCCGTGAAATCCAGGTTCATGGAGAAAAAGCTGAAGTTGCCCGTGCCGGACAGCGGGTCGCCCTCAATCTGGCCGGGATGGAACGAAGCGATCTCGTCCGTGGCGCAGTCGTTGCCACACCTGGTTTCTTCACCATGACCGAGCGTTTTGATGCCCGATTCAATCTATTGCCAGAAGCGCCACGTCCACTCAAATTCCGCGATCCGATTCACCTGCACATGGGCACTGCCAAAGTCACTGCTCGGGTGGCCCTGCTTGATCGTGATGAACTGAAACCGGGAGAAAGCGTACTGGCGCAATTTCACCTCGATCAACCGCTGGTCGCCCATCGTCAGGACCGCTTCATCGTCCGTTCCTATTCACCAATGACAACCATCGGCGGCGGCCAGATTATCGATCCGGCCCCGGTCAAGCATAAGCGTTTTCGCAAAGAGGTTATGCAGGCGCTCAAAGAACTTGAATCGGGTGAAGGCTCGTTCATCGTGCAGAAGCTTGCAGAACTTGGCTGCGTTAAGCTCAAAGAATTGGAGCAAGCCTCAGGGCTGGGCCGTGACCGGGTCACGGCGTTACTGGAAGGACTTTCCATAGCTGGGCAAATCAAACGGATTGGTGACCAATGGGTTACGGTGGAAACAGCGCGTGCCTGGCAACGCATCATGGTGGAATCGGTTGCAAACTACCATCGTGACAATCCCCTGCAACCCGGCATTCCCCACGCCACTCTCAAAGCGACTCTGCCTGCCAAGGTTGCACCGAAAGCCTTTGAACAACTCCTTGGCGATCTCATCACAGACGGACAACTGGCACAACGTGGTGAATGGGTCGCCCAAACCGATTTTTCTCCGCAACCGACCGAGGAGCAGAAGCTGCTGCTGCAAAAACTGGAGGAGGTTTACCTTAATGCTGGTTTTGAGGCGAAAGGTCGGGTTGATATGCTGGGCCTGGCCAGAGTCCCTGATGCACAGGTCGAGTCCTTGCTCACCTTTCTCTTTTCTAAGGGCACTCTGATTCGACTCAATGATGATTCACTGATTCACAAAAAGGCCTACCAGGAGGCTGTGGCATATCTCAAGACTCACTTTGCCAACAAAGAGACCCTGACGCTGGCCGAATTCCGCGACCTGATCGGCAGCGCCCGCAAACAGACGCAAGCGATTCTGGAGCTCTTTGACCGACTCAAGTATACTATGCGTAAGGGCGATGAACGCGTTGCCTGGAAACTACCTGAATAACCTAACGCGGGACGAGAGACGCCGACCTTTCTTGTTGGTTATGGAGTGCAACGACATGAAACTGACTCACCTATCCAAAACCAGCGGTTGAGCCGCCAAGATGGCCCCGGGGCCATTGGCGCAGGTGCTGCGCCAGCTACCAACCGTTGAGGATAAGAACCTTTTAACCGCTGATATCCCATTTGCTGATGCCGGAGTCTACCAAATCGCAAAGGATTGCGCGCTGGTGCAATCAGTCGATTTCTTTACACCGATTGTCGATGATCCTGGCACTTTCGGCCGCATTGCCGCAGCCAACGCTCTCTCCGACATTTATGCTATGGGCGGGAAACCTCTGACGGTGATGAATCTGGTCGGGTTTCCTTCCTGCCTGGGACACGATGTTCTGGTTGAGATACTCAAAGGTGGCGCGGAAAAAGTCCATGAAGCCGGGGCACTGGTTGTTGGCGGACACACCGTTGAGGATGATGAACCAAAATACGGTCTGGCCGTGACCGGCCTGGTCGATCCGCAACAGTTGGTGACCACTGCGGGTGCACAGCCTGGCGATGTGCTGGTTTTGACCAAGCCCCTCGGCGTCGGCATCCTGGCGACCGCTTTAAAGGGTGAAGTCATTCAGGAAGACCAGATGGGCGAAGCCATTCGCGGTATGGAAAGCCTGAACCGCGCCGCATCGGAAGTCATGCTTAAAGTTGGCGTCAACGCCTGCACCGACATCACCGGTTTCGGCCTGCTCGGTCACACTCTGGAACTGGCTGAAGCCAGTCAGATCGGCATTGAGATAGAGGCCTCTGCCCTGCATATCTATCCGCAGGTGATGGATCTCGCCGCAATCGGCATGGTTCCGGCCGGCAGCTACCGCAACCGTGAGTATTATATGCCTAAAGTGGTCAATCGCGAGCGCGTAGCCCCCGAGATCGTCGATATTCTCGCCGATCCGCAAACCTCTGGCGGATTATTGATTTCGGTACCTGCGGAGAGTTTAACGCAACTCAACTCTGAACTCGAATCAGCCGGTTGCAACGCATTTAACATCGGCCGGGTCGTTGCTGAATATCCTGGGCAGATGATGGTGAAATAAGTTCGGAGAATGTAAATTGTATTTCAGAACCTGTGCGCAAGACTAAGATGAAATGTAACATCCGGTGAGGCGTTAACACTCAGGTCTTCGCCGACCCCGATATCAAGAAGAGTGTTCTCACCCAGGCCGAGCGTGCCACCCATCGTCATCATAACGGCCGGATCGCCTAGTTCTCTCAGATCACTGTCATACAGAGCGGTATGACTATCGATCTGAACTTTGAGAGCCAGCCAATCGAGAGGACTCCAGCCAGCACCAAGCCAGCCATTAGCTACAAAGTCTTCAACATCCTCTTCGAGAACTTCACCATCACCCAACCAGTTGACTCCGAACCCGCCCCAGAACGCCCCCTGCCCTTTACCCAGCGGAAAGTCATGTTGCGCAGAGAGAGCAAGTGAAAAATCCCAGGCTTCGCTGCCGGTGAGTTTGTCGGCATCTCCGGTCGGAGCCTTGACCTGGGTCTGCAGAGTGAATGCTGACTGCTCGGTAGTTTTGAACTGCCAGGCAAGTTGCAGACGCACATCGCCCAGACTATCAGCTTCATCCTGCAGGCGCAGACGCTCATCACCATCGTGAGAATAGAGGTAATCCAGCTGGTCGTTCTTCATGACATCCCGATCCCCATTGGACATACTAAAGAAGTCATGCCAATCGCTGATAAAACCATCCATAAAGCCTTCTGAGTGCCAGACCCAGGGCAGATCGATCCCAACCTGTAGTTGGTCACTAAGCCCGTAGCGCAGTCCCAGAGTCGCAATATAGGTCTCACCGTCAAGCTGGATCGATTCTCCGCTCCGTGTGTTCAACGTGGCATTATTAGCCAGATCGAAGTGAGTCTGCAGAGCGGTTTTCCCAGCTGGCAGCAAGTTTGGTGTCTCGGCAATCGCCAGACCGTGGACCAGGGCCGTCGGCGATAGGTTACGCACCTGGAATGGGGACAGGTCGAGAGCCAGGGCAGGATTGGCAGTGCCCAAGAGAGGGAACAGGATAAGTGTACCGAGCAGGAAGAGTGTGCGAAGAGCCTTATTCATAATGTTTTACCTGACGATGGGCTTGGCCAAGGTGCCCGTGAGACGGAGTTTTTGGCTACCATCAGCCTGCTTGGTTCCAACGAGCTCAAGGAGACTGACCAGAGTCGCGTCGGCTTGGCTACCAGCGCGGATTGTCAGATTGAGATTGATCCGACTAAACTGTGGATTAGCAACCGCCAGCATCAAGGTTCCTGTTCCTGTGACCAGTAGATCGCCACCGCTGGTTTGCAGATGTGTGATGGAGAAAGAGGTTCCTTGACCGCTCACCTGTAGTGAAATTTCGCCGAGTCGCAAACCAGCCGCGTTCGCAGTTAAAGCTTCGAGCCCCTGCACAACGACCTGAGCGAGATTTATATCGATACGACTCTCAGTCGCACTTTGCAGAGGGACAGCAGTTGTCACCTGTCCGGATGTGAGAGTTCCGGTGATACGCATCTTTGGACTGGTCGCCAAAGAGATGTCGAGTGGCAAGGTGGTGCCGGTCATGGCCAGCGGTCCGTCCGGTTGCCAGGCGAAAGCAAGTTCACCTGAAGAAGGGTTGACTGTGCCCTTGAGCCCGACATCTCCAGTGAGCAGCTTGCCCCATTGGGGGCCAACCTGAAAAGTATCAATGTGCAAGAGAGTTTCAGTCTGACCAGACAAACGGACCGTCATCCCCTCACCACTCAGAGTCAGCAACGGTTGCAAAGCGGCTTCGACAAGATCGACCTGAACTGGCAGCCGGGCTTCGAGCTCGTAGACTAGCCGTTGTTTGAGAAGCGCATCAGGAAAAGTCAGGTAAAAGCTGCAAAGCAGGCCGACAATAAAAAGACCGACTCCGACAGTAAGGTAAAGATTCCCGGATTTCCTGGACTCGCCGGAGGACTGGCGTTGAAAAGGCTTCGTAAACCGCATCAATTTCTCCGTGTGGAGTTGACCGTAACATTCATATCAAGCTGTGCTGCGTTGTCAAAACGTTGTTTAAGGTGTAGTCGAACGACTCGCATCGGCGGTCGTGCCTGCTCAACTGCTTGTAAAATTCGCAACACCTGCTCCAGGCCAAGCCGTTCCAGCTTAAATTCCGTGGTCTCGATGCGCAACTGGCCTTGCGTGACTGCTGGCAGTGGCCGCATCAGGACAAGATTTTCGCGGCCACCAATCCGGCTGGCGGTCTCTTCGAGAAAGGTCAAGGGTGAAGTGGCCTCAGGTCGGGCCAGGTCGCGTTGCAACTGACCAGTCTGTTTCTTGAGAAGCAGGTAGTCGGCCTGTAACTGCCTGACCTCCTCCAGCTGTCCCTGACGGGAGATGATCGTTTTATCGAGGCGTTCCATGGCCGTTCCGTAGGGGATCACCACAGCAAAGATAATCAGTAAAAGGCCAAGGACCACTGCCCCACCCGCCAGCACATAACGTTCTCGTTGATTCAGGGTTTTGATCATAATGACGCACCCTTCCCACTCAAGGTCATGCGCATGCGGTAGCTGACCTGCTTGCCGGCCAGATCCATTTTCGATTCAGCTACCTCGACTTTTTCAAAATTGGCTGAGTTACGAAATATCTCGGCCATGCGGTTAACGGCTTCGAAAGTACTGGTACGTCCGGAAATCCGCACTTCGTTACGTTCCATGGTGAATTCGTCGATATCGACAGTAAGCGACTCTGGTAAATCGGAGAGGGTGCGCAACAGATGCAAGGATGAAGGTTGACCAGAAGCGATGATACCGACGTCCTCTTGCAACTGGCGGATTGCACTTTTCATCTGCAGAGGCACATCAACGATCGTGGTCGCTTGTGGAAAGGTCTCTTTGTAAAGTGTGACTATCTGTTGCTGCAAATTGTCAGCCTGCTGTTGTTTGTCGTAGTAATTCAGTCCCATGCTGGCAACAACAGTAATCAGGGTGAGTCCAGCCAGACAGGCTGCCAGCACCAGGGTTTTGCGCAAACCAACCCATTCGCCCTTGAGAGCGAAGGGCCCCTGGCGCAAGTTAAAAACCTGGCCCTTGCCGGTATCAGCGGCTCTTAAAGCAAGAGCTACAGCCGGCAGCAACGGTGCTTCAATGATCTGACCGTTAAGATCGATAGAGAGTAATTCTACATTATCCCGCAGGGCGCAAAGTTCTTTGACCAGTTCGCGGGTGGCCAGAGACCCCATCAGTTGCAGGGTTATTCTATCAGACGACTGTGTTCGACCCAGGGCTGTCGCTTCCCGGTGGATGGCACGAGCCTGATCAGCAACCGACGTCTCCGAGCTAAAGGGCAACTGTCGATAATCAACAACCTCTCCTGAACTTATCAAGGCCAGGCTGGTTCCCTGCTCCATAGCACAGATCAGAAGACCATCAGCCAGAAAATCTTTGAGACCGGTCACATAGGCGTGCGGAGCCAGGTCAAGGACATGTAAGGGAATTCCCAACTCGTCAAAGGGCGCCAAGGTTTCAGCTAGTTGAGTCGTTTTGACTGCGGCCGCAACGACAACGGCCCCCTCCGGGTTTTTGACAGGCGACTGCATCGCTGTGGTGTAGTCATCAAGAGCGACCGGCAATTGGGATGCCAGTTCAAACGAAAGAGCGGCCATTATTTTTCTGCGCTCGTTGAAAGGGACAGTCAATCGCCGCACAAAGGCGGATCCACCCGGTAAGCAGGCGGCCAGACGGTCACCAAGATGAAAATCACCGCTCAGAGAATCCTTTAAGATGGCCACTTGGTCGACTGTCTCTTCATGAAGGCTTTCCGTAACCGAAGCGACCGAGATAACACCTTGCTCGCGGGTGAGGACAGCCAGTCGCAGACCTTTCTGGCCAAGATCAATGCCGATCAATCGTTTTGTCATAGCAGTCAGTTTACCTTGAAAAATAGTAATTGGTTGCCTTGTTTATCCACTTCGGCCAGAAGACGACGCTGACCATCATTGACCATTGCATCGGCCTCGATCCGGTAACGGCTGCTTCGCACCCCCAGATGCTTCTGGTTGCCAAGGGATTTCAGGGCGCTGTAGGCTAACGTTGGAATCTCGTCTTCAAGTTGTTGCAAACGTTTTATGGGTGACTCCCGTCGATACTGGATCAGCTCTTCAGCCACTCCGGTGTCAATTTCCAGATCAAGAGACATGAGCACCTCTGCACTGGCGGTATTGATATTCACCATGGTCTGATCATGCAAACCGACATGCGGCAGAACCCGACGCAGAACCTCCGGGGTAAACCCCTTGATCAGGGTCAGCTCTTCGAGGGTCTCCAGGCGACCATTCTTGACCGGATACGGTTGCGACAGTCCTTGGTAATAAGCGGTCTCAGCGCCAGCAACCGGGATGTCAGCACTGTCAGTAAGAACCCTCTGGTATGGGGTGTCGCCACTGTCAAGCCAGTCGATTAAGGCAGCGGTCAACTCAGCCGGGTCAGCGAAGTTTTCGAGATCCAGGGCAATGAACAGTCGGTAAAAGCGATCGACCATCAGAGTTGTCGGCGTGTTGCCATCAACCAAGGCATCGATCCCAAGCTTGCCGTCCTGATCGTAAATGCGCACAGTGACAGCACCATCACCGACCGGGTAATTAATGATCCCCTGGCTCCAGAATTCATCGAAACCGTCATAGCCGTTGTGATCATCCTGGATGATCATCCGCCCGGCATTGATCCCCCCTTTAGCCAGGTAGTAGGCCCGGGTAGTATCGCGAAAGGTTTCGGTCAAGCGCAAGTCAACCAGGGTTGAAAAAGCCAGCTCTGTCACCAGGGAGGTCAACAGGGCGATTACAACCAGCACCACCAACAGGGCCATGCCTCGATTGCTCCTGGAGCTTTTCACCGCGCGCTGATTCATTGTATGCTGACGTCCGGAATGTCAAAAGCTGTCCTGAACGGGGTCTGCTGTTGTTCATCACGGCCAACGACCAGAGTAACTTCTACCAGTTGCGGCAGTCCATCCTGCCGGGCATCCCACTCATCCTGCCAGTTACCTTCACTGTAGAAACGCAGAGACAGACTTGAGACACCTGGTGCCAATCGCATCATGCGATCATCAACAGCACGCGATGCTGACTGCCGGGGGTGCTCACCACGCAGCAGCACGTTACTGCCCTGATTCGATTCTTTATCTGCTACCAGACGATAGCGTACCGCCGCAATCCCCGTGCCTGTAGCGCTTAAGGGGGTCACTGCCGTGGTCGTCAACTCCAGGAACGATTCGCCCTGAGCATTAACTCCGCCGCGAAACAGTGTAGTCTGGTCGCCGCGCCGATAGTAGGCACCATGCAGCTCCCGGCCGAGGCGGTCAAAGACCACGCGTGCCAGGTGATACTCTGCACTATCACTATCGAGACGTATTTTGGTCGCATTGACACTACCAAAAATTCCATAGACCGAGGTCAGAACAATCGCCAACAAGCTGATGGCGACCAGTATCTCAATCAAAGTGAAACCGCGCAGCCCGCGCCGCTTTCGTAGATTAGAAGCGGAAAGAGGTAACATCGCCTCCCTCATTGCGCTCTTCATCACCCCAGAGGACAGTGACCGTGACCATCTGTACCGCTGGTAGCGGAGTGTTGACAATATCGATACGCCATTGGTAATCGGTGAATGGCTCGCTAAAAGCTCCGGTACTGTTGGTCAATTGCGCCACACCGCCATGACGAGCTTCGAGTTCACTCTCCGCCATTTTCTGCTGTGCCAGCAAAGTCGCCCGGGTCAAATGTTGCAGACGGTCATGCACGCCGATGGAACGATTGCCAAGACTCAACAGAGCCACCATGGCAACACCAACAATGGCCAGCGCAACCATAATTTCGAGCAGCGTAAAGGCCCGTTGCCCAGAGATTTTGAGTTGACGAACAGTGATAAGTCGCCCGGGTGCTTTAATGGTTATATCCATCATAGCGTCTTGTAGCCCTCAAAAATTTCACTGGTTCCGGTCAGCGGCATAACACGCAGGGTTAAAACGTCGCCCGATTCACCTTCGAAATGGACGCCTGTTTCCTCGACCCAACCACTCGGATAAATCCGCACTGTCACCTCACCGGAGGTAAAAGTGCCCCTTCCTGGCACTTGCACATCACGAAAACGGACATCACCGGCCAGTGAGGTCTCTTTACCGAACCCGGGAAGATCGACGATCTCTCCGTCCGCTTCAACAATCCGGGCCCGGTAGGTGCCACGGTCCAGATTGTAAATCAGGCGATGCTCTCTGCCAGTCAGAGCAGACTCGTTAAACAGATACTTGATCGTACCACCCAGGCGCCGAGCAGAGTAACCGAGATCACTGGTCCCGGTTGCGCTAAAGAGTGGGATGGTAAAGATGGCAAATAGAGCCAGCAGTACGACCACCACCCGCAGCTCAATCAGGGTGAATCCGGCCTGTCCTGAGGACTTTCGAACCATTAATGGGTCCACTGCAAGTTCATCCATGAGGCCTGGCTCTCAGTTCCTAGTCAAGCTCCCAGCTGTTAATATCAGTATCAAATTCTTCACCACCCGGTTCGCCGTCCGCACCATAACTGATCATGTCGAAATCACGGCTATGTACTCCTGGTGAGATATAGAGATACGGGTTATTCCACGGGTCAACCGGCACTTTTTTCAGGTAGCCGTCAACCGAATATTTGGCCGGAATGCGTCCGGTCTCCGGCTTGTTGACCAAAGCTTTGAGGCCTTGCTCCGTGGAAGGATAAAAGCCGTTGTCGAGTTTAAACAGTCCGAGCGACGCTTCAATGCTCTTCATGTCCACCCTGGCCTTGGTGACCTTGGCCTCATCAGGGCGGCTCAGCAAACGCGGCACAATGACTGCAGCCAGGATGCCGAGGATCACCACGACCACCATAATTTCGATCAGGGTAAAACCGCGTTGAAGACGATTGTTAAGTGAGAACATATGTCAGACTCCTTAATTTTGAATCAACGTAAGCTGCCTTTTCTATTATCCAAATCCCTGGCTCGCCTGGAAGATAGGCAACAAAATGGCCAGAACCGCAAAGCCGACCACGCCACCCATGAAGAGGATCATCAACGGTTCGAGCAGAGAGAGCATACCGGTGATGGACAGGTCAGACTGATGCTCGTAAGTGTCAGCAACCCGAAACAACATTTCTTCCAGCTTGCCGCTCTGTTCACCAGCAGCTGTCACCTGGACCAGCATTGGCGGGAAGACCGCGCTTGCCCGTAAAGCAACAGCGAGACTACCGCCTTCCTGAACCTTCACAATGGCGCTCTCCACTGCTTGGCTCCATACGCGATTGGCGAGCAGGTTACGGGAGATGTCCAGGGCCTTGATCAGCGGTACACCACTCTGCAGTAGTGTTCCAAGGGTACGTGAGAAACGGGACGTTGCAATCAACAGGAGCAGACGACCTAATAACGGTGCCTTCAAGAGCATCTGGTCGGTCCGCAAACGTCCGCGTTCAGAACGTCGATAACGCAGCAGGAGTGTGACACCGGCCACCAGCCCAATCGCCAGCAACCACCACCAGGCAACCAGCAGGTCGACCAGATTGATTAGCAGCAGAGTCGGCCAGGGCAGAGCCATCTCCATCTCTTGCAACATACGGGTGATCTTCGGCACGACAAAGACAAAGAGAAAGGCAAGTACGCCGCTCCCTACCAGAGTCATCAGCACCGGATAGGCCAAGGCCGCCTGGATGCGCGCCCGAGTCCGGGCCTGGTTCTCGAGAAAATCAGCCAACCGTTGCAAAGCTTCGTCGAGCGTACCACTGTTTTCACCGACCTGAACCATATTGATAAAAAGATCGGTAAAGACCGCCCGATGCCTGGCCAGCGCCTGGTGCAACGGGTTTCCCTGGATGACCTCTTCGCGAACATCAGACAGGACCCGACCGATCATCGGTTGGTCGGTCTGTTCGGCAACAGTACCCAGGGCAACATCGAGGGACAGACCCGCGCCGAGCAGGGTAGAGAGCTGACGAGTTGCCGAGGCGAGCTCCGCTGTTGAACGCTGCAGACTGACCAGCAGGTTCGACCAGCGATGACGCACACGCGCGCTGGCACTTTCGTGGAGTTCGGTCGGAAAAATTCCCTGTTCGCGTAACTGTTGAGAGACCAGACTGCGCCCGGCTCCTTCAATCCGGCCGGAAACCTTGCGGCCCTGACCATCCAGTCCGGTGTATTCGAACAGCGGCACCTAGACCTCCTCCTGGGTGACACGCATCACCTCCTCAAGAGTTGTGATGCCCTGCAGCGCCTTGTCAAGACCAGCATTTCGTAAGGGGCGCATGCCCCCCTCTATAGCGGCTTTCTTGATCGAAGTGGCGTCCTTATCCTGCAACAGCAGCTCGCGCACCTTATCATCCACCTTCAATAATTCGTAAATACCGGTGCGCCCCCAATAGCCAATCTGCATACACTTGTCACAGCCTGCGCCACGATAGGAGGAGGCCCCGGCCGGTAGTGGGTTCTCACTGGCGATCTCATGCAGCAGTTCCCCTGGCGGCTGGTGCTGCTCCTTACAGTGTGGGCAGATCGATCGCACCAGGCGCTGGGCGAAGATACCGACGATACTCGAAGCCGCCAAAAACGGTTCAATGCCCATTTCAACCAAACGGGTTAAAGCACCGGCCGCATCGTTGGTGTGCAGGGTCGAAAAGACCATGTGTCCAGTTAAGGCCGATTGTACGGCGATCTCGGCGGTTTCACGATCACGAATTTCGCCGACCATAATGATATCAGGATCCTGGCGCAAAATTGAGCGCAAGCCATTGGCGAAGGTTAAGTCAATTTTCGGGTTAACCTGAATCTGACCGACACCCGGCAACTGATACTCAATTGGGTCCTCAACGGTAATAATGTTCTTCTCACGGTTATTGAGGCGGGTCAGGGCAGCATACAGGGTGGTGGTTTTGCCGGACCCGGTCGGACCGGTGACCAGAAAAATCCCGTGGTTTTTGTTGATCATCGCCTCAAAAGGTTTCAGCAGGTCTCCCTCAAGTCCGATCTCTTCCAGACTGAGAACACTTGACGCCTTATCAAGCAGGCGCAAAACCACGCGTTCACCAAAAGCAGTGGGCAGGATTGAGACACGTATATCCATATCCCGGCCTCCCATACGCACGCGGAAGCGGCCATCCTGTGGCAGGCGTTTTTCGGCAATATCCAGCTGGGCAATGATCTTGATACGGGAGACAATCCCGGCGTGGGCTTTTAGTGGTGGCTTGTTGACTTCGTAGAGAAGTCCATCGATCCGGTAGCGGACAATGAGTTCCTGTTCGAAAGGCTCGATATGAATATCACTGGCCCGTTCCTTAAATCCCTGGGTGATCAGGCTATTGACGAAACGGATAATCGGCGCTTCATCAGAGCTGTCAAGCAGGTCACGAGGTTCAAAAGAGTCGGATAAGCCATCAACGCTGTCTCCTTCAATCTCTTCAATCACGTCACCGGTCCCCCCCGCCTGCTTTTCGTAGGCCCGGTTGATGGCCCGCAGGATTTCCTCTGGAGTGGCAAGGCAGGGTTCGATCAGAGCCCCGGTCAAGGTACTCAGATCGTTGATCGGACGGCTGTCGCCTGGATCACAGATTGTAACCTGTAGTCGATTGGCACTTCGAGAGAGCGGGAAGATACGATACTGCTTGGCGAATCCGATTGGAATCAAGGTGTGCAGATCGTCAACGGTCGTTTCGGCAGGAATGGAATCGATGAATTCCAGGTCGTGCTGGATCGCCAGAGCGCGAACCAGAAGAGTCGAGTCGATCGACTGGCTGGCTTGTAACAGCTCGCCGAGCCGTTTCGGCGTCTGCTGCTGTTCGGCCAGGGCTGCATCAACCTGCTCCCGTGCCAGATCAAAATCTTCAACGAGTATGTCACCGATCAATCGCCAGCTATGCATCTTTGGACTGCCCCATCTATGTTATTGGCAAGAGTTATTGGTCGGAACTCCGCCGTGGAGTCGGTGTCACCCATTGGTCACTACCTGCGGGACTATTCTCTTCACCTGGAGTCGTTGCTTCCTGATCGACGCCATAAGTCTCCAGTCCCGGCTCGACAGGTTCCTGGGGCTTCGGTGTGCCGCCCAATTCACCGAAAAAATTCTCCGGCAGAGACTCAACCATATCGTTGGTCAAAAAGCCGCTGGCAGCCTGACGGTTACGTCCAGTAATTCGAGCCAGGTCACCAGAGTCCTTAACAATAGTCGGATTGATAAAAATCAGCAGATTGGTTTTCTCCTCCGTTGAGGAGGTGCGGCGAAAGAGCCAGCCAATGAAAGGCAGATCGCCTAGGAGCGGCACTTTGGTCACTGACTCTGTGATATTACTGTCTATCAATCCACCAAGCACCACAGTCTTACCGTTCTCCGCCAATACCGTGTTACGCAGTACACGCTTGGTAAAGGTCGGGCCGACCTCGTTTGGATCACCGACACTGGCACTTAAGGCCGGACTGGCAGGAACAATATCGGTCAGCTCTTGATAAATCGTCAGTCGGACCAGATCGCCCTCGGTCACTTGCGGAGTAAAGCGCAGGATCAAGGCAACATCCTGACGTTCTACAGAAACACTCTGAGCCAGGCCATTGCTGCCAGAGTCCGTCAAACGACCCGTGATGACCGGGACATTGGCACCGACGATGATTTCTGCTTCCTCGTTGTCAGAGGTCAGCAGTCGCGGAGCGGAAAGGATATTGACATCGCTATCGGTCTGGGAAAGGTCAATCAGCACCGAAAGACTTGGCACGGTAATTTTATTGCCATTCGGGCCATCAATCGTGATCGGGTTGAAAAAACCGCCAGCCAACAGACCATCGACAGCCTGAGTCAACAACGATGGCACCCCACCGTCATCATTATCTATTGCATTTCTGAGACCAACTGGTCCGGTGTTCTGGTTGCTGCCACCTAAAATCACACTATGACCGTTAATAGTAGCGGCACCTTGTAGAGAAACACCCAGGCGTTGCGTGGCATCCATTGAGAGTTCCATGATGAGGACCTCGACGTAGACCTGCTTGCGCTTGATATCAAGCTGCTTAATGATTCCTTGCAAGGTTATGTAATCTTCATGGCCGGCATTGATAATCAGTGAATTGGTTGGTTTGTCGGCGGTAATAGTCACCGGCCCGGAGGAAAGCGGCCCTTTGTTGTCCCGCTTGTTACTGCCGGCCCGGGTCTGGGTCTTGATACCGGTCAGTATCTCGTTGAGGGTCGATGCCAGAGTGTCAGCATCGGCGTTTTCCAGATAGTAGAGGTTGATATTGGCGCGTTTGCTCTCTGATTCCTGATCCATGAGCAGGATCAAGCCCTTGATCAGCTCCATGTCATCTGCATTCGCCATGACAATCAACGAGTTGGTCCGTGTATAAGGGATCACCTTGCTGATTTTCCCCTGTGCGGTTGGTGTACCCGCCTTGCGAACACGGCTTACACCAGGCTGAGTAATAATTTCAGTGCAGATTTTGGCAATCTCTTCGGCGTCAGAGTTTTGCAGTGGAAAAACCTCAAGAACATTGGCCGAACCAGGCAGATCAAGCTCACGAATAATCCTCATCAGGCGTTCGATGTTCGCTCCACTGTCAGTGATGATCAGGGTGTTGGTTGGCGGATAGGCGAGCAGGTGGCCGGTCGTTGCCACCAAAGGTGCCAACACGGTGGTAGCAATCGTTGCGGCATTGATGTGCTCCAATCGCACCAGACGGGTGACAAATTGTTCCGTATTATGCCGATAATTATCGACAATAGTCGGCAAACTTTCACTCCGAGCCCCCTTGATCGGCACGATTTTATTGACCTTGCCCGAAGGTACAATGGTGTAACCTTTGACATAGAGCACCGAGAGAAAGAGCTGGTACGCTTCTTCGAGAGTCATGCTTTCCGGGGAGACAATCGTGACCTTGCCTTTGACCTTATCGTCATAAAGGAAGTTCTTTCCGGTCAGCTCGCTGATGGTCTGAATCAGGTCGGTCAGTTCCACATTCCTGAAGTCGAGCGTGACCTGCCCTTCAGTCATGTCGCCCTGTCGCTGCTGGCTCTGGGCAAGCAACGAGGACGGCAGCACCAGGGCCAGAAGCAGCAAACCGACCAGACAGCGGACTCCCAGCAAACGGTACTTGGTCGCGGTTTTTACCAAGAGGACCTCCTCAGTTGATTTCATAAGCATCAGTTAATTTCATAGGAAAGCGTCATCGGTTTATCTTTACGCTCCAGGTCGACCGTCAATTGGCGGGCCTCCCGGAGCTGCTGCAAGATCTGCAGGGCTTTTTCGGGGCTATCAATCGGCATATTGTTAACTTTCAAGATCACATCGCCACGGTGGATCCCCATTTTGGCAAGTATCGACCGTGGGTTAAGCTTACTGACCATGAAACCGTCAGTTCGACCGTTAATGATCCGAGGCTCCAGCTGCGCCAACCTCATCTGCTCAGCAATATTGGTACGGGCAGCATCGGCTACGGTCTGGGGAACCTGCCAGCGGTTGTTACCCGCGGATTGAATACCCGCACTGGACGACGAATTTTCATTACGCCGTAACTTGCCAGACTGATTTTCCAGCACGGTCAGCTCGGTGGTTGACTTATCCCGGTTGCGAATGATGACCCGGTTGCGTTGGATTTTCTCGACGTGCCCTCCTCCAGGAAGCGGGTCGTCCAGGTGAAACAGTTTGATCTCCTTACCAACTTTGACCAGAGCTGTGGAATTGGCTCCAGAGACCAGTGTGCCAACCAGGGCGAGATCTTTGCGGGTTGATGTTTTGGGGCTGGTGTCAGTTTGTGAGGGTTTAATCGTGACGGAACGATCACCGCGCGCGGTCGGGTCAAAAATATTCTGCTGCAGGATTCGGTTCAGGTCGCGATCGGTGATCTGGCTGTTAACGGCTCCGGTGGCAGGACTGCTGGTCAATTCGAAAGTAGCGTCCGGGCGCAGAATCATGCCGACAAGCGTCGCCGCCAGTTGGCCGCAGGCCAGACCAAGCAGCACCAGCAGCAGCAGGCAGAGCTCGCGGTGAAACTTCTGAAATAAGGCTAAGACCGCATTGGCATTCAACCCGCTACCCTCCTGGCAATGACAATTAACTGACAGACCATATCATATTATGCTACCGATGTTAAATTAAGGAAGGGGTACGACTTGTTTATCTGCTTGATTTCACAAAACTCTGGTTGGTTTTGTAACGTCTTGGGGAACGCATAACCACCTGACTCTATTCTGATACCTGAAAAAAACAACTCTACAACCCCAAAAAGGTTTAACGCAGGCGCTAAGAACGCAGAGGAAAAGCTCTTAAATCTCAAGGGTCTCATTCACAGTCATTTCTCTCTGCGTCTCCGCGTCTTTGCGTTAGTAAATGCTTAAGCATGGTTTTGCCTTTGTTTGGATTATAAATCCAAAAAAATGGGGCGGCCTGAGCCGCCCCGCAAAGAAGGTTATTCTTTCATCAATACCAGGACTTGCCACTGCTGCCATGATCCTTGCCATGGCAACTGTTGAAACAGGTTACGTTGCTTGCCGTCTGTGTGAAGGTCATGTCAGACGGCGTGGTGTTAGGAACCGGCCGCAGGTTTGCCTGGCCGAAATTCGGGTTACCGCCAACCGGAAAGGTGAAATGTTCAGCGGCAAGAACCGTTCCATCCGGCCCATCATTGGTATGGCAAACACTGCAGGTCAGCTTGTGGTCATTTTTGTCATGGCGGCCTGTGCGATTTGGCACCGCATTTCCAGATGGAGGGGTAGCATGACAAGAGGTACAGGTACCGACAGCATCCCCGGCCGGATCGGACACGTGACAGAAGAGACAATCGAAGCCGCCATTACCGATCGATCCGACTAAACCGGGATGACACAAGCCACAGGTCGCATCAATGGTAGCAGCATCATTACCGGCGGCATTGTTGTGGGTTATAAATGAGTTGTCCACGGAATCGTACCAGTGGACAACCTCCGTCGCCCCCTTAGAAGAGGGATGAGCCGTATCGGCATTGTGACACTTCATGCAGCCCGTAGCCGTGGGATCGCTCTCGTCCCCCTTGTTCTGAATGATGTCTACTGTGAACAGCGGGTTCGGGCCACCGCTGGCCGGGGTGGCATGACAACTCTGACAGTTGGCCAGGTTGACTTTGGCATCCGATCCATGGACAGTCCCCGGCCGGTAGGAACCGTCTGTCGGATGAGTTGCCCCGGAGCCGACGCCCCAGACGCGGGTTCCGCTATGACAACCGGCGACATCCGTACAAGTCGGATTGGCAGGGTCCGTAGTATTATCGTAATTCAGGCTCGCCAGCAAGGTCGCCACCGGGTCACCCTCGACCACAGCCGAATCGAGATTGTCGAAATGGCCGCTGGCGGGCAAGGTTGCAGCATCATGACAGGCTGAGCAGGTCGGATCGAACCCCAGGTTGTCGGCCCATCCACCGGTTTCAGCATGGCTGCTGTGACGACCTGAGCTGTAACTGTTGTACTGGTCCGAGACACTGGCCAGCTGGTGGCAGAAAGTGCAGTCGCTTGCTACAGTAATCATCCCTGCGGTCCAGTCCGGGGAGGTCTGACCACCGTGACAGGAGATATTGCCACAGGTCTGAGCAGCTTCGTCATAGCTGGTGGCACCACCGGTCTTGGCTTCGTAGAGCGGCAGGAAAACCACTTCAGCCGGGTAATTCGGAGTCGTCTGGTCCACGCGGTCATAGTGGGTCAGGCTCCCCGTACCCCCGCCCTCATGGCAGGCGCTACAGTCTGTTGTGGTTGGGGTGAAGTCGACATGGCCCACATGTGTTCCAGCCAGGTTGGGCTGATTGGCCCCTTGAGGAACCAGGCTGTCCGGCGGAGTGTTATGACAGGAGGTACAGTTGAGAACAGTCAGCGGATCTCCAGCAGTGTGGCAATCCTCACAGGCTGGATCATCGCCACCGCCAGCCGCCGTCAGTGTATGGCAGTCGAAACAGGCGGGGTCGTTAGCAATCGCTGCAGCCACATGGCCGCTCGGCAGCAGCCAATCCTGGCCGACATCATGGAAAGCGCCGGGGCCGCCGGGATGGCAGCTCGACGTAATCCCGTTGGCATTGGTGAACTCAACGGTATAACAACTGGGTGCCCCGGGGAAAGGCCCCGGGGTGTTGTTCCCCGGCGTCGTATCGATCGTCAGGTTATGGCAGATCACGCAGGTGGTCTCCAGGTTGCCGGAGGCCGCATGTGTCCGGTCACTCGAATTGGAGTTTTTCGTCCAGTTGTTCGGGTGGGCGTTGGCCGCATCATGAATCGAACCAAAGTGACAGTCCCGGCAGTTGCCGTTGTCGTTAATTTCCGGGCTGCCATCCGGGAAGAGATCGGCGACATAGCCACCGAGGAAATCATTCAGGAGACGACCGTGACAATTCTGGCAGTAGACCAGGTTGTCTTTTCCGGGAATACCATGAGCGGACGGACTGGTATAAGGCAGGGGATGTGAAGCTGGCGGATCACCATTGGTCGCGACATGGCACAGAGCGGAGTCGTTGAAGCAGCTGGGGCCGACATCCCCACCCTGCAACGTGGGGCCATGGCAGGCGCCCGCGGCACAACCGGTCCAGCTAAAGTCGAGCGGAAAACCCTGATGATCTTGACGGACATCAGTCCAGCCCGGAGGATGGGTTGCGAATGGCGGTCCTCCAAGATGACAGCTGTAGCAGCTGACGGCATCGCCACTGCCGTTAAAATCGAGGCCATGGCATCCCTGGCAGCTGCGCAAATCGTCATTGGCATCAGCTCCATGAGTGGTCAACCAGTTGGCGGGGTGGACCTCACCGACAGCCGGTGCATCCGAACTGCTGTCCGAACATCCGTAGGAAATAACAACCAGAAGAACCAGGCACAGCAGCATTACAATCCGTCTCATCTTTGCCTCCATATTTTTCTGGGAACCTGTCGGACTAGCCGTGACAAGACGCACAGGTTTTTGCCGATTTAGGATTCCCATGACAGCGGAAACAGGAGGTCGGGTCGACCCGACCGTCTATCCGGTGACGACTCAGGTAATCTCCGCGATGGGGCATGCGGCGGGTATTGCCGGTCTGATCTTTGAGTGAGGGTTTCAACTCGACGTTGATAGCATGACAGTCATTGCAGTAGCTGGTCTGGTGGCAGAGACCACAGACCCGCTCGCCCTGGTAGGCCGCCTGGCGATGGTTGTCCGCCCAGTAAGGTCCGTGGACAAATCTTTCATAGGGGATATTTTCGCCCTGTGGATCATGGCAGTTTGTGCAGTTCCGGGGCTGCTCTTCCAGATCGGCAGCAGAAGGATGGCTGGCCGGCAGCTGGTAGCTGCTCTCCATGGTGGAACAAGCTCCAAGAATCCCAAGAGTAACAAGTACAACCGCAAGCGGCAGAAGCATTTCTTTCAACATGGCAGAACTCCTAGGGGATATAGACATATACAGTCCTAATTGCTGTTATCAAATTTATAGGTCAGGTTCAGCATGCCGCGCAGATCATCGTCAAAATAGGGATCCGCGCTGTAATCACCTGAGAATTTGATGTTCAGAGCGCCATCCATGAAGGTCTTGCCGACGCCAAGGGAGGAGAAGAAGGAATAATCCTGATTGTAGATATCTTCATCGTACGAGGCATAGACCATGTCGGCGGTGGCAAAATCAACCCAAAGGGCATCGCCCAGGCCATCCCAGTAGCCATAGAGACGCGTCAGCAGGTAGGTCTGTTTGGACAGGTCACCATCCATATAGCCCAGTTCACCACCGATCTCAGTCATCCCTTCACCATGCCAGGTCACCAGAGCCGAATAATAATAGTTGGTATCGGCGATATCGTAGTCGTAGTACTTGAACTTGCCACCGAAGGTCCATGTTGCGGATTCCAGCCAGGTTATATCCAGACCGACAAGGTCGATTTCTTCACCGGTAGTCGCCATAGCTTTAAAGGGGTTAACGGAGTTGGCACCGGTAGCGAAATAGTCTTCGTACTTGAACATCGAATAGTAGGGGCGGAAGTTGAAGTCCCCCAGACTGAAGTCAAGCTCGTAGGAGTGCTCGGCCCAGCCCTCAGTCTCGACGTTACGAACCGATCTGCCATAGAGACTGACCCCCCCTGGGAGGAAAACAGAGATATCGACACCGGCCATCTCCTCGGCGGTGTCGCCATCATTTTCGGTCTTTTTGTAGGAGAAGCCAAGCTCTCCCAGCATGCCTTTGTGCAGGGCAATCCGGCCGCCATAGATGCTGTCGCTGCTGCGGCCATTGGTCGAATCGAGGCCCACCGGTTGCCCGGCGTAAAGGGAAGTCGTGATGTAATTGCCCAGGTCAGTGCTGAACCTCATACCATCAACCGCTTCGTTGGCCACGCCCTCAAAAATAGACTGGCGACCAAGCCGGACATTCAGGTTGCTCACCGACTTCGTATACTCGAGATAACCGTAAAGAAGTTCGCCGGCCGATGAGTCATCGTAGAAATCATTGTCGGCGAAATCATGCCTGCCCCAGCCGTAAAGATGGAAGGAGAGCCCCTCCTCTGTCAGGCTGCCTATGTCGAGCTGCAGGTATTCATAACCGGGTACGACTGCTTCATCCGAGCCGGAACTGGTGTCCCGCTCGAACACACGAATAATACTGTCAGACTGGATGTTCACTTCATTGGCAGGACTGGCAACAGGCAAGGCCAGCAGCATGATCAGGACAGCAGACAGCACCGACCAGATCTCCGCAACAGCAAGATGACGCTCTTTCATTGTGGAACCTCCTCACCCGCACGACAGGATGCCGACGGCACCTACGGTTGGAACAGAACAACCACACCGGGTTCAAAAACTATCTAAAAAACGGCTGTCAAGACATGCCGAATATTTGCATTCTAAGTGTTTCACTTATAACAGGATTTTTTTAGAAGACAAGCTTGACAAAGCATATCTTACTGTTAACCTTTTCGGTGTGTATGTATTAATTTAATCTTCCTAGTGTGTACGTTTTAATGCCGTTATTGGTTTCTGGTTGACAGTCGGTTTGATATCGATGGCTGTCGTTATGAGTATTGTCTCAGGCACAACGAGAACAAGAGGCAATACATAAGGGTTTCCGACAGGGAGGCGATATGAACATTTGTGCGAGAATTCTGACGTTACTGGCGGTCTGCCTGCTGGTAGGCGTCACCGTCCAGTCTGCGTCAGCGACGCGCGTCAGTGGACGCTTAACCACAGAATTTGAATGGTATGACAATGCCGATGAGGATACGGCAACGCCTGTCTACCAGTATCTTCTGCTCAACATCCAAGACATTGCCGATACCGGATGGATCTTTCGCAGCTATGGCCGTCTTGCGGATGATCCCTCCAACGAAGTTGATATCGATTCCGAATTCTACTACGCATACTTCGAAAAACGGGATCTGCTGAAAAGTCTCGACCTGAAGCTCGGTCGACAGTTCATCGTCACCAGTGCCGGAGCCTCGGTTATGGATGGCCTCTATCTCAACTACGATAACCTCGGTCCGTTTGGCATCGCCATTTTCGGCGGCGGCGACGTCAAGTTCGACGACAATTACAGTAGCGGAGACTGGATTATCGGCGGCGAGATCTCATCGTACCGGTCGGTCAAAAATCTCTCGGCCAGCTTCTCTTACCTGCAGAAGTGGGAAGATGACGAACTCGGCTACGAGCTGCTGGGTCTTGACCTCGACTACAACCTGCCCAACCTGATGCGCTTCTACAGTGAAACCCAGTACAGCTGGTTGACCGAAGAAGTCACTTACTTCATTCTCGGTAGCAAGTATTATCGAGATCCCAAGTGGTCGTTGCGCGCCGAGTACCTCTATTCCCTGCCGGTCTTCTCCTCGATGTCGATCTATTCGGTCTTTGTTGTCGATGAATATCAGGAGGCGCTGCTAGAGTTTAATTACCTCATCCGCCCTGGCCTGAACGCCTTCGGCCGGTTCACCCATGAATTTTACCAGAATGTCGACGACGCGAATGTCTTAGAGGTCGGCATCGAGATGCTGCGCACCGAGAAGTTCTCCGGCTACCTGACAGGCACCTACCGTAAGGATGATGACGGTCAGGATCTCACGGGAGCCAAAGCCTACGTCGCCTATCTGTTCCATCCCAAGCTTGAAGCCGGGGTCGGAGCCAATGTCGACGTACTCGAGCGGCAGGTCGGTTTCCTCGACGATCAGTACGACGACGGTGATGACACCACCAGCCAGCGCTACTGGGTTGACGCGACCGTCTTCCTGACGAAAAGCATCAATCTTCAGGGCAAGGTCGAAGCAGTCAAGAGCGACCTGTGGGACAAGTACTTTCGGGGCCGTTTGCGCCTGAATTATCTCTTTTGAGTAAAGGAGCAAGCATATGGTTCGCACCTTGTTGACACTTTGTATGATCCTGGCCACCAGTTCCTTGGCTCTGGCCATCACCTTCAATCATGCCGAACATGACGGCTACGTTAAGGATTCTCCTTGCGCCACCTGTCATGTGGAGGATGCACAGAGCATCGTACCCGACAGAAAAGTTTGCCAGGAATGCCACGACGACGACTTTGCAGCAGACGTCGACTACCCGAGCCTGACCACTCATAGGCCGCTCTGGGCCTTCCAGCACCGGGCTGACGCCAAGGGGCAGGCGATCAACTGCTCGCAGTGCCACGACCAGAACTACTGCCTCGAATGTCACATTGACGGACGGGCCGACGAAATGAACGAACTTGGCAACAATCTGGCCAACGTGCATCGCAGCGACTTCCAGATCAGCCATCCGATCGCCGCCCGCACTGATCCGCAGCTCTGCAGCAGCTGTCATGAAAACCGCTTCTGTGTTGATTGCCATGACAACTTCAATCGCAACGACCTCGCTTTTGATTCACATCGACGCAGCTGGAGCGATCTGAAGATCAGCCCATCGGGGCCGGAGCACCGCTTTTACGACGACAGTCAATGCCAGACCTGCCATCCCAACTCGGTGCTTCCCTCGCACGACTGGAGCGGCAGCCATGCGCGTGAAGCACGCAAAAACCTGGCGACCTGCCAGGCCTGTCATCCCAAGGGGGATGTCTGTTTGACCTGCCACAGTGCCCGTTCCGGACTGGGTGTTAATCCCCATCCCAAGGATTGGGGTGATTTCAAGGGACGTTTGGATCGTGCCAGCGACGGTAAGACCTGTCGTCGGTGTCATTAGTCTAGTTTCTGCAATCTAACGGGTTCAGGAGGAACTTATGTCAAAAAAACTGATCGCATACTTAGCGGTAACATTGATGGTCGCGCTCCTCTGGAGTTGCGGCAGCAACCGCGATTCCGGAGGCGACGGCAGCTCCGTGGAGACTCCCTCCGATGTCATCGCAGCAGCCTCATTTGTTGGTTCGACCAAGTGTCTTTCCTGTCACGGGGACAAGGCTAGCTGGGGCCACACTCTGCACAAGGCGGTGCTCAGGGCGCCGGGTAAATTCTCCACGGCTCAAGCCAAGGCGGCACCATTCTACGCGCCGACGATCAATAACGGTTTGAACTTGTTGGCCTCCGGCACGACTGATGGAACCGGGGGGGGGAATACAGAAATATACTTTTCCCACGACGGTGCGGACTGGTCGGCCGATGATGCTCCCAATGCTGGTCTCGGGGTGGACAAATTCAGTGCCACTGTCAATGAGGATGCACCAGGGAGCAAGACCTACACTCTGGTTGTCACCAATGTCGCCGGCATATCTGCCAGCATGAGTTATCCGGTTATGCTGACCTATGGCGGCGAAAGAAACTACAAACAGCGCTATGTGGTCACCGGCATCGGCGCCAGCAAGCATATCTCGCCCATCCAGTACAACGACAAGGGCCTCGCGGAGGACCCTTCGCTTGAGTGGGTTCCTTACCATGCCGAGCGTTGGTATGACCTGGTCGATAGCGAGCTGAGCGAGCCGGCCCCCAAAGATGCTTTCGACGGCAATTGTGCCGGTTGTCACTTCACCGGGTACCAACTGACCAAAAATATCGTGACCGGAGACGAGCTTGCCGATGCTGCTGATGATATCAATGGCGCCCTTGATTTCGACGGCGACGGCACTCTGGATGAAATCAACATCGGCTGCGAAGCCTGTCACGGTGCCGGCAGCGCCCATGCTAACACCCAGAACCCGGCTTATATTGTCAACCCGGCCAATCTGGCCCCTGCCGAAGCCAACATGGTCTGCGGTCAGTGCCATATCCGCGGCAAGTCGATCGACAAGTTCATGGAATTTGCCGAAGCAACCGAGGACAGCCCGGCACAATCGCCTTTCCCGGCCAAACTGGATGCTGACGGCGGGCTGATGAAATTCCGTCCTGGCCTTGATAACCTGGCCGACTTTTACAGTTACGACAGTGGCGACGGCAGCGGTGCCGGCGATTTTTCAAGTCAGTACTGGGGTGGTGAGCCATCTGGCGGAAGCTTCGAGACGTCCAAACAGCATCATCAACAGTATATCGACATCCTTCAGGGACCACATGCACCCGACAAATCCTATGATCCGACCTGTTTCAGCTGTCACGATTCTCACAACAATGCCAGCCCGGAGCGGCACCAGGTCGTGACCACTCTCGTGGAAGATGGCGTTCAGATCGTGACCAATGTCGATAATGACACGCTGTGTCTGGCCTGTCATGCGACCCACGGTCCGTTTGCCGACATGACCCCTGAAGAAGTTGCAGCGATGGATCAAAACCTCTCATTCAACTCCATTACTGGCAACGTCAAAGAAGTGGTGACCGCACATACCCAGCATTATTTTGATCCGCTCAACGAAGATGGCAGCGGTGGAACCAATCCTGAGGGCAACGGCTCCAGCCGTTGTACGGCATGCCATTTGCCGCTGACTGCCAAATCGGCTTTGAAGTATGATATCCATTCGCATACCTTCGAGGTGATTGAGCCGGCAGCGTCCCTGTCAACGGCTCCTGCTGCCGGTGTCAAGAATGGCTGCAACGACTGCCACACGACGGCGAGTGACACCGACCTGTTGGCCCTTCAGGACGCCTTTGATGAGAAGTTCCCGGTCGATACGAGCGGCACACCGATTCCGGCGACCAACGTAATCTTCGACCAGTGGAACAGCTCCGGACATGCACATTACGAAGGCGAGCCATTCGCCCACTGGGATGATGATGGCTCCATTTCGACGTCCTGCGCCAAATGCCACAGCAAGGATGGGTTTATTGATTTTGCTGCAGACAATACCGTCGATGCCGCCTCCAAATTGGGCACGGTCATCTCTTGCGGCGCCTGCCACACCAACGGCGAAACCCCAGATCTGTACGTGGACGCAGTTACCCGCTACGAGGATGGTGAGGTGGCCCTGGTCAACGTAACCTTCCCCTCGGGGATTGACCAGAGCCTGGGAAACAACAGCAATATCTGCATGGCTTGCCACCAGGGTCGTTCCTGGAAAGGAACCGTTGACGCGGCTATGCCGGATCCTGACACCGGCCTCTACCGGTTTACCAATATTCACTATTTCGCCGCTGCCGCGACCTTCTTCGGCACTGATGTTATGGGTGGCTATGAGTACGATGGCATGACCTACGCCGGCGAGATGGTCTTCCCTGGAGCTCACAATGGTGTTGGCTACACGACTTGTACCGGTTACCATATGGGAGGCGCTCAAGGTCCGGATAACCACACCTTCCTGCCCTTGGTGAGTGATTGTTCTGGTTGTCATGGTGTTGGCCCCGAGGGTGAGTTCAAGGATCTTGGCCTGGGAGTCAGCACAAACTACGATGAGATCCAGCAGTTGCAGGATCAATTGCTGGCAATTCTGGAGGCTCAGGGCGTAGTCCAACTGCCGGGATACCCGTATTTTGCCAACATCACCAGCAGGCCGCTCCTCAATGGTTGCTACAACTGGCAGGTTTCCGACAAAGAGCCATGTCGTTATATCCACAACAGCGATTACATCCAGCAACTGTTGTACGATTCTATCGTAGATCTGGGCGGCACGCCGATCGTTACCGCTCCTGGTCGATAAGGTCATCCTGGGCGCCAACTAAACTTGGTTGTTTTGGATACCTTGTAAAACCGAAAGGGTGGGCAATTTGCCCACCCTTTCCTTATTGTTACACCAGCAGCCTGCCAACACCGAACGCCAAGAATGAGGAATCTATCAACCAAAAAGCATTACAACTTATCCATCTAGCTTCCTCATCTAGCTTGCCCTGCAGATTTCGGATGGTACAATTACGAGACTCTCATAAAACGTAATAAACAAGTATGAACCCAGGCGATCCTCCTTCACTGTGGCGGGTTCATGGCTGCCGAGAAACCATGACTGATTTATGCAGGAGGTGGCGGTGGAAGCGACGGATCGTCTACAGCATCCACAACGTCTACAACAGGGACGGTCAGTGTCTCACTCACTGACAACCAGAACCTCTACAACGCAGTTGTCCTGACGATCGTGGAAGTCGGCATTGTCGCCAGTAACACCGCAACAACCTATTTCAATTCCACGGAACTGGACAACCTGCCCTTAACAGTCAATATTCTGGACTTCCCCGGCGAAGCGACTCTACATCTCGCAGACATCGAAGTTGAGCTGCCGGCGAATGGCGACCCGGTCTGTTTCAAACAAATCCGCCTGATCCTTGCAGCAGAAGGTGACCCAGATTGTCCGGGATCGATCTGCAACTATGTCGTTGAAACAGGTGACCTCACCCAATATGAATTGAAGACTCCAAGCGGTCACCAATCAGGGGTCAAGATCCTGACTCCCAATGACTTTTGCATAGACGCCGACAATGATGCAGTTCAGGTCTCGATCGATTTTGACCCGGCTAGGGCCATTGTCCACAATGGTAGAAGAATAGTCACAATATTGTTTAAAAAAAGACAAAAATCAACCTCGTCTGAAAAGAGCGGGGTTGGTTTTTGTGTTCTCACCTGCCAGCACTGCGCATTTCGAAAAGCTTACCCAGAAAATCCAGAGTTACCCCTGTTGATGTAATTTCAATGATCTGCAAATCGTCACTGACCCAATCGCCTTCATGCAACAGTAGGTTGTTAATCCGTACCATGCGGCGATCCGGAGCAGCGATATAGTAGTGCATGCTCATGGCCAGTCGGGGCATCTGATCTCGCAACTCCCGGGACAAACCGAGGTAGAGCGGCAGCTCTACAGGAGACGCTTTGAGAGGCGGCTGGTCACTGACGCGTGGTTTTGGTTGCTCGACAACAACGGTCGCAACCTGTTCATCACTTGTAAGTACACTTTCTGACGTAGAGACTTCAATCTGTTTTGATTTCGCTGCAGATGCGTTCTTCTCCACCGATGTTGTATTGACAGGTACAGGCTCGACGACCGCAACTCGTGGTTCCGGCACACTTGCCACCGAAACGGGCCCGGTGGCGAATTCCACGGCCGCAGGTTGGCTGTGTGAGACAGGAGCTTCTGTCGTCGGGCTCACCGCAAGGGCCTTCTCCAGAGCGGGTTCTGTATGGTCATAAAACCACCAGCTACAGAGCAGCACCAGAGAGAGAACCACTGCTACAATCCAGAAAGGACTTCGGCCTTGTTTTCGAGATGGAGTGGCCAGAGTCCGCTTGCGTACCTGTTGCGGCGATTGATGCTTCTGCTGTCGCTGCTGCTCCGATTTCTTAAGCGCATCGAGGATAAAAGACATCAGCTGGCTCCTCGCTGTTGCAAACGCGGGCCATTCATATTGCGAGCGGTATTGAGATGAATCAAACTCATTGTCCCCAAAACACCATCAGGTATCAGATTGTTACTGAACTGGAAATTCTTAAAAGCACCGAGGAGAGCTCCCTCCAAACGCATTTCGCTACCCGTCGCATGATAGAGACCTAACTCCTGAAGGATTTCAGCTAACCAGCCAACAGAATCCCCCGTCTCTCCCGGTTTCAAAAGTTCTTGTTGCAACGGCGGTCTCTGCCAAAGCAGCAGGTATTCGCCAAACCAGCGAGGACTAAATGCTGCCAGGCTCAGGTCATACTGTTTTGCGTCAGAGATGAAGCGCGCCCGATCGTCTTGCAGGTGGGTCAAAACCACATGAAACGGGGTTCCGTCATCGTCATAGAGCTTCAAGATGACGGGCCTGTTGATACTTCGCAACCTATCCAGGCTATCTTTGCGGAGCAGGCAACTGAGGTCGTTTTCAACAGCGTATGAGCAGAAATCAGCACGGTCAGCAGGGGGAATCTCCCATAACCCGACCAGATCGTCAAAGGCCCTTTCTATGCTCCGCGCTGTGGCAAAATCTGCTGGCCAGCTGTTGAGCAGAATCGAATCCGGGTTCCTCTCTAAGATTGCGGACTTCTGCGGTTTTCTTTCTAGTTTAACCGTTGTCTGCCCCTGTTCAGGACGGTCTCCAGGTTCAGTTGACGGATTGACAGTAGCGAATAAATCAGCTTTCCAGGACCAGAAGCCGACGATAAGCAGTAACAAGACGACACAAACCAAGCCAGCAGCCAGCGTACCCTTGCTCTCTTCCTTCTGTACCTGATGGCTGCCGATCACCTCATGGGCAGCCTGACGAAGGATATGGTTATCGACTTGTGTATGTTCCAGAGCGTAAGCACCGAGCAAGGCACGGTCGCAGACCAGGTTGATCAGACGTGGAATGCCGCCAGTCAACTGCCACAGAGTTTTACTGAGAGTTTCAGGGAAGAGCGAGCTATTACATCCAGCGACCTGCAGGCGATGTTGCACATAAGGAATGATCTCTGTTGCATCAAGTGCGCCCAAGTGACATCGGGCGGTGATCCGCTGCGAGAGCTGGCGCATCTCCTGCCGGTTGAGAATCTGCAACAGTTCAGGTTGACCGAGCAGCACGATTTGCAGCAGCTTGTAGCGATTCGTCTCAAGGTTGGTCAGCAACCGCAACTGTTCGAGAACATCAACAGAAAGATTCTGTGCCTCATCAATAATCAACACGGTTTTACAGCCACAGGCATTGGCTTCAAGCAGGTATGTGGTGAGCCGATCGATCAGTACTTTAATACTGCATTCTTCTGGTCTATCAATGTGGAGCTCGTCACAGATAGTCTCAAGTAGTTCGATAGCGCTGACTTTGGGATTGAGAACGAAGGCAATATCCACACCTTCAGGCAGCTTTTCGAGAAGACTGCGGCAGAGAGTCGTCTTGCCTGCACCGACTTCACCGGTCAGCAGGACAAAACCACCGGCGACATTAATTCCATATTGCAGGTGCGCCAAGGCCTCGCGGTGATGCTCACTCATGTAGAGGTAGAGTGGGTCTGGCGCGATCGAGAAGGGATTCTCATTGAGCCCAAAATATGAAGTGTACATGCTGATCCACGCAGGTTTAGATGTGACCTGATTCAGGCGTTACTCGATGGATTGGCATTATAGAGGAATAGCGCGGAGTGCACCAGTACTCGTTTACGTGGCTTCGTTCAAGTTGGACTTATGGGAGCCCGCGAGACGAATCGCTGTTCAGAGATCTCCAGTCAACTCCTGCAGTTTGAAAAGCTTGGGGTTGAGATCCTTGACGCAGACAACGATCTCTTGCAGCCCCACTTCATTGACACCGGTTTCCTCATCTTTGCCCTGGAACCAGTCATAGCCCTTCGGCAGTTCCGAGTAAGTGCCGTCACGTAACAGAGTGACATCGACCACTTCGTTAATCCGTCCAGTCGCTTCCCAAGGGTCCCGGTAATCATATTGTCTGGCGACGATATGCAACATCAGACCATTAGGGAACGCGCCCTTGACTTCAAAAGAGAATTCCCTCGGTGCGCCGTAGTTCTCGGTACGACCACCACGCGACATCACCCGCGCACCGGCAGCTTCCAGCATCTCTTTGACCGACTCTTCGGTCATTGGTTTCGGTTGATCCGTCATCTTGTTTCTAAATCCTCTGATGGGCGTGTTAATTGCCGCAATACCATTTGTCATGGTAGGGGCGAAGCAAGTTTCATCTGCTTCGCCCATTTTTGATCTCTGTGGCGACAAGGGCGAAGCAGGTAAATCGTTTGCTTAGCCCCTACAAACAATTTTCAATCCGCTGACGGAGCTCCTGTTTGCCGCACCCCAGCACCTGCCTCTCACGGGATTTCATACGTCACTCAGCCTCAACTCAACGCCCCACTCCCCCGGCTTTTGCCCCTCCGGCGTAAGAACCCAGAGTGTCGGGAACTCCATCTCCTCCGGAGCAGGTCCATAGCCATCAGTCAGGTAAATAATCGCCGCCGGCAGCGGGTGCATCTCCCTGGCATATGCAAAGACCGGTCGCAAATCAGTGAAGCCACCACCATGAAAGACTTCTACCGCGGCCTGGCTGCTCCTAAACTGATCTATTCGTCGTATCCGGCTATGGGCATAAATGACCGTAATCAAGCTATCGCGGCCACGGGCAATCTGTAGTAGTTCACGGGCGAAAGATTCACGCAATGGGCCTTCATCAGTCGACTCGCTGACATCGACAGCGACCAACAGATTCAACCGACGTCGCTTGCGAGTACCTGGAGTATTGTACTGAAAACGGCGATGCTGACGTTGCCAGGTGCTTTGCCGACCAATACGCCCGGCAGTGCCAATAAACTGCTGCAAAACCTGCTGCCAGGGGATGCTTGGCGGTGCCAGCCAGCCCTGTACCACTTCCTTAATATCCTCCGGCACTTCGCCATGTGCCTTACGATGGGCCTCACGCACCAGGTCACGAACCGCCTGCTCCGCAAGACATTCAGGGGTGCTGTCAGCTTCACTCCAGATACTGTGGTCATCTACAGGTGAAGCAGCATGCTGTGATGAGCTTTCCTCATCACCAGTACCAACATGGCCCCCTGTATCCTGGCTGGCATTCCCGATCCCATCACCATCCAGATTGCCGGTATCAAAGAATGGACTAAGTAGACGCACATAGTCCTCCGCAGCTAAGCCGTCTTCCAGGCGAAACTTGGTCGGGCACGGTGCCTCAATTGGCATATTGTCAATGAAAGGGTTGATCGCCAGGTCGGTGGCTGTGTCCCAGGTCAGGCGATGGACACCACGACCACGAATCGGATGCAAATGCAGTAGATGCTTGATGCCGTGTTCGAGCAAGGCCTGCTGTTCATCGGCGGGATATTGGGTGAAGCGGTCAGGATCGACCAAAAGAACCGGTGTGCCATTGGCAACAGTAACACCGACGGCATACTGCCCCACCGCGATGCGACGCCGAAAGCAGAGCAGCAGATGACCATAAAAAGGCTTGCTCTTCAGCAGCCGCACGACAGCATTCTCGAGAGTCCGCTGTGGCTCATCTGACAATCTTGTTTTTTCCGGAAATTTAAGAAGTTCGGCAGACATAGGGGATATATGCCGGGCTTAAGATGCTTCGCGACTGATCGTCTCAATGGCTTCGAGAATGATTTCGTCGTAAATATCCTTGCAAAGGACCTCAGCAACTTTAGGAATTTTCACCAGCGACTTGACCAGACCGAATCTCAAGTCACGCGGTAGAGAGCCTATATAAGCGACCAGGTTCTCTTCCTGCGCCAAGGTTAAGACAGGATTAATTTCGAGAGTGGTTACAAGATCATTGAGCGTGACCGCTTGCAGATCATCACGTTGATTCTTCACCTGTGCGGTAACTTCTGCCCAGTCATCAAGAACCTGTCGAGCCGTAACAGGTCGTTCTTTCTGCTCACTCGACCAGCGCAGGAAGCTGACTGCAGCCTCTTGGCCAACAATCCCTGCATAAATTTCCATCTCCAGGTCTGCGGGAAAACGACAGGAACGACGCAGCGTACTGACCATTTCCCAGGCCCGTTCTGTCGGTTCCATTTGCATATCCAAAGGTGCTCCCGGTTTTGCCAACAGGTTCGGGTAGGCAGAAAGAAATTGCTGGACCGTCTCGTCAAATTCCTGCTCTTTGGCATAACGCGCCCAGCAGTTGTAATCCGTCTCTACGTAAATCATCACCATACGGTCAAGCAGCGCCCGGTCGAGAGTCGCCACCTGGTAACTGCCATCCGGCGGATTGATAGAGACAACCACTTTATGTTTCGGATGCAGGGTGTGCGTATGCAAACACCGTTGTCGCCCCTCAAGCGGTGGCTCAACAAATTGGAAAATCGCTTGCAGCGTATCCTCCTGCTGGGCACGGTTCAATTCGTCACAATGAACAATCGTTTCTGGCGCATCGTCAGCCGGCCACCACGAGGGCTGCGACCAGTGCATAATCTTCTCTTCACGATAAGGGATACCGACCAGGTCACCGACCTCCATCTGGCCAAGCCGTAAAGCCACATACTGTCGCCCGATCTCATGACAGGCTTGAATAACTCCAGCACTTTTGCCAACCCCGCGATGACCCACAACACAGGGAGTCAAATTCGTTTTGGTGAGAATTTCGCTCAGGACCTGTTTCATCTGGGAGATGTTCATTGCAACCTCGATAGGAATGTTTTTTGTATTTAGCACCTTTTTAGTTGCCAATAGCACCATACAGCAACCAACAATTAAAAGTCCATGCCTGCCAGATCAACAAACAGTGAACTCACCCAAATGACAAGATGCTCCAAGTAAGACGATTCACTATTGACACCCTCGCAGTACGGGTGATACTCCAATCTGTAAAGAAAGACAAATCCCCAACTCATCGGAGTTGGGCTTTTTTATTACTGAGCCTCCATGACCAATCCCAGACGCAAACGATTCAAACTACTGCGAACAGAAGCACAGCTGCTGATACCTTTGGCGGCTCCGATTCTGGCAGCACAACTGGCTCAGCAGGCCCTCTCCTTTACCGACACGGTGATGTCCGGTCGAGTCAGTGCAACAGATCTGGCAGGTGTAGCTGTCGGCGGCAGCATCTGGGGTCCAATCTTTCTCTTCCTGTATGGCGTACTCCTGGCAATAACACCGATGGTCGCGCAACTACACGGGGCAGGCAAGACCGATGAAACCGGCCCCCTGGTCCGTCGCGGCATTGTCGTGGCACTACCACTGGTGCTGATCGCCATCCTGCTGTTGCGCAATGTCGGCTTTATCTTTACTCTGATGGAGGTTGATCCGCAGATAGCAGCCATTGCCACCGACTACCTGAAGGCCATCTCCTGGGGCCTACCGGCACTCGCACTCTTCTTCCTGCTCCGCAATTTAAGTGAAGGGCTCGGCCTGGTTCGGCCAAGCATGCTCATTGGTCTGGCCAGTATTCCGGTGAATATAGCAGGCAATTATGTCTTTATTTATGGCAAGTTGGGTCTGCCTGCAATGGGCGGTGTCGGTTGTGGCTGGGCCTCAGCAATCAGCCTCTGGTTCATGTGCGGTTGCATGCTGCTGACCATCTGGCGGGTCAGAAAGTACAGCATGACCCACTTCTTTGTTCTCGCCAAGCGACGTGGCACCGAAGGAGCAACACAGATTATTCGCCTTGGGCTACCGATCGGCTTTTCTCTGATGATCGAAGCAAGTATCTTTGCCTTGATCGCCCTCTTTCTATCACCGCTAGGAGCTCTGGCAGTGGCCTCGCACCAGATCACTCTGAACTATTCATCGTTAATCTTTATGATCCCTTTGAGCATTTCCATCGCCATCACCATTCGGGTTGGCCACGCTATTGGCAGGCAGCGTTTTGACAGGGCTCGTTTAGTCTGTAAAACCGGATTGTTACTCAATGCAGCCATTGCTCTAGTGACTGCGACACTGACCTTAATCTTTGCCGAGAACATAGCCGGAATCTACACTCGCGACCCCAAGCTTATCGCTATCGCTGTCGGACTGCTCACTCTGAATTCCTTCTACCAGTTCTCTGACGCCATTCAGGTCGGTGCTGCAGCTGCCCTGCGCGGTTATAAAGATGCCCGTGTGCCTTTGCTGATGGTCATCTTCTCCTACTGGGGGATTGGTCTGCCACTCGGCTACACTTTGGCCATGACCGACATGTGGGGAGACCCGATGGGAGCCAGAGGTTTCTGGATCAGCCTGATCATTGGTCTCAGCGTTGCCGCGGTACTGCTCAGCGCTCGTTTGCACAAGGTTGGGCGGTGGGATCAGGATGGTGTGAGCCATCAATAAGTATGGCACCAGGGGGATATGACGGGGTTGGGATCATCTACTGAAATTTTAAACATACTGTTAATCGTGAATAGCTAGCAGCCTGTCGGACAATCAGGGCTGAAGCGAAAACCTGGGTGTTTGAGACCAGATTTTAGCTCATTTGAGAGTAATAGCAGTAGCTATTGATCGAAAAGGAGCTGAGATATGGGCCAAACAAGCGAATTTGCAGCCAGCTCATTGATAGTCCGGCAGGCTGCTAAAATGGGGGATTACCCTTTTATTCGATCAAATAGCTTTTGCCCTGTCATCTCTGCTTTTTGCAAAAGATTATGGTCCGCTTTAATGCTGCCTGCCTCAAAGAACCCCAATCCTTTTACCGATTCGACAACATCTAGCCCAATGTCTTTATAAAAATCTGTGAGTAATGAAAGAGTGTTGCCCATCATTGACTCTTCCGACTGTTCACAAACCGCTACAGTCACGCAGACCTTTCCAGAGCCTTGATATTTTGCAATCCATTTTTTTCGGTTAACTGGAAACTGGATGAGACTGTAACAGCGATCAATAAAGCGCTTCATGTCGGAGGTAACAGAATACCAGTAGGTTGGTGAGGCGAGGATAATCCCTTCCGCCTCATCTATCTTTTTGACAATCTTGGCGAAATCATCCTTTATTACGCATTCCCAAGAGCTTCTACACCCCTCGCATCCAGTACAAGCACCAATGTTGTAGTCACCGAGAAAAATAGATTCTATTTGGGCTCCTCCCTCTTTGGCAGAAGTTAGTATCGATTTAATAAGGTACTCTGTGTTGCCGGTTTTTCTTCTGCTACCATTGATGGACAGAATCTTCAAAATGGTCCCCTTAATTCTCAGAAATCTACACAAATAAGATGTTGCCAATTATACGCGTTCCCCGGTAATCCCCCCTACAAATAATATTGTTCAAAAGTAGAATTTTCTCGTAAATTAACAGGAGGAGATTCATTGTCCCTCTTCAATTAGCTTCATTCATCAAGGTAATCAACAGGCATTTCCCAAAAGTTTAGCATTCTGTGGGTCAAGGGACGCTCGGGTTCCCCCGGTTTGCTTCCAGTATTAATAATCCGAATAACGTCAGAGCTGGTCGACGGGTTGTTCAGAAAATATCTGTGGCCGATAAAACTTCGCGTGTTCTGTACGTTGATGAACGCGACGTTTTTCACAACGCTGAAAATCGCCTGCTCTTGTTCGCCGAGATCCGTTGCATGGATTCGCCCGAAGCGGGTGCCGCTCATCAGTGTCTCCGATAATCCCAGCGCCTTGTCCGTATCCGAAATGTAGACAGTTATTTGCCCAAAGGCGGGCCCTATCTTTTCTGCGATTAGACGTTGGCGGACGACATCAAAGTCGAGGTCGGGAGCTGCCATGATCAGGTTCTCAACTCTGTAGAGTTTGTGCGGATCATGACCGGCGGCCCTGGCCTCGATGATAAGTTCACGGAGTGCACTGGTGGCTACATCAGTACCGCGACTGTGCGCCAAGAGGTTGATTCGCTCGACCTCAGGAAACGATCCAAGCAATCGAATCATGTTTTTCAGATGATAAATAGTAAACTCGCCGGATTCCCGATCAGTAAAATAACCGAACAATCCCTTGTGCGTAGCAGGCCACGAATAGAGCAAAGGCACCCCGCGACGTCCAATAAAATGCCAATACTCCGCCAGCGCAACAGCGGCCTTGTCGAAAGAGTTTTTGAAGCCGTGAATGAAAATGTCGATCTCGTTGGCTCCGGTCTCCGCCATCCTGCGATTGACCTCCTGGCGAAACTGTTGGGCCACTTGCTCGTATTCGGCTCGGACTTTGGGGTCTTCCTTCGCTTCGCCATTAACCACCAGGAAGGCATGCGGAGTTGGCGGGAACCGACCAAGTTCAGTCCGTAATACGACCCGGAGTGAAGGAGAGTATTGTCGAGAAGAGGTTTCACTCATTTCGACCAGATGTTGCCAGGTCAGTTCTTTTCCAATCTCCACGATGGCCGAACCGAACCCCAATGATGCCGAACGTCCGGATCCATAAACCAAGGTCCCGTCAGAGGACGTCTCCGGCTTTCGATCGGTGACGAACAGCAAATCGACCTTATTGCTTCTCAAGCCCTGCGGAACACTCGCTTCAGGATATCCTCTTCCACTGAGGTAGATGTTCGGTGTGGGCATTAGCCTCGGTGTAGACGAGCAACCAACAAGTATGAGTGAAACGAAAGCCAGCACTATATGGTTTCTGATTTGCACTAATTCGTTTTCCTTCCCGAATCTATGATTGTTTGCTTTCACCCTTAATCGCAGAGAGGGTGTTGTATACATAACCCTATTAACAGGACTTTCCTCACAGGACTCTTAAGCTGTTGTTGCCCACAAGGGAGTAAAGGATTCCCTAAAGTCCATGGTAACAATGAAATGGGATATTGCAACGTAGAGGTTCTTCACGTTGGGAAGGCTTGCAGGGGAAGAGCCCGAAAAATGACTCGGTGTTGTTAAACTAACTTTTTGGTTTTTTGTTGGTTTCTATGCCCGCTTCCAGCAGTCGTCGATAAAAAGTTGCCCTGCTGACACCCATAAGTCTGGCGGCCTTACTCCGATTTCCTCCGGTTTGGCGCAACGCGTTTTCAAGTTGCGTTTTAGGACCCTCGCCAAAGCTTTCGAGTCTGATTGGGGTTCTTTCCCCGTGAATGACCTCTTGTGGCAAATTGTCGATGTGGATCATCTGCGTGTCACAATGGATGGCCGATGTATCGATGGCATTCTTGAGCTCACGAACGTTGCCCGGCCAATCATATTGTAGCAAAACCTGCATAGCGACAGGATCGACCCCTTCGAGAATCTTATTTGCGTGCGCCTGTGCCTCTATAAGGAATGCGTTGACGAGCAGGGGGATGTCTTCCCGCCTTTCGCGTAGTGGTGGTACTTGGACCCTGGCCACCCGGATACGATAGAGAAGATCATTGCGGAACCTCCCCGCAGTCACCTCTTCTGCAAGGTCGCGGTTGGTAGCGGCCAGAACGCGAACATCAATCTTGCGTGGTTTGGTATCGCCGACTCGAGTGAGTTCCCGTTCTTCAAGTACACGCAGCATCGCTGTTTGCACGTCAAGCGGCACATCACCGATCTCGTCGAGGAAAAGGGTCCCTCCATTGGCAGCTTCGAACAATCCAACCTGGTCGGTGACGGCGCCGGTGAAGGCGCCACGACGATAACCGAACAATTGACTGGTCAACAGGGAGGATGTTAAACCGCCACAATTGATCGCGATGAAAGGGCCCTCTTTTCGCTTACTCGTGGCATGGATAGCCTTAGCAACCAATTCTTTACCAACGCCCGTTTCACCTTCGATCAAAACCGTCCAATCGCCCATGGCTATTTTATTCAAATTCGAGTACATCTCCCGCATTTTCTGACAATTGCCGATCATCTGTCTGGATGCGCCAGCACTGAGCTGAGAACGTAAGCGATTGATTTCTGTGACGTCGTAAATAAACAGAATCTTGCAGCGAGAATCTCGCGGGTCATCGCGAATCTCTATCTCAAACCAAAGCCGTTCTTTGTTGTCCCTAGTGAATTGGACAGTTAATCTGGAACGATCCTCTGTAGAGATGAAGAATTGTTTGGCCACAATTTTTCTTTGATCGCTTGTCAAGGGCAGAATTTTTTGCCAATGTTTGTCTAGCATGCTCTCCTTGTCTTCATGTAAAAGAACCTGGATGGCATGATTGACGAATTGGATATGACCCGACGCATTAAACATGAGTACCCCGAGTTTCGACTCATCGAGGATAGCCAAGAGGTTCTCATTGGCCTCTTTCAGCTGTCGGCGCGTTTCTTCTAGGTTTGTTTCTGCAATCTTACGTACGGAGATGTCTCTTACGACGCCAGTAAAGAGATGTTTGCCCGGTATCGAAAATTCGGTGACGGCCAGTTCTGCAGGGAACCTGGTTCCATCCTTTCGCTGTGCCTCTATCTCACGACCAATGCCAATCACTCGGGCTTCCCCAGTTTCAAGGTAGCGCTTCAAGTAGGAGTCATGGTGAGTTCTGTAAGGCTCAGGCATGAGCATATTGACCTTTTTGCCGACAAGATCCTTGGACCCATAGCCAAACAGCTTCTGGACTGCCGGATTGGCCGATTCGATAACACCCTTGTCATTAATCGTGATAATGGCGTCGATAGAACAGTTCAGGATGGCTTGCGAGCGAGTTTGACTTTCTTTAAGCGCACTTTCGATCGTTATATTCTCTCGCTCATTCCATAACAGGCGAATGTAGTTTCCGCACGTCACTAATAACGGTTTCAAGAACTCTACATCTGTTTCAGAGTAGCCTTTTGGGCAGTTTGCCACTCCAACCATGCCAACAACCTCCCCGCGGGATATAATCGGGGCGCCCAGAAAGGCACTGAGTGGCGGATGCCCTTGAGGGAACCCTCCGCTCCTCGCATCCGTTGACGGGGCGTTGGCAATAACCGCTTCTTTGTTGACAATTGTGCTGCCGAAAAGCGTATTGAGATTGGTGAACTCCAACCCATCCTGCGCATTCTCATCGTAAAGCTTATGAGTCTCTGCATCCCAGGCAATGTTGGTCATGGCAAAGGTCTTCAGATATGGCTGCCCTGCGCTGGTTTGCAAGACTTCGCCAATGAAGCCGTACTCGCTGTTCATGAGAGACAGCAATACTTTAAGAAATTGATCAAAGAGCTTTATTGGTTCTGACTGGTCAACAAACTCCGTATGGGCTTCGACTATTGCAGTCAATAGTTCATGCTCGCGCGTCACGGAAAACTCCTCTCAATGGTTTTGAATCGTTTCTTCTGAGACACCTTTGAAACACTATAACATGCGCGAGACACTTTTGAGACACAACGGGTGTCTCATGTGGCTCTTAGGATTTATCTCTATGTTGCGCAGGTGCCAATAAGACACTGATATTATTGGTTTATAATGAAAAACAATGAGATTGGCATGCCTTGTGTAATTAATAACCGTACTAGCAAGCCAATAAACGGCATTCTTTACTGAACAAGGAAGACAAATAATAAATGAAGAACATGCAACAAGGATCATGAGTCGTAGAAAATGAAAATGCTGAACGATTTCTTCTTTACCAAAAAGGAGCAGTACCATGAAAGTACATCTCAAAAAAAACCAGGGTTTTGAAATTCTTGCAGCAATGACCCTGACAACTGCAGCATTTTTTGTCCTGATCGGTGCCGCTAATGCGGCTGATTACGTTTATAAACAAGGCTTTATGCCGAAAGAAACGGTACAGATAGATCTTGCAACAACAGCTTTGTTTGTTACTGATCCTCAAAATGATTTCTTGTCAGAAAAAAGTCCTGCCTGGGGGTTAGTCGGTCCGACCGTCACAAAAAATAAAGTAGTTGAAAAAGAGAAGACGTTAAAAGCGCTCGCAAAAAAAGTGGGAATCCCTGTCTTTTACTCCACCCATATGTACACACCGCAAGATTTTGCGAATTGGAAGAGCTTGAACGGCATCGACAAGATCATGTTTGATATTAGAATGTTTGAGCAGGGAACCTGGGGGCATGACTATCACCCAGAACTAAAACCAGATAGCAATACTATCGTTATGAATCCGCATAAGGGGCTAAGTAACTTTTGGACTGGAGATGCCGCTATCCAGCTAAGGCAGTACGGAGTAGAAACAATCATTCTCTACGGCATGTCAGCAAATTTGTGTATAGAGTCACACGCTCGTGATGCGATTGAAAATGGCTTTGATGTGATTATCGTAGCTGACGCCACCGCAGCAGCGGGAGATGCTGCGTATGAGGCAGCTCTTACTAACTTTGAATTCCTCGCCCATGAGGTCGTGACCACAGATCAAATCGTAAAACGACTGAAAGCAGCAAAACGATGAGCATAGTCTGAGGTGGACCCTCATCTTAGCTCATCGAGTGTTGTCTCTTAGATACGCTCGTAGCTTTATGGGTTTATTAACCGCCTCCCCACATCTGGGGAGGCGGTTTGCATTGTAAACGGAAATTTCGACTTTTAAAAAAGCTGGTCACTGACAGGCTTTGTTGGGTTTGAACCATTATTACTGGAGCAGGTAATTGAGTCCATTCTGAGCTCACCCCGGCAGGCCAGAGAAGACAAAGGCTAGCAGGCAAGAATTAGAGAGGAGTGTCTCATGGCCAAAATTGAAATTTACTCCAAAGAATGGTGCCCTTACTGCACCAAGGCCAAGGCTTTACTACGCAGTAAACAACTTGAATACGAGGAGATAGACGTGACCGTGGATGCTGTGCTTGAGCAACAAATGGTTGAACGCTCCCGGCGACGGACCGTACCCCAGATATTCATTGATGAACAATCGATTGGCGGCTACGACGATCTGGCACAATTGAACGCGACGGGTGAGCTCGATCAACTCCTCAATATCCAGTCCCAGGTTAATCTGACCAAAGTCTATGATCTAGCGATTATCGGTGCCGGTCCGGCAGGCATGTCAGCCGCAATCTATGCCGTACGCAAGAATCTTTCAACTCTGATAATAGCCTCTGATATTGGTGGGCAGTTAGGAACTACCTACGAGATCGGGAACTATCCAGGCTTTCAGATGATCACTGGACCTGACCTGGTTGAGCAGTTCGAGGAACACATGGATCAGTATGGTATCGACAAAATGGTCGGTGAAAAAGTGACTGGCCTGCGCTTTGAAGATCGCTGCAAGATTCTGAAAACTGCTGCCGGTCGCGAAATCCACTCTCGCTCAGTCATTATTGCTTCAGGTGCGTTCAAACGCAAACTCAACATTCCAGGCGAGAAAGAACTTGCGGGTAAGGGGGTTGTGTACTGCTCAACCTGTGATGGCCCATTGTTAAGAGACATGGATATTGCGATTGTGGGTGGAGGGAACTCTGGTCTAGAGGCTGCCATCGAAATGAACGGACTGGCCCGAAAGGTTTATCTGGTTTCACGGACTGAGTGGAACGGTGACTCGATTCTTCAGGATAAAGTACGAAGCGCCGAACGTGTGGAATCCCTGACGCTACATGACCCGATCGAGATTCACGGATCGGACTCTGTGGAAGGCCTCACTGTGAAAGATCTTGCGACAGGCAGTACCCGAAGGCTCGACGTGCAGGGTGTGTTTATTGAAATTGGGATTTACCCGAATACGGAGTTTGTCCTTGACCTTCTAGATACTAACCAGCGAGGTGAGATTAAGGTCGACAAGCGAGGACAGACTGGAATTGATGGGATCTTTGCGGCTGGCGATGTGACTGATTCGCACGACAAGCAGATCGTGATTGCCGCAGGAGCTGGAGCCAATGCCGCTCTGGGAGTAGCTGAATATCTGGTCATGCAGCACTAAGGTCATCTCTGCATCTAAAAATAAAAGCAACGGACGGTGAAGCCGCCCGACAGCTTTGTTTCGTTATGTGTTGGTTTGACCACTAATTGATGCTCAACACCACAGCCTGAGAACAGATAACTTCTCCCCGCTAAGCCCCCCCCCCCACGGAACCCCAAAGACAAGACACAAAAAAAGGCCAACCGAAAAGACGGCTAACCCTTTAATTTAGTTTGGCGCGCGATACAGGATTCGAACCTGTGACCTCTGCCTCCGGAGGGCAGCGCTCTATCCAGCTGAGCTAATCGCGCACAAGGGAAGCTTTATAACCCAATTCCCGGGCTTTTGCAACCGTAATTAAAGGACATCAAGACAGTTGCCGTGCCAGTCAACTCCCTGCTATCATGTCCCCCATGTGGCGCATATTTCTAATTATTGTAATCATAACATACAGTACAACGACCGTTGCTCTTTCTGCCAGGCTGATCAAAGATGAAGCCCCTGTCGAGCCAGCGGTCGCCGTGGTCTCAGTACAGGAAAGCTTCCTGATTGAGCCTCTGGCTGCCAGTGTGTTTGCCGCCATTGCCAAGAATGGCAGCCAAGCAACCACCAACGCACTCTTTGTGATTGGGCGGGACTATGTGGTTGCTGTTGGTGCGCATATGAGCAAACAGGTTATTGATGACCTGTACAAAGCCATAGCCGCCAGAACTAGCAAACCGGTACGGTATTTCATACTCACCCACCATCACACTGGCTACACCTACGTCGACTTCGATTTTCCGCCAGGTCAAGATATTCTGATGAGCTGGCAAACCTGGAAAAACCTCGATTCCGAAATCCGTAAAACAGAACATTCAACACTTTTCTTTAACGAAGGACTGACACTAAAGCCAGGTGGTGTTTCGGTGGTCTTGACCAATGTCGGCAAGGGACACACCAATGGCGACATCATCGTTTTTATCCCGGAAGCCGATGTCGTCTTTGCCAGCGACCTGCTATATGTCAACAGCGTCGGTTACATGGGCAGCGGTTACATGACCGACTGGCTGCTGGCACTGGATTTTCTGGAACAGATGGGTGCCAAGCAGATTGTCCCCGGCTACGGTCCGGTCAGCGGCCCGGAAGAGGTTTATGAGTTTGGTCAATGCTTCCGCGAATTTCTGACCGCTGTTTTGCAGCATATTGAACGCGGAGACACCCTTCAGCAGACTCTGACCAGTTTCGATCTCCCCGGATACCATGATATGGACGGCTACGATCAACTGATCAAGTTGAACCTCAAGCGGGCATACAACGATCTTAGCAATAATTTTGGAGGGTAATGCTATTACCCTGTCACCTGTCTCCTGACAGTGGCACAGATTATTCTCACCGATCATTCACCTGGTTAGTTCCCCTCATCAAAGTCAACGAATCACGCAAGGCCTATCTGTTTGACAAGGTGGGGACCACTGCTATCATTAGATGCATATCCTGTTTGATTTAATTGCAATTCCGTTAAGCATTTCAGTAACTTTCTGTTTTTTTCAGCATCAGGAACAGTGCTTGTGATGAATCGATTGATATTGATTGTCATCCTGGTTCTACTGGTCGGTTTCCCTGCCGCTGCCCTGTTCCTTCTCTACAACCTTCCCTTTGACAATCGCGATCCGGCTCCCGTACAACCGATCGCTTTTCAACATACTGTTCATGCCGGCAAGATGCAGCTCCCCTGTACTTTCTGCCATCGCTATGTGGAGCGGGCCCGCCAGGCCGGTATCCCGTCGCTGTCGCTATGTATGAGCTGCCATCGGAGCATCGCCACCGAGCGGGAGGAAATCAAAAAACTCACCAGCTTCTTTGAAGCGGGCCAGCCGGTCTATTGGTCACGGGTACATCAGCTGCCCGATTTTATTTACTTCTCCCACAAGCGACACATCAAGGGTGGGGTTCTCTGTGCAACCTGCCATGGTGAAGTCGCTCAGATGGAGGTGGTCCACCAGGTCCGCTCTTTGGAGATGGGCTGGTGCCTGGCCTGTCACCGCGACCGCGGCGCACCCACTGACTGTACCACCTGTCACAAGTAGAGGCTGTCTATGGAGCGAAGGGAATTTCTACAATTACTAGGCATCTTTTCCGGGGCCGCCATCCTTCCCGGCTGCGGGGATGACCGCAGTGCCAGCAAGCTGGTTTCCTATCTGGTGCCGCCGGACGAGGGGGTATTGCCCGGCGAGGCTCGCTATCTGCCCTCCACTTGTTGCGAATGTCCGGCAGGCTGCGGCCTGACAGTACGGGTACGCGAAGACCGGGCAGTCAAGTTGGAGGGTCGCCCTGGCCACCCAGTTAATGACGGCGGCCTGTGCATGCGCGGCCAGGCTGCTCTCTGGCGCCTTTATCACCCCGAGCGGCTGCGGCATCCCCTACGACGTGATGCCGACGGTCAGTTTCAGCCGGTTTCCTGGGATGAGGCCCTGACCCTGGTGGTCGAGGGCTTGCGCCAGGCTCGTCAGCAAGGTCGGGCCAACCTGCTGCTCAGCGGTCGTACCACCGGCACTCTGGCGGAACTGCAGCAGCATTTTTGTCAGCAACTGGAGGTGGAGCAGCTGCCTCAGTTCGAGCCCTTTTCTCATGCCGCACTGCGCCAGGCCTATGGCATCCTCTTCGCACAACCAGAGGTTCCCCACTACCGGATCGATCAGTCCGATCTGTTGCTTAGCCTCGGTGCCGATCTATTTGAAACCTTTGTCAGCCCCGTCAACTATGCCCGGCAGTTGTCCCGGGCGATCAAGCAGGATGACTTCCAGTGGATACATGCCGAGCCGCACTATTCCCTGACCGGAGCCAATGCCGGCGAACGCCTGATCCTGCTCCCCGGCAGCGAAGCGGCTTTACTCTGCTTTCTGTTGGTGCGACTCGATGCAGCTGATGAAAGAAACCGCCTACCGATGCAACTGATGGCGGCGTTACCTGCCTCTTCCCTTGAGGAAACGGCCCGCCTCACCGGGCTACCGAAAAGGCGGCTGGAGCAACTGGCGAAACAACTGCGACTGGCAGAGCGGCCGCTGCTCATCGTCGGCGGTATTGCCACCAGTCAGCCCCAGGGGTTGCAGGTGGCTTTGCTGGCCGGTTTGCTGCAGCAACGTTTGGGCATGGTCGGCAACCGGGTCGATTTCTCCCAAGCGGAAGCCTATGCCTCGGTCGGTTCTTTGCACGATCTGGAACGACTGACCGAGCGGTTGGAGCAGGACCAAGTTGGTGTGTTGCTGGTTTCGGCAACTGACCCGCTGGTCCAGGCACCGGCCGCACTTGATTTGAAACAGAAATTCCAACGTGCCGGGTTGCGGGTCGGCCTCTGCGACCTGTTCAATGAATCGGCGCAGCAATTCGACCTTCTGCTCCCCTTATCTCATCCCCTTGAAAGTTGGGGTGATGCTGTTCCCAGGCGGGGAGTGTTCTCGCTTCTCAAGCCGGCGATTGCACCGCTCTACGACAGCCGCAGTGCCGGTGAGATCCTGCTTGAGATCCTGCAGCGCGTCGGCCAGCAGGTGCAGAACCAAAGTTACCAGGAATATCTGTTCAATACCTGGCAGCAACGCTTTGACCAACAACAGCTGCAGCAGTTTTCCGAGCAGGGGTTTTTGTCGTTGCCGGTTTCTGCGGTTCCGCACCAATTCAGGCCAGAGGCTGTGAGCAGCCAGTTGGCAACGACTCAAGCGGCAACCGCCACGGCACCACACCTGATCCTGACACCCTCGATCCGCAGTTTCGACGGCCGCAGCAGCTGCCTGCCATTGCTGTCGGAGCTACCCGACCCTCTCAGCACGGTCAGCTATGGGCGCTGGCTCTCCATGGCTCCAACCGCAGCGCGCAAGCTACAGCTGCGGGATCGCGACCTGGTACGAATCAGCAGTGGTGACTGGTCGGCCGAGTTGCCGGTACGGCTGCAGCCTGGCCTGGCCGCTACAGTCTTGATGGTGCAGGGAGATCTGCTATCCGAGGCCCCGCTGCCGACCGATGCCCGCAGCGGTGAACTGATTCGACGCCTGGACGGCGTGCGTTTGACCAAACTGGGAGGCGCGGTGGCATTAGCGATCCTTTCCGGTTCCAGTTCCCAGCAGGGTCGCGGCCTGATTCCCGACCCGGTGCATACCCAGGAACAACCGCTGGAGCAGACCCGCTTCTACCGCGCTCATCCGCACAAAGACTACAGATGGGCGATGGCCATCGACCTGGAGCTCTGCATCGGCTGTGGGGCCTGCGCCGCCGCCTGCTACGTCGAGAACAACGTGCCGGTGGTTGGGCAACAGGATCATCTGCAGGGGCGGGAGATGTCCTGGCTGCGGCTTGCGCCCTTTTATGATGATGCAGGACGGGCCAGCTTCATCCCGATGCTCTGTCAGCACTGCCACAACGCCCCTTGCGAACCGGTCTGTCCGGTCTATGCCGCCTACCACAATGCCGAAGGGCTCAACGTACAGGTGTACCAGCGCTGTGTCGGCACCCGCTACTGTTCCAACAACTGCCCCTACAAGGTACGCCGTTTCAACTGGTGGCAGCATCAACGCCAGGCACCGCTGGAGCAGATGCTCAACCCAGATCTATCGGTGCGTGACCGTGGGGTCATGGAAAAATGCACCTTCTGCGTGCAACGGATTCGCCAGGCCCGGGATCGGGCCCAGGATGAGCAGCGGCCGATCCGGGACGGTGAGGTTTTGACCGCCTGCGGGCAGAGCTGCCCGACCGGAGCGATCGTCTTCGGCAACCTGCTCGACGAGAGCTCGGCCGTCTACCGCTTGGCCCACTCTCACAGGGCCTACCGGGTCTTTGCCGATCTGGGTACCGAGCCGTCGATTTACTATCTGCGCAAAGGATGAGCATGGATCAACTCGCAGCCAGAGAAAAACTGGAGCAGGACGTTCTCAAGGGGTTGCGCCGACCCGGCAAATGGTATCTGCTGGGACTGGCCTTTTGCACCTTGCTCTTCGTCAATGCCCTCGTGCTCTGGGGTTATCAAGCCTCCCAGGGCCTGGGGGTGGCGGGGATCATGCACCCTGTCGGCTGGGGGGTCTACATCGCCAACTTTGTTTTCTGGGTCGGCATCGCTCACTCCGGCACCCTGATTTCGGCGGTCCTCTACCTATTCCGAGCGCGCTTCCGCACCAGCTTCAACCGCACCGCTGAGGCGATGACCATCTTCGCCCTAATGGTGGCCGGGATGTTCCCCCTGATCCATCTGGGGCGAGTCGAGATTTTCTACTATCTCCTCCCCTATCCGAACCAGCGCAACCTCTGGCCCAATTTCCGTTCACCGCTGGTCTGGGATGTATTCGCCATCACAACCTACCTGATCGTCAGCCTGGTCTTCTTCTATGTCGGCACCCTGCCAGACCTGGCCATCGTCAGGCGCCGGATGACTGGAGTCAGGGCCCGGATCTACAGCTTTTTCTCTCTCGGCTGGACCGGCAGTCTCGGCCAATGGAAACAGTACAGCCGCCTCTACCTGCTCCTGGCCGCCTTCGCCACGCCATTGGTCGCTTCGGTCCACTCGATCGTCTCATGGGATTTTGCCGTCAGCATCCTACCCGGCTGGCACACCACTATCTTTGCCCCCTACTTCGTCGCCGGTGCCATCTTTTCCGGGACAGCCATGGTCATCATCCTGATGGTGCCGCTACGCCGGACGCTGCAGTTGCAACCCTATATCAGCATCGATCACTTCGAGGCGATCGCCAAGATCCTGCTCTTTACCTCTCTGATCATCAGTTACGCCTACCTGGTCGAATACGGCCTGGCCTTTTACGGCCACAACCAGGTCGAGATGGAGCTGTTCCGTTACCGTGCCCTGGGTCACTACAGCGTGCTCTTCTGGCTGATGATCATCTGCAATTCACTGGTGCCGCTGACCCTCTTCATCAAGCGCTTGCGGCGCAACCTGGCTTATTTGTTTGTGGTTGCTCTGCTGGTTAATCTGGGGATGTGGATTGAACGGTTCATACTGATTGTCACCTCTCTGGCCCGCGACTTCGATCCTTATGCCTGGGGCACCTATACTCCCAGCTGGGTGGAGATCGGCATCACCTTCGGTTCCTTCGGTCTCTTTTTTATGCTCATTTTACTCTTCGTCAAGACCGTGCCGGTTTTGTCGATGAGTGAACTGAAAGAGCGGCTATGATGACCCAAACCTATCAATATGAAGAGGCTGAGGCCTTTTTGAGCAAACTGCGGGAACTGCTGCAAAGTGGTATCAGTCAAGAGCAGCTGGAGCTGCAGTTGCCTTACCATCTGCCGGAGGTCGAGCAACTGCTCGAATTGCGTCCCGGCCCGCTGCGCTTCTTTGCCCTCACCGGAGGCCTGAGCGGGTTCCTCGGTGGACTGGGCCTGTGCATCTATACCGCGCTGAGCTGGCCACTGATCACCGGCGGCAAGCCGATCGTCTCACTCCCGCCATTTCTGATCATCGCCTACCTGTTGGCGGTTCTGTTCGGATCGCTGGCCTCTTTCGCAGGCTTTTTGTTGCTGGCCAGGCTGCCCAAACGAGACAATCTGCTGGAGCCCTCGGATTTCGGTAATCATTTCGTCATTGTGGTGAAGGGAGAAGGGCAATGAAGCAAGACGGTCCAGCATTGTTAATCGCTGCAGGCGGCGGGCTGGCGATCGCGCTTTTGGCCCTCAGCCCAATCGGGGGCGGCCTCGGGTCCATGTTGGTGGTGCTCTGTTTCTGGATCGCCCTGGCGCAGGGGGGGATTGCGGTGGCCGCGACCTGCGATCTGGTGAATGCCCGCTGGATTGCCTCGGTCAAACCCCGTCTGCTGGCATTAACACCACTTCTGTTGCTGTTGACGATACTGTTTCTGCTGCTCTGGCCGGAGTTGCAGCACTATCCGTGGAACGGCATGGGAGGGCGTTACCTGAATACGGACTTTTTTATGGGCCGCAACCTGGTGGCGCTGTTGCTGACCTATGCCGCTGCTCTGGCCTACGTCTCGGCTGCGTTACGCGGGACTGCACAGAGGCAGAAGGCGGCCGTCATCTATCTGTTTCTGTTCGTGATCTGCCAGTCGCTGGTCGCTTTCGACTGGGTGATGTCGCTGGAGTATCCCTGGTACAGCAGCATGTTCGGCATCTACTTTTTCATCGAGTCACTCTATGCCGGGCTGGCGGTGGCCGGCCTGCTCTTCTGGTGGCGGCTGCGAACAGCGGATCGTGAGCAGGGGCAGGTGCGCGAACATTTCCGCGACCTTGCGACCCTGATCTTCGGATTCAGCATTCTCTGGGGCGGGCTCTTCTTTGCCCAGTACGTGGTCATTTGGTACGGCAACTTGCCCGAGGAGACCGGCTTTATTGTGCGCCGAACCAGTTCATCGACCTACCTGCAGATGGCCTGGCTGTTTCTCGGCTGTAATTTCCTGATTCCCTTCCTGGGCCTGCTCAGCGCGCGGGTAAAAAATTCCCCCGCGCTGGTCGGCGCAATCTCTCTGGTGATTCTGGTCGGACTCCTGATCGAACGGTTGCTTTACATTCTGCCGGTCCTCGCAATATCACCCCTTACGGCCCTGGCGCAGTTTTCCCTGCTCGGCCTGGCATTCGTCGTCGCATTACGGCATCGTTCCGCTACCGGCGACAGAGCGGAAGAGCTGTGATAGGCCATAAATCTCCACGCACAGATTCCGGCTAGCCCCCCCCCTACCCATTTCCGGGCTTCTGAATTCGTTTTGTTTTGCTATAAACAAACAGGGCCCGCCGAAAATCGGCAGACCCCGCGAAGTCTTCCTATTCATTGACAGTAGTGTTTCAGTGTCCTGCCTCGTCATGATAGGTCCTGCGAATCAACATACTGACAATTCCGCCGAAGAGGAGCAAGGCAACGGCAGCCCCGCCCCAGATCTTACGCTGGGCCAACTGCGAATCGATATCCGAGATGCCCTGCGTTATCTCTTGCAGTTCACCCTGGAAGCCATCAGTCTCCGATCGAACCTTTTCCACATCGACACTGTGGAAAAGACTGTGGTAACGGTTGCGTAGATCGAAGAGACCGCCCTCTATCTGGTCAGTGGCGATCCCGAGCTGGTGCAGCCGATCAAGGTTCTGCTCGACACTACCGATCATCTGTTCCGTCTCGACCATGGCAGCCTTGATCTCGCCAGCGCGTCCATACTCATGACAACGGGAGCAATCCTCTTCGTTGATGAGACTGATCTCGGCCTTCTTGACAGCATGTGCGTTGTGGCAGACCACGCATTGGGCACCGCCATCTTCAACCGCCTGTCCATGAGCCGATTCGCCATAATTCTGGCGGACGCCGACATGGCAGCGGCCGCAAAAGTCTGGAACGCTGGCGTAGTCAGGTGCGCCGATAAAGCCGCGGTCAGGACTCATCGCCATGGCAAAGTCTGTCGGGTCACCACCATGGCAGCCATGACAGGAGACGCCGTTCGCAGCATGGATGCTTTGTCGCCATTCCTCGACCGGAGTAGCCAGGCTTCCACTCTGCCCGGTATGACATTGAATACAGACAGTCTCTTCCTGTGCCAGGGCACTGTCAACAGCGGCCAGTACCAGCAAAGAGAAAACGATGACGGAAACGAACAGTCGGATCATGAGTAGTGCCCCCAGATGGAAATGCCCACAAAGAGCAAGATACCGAGCGCGTAGCAGGTCAAGAATAGCGGCCGTTTAAACGGCCGACGTTCCGCGCCTCTGTCGATGAATGGCAGCAAAGCCAGAAAAGTCATAAACGCCCCCTGAACCCCCAAGCCAATGATTTCGCTCGGGAATATCTTCAGAGCCTGGTAGGCCCACAGGAAATACCATTCCGGTTTGATACCAGGCGGCGTTACGAACGGGTCGGCCGGTTCGAATGCCGATTCTGGAAAGAACAGGTTTGGGGCGAAGAAGACAATCGCCAGGAAGAACGCCAGGAAGAAGCAGATGACGGCGGTGTCCTTGATCACATAGTTCGGGAAGAAGGGGATGCCGTCGTGATGCTCTTCATGCTCGAAGTGGTCAGGATGCTCCCGCGGCTGGTAGTCGGGTCCAAACGGAGCCCGGGAGATCCCGGCCCGGCGCACGCAGAACAAGTGGAAACCGATCAGCAGACCGAGCATTAGTGGCATACCCATGACGTGGAGGGCGAAGAACCGTCCCAGGGTTGCTTCATTGACCATGCTGCCGCCGCGCAGGAAACGGACCAGATCATCTCCGATCAGGGGAATGGCGCCGGCTGCGTCAGTAGCGACCGTTGTCGCCCAGAAAGAGAGTTGGCTCCAGGGCAGCAGGTAGCCGGTCAGACAAAGGGCGAAAGCCAGGTTGAGAATAATGAAACCGGACAGCCAGGTCAGTTCTCGGGGTCTCTTGTAGCTCGCCATGAACATCACCGAGAGCATATGCAACAGCAGGGCGATGATAATGATGTTGGCCCCAACGGCATGCAGGGTCCTCATCAGCCAACCAAAGGGCACCTCGTTCATGATCCGTTCAACACTCTGAAACGCTTCCGCCGGGTTGGGCACATAATAAATCAATAGCAAGATACCGGTTGCAAACTGAATCATGAACAGGGTCAGCAGAACCGCGCCGAGCGTGTACCAGGCATTAATATTGCGCGGCAGCAGGTATTTGGTCAGGTTCTGCTCCAAGATATCTCTGATGCCGAGACGGGTCTCGATGAAATCGATCACTTGCTTTTTCCAGTTCATATCTACCTCCTACCCGACCAGGACTTGGTCGCCCTCGACCGTGGCCGGCAGAGAGTCAAGTGGTTTTGGGGGAGGACCACCCAGTACCTGGCCATCAGTACCGAAACGCCCGGCGTGGCATGGACATAAGCATTCTCCTTTTCCCGGTTGCCATTGGATAATACAGCCAAGATGAGTGCAGACGGCAGAGAATGCGACGAACTGGCCCGGTGCAGGTTGCAGCACCACAGCCGGCTGACCGCGGAAACTGAAAAAATGGGCCTTGCCCAACGGGATATCAGCTTTGGCTATGGGAATTTTCGCATCTTCACCGGTTTTCTCCCTTGGGAGGAGGTAGCGCCAGACCGGCCATACAGCAAGAGCAGTAAAAGCTGCGCCGACACCGCCGAGTATGATGAAGAGAAATTTTCGCCGCTGTGGTGGCGTGACATGAGTTGTCATGCAAACTCCTTGAAAAGAATGTAAATAAGGGAATAACCCGAAAAATCGGGAGAAACACAAAACCGGGTTAATTATAGAACAACATTGAGCACTTTCAACCAAAGGAAGAAAGAATATACGGTCGTAGCCTGCTGGTATGGTGAGGGACGAACCGTATCAATCAATTCGCTCGGTACTGTCAGTCGCTGATCGTAGCGTAAACAGGTATGCGTAACTCTTTTTTAGGCAGGCCCTCAACTGGCACCAGGACATAACCACTGAAACGGACCTGGCCAGGCTTGGGGGTCAATTGCAATTCAAGTGTCACTTCATCGCCACTGTCAAAAGATGCTTCGGGGCCAAAAGACGCTTCAGGCATTTTCACCACCAACTCGGTCGCAGTGGAATATGGCTTACCAAGTGACAACGGCTTCTCGCCCTGGTTGCGTAGTACAACAGTTGATGTCACGGATTTCTCAGCAACGACCTTACCGAAATGGATCTGAGCAGGCTTGACAGCGACAGTTTCAAGAACCTTGCCCTTGATGTAAAACTGCATGACCGGACGTACCGGATCATTGCTGTAGAGGTAGATCGTTTTGGAGACGGAGCCACGAAAACGGGTGCTGTCAAAGTTAGCCTGTAACTCCCCTTTACCACCAGGCGGGAGACTTTTCTCCGAGACCAATACCGCAGTACAGCCACAGGAGCTGCGGACTCTTTCAATCTGCAGGGTTTCATCACCCTCGTTAACAAACTCAAAAACATGGCGGACTTTTTCGCCCTGAAAAACTTCCCCGAAATCGTATTTCGACTCGTTTGCTTGCAAAACAGGTGCAGCAAAAGACAAGGAGCCAGACAAAAACAGAACCACGAAGATGACAAAACAAAGGGTTGTGCGCATTAGAGTTTCTCCCGACATTAAATCAGTCATTGATCTTGTTCTTCGGCTGATTATAGCATAGGATTTCTCTGCATCAGACAAGGAACTTCATACTGCGAAAAAATTGACAAAAAGCAGTCCCTTTGCTATAGAATATCCGCATTATGACCATCGCACCCACCCCCAAGATAAAGTTATCCTCAGAGCCACTTTTCTCCGCTGCAGAGATCGCTACAAGGATTGAAGATCTCGCCGCGCAGATTGACAAAGACTATCACGGCCGAGAAATTTTAATGATAGCCGTTCTCAAAGGCTCTTTTCTCTTTGTTGCCGATCTGATTCGCGCAGTCAAAACTCCGACTGTCATTGATTTTGTACGACTTGCCAGCTATGGCTCTGCGACCCAGTCCTCCGGAATCATTGAAGTCCGTAAAGACTTGGAGATGTCGATAAAAGATAAGGATGTGCTGGTTGTCGAAGACATCGTTGACAGTGGCCTGACTCTCGAATCACTCCGCACCATGCTACTGAACCGGCAGCCTGCCAGCCTGAGAATCTGCACCTTGATTGACAAACAATCCCAGCGTGTCACCGATGTACCCGTTGACTACATCGGGTTTTCCATGGACGATGGTTTTATCGTCGGTTATGGACTGGATCTTGACGAAAGATATCGCGATTTGCCCGACATTCGTATCGTTGAGGGTGTCTGAACCAATAGTGAGGGAGAAACTGAATGATCGTTCAGTGTGAAGCATGTCAAACTCGTTTCCGTTTAGCCGATGAAAAGGTCAAGCCTGGTGGAACCAAAGTGCGCTGTTCCAAGTGCAAGGTGGTCTTCACCGTCACTCCGCCAGAACCGGAACCCATTGAAGAAACTGTCGATTTTGGCTCTTTCAATATGGAAAAAGTCACCGAGGACTCTCCCGCCGAAACGGCCCCCTCTTCCGAGGGCCTTCAGGCTGAGGCTCCTGAACCAGAAGAGCAACCGACTCCGCCGGCCCAGGAGCCGGACAGTCCACCCGAAGCAACTGAGCAGTCTGAAAGCGCTAATCTAGACTTCAGTTCACTCGAATCGAAAATGGACAGTAATGCTGGGCAGGGGGAGGAACTTGCCGATGACTTCTCCTTTGTCGACACCAGCCAGTCAGCGGAAGACGATACGGGGACAGATTCTGACTTCTCTATGGATGGGGAATCACAAGAAGATCCTGCTGATAAAGAGCCAACTGATTTCGGGGCTGCTTTTGAAGAAACTGAGGAGCCTGGTGGTTCCGCCGAGTTTGGCTTCAATGAAGAGCCTGGACCCGATTCGGAGACCATAGAAAGTACCGAAATAGATTTTTCATCAGAAGATTCGGCCGAGGAATCAACAGATCCTTCTGAATTCTCTTTTGACAGTGAAGAAAAGCCGCAGGAGCAGGAGACCCCAAGTGATTTTTCTTTCGCTGACGAAGGGGATGACACAGCATTCAGCTTTGACGATACTGAAGAGGACACTGCGCCCGCCGCAAGTGAAGAGTACAGTGAGCCGGGAGAGTTCTCTTTTGACGACGACAGTGATGATTCGGCTTCTGAATGGGGCGATGAATCTTCTGGCGATGACACCTCCTTCGACTTTGAAGAACCAAAGTTTGATACCGATGACTCCCCGGCAGAAAGCTCTGCTTCCAGTTCAGAGGATGGAGGGCTGCAGTTCGGAGAAATCAACTTTGCCAGCGAAAATGATGAAAGTGCAGATCCAGGTTTTCAAACTGACGACGATTTTTCCAAGGCTTCCATGGAGAGAAAAGAGGAGCCTGAGCTCTTCAGTCAAAGCCAACAGAACGACCCTCCACCAGCCCGCGATTATGATGACGAACCACTGCCACTACCGGTGCCACCGGCAGCAAAGAAAAGCTCTCTGTCACGCATTCTGGTACTACTCGTGCTCTTACTGGTCATTCTCGGCGGAGCAGCGGGTTTCCTTTTCATGCAGGAGGGAACCCTCAATCTGAACACGGTTACTAAATATTTACCGTTCTTACAGGAGTACATCGGAGAAGCACCTGTCAGCTTGCCGGGAGACCGTATCGGCATCAATATCAACGGCAGTTCTTATGTGGACGGCAAGGCAGGACAGATGCTGGTCATTCAGGGTGCTGCTATCAATAACCACCCGAAAACCCGTTCGGCGATCATCGTAAAAGGCATTCTGCTCAATGACAAAGGCGAGCATCTTTTGCAACAAACCGTATTCTGCGGCAACAAACTCAATGATGCAGCATTACAATCCATGTCATTTGCAGTTATTGAAGAAGCGATGAACAACCAGTTTGGCGAAGGCCTATCGAATATGAATATAGCTGCAGGAGCAGAAATCCCCTTTACCATCGTCTTCCGCAATCTGCCAGCAGGAGTTGCCAACATCAATGTCGAGGTTGTTGATTCAAAACCTGGTGCAGGTTGATCCAGTCTCGGTCTTGAATTATTTATTATTGAACATAAAGAAGGCCGTACCTGAACAACAGGTACGGCCTTCTCATTTTTACTTTTTACAGAGGTGCTTAGGGAGCTTCGATTGCGGCAACAGGACAACTGTCAACACAAGCACCACAGTCAGTGCATGTTGCAGCGTCGATCACGTGCACATCACCTTGCTCACTGATAGCGTCAACCGGGCAAGTGTCTGCACAGGCAGCGCAATTGATACACTCATCATTAATTGTGTAAGCCATGGAACATACCTCCTCTTTAGAATTTGTGATTATGAGAAACTTTTAGAGAGGGGAGTCTACCGCAACAAATAAATTCTGTCCAGCGCAAACAGACATCAATTCGCCCTTAAAATACTTGCAATTTAGTACCCCTTACATTAACCTTTCACAACATGTTTTATAGCTGTTAGCGCTTATAGAATATGGCTTAAGAAAAATTCAAGCATGGCTAAAAATATAAAAATAAAACGACATTTCCTTTTCTCGCTTAAAAAATAATTCACATCTGACTACTGGAGGAAGAACTTATGGATATCCTGGCACTCAATTGCGGCAGTTCATCGGTAAAGTACCAGCTTTACGATTGGAAGAAAAAAGAAGTCATTGCCAAGGGCATGGTCGAGCGCGTCACTATTGGCGATTCCTTCATCATTCACGAAGTTCCAGGGCGGGAGACATATCGGGAAGAATATGAATGCCCTAATCATAAGGTCGCCATCCATCTGATTATCAAAATTCTGGCTGACAAAGAGTACGGTGTTGTTGAGGAAATAACCCAGATTTCAGCTGTCGGCCACCGCGTCGTTCATGGCGGCGAGAAGTTCACCTGTTCAGTAACGATTGACGATGCTGTTCTGGATGCGATCAAGGAAGTTCAGCACCTGGCCCCACTGCACAATCCACCGAATATTTCCGGCATAGAGGCCGCCCAATCAGTCCTTCCAGATGTGCCTCACATTGCAATTTTTGATACAGCCTTCCATCAGACCATGCCGGAGCCAGCCTACACCTACCCATTGCCCCATGAGTGGTATAAAAAATATGGCGTGCGCCGCTATGGATTCCACGGCACCAGTCATCTTTACGTCTCCAAGCGTGCTGCGGTCATGCTCGGTAAAGACCCAAAAGAATGCAACATGATTACCATGCACATTGGTAACGGCGTCTCGCACGCAGCTATAAAAAATGGTATCTCGGTAGACACTTCCATGGGACTGACCCCGCTTGAAGGCGCGGTCATGGGTACCCGCTGTGGTGACATTGACCCTGCTATTCCAGCCTTTATCATGGGTCAGGAAGAACTCTCACCTCAGGAGATCGATAACATCCTGAACAAGAAATCGGGAATTCTGGGGATCACGGGTCAATTCACCGACCGCCGTGATGTTATCGAAGGAGCCGAAGAAGGTGATAGCCGCTGTCAACTGGCACTTGATATCGAGGCCTACCGACTGAAGAAATACATTGGTTCTTATGCTGCAGCGACCGGCGGCATTGATGCGGTGGTTTTTACTGCTGGCGTCGGTGAGATGGGCTGGTTGATTCGCGAGAAAGCTGTAGAGGGACTTGAATTCATGGGAATCATCCTCGATAAAGAGAAGAACCGCAACACGATGACTCGCAAGACGGAGAGTGTCATTACCACTCCGGACTCCCCGGTCAAAGTTTTCGTCATCCCGACTGATGAGGAACTGGTTTTTACTGAGGATGTTGTTGCAATTCTCGAGGACACTTACACCGACCACATGAACTTTAGGTACAGTTTTTCTTCTAAGGAATTCCAACGCAAGTAATCGTTCCTCAATTTAGGAAAAGAAAAAAGACGTTCGGCAGATATATTTTGCCGAACGTCTTTTTTTTCAAATGGACAGTTTTACAGTTTTACAAACTTTTACCCTTGTGCCTGAACTGCGGTAATCGCCGAAACAGAAACAATATCATCAACAGAGCAACCACGTGACAGATCATTCACTGGCTTGTTAAGTCCCTGAATAATCGGGCCAACCGCTTCTGCTCCAGCAACGCGCTCAACCAGTTTGTAACCGATGTTGCCAGCATCAAGAGTCGGGAAAATCAGGGTATTGGCTTTGCCTGCAACAGCAGAACCCGGGGCCTTTTTATCACCAACTTTGGGCAACAGTGCAGCATCAAGCTGTAGTTCACCATCAATTTGCAGATTCGGATCAAGCCCCTTGGCAATCTCAAGAGCCTCCAACACCTTGTTGCAATCTTCGTGACTGGCGCTGCCCTTGGTTGAAAAAGAGAGCATCGCAACGCGTGCATCAGCACCAAGAAAGCTTTTGCAACTACTGGCAGTCGATACGGCAATTTCGGCGAGGGCCTGAGCATTTGGATTCGGATTAACCGCACAGTCAGCAAAACAGAGGACGCCATTTTCATCGAAATCAGGATTCTTGGTGACCATCAAAAAGACGGAAGAGACTGTTTTTATACCAGGTGCAGTACCGACGACTTGAAAAGCTGCACGCAGAACATCACCGGTAGTATTGAAAGCACCGGCCACCATACCGCCAGCATCACCTCTACGAACCATCATAGCACCGAAGAAGAGGTTATCTTCTCCAGTCAGAGTCTCACGGGCCTGCTCAGGTGTCAGCCCCTTCCTTTCACGAAGTTTTACCAGCTCAGCAACATAATCTTCTAGTTGTGCTGCACTTTTCGGATCGACAAGTTCTACACCGGCCAAAGAAACACCGAGTTCGCCAGCCTTGGCTTCAAGGGCAGCGACATCACCAAGCAAGACAACTTTCGCCAAACCATCCTTAGTGATCAGCTCTGCAGCTTGAATCATGCGGTCATCATAACTTTCGGGAAGCACCACTGTCTGGATGCTGGTGCGTGCTTTTGCTTTGATCTGGTCAACGAGATGCATTGCTCTCTCCTCCTTCAAACATAGTTTTATGAATGGCTGAAAAATATACCGGATGACTCAGGAGTCGTCAACTTTTTTCCCTTGCAGCCTGTCGGACAATCAGGGCTGAAGCGAAAATCCGCATGTTTGAGGCCAGATCTTGGCTCATTTGAGAGTAATAGCCGTAGCTATTGGTCGAAAAGGAGCTGAGATCTGGACCAAACATACGAATTTGCAGCCAGCTTATTGATTGTCCGACAGGCTGCTTGGCAGAAAGAAGCAGGGACGCCTTATTCCATACTGGTAGTGAATGCTTGAATTGTAATATAATGAAATGTTTTATTAATTGGGGACACATGACTGCAGAACAACGTCAAAATCGTATAATAACAGGATTTATCCTGCTCTCGCTGCTCCTGCACCTGCTCCTGCTGCTGGTACCGAAGCATAAGCTGTTTCCGGCTGTTGACACTCCAGAGCCGGTCTATGTAGAGGTACGCCCACCGCAAACACGTGAACGTGAGCTCGACCTGCCAATCCGAAAAGAGCTCGAAAAACCACGTGAGACACCAGCTAAACGCCTGGCGGAGAAGGATCAGGTGGTGGAAAAAGAGATGGCACCGGAAGGCAAGGATACCGAAGATCGCGAGCAGATGGTCCGTGCTCCTGAGCCAGCCCGTAAACCACCGCCACCTCAACCAAAACCCCGTAAGGAAGCTGCGCCGGAGAAAATCGAACCAGCGCCACCAGCACCGGTAACTCCAGAGGGATGGCAGACCAAGCCAAAGGAGGGACCATCACCTCAGCTGCCAGACTTGCAAACCCTCACTCAGATTTCACCAGACACACTGGCGCAAATCAGTAGTGACGCACGACGTAAATACCGTGCTGACATTGCCAGAGGCGACACCGTCTGGATGGACTCTCAGCAAGATTTGCTGATCTCATTCATGCGTCGTTTCCGTACCAATATTTACAATGTCTGGAACTATCCGAGTTACGCGACTCAACGGAATCAACAGGGAACGAGCCTGGTGCGCATTACCGTCGATCGCAAAGGTAATATTTCCGATGTCCAGCTACTGGACAGTTCCGGCCACCGTACTCTTGACGAAGAGACTATACGAGCGATTCGTAAAGGAGCAACTTACGGGCCATTGCCGCGCTCTTATCCCCATGAAGACTTGAAGATCATGGCTTTCTTCCAGTACACCCTCAGTGGACAATCAACCCGGCGACGTCCCGGAAGTATTTATTAGGGCAAAAAGGCCCTCTTTGAGTTGCAGAATCAGAGGAGTATAGTTAAACGTGGCACAAACCGAGACAACCACCCAGACGCAGTTTCCACTCGTCAAACTACTGATCGGCTCCGTCTGTATCAGTTTCTCACCCATCTTCATCAAACTTGCAGCAATCTCACCAGACAGTGCTGGCTTTTACCGAATGCTCTTTGCAGGTATTTCGCTGCTGATGCTGATGTTGCTACAGAGGAAAACTCTTAAGATGGCGCGAAGTGCCCAGTTGCTGCTCTGCTGCTGCGGTATTCTTCTGGCTGTGGATTTTATGTGCTGGCATCGCAGTATCGATCTGGTTGGCCCCGGACTTTCCACACTACTGGCCAACTTCCAGGTTTTCTTTACAGCATTTTTATCCTGGCTGATCTTCAAACAACGGATTTCCAAGCTATTCATGTTCGCCGTTGTCATGGCTCTATGCGGTCTGTTTTTTATCACTGGAGTGGACTGGAAGAGTCTTGAACAAGGCTACAAACTTGGAGTTTTTCTGGGTCTGCTGGCGGGTATATTCTACTCTGGCTACATCCTGTTGCTAAAGTCCTCAATGAATGACAGTTCTGTGAACAGCGTTCCAGCCATGCTGATAATCTCGATTCCCAGCACATTGCTACTCGCAGCGGTCACCCCGATCAACGGCGCGACCTTTGCCATTCCCAACAGCGGTTCGCTCCTGGCTCTGCTCGGCGTCGGAGTCATTAGCACGACCATAGGCTGGACGTTGATTTCATCGGCAATCAAACATATTCAGGCGACTGTTGCCGGGCTGGTTCTGCTGCTCCAACCAACACTCGCCCTGATCTGGGACGTCTTGCTTTTCGACAGACCAACCGGAGGGTTGGAAGTCTTTGGCATCCTGCTGATTCTCTCAGCCATCTATATTGGTTCGTATCGGAAATAAAGCGAAGAGAAGTTCTCCAAAAGAAATAAAGGAAGCTGTAAAGAGTTGCTGTTACTCTGTCATAGATGTTTTCATGGCGTTTACGCCTCACCTGCCCCCATTATACTGAAAGATCGACCTCTCCACGTTGTTGCAAAAAACTTACTGATTCAAACTTTGTAGTGTTGTATAATTACCGGATGAAAAAGTCATTACTAGCAACAAATCACCATCTGAAAGACCCTACAACACGGAAAGGTGCAATGGTCCGTAATGTTGATAGCTCCTCCGCAGTTGAAGGCATTTGGGTTACACGCGACTCCGCTTCGGGGCGTTTTGTCACAACCAAGCCCGCCTCCCTACCAGCCAAACCAATCAAGAAGACGTCTCGATAACATCGACAAACAGTTGCGTCATCGGCGCATAATCCCTAACCATCCCCATACGAACTGCAGCAAAATATTCCTCTTTTCGTTCGCCAGCCAACTCGCGGTAATCGAGCGGTGGTAATCCTGCCTGCAACGCCATCAATGTGGCAACCAAACGTCCTAACCGTCCATTTCCTTCACGAAAAGGGTGAATTAGCATCAACTCCACATGGACCTCTGCCAAGGCACCAGCAATTCCATTACTATCTGTAAACCGACAGGGGGTATAGCAGGCCAACTGTTTCCGTTCAAATTCCGACATCAGATTTGGGATTGTGCGAGCCATGGCAAAGCTGAAACCATCCTTACTGATATTCACCTGACGTTCTTTTCCGGCCCATGAGTAGATCGATTCGAGCCATTGTCGATGCATACCGTAGATATCTTGCACAGTAAATGTCTGCTCCTGCCCAACCTCCCCCAACAAATGTTCACTTACCCGCAACAGCTCATCAGTTTCAACCGTTGCCATCTCTTCAGGCGAAATAATCCCGCGCAGATTTCTCAGAACTTTTCCGTCTGAGCCCGGTTCAAACTGATCTTCAGGCAGACCAGATGTATCGTATCGACTCGCTGACATCATACTTTCTCCTGTAGCAAACATCGAGAACCGCTACATTCACCAACCTACTACCTCTTGATTTTTGTCTCATCGGAAAAATATTTATGTACTAGAGATCCCTGCACTCAACCCCCAAAAAGGTTAACCCCGACACCTTGGCTCATCACTATGGACGTTCCACTAGCAATGTCCAATGTCAAGGGCTGAATCAGTTCAATAATTAAGTTGGGTATCCCCCTAGCTACAACTGGGTCGGTAGCTGGATCGGTATCGTTGATGCTGGACAAAACAATGGCGAACATAAACTCAACAAATGGAGTGCTGGCAAACCGACCAGTAACATCAACTCAATCCTCGACTATTTCGTCTTCAGTGAAATACCCCTCATCAACATGAATCAACGTTTCTTTCTGCTCTTTGATGCCGATTCTATTTTCTATCAACAGGTCAATCAGCTTGTCACCATCAATCAAACTGATCGGCGCAGCGCCTTGATGGACTGCGACATCTTTGCAGCCCTTACTGAACTTCCCCAATGTAATCAAAGTTCCACGAATAGCGCCGTGTAGCGGTAGCACCCCACGCAATTGATCGAGAATCGGACGACCGATACTCCCCTGATGCCTTTTCACCTGAACAACTTCTTGGACGGTCGTGATACCGAACTGCGCCGTCGCGATCACATCAACACCTTTATCACCGCTGGCTTTGGTGACTTCGACATCCTGATATTCCATGGCTTCCAACAATTCTTTCACCAGATGCTCAAAGCGGTAGGGGTTCATGACGCTGAGTTGGTCACGCAGAGCCTGGCGCTGGGCATTGTTAAATTCATTCACCACCCGCAACACTTCTTGCTTGGGATCATTGACGAACTGAGAAAAACCGGAAGCGTATTCGCGCCCTTTAGCGGTGATGGTATAGCTGTTCCCTTCTCGGGAGACAAAGCCGCGATCAATCACATCCATCATTCGTCGACGCAGGGTATCTTTGATCGTTGAAGAGGTACCGAATTTGGAATTGTCTTTGAGGAAGCTACCCCATTCTTCGAGCAGATCAGAACGTTTAGCGGTGGTTTTGGGCGCGAGGATGCCGAGCAGTTGTGGGATGCCTTCAACTTCATCGATCTCCCGTGTGACTTCAAGGTCATCAGCTAAAAAGGCCCGCCCTCGTGGGGTCATTTGATATTGCCCAGAGGGGTCTTCGGTGAGCAGGTTGTAGGCATTGATAAAGAGGTATGAGCCATAGGTATGGCGGGGATTGACCTTCCCTTTGCTTTTCTGCCAGACCGAGGCGGCCAAGGTGGCGAAATCGCCTTTGAGTCGCTCGGGTATCCAGGTGTCGGGGTCGGTCCAATCGACGGGGTTTTGCGGGGTGCCGGTCTGTTCGATGATGGCTTTGATCATGCCGTTGACAGTTGAGCGTGGGATGCCATTCCAGGTATTGACGAGTTCTTTAACCTCTCGATAAAGAGGAAATAGTGGCATACGAACGATGTATTTTTTTTCACTCATGAGACCTCCGAACATTTGCACCTCAAGGTGCCTGCCCCTATACCGCGTTTAAATTAGCTTTCTTCTTGATACTCAGCGACAAAAGCATCAAACAGTTCCACAATTGCATCAAAATGGGGGTGATCGTTTAACTGATTAATATTGAACGCTAAACACATATCAATATCTTTATGCGAAAAGAAATTTTCTTGAATTAACCACTCACGAATCTGATCTGAGGTGTCGGTATATTCCCGTTCCTCAGGATCATACCCTTCGGTCAAAAAGGTTGTAAAGCAAGAGTGTATAACCTTCTTCATATGGTCCTGAATTGTCTCGATTTGAGTTAGGACCTCTGATATTTGATCATCAGCACTTTCTTGATTGTTGAAGAAGATGTTTCCGTTTGAATGGGCAATGTCGTTTCGTTGCTTTACCAATTTGGCAAATTGTCCAATATGTCCATTTTCACAGCCAATCAGCTTAAGGAAACGGAAGATACGGCTTTCATTGATCGTCCAAAACAAGAAAGGAGTGCTGGCATCAAGCAATCTCTTTTCATCCTCTTTACTAAAACCGACGAGGGCTTTTTGGAAGTCATCAGGGCGAGTACGCTTAATTTGCCAGACAGAGAAATAGACAAAACTCATATAGAGCATGTGAAAAGGGAGCAGCGCAAACTGATACTTTTCGTTTTGGTAATTACATTCAAAAGAGTCCCACAAAAAGACAATGTACTCTTGTTCTTTTTCGTTCTCAAATGATTGAGGAAGATATTCGATAATTTGCAGAGCTTCGTCCATCCCCCCTACCCCTCACCCCACACACGATCAATGGTCGTTTTGATTTTTTCTTCTTGTTCAACTATTTCTGCTTTCAATTTATCAATTTTTCTCTGATGGCCTTCAATCTCCGCGACGATCTCTTTTTGAACATCAAGCGGCGGCAGGGGGAACTTTACTTTTTTGAGCACATTTCCGTTGAACTGTGGCTGACCTCCGCCAGTCACAAGAGCATTGGCTTGCGCCCAGTAATGGGGAGTCTGAGCAAATGCCCAGTAAAACTCAGGTAACACTCTATCTAATGGGAACTTCAACCTAATCAAGAAAGAAGCAAATACAGCGATATACTCCTCCTTAAAAATCATTGTCTTGCCAAACGTCGCGCCTGTTCGTGCAACAAGAACATCACCCTTTTTCAGCAAATATTTTTCGGAATCACTGCTTAAGTTGATATATTTAGAGCCTTTTTTTCGCAGCTTTCCATTTAGATCAATATCGGTAATTCTTACAAACCTTGCATCACCACTATCTTGTGCCTTCTCGGTAAAACCGTACTCAGGTTTGCAAATATCCCCCAACGCAACCATCTCATACTCAGTCAACCGAGCGACACTATCCCGATACCGCTCCCCTCCTAGGCTAAACTCCCCATCCTTAGCAATCCGCTCTCGCTTCACCGCCAGCAGACCACCCCCATCAGCACCCGCAAAAACGACACCACTACGAACAGCATCAAACCACCCCCGCAGATTCCGCGCCGCCTCAGGCAAATCATTCAAAGCAATCGGACGCCGCTGTGCCCCCAACCCAAACCCATCATTCTCAACCTTGACGAACAAAATCTCATCACACTTCTTCGCTACCTGCTTATCAAAAAACAGAATCGATGTCTTCACCCCCGAATAAGGATTAAACACCCCTGCAGGGAGTGAAACCACCGCTGCAAGGTAGTTTTCAACCAACATCTTGCGCAACTGCTTGTACGCCGTACCCGACTGAAAGATGACCCCCTCAGGGACAATAATCGCCGCCCTCCCCGTGGGCGAAAGATGCTCCGCCATATAATCGACAAACAATACCTCGCTACGCTTCGACTGCACCGAAAAACGCTTGTGCGGCTTAATGCCCCCCTTCGGCGACATAAATGGCGGGTTGGCCAGAATCACATCGGCGTATTCGTTCCAGCGTTCATCGCTGGTGAGGGTGTCGTACTCATAGATATGCGGATCGGTAAAGCCGTGCAGATAGAGATTGACCAGGGAGAGCCGCACCATATCGGGCGAAATATCGTAGCCGCACACGTTCTTGATCAACACCTTGCGCTCATCGGGAGTCAACTGATCGCCGGGTTTCTCCTTGCCGTTGGCCTTTTGAATATGCTTCCAGGCCGAAATCAAAAAACCGGCAGTTCCACAGGCAGGGTCAAGAATCGTCTCGTTTTTTTTCGGGTCGATCACCTCAACCATAAAATCAATAATATGACGTGGAGTGCGAAACTGCCCGGCATCGCCCTGACTGCCAAGGACCGAAAGCAGATACTCGAAAGCATCACCGAGGTTTTCCGAATGATCGTAGGTAAAGTGATTGATCTCCTTCAAAAAGGCGCGCAACGTCTCTGGGTCGCGGTACGGCAGGTAGGCATTTTTGAAGATATCGCGAAACAGTTCCGGGATACCGGGGTTAGCAGTCATGGTCTGGATCGCTTCACTGTAGAGGGCCAGCATGTCGTGACCGCCGGTACCGGGAGCCATCAGATTGGCCCAGCTGTACTTTTCAAATTCGCCAGCAAAGAAGGTTCGTTCGCCACCCAGTTCGGCGGCCTGGATATCCATGTCATCCATAAACTTATAGATCAGCGCAATGGTGATCTGTTCGACCTGCGACTTGGGATCGGGGACTTTACCAACGAGAATATCGCGACAGCTGTCGATGCGGCGTTTTGTTTCTGTATCGAGCATTAGTGTTTAATGACCTTGGCTGGTTAGTGGGTAAAACTATTGATGGAGACGTAGTCTTTCACATATTGCGGAATCTTGTTGCGCCACTCGGGTGGCACCCCCTGGAAATCATGCATGGTGAAAGAAGGGTTGACGTTCAGGTCGGTCAATCGTTTGCTTTCGATAATATCACGCACTCTGGCGTCGGAGATATACGCCTTGAAGTAATATTTCATGGCGACAATATGGCCAGGGTCGTTCGGCTTATAATCGAGCACAAACTTCTGGAATTCTTCTTCGAGCAGTTCATCTTTCGATTTGAAGTAGGGGATTAAACCGAAAATCTTTTGCAGGATCTCACGTAATGGCAATTGTCGATCGACCCCGGCGGCTTTGCGCAGTTTGTCGAGGGTGAAGTACTCGGCAGGCTTGTCCATGAATTCGGCAAGCACATGATCGATAGCTGGTTGCCACTCTCCCGCGGCAACCTGCTCCTGCACAAAAGCATCTTCTTTGACTTTATCCTCAAAGGTTTCAAAGAACATGCGATCCACCCGCATACCTTCGGCACCGATCTGTTCTTCGGCAATTCCGGCCAGAGCATCTGGCAGTGTGCTGACGTATAAATTTCCCGGTGGTGGCGGAGGCGGCGGCACAGGTCGTTCTCTACCACTGGGAGCAGGAAGGACAAGCACTTCATCGTAGTTGAATTTCTCTTCGAAGTATTCGCAGTTGGCAAAAAAGTCAAAGAGCTTGAAGCGGGTTTTGTCTGGATCCTTGACCAGCTCTGCCCGTTCAGGATCGTGCAACTCTTCGAGAAAATCGTGGGGGCGAGTACCCCGGCCTTTGATCTGCACAAAATCGGTCGGTGAAAAGATAGGACGCATCATGCAGAGGTTCATGATATCGGTACAGTCGTAGCCGGTGGTCATCATGCCGACGGTGACACAGACACGGGCCTTGCTGGTTTTGTAGCTCTCGACGAAATTTTCGGAGCCGAGCAGGTTGTTGTTGGCGAAGTTGAGAGTGTACTGTTGAGCATCTTTTATCTGTGACGTGACCTGAATAGCAAAATCGGAATTGTAACGCCCAGGGAAGAGAACATCGGCAAGTTCATTCAGAATCTGGGTGAGTTTGGCGGCATGTTTCTGACTGACAGCAAAGACAATAGTTTTGCCAATTTCACCGCTGACCGGGTCACGCAGAGCATTTTTCAAAAAGGTTTCACAAAAAACCTGGTTGGTCGCCTTGGAGAAGAATTTCTTTTCAAAGTCCCGTTGATAATAGGTCTGTTCTTTATCCTCATTCCCTTCGGTCACCGCCATGACCGCATAGCCCTTATCGGCGAGCAGTTGGGTAGTGATTTCGGTACGGGCATCAACCGTTACCGGGTTAATCAGAAAACCGTCGCGCACTCCGTCGAGCAGCGAATAGCGAAAAGTCGGCTCGCCCGATTCGCAACCGAAGGTGCGATAAGTATCGAGCAGTAAGCGTCGCTCTAATTCGCGCGGGTCACGGGTGGTTGGCTTCTTTGGATCAAATTTCTTCAGATAGTCTTTCGGGGTAGCCGTTAGTCCGAGTTTGTAGCCAACAAAATACTCAAACACCGCGCGGGCATTGCCGCCAATGGAACGATGGGCTTCATCCGATATGACCAGATCGAAATCGGTCGGAGAGAAGAGTTGCTTGTACTTGTTGTTGAAAAGCAGTGACTGGACAGTGGTCACAACAATCTCGGCCTTGCGCCAATCATCCCGCTGTTCTTTATAGATCACCGAGCTGAAATCATTCTTGAGAAGAAGCTTGAATGATTTATTAGCCTGCTCTTCCAGTTCGAGGCGATCTACCAGGAAGAGCACCCGCCGGGCATTTCCGGAGCGTAAGAAGAGTTTGATAACCGCAGCCGCGGTGAGTGTTTTACCTGTTCCCGTGGCCATTTCAAAGAGGCAGCGTTCATCCCCTCTGCTGGCAGCAAGCTGTAGCGCCTCGATCGCCTGTTTCTGATATTCCCGCAGACAGCGCAGCCGATTCTTTTTGATAAAAGCCTGACGCTCAGAGGCCGCTTGCCATCCCGCATCACTGGAATAAGTTGGATACTGGGTCAGGGCGATATAGTCGTCGCCGACTTTTTCATCGCAAAGCATTTCCGGAGAGGGATGGAAATGGATGTGACCGGCGACAGATTCAGGTTCGGGAAAGCTGGTGATGACGCGGGGGTTGCCACGTTCAAGATCCCAGAAATAGTGCAGATTGCCGTTGGAAAGGAGTATAAAGCGGCAGCCTTGTGATTTGGCATAGGTGCGGGCTTGCTCTTTGCCGACCAAAGGGTTTTTATCTTCGGCCTTGGCTTCGAGAACGATAAAGGGGAAGCCTTCTGCATCCAGCAACAGGAAATCGACAAAACCGTTCTTGATCGTTTCGAAGTTACCGCCAAGAGCATCAATTGCGGATTCAGTGATTTTGACATTCGGCTCCAGCACAATATTGGCTGGGCCACTGTCATCATCAAAAAATCGCCAACCGGATTCTTCGAGCAGCCGGTTGATCTTGATCCTTGCCCTTGCTTCCTTTGCTGCCATATGAAGACCACCCTCCAGAAAGTCTTTAAATTACAGGAAAATCTCGCGTTGGTAAAGGATATGCTCTTATCCCCCAAAAGAAACGGGGACGATCTTTACAGATCGTCCCCATTCTCTTTTACCATTTTTCTACGTACCTCATAGCGCTATGCGCCTTTCTCCCACTTCAGTTTCGGCTTTCGTGCCGCAGTGGTCTCGTCTAGCCTTCTGATCCGTGAGCGGACCGGAGCCTGGTGTAGCAGCGCCGGATTGTCGCGGGCCTCGCCAGCTATAGCGATCATGGCATCGCAGAACTCATCGAGAACTTCCTGACTCTCTGTCTCGGTTGGTTCAATCATGATCGCCCCCTTGACCACCAGCGGGAAGTAGATGGTCGGAGGGTGGTATCCATAATCAATCAGGCGTTTGGCCACATCCAGAGTGTGACAGTCGCCCTCAAGGTCTTTATCAGAAAAAACAACTTCGTGTAGTGAACGACTCGTGAACGGTAGGTCGTAAACACCTTCCAACCGCGCTCGCACGTAGTTGGCATTGAGTACAGCCATTTCGCTTGCATGCTTCAAACCGTCACCACCCATACTACGAATATAAGCATAGGCTCGAACCATGATGCCGACATTGCCATGAAATGCCATCATACGTCCGATAGAATCTGCACGAGTTGCTTCAATACAGTAATTTTCACCATCGTACTCTACACCTGGACCTGGTAGATAGGGGGTCAGTTCTTCTGTGACGCCTACCGGCCCGGAACCTGGTCCGCCGCCACCGTGGGGAGTGGAGAAGGTTTTGTGCAGGTTGAAGTGCATGACGTCAATACCCATGTCGCCGGGACGAGCAATCCCCATCAGTGCATTGAGGTTGGCGCCATCACAATAAACCATGCCACCACGTTCGTGAACCAGTTTACAGATCGCCTCGATATTGGTTTCGAAGAGGCCGAGAGTATTCGGGTTGGTGACCATCAACGCAGCGACATCGTCATTCATGTGCGCCTCAACTTCTTCCAGAGTCAAGATGCCGTCTGAAGCAATCGGCACAACATCATAACCTGTCAATGATGCTGTCGCCGGGTTGGTGCCATGGGCCGTATCAGGAATAAGCACTTTGGTGCGTTTGCTGCCTCGTGCTTCATGCCATGCACGAATCACCAGCATTCCTGCCAGTTCGCCCTGGGCACCAGCTGCTGGCTGCAAGGTGACTTTAGCAAAACCGGATATTTCCGCAAGGGCAACCTGCAAGCGATACATCAGCTCCAGGGAACCCTGAGCCAGATGTGACGGCGTTGACGGATGGATAAAGGCCAGACCCGGAATCCTTGCCGCGACCTCATTGACCTTGGGGTTGTACTTCATGGTACAGCTACCCAAAGGATAAAAACCGGAATCGACACCATAATTCCAGGTCGACAGGCGAGTGAAATGACGCACCACATCAACTTCGGAGAGTTCGGGGAAACCGCTGATTTCTTCACGGCAAAGTTCTGCTGGAAGTTCTGCTGCCGGCACATCGAGTTTCGGCAGGCTGTAACCTTTGCGGCCCGGATCGGAATGTTCAAAAAGCAATTTCTCGTTCAGGATAAGCCCGCTGGTACCAACGATCGTCATGCTGCCCCTCCCTGTAGTGCAGCAACCAAAGCATCGATCTCCTCGCGTTGGTTCTGCTCTGTCACGCAAACCAGGAAACAATCTGCCAGCTCCGGATATTCCTCACCGAGTGGGATGCCAGCGAGAATACCAGCCCCTTCGAGACGGGTGAGCACCTCTGCGACAGGCTCTTCGGAGCGCACGACAAATTCATTAAAGGAAGCTCCGTCGAAAACTAGACTAAAGCCTTTAATTGCGGATAATTGCTGACGGGCATAAGCCGCCTTGGCGAGATTCTGTTCTGCCATCTCACGCAAACCCTGTTTGCCAAGCAGGCTCATAAAGATGGTAACCATCAAGGCACATAAACCCTGATTTGAACAGATATTCGAGGTCGCTTTCTCACGACGGATATGCTGCTCACGGGTCGCCAAGGTCAGGACAAAGCCACGCTGGCCTTCCAGGTCGGTGGTTTCACCAACCAGACGTCCCGGCATGCCGCGCACATCTTTTTGCCGCACGGCAAAGAAACCAACATAGGGACCACCAAAAGCAAGTGGCAGACCGAAGCTCTGACCATCGCCAACCACAATATCGGCACCAAGTTCACCCGGCGACTTAAGTAAGCCGAGCGCAACAGGTTCCGCAACGGCCGTTACTAATTTGGCTCCGGCACCATGTGCCTGCTCAGCCAGGGCAGCGACATCCTCGATAACACCTAAATAATTCGGGTATCCGGCCACCACAGCAGCGATGGAGTCATCCAGTTTGGCTGCCAGATCAGTAAGGTCGGTTCGGCCATCGTCAGCAATGGCAACGTCAACCAGCTCCAGATTCAGATAGCGACAATAAGTAGCCACAACCGCCCGGTAGCGTGGATTGAGAGCCTTAGACAACAGCACCCGCTTACGGCGGGTCAGACGCATAGCCATGAGCACCGCTTCCGCGCAAGCCGAGGCTCCATCGTACATCGACGCATTGGCAGCATCCATTCCAGTCAGCTGACAGATCAAGGTCTGAAACTCAAAGACCGCCTGCAATGTCCCCTGGCTGATCTCTGGCTGGTACGGCGTATAAGCTGTATAAAACTCACTACGCGAGATCAGCTGGTCAATAACCGCCGGGATAAAGTGGTTATAGGCACCACCACCGAGAAAACTTTTGTGCGTCTCAGACGTTGCGTTTACTGCCGCCAGAGTTTTGAACTCGCGTAACAATTCTGTCTCACTGGCCGACTCCTGCAAATCGAGAGGGCGCTTGAGTCGCACGGATTCCGGTACCTCAACAAAAAGGTCTTTCAGGGTTGCAACACCAATGCGTTCGAGCATCTGGGTCACGTCCCCGGCAGTATGCGGGATATAACGCATTTGCTTAGCTCTCCTCTGCGATCAGGGCCTGGTAATCTTCAGAAGACATCAAGGCATCAGCAGCACTGGCATCAGTCATACGGATTTTGATCATCCAGCCATCTTCATAAGGAGACGTATTAATAATCTCGGGAGTTTCGACAAGATCTTCATTGATCTCTTCAACGGTACCGGCGATTGGCGCATAGATATCTGAGACAGCTTTCACTGATTCCACGACACCGAACGGCTTGCCCACTTCGAGGACCGTACCGACTTCAGGGAGCTCAACAAACACCACATCACCCAGGGCATCCTGGGCAAAGTCGGTAATACCAATCGTAGCCAGATCTTTTTCAACCATGATCCACTCATGCTCTTCGGTGTACTTGAATTCTTCAGGGAATTCCATGGCAATCTCCTCCTGGAAGTTGACCCCTGCACAACAGGGGTGAAAAGAAAATCTCTATCTGAACAATTTGTTATTTCACAAAGGGCGGACGTGTCACGATAGCACGCATGCGGCGGTTGCGAATGGCAACTTCCAGTTCGGTACCGGCCTTAGCCACATCAGGCTCCACCAAGGCCAGAGCAACGCCGACTTTGAGGGTTGGTGACATGGTGCCGCTAGTCACAACACCAACTTCTCGATCATCAACAAAGACCGGATAGCCTTCACGGGGGATACCGCGCTCCTGCATAACGATACCAACCCGCCGCCGCGGCACACCATCAGCCTTTTGTGTGACCAGTGCCGTTTTACCAACGAAATCGGCCTTGTCGAGCTTGGTGATCCAGGCCAACCCGGCCTCCAACGGAGAAATTTCCCGGGAGAGTTCATGACCATAGAGGGCGTAGCCTTTTTCAAGGCGGAGGGTATCACGTGCACCCAGGCCAATGGGCAACAGACCCTGCGACGCTCCGGCCTTCATCAGTTGTTGCCAGACTTCAACGGCGGAAGATGCTGGCAGGTATAGCTCGAAACCATCTTCACCTGTATAACCGGTACGCGAGATGATCATATTCACACCAGCAACAGCTCCCTCGCAAAAATGGTAGTAAACCAGATCTGCAAGCGAAACCTCTGTGAGACCAGCAAGGATTTCTTCCGCTTTTGGCCCCTGCAGAGCAATCTGGGCAAATTCCGCGCTGCGATTGTTCAAGGTGACATCGGTCATTGCCAAGTCGGCCAAGACCTGCTGCATCCAGGCGAAATCTTTATCCGTGTTGGATGCGTTGACACAGAAAAGAAAGCGCGAGTCGTTGAAACGGTAAAGAGTCACATCATCAACGATGCCGCCTTCGGAATAACCAAGAGCCGAATACTGAATCTGACCGTCAACCAGCTTTTCTGCATCATTAATGGTCAGCTGCTGGATAAACGCCAGGGCATTAGGACCTGTCACTTCGACTTCACCCATATGCGAGACATCAAAAAGACCTGCGGCCTGTCGCACCGCCAAGTGCTCATCGATCACACCGGAATACTGGACCGGCATATCCCAACCGCCAAAATCGACCATCCGCGCGCCAAGCTCACGATGTACCTGATTCAATTGGGTTTTTTTCACAGGAATCTCCTTTCAAAGAAATTTACGCAAGTATTACGGGTATCTTGTCTTCGTGTCCAAGCGTCATCAGATGTACACCCTGGCAGAGCTCTCTCGCCCAGGCAACTGTTTCACGAGCGACTTCAATCCCTTCGGCCATCGGATCAAGCGCACTTTCGAACCGTTTAACCAGAGTCTCTGGAACCTGTACACCCGGAATGTTATCATTCAGGAATCTGGCCATTTTTGCGCTTCTAATCAACAAGACCCCGGCGATAACCGGCACCTTTAATGGTTCCATAGCCGTCATGAAACGCTCCAGAGCCTCCCGGTCGAAGATCGATTGGGTCTGAAAAAATCGTGCGCCACTATCAACTTTTTTCGAGACCTTCTGGAACATCAGCTCAAACGGTTCAGCAGCCGGATTAACCGCTGCCCCAGGGAAAAAGTTCGGTACGCCATTGAGCGGTTTACCCACCATGTTAACGCCCGCCATCAAGCCAGCCGTCATATCGAGCAATTGCACTGAATCAAGGTCGAAGACCGGCCGGGCATCGGGGTGATCACCAAATTTACTGTGATCACCAGAGAGCAGCAACAGGTTTTCAATACCAAAAGCAGCCGCACCGAGCAAGTCAGACTGTAATGCCATGCGATTGCGATCTCGACAGGTCAGCTGCAAAATTGTCTCTGTGCCAGCCTGCTGTAACTGCGCAGCCAGCGCCAATGATGACAGGCGCATGTTGGCACCCTGGTTATCTGTGACATTGACGGCAGTGATTCCTTCAAACTTTTCAACATCGGCCAACGCCGGAATCAGGTTGGTTCCTTTAGGCGGTGCTATTTCAGCCGTCACCACGAACTGACCACTGGTCAACTGCTCAGACAAACGTGACATCAACGTTCACCATCTTGCAAACGGTACCGACCCGGCTTACGGCGGTGGCTCCAGTTTTTCGGCGGTACGCGACGGGCGAAGACTCCCTGTCGCTTCTGACTCTGCAAACGTTCATAGATCAGCCGCCACGCACATTCGATCTCCGCGTCAATTTCACAATGACCATCCTCCATTCCACCACACGGACCATTGAGTAGACCCTTGGCACAGGTGGTCACCGGACAGATCCCCGCAGTTTCGTTGAGGATGCAGTCACCGCAGAGCGAACACATCTCCTCGTAGTGACCAAAACGTCGCACATTGCCAAGAAACATAGAATTCAAGCCGCCAACCACACGCTTCTCAGCAGTGGATGAAATCGACTGAATTCCCGAGCCACAGGCAAGCACCACCAGCACATCAGCATCCTGCACAGCATTCTTGTGCTGACGCAGGTCACGTGCAGCGCGCATAATATGGCAAGCTTCATCAATGACCGTGCTGCCAGTAACCTCTTTCTCCTGTTCAACCAGCCATTCCTGAAGCTTGAAAACCTCTTCCTCACCACCAGATTTACAGGCTGTCGCGCAAGCTGCGCAGCCGATCAGAAAAAGTTTGTCGAATTCAGACAAAGCCTGTTGGAGTTCTTCAAAAGGTTTCAGTTCGCTGATAATCATATTGAACCGGGACTGGTCTTTGGGGCTGGGGCTGGTGAAGAGCCCAAGCTCAGGATTTAAAACAAAACGGCCCGGAACGAACAAGTCGTTGCAGACCGCAAAATTGTTTTATTGGTTAGCGCGACGTTTGGCGCCTTCTACAGTATTGTAGAGCAGCATGGTGATTGTCATTGGACCAACGCCGCCGGGTACAGGAGTGATGGCACTGGCGCGTTCTTTTGCCGCTTCGAATTCAACATCGCCAACCAGCTTCTTCTCACCAACGCGATTAACACCAACATCAATAACAACCGCGCCCTCTTTGATCCAGGATCCTTTGATCATCTCGGGACGACCAACCGCAGCGATCACCACATCGGCCTGGGCAACCTTCCCCGGCAGATCGCGGGTACGGGAATGGCAGATTGTCACGGTCGCATGTTGGGCAAGGCACATCAGCGCCACTGGCTTACCAACAATATTGGACCGTCCCACCACGACGACTGCCTTGCCAGTCAAATCAACGCCAGTATACTCCAGCATTTTCATCACACCAAAGGGTGTACATGGTTGATAAAGCGGATTGCCGGTCACCAGGCGACCGACATTATAGGGATGGAAACCGTCAGCATCCTTGACCGGAGAGATCGACTCCAGAATCTTGCTTTCATCAATATGATCAGGCAATGGCAACTGCACCAGAATACCGTCGATGCGTTGATCATTATTCAGCTCTTCAATCAACGCCAGCAGTTGTGCCTCGGTCGTCTCGGCAGGTAGTTTATGCTCATCAGAAAAGATCCCGGCTTTTTCACAGGCCTTCTCTTTCATTGTCACATAAACCCGGCTGGCCGGATCATCCCCCACCAACACAACAGCCAGGCCAGGAGTGACCCCTTGTTCTTTCAATGCCACAACATCAGCAGCAATCTCTTCACGAATTTCAGCGGCAATCGCCTTGCCATCAATGATTTTACCCACGTAAAAAACCTCCCTAGCAGCCCGTCGGACCATCAGGGCTGAAGCGAAAACTTGAATGTTTGAGACCAGATTTTGGCTCATTTAAGAGCAATAGCCGTAGCTATTGGTCGATAAGGAGCTGAAATATGGGCCAAACAGGCGAATTTGCAGCCAGCTCATTGGTTGTCCGACAGGCTGCCAAAATGAAGATATGACTATACGCAACGAGGGGGGGATTGTAAAGATGTGAAGAGGGGTAATCTTGAGAAAAGTCTGCTTACAATCTACCTTTGACGCTGATGTTATTCGCACCCAGCGCCACACGCAACGCACTATATTCTTACTCTTTCTCCAGCCGTTTCTGACTCTGTACTCTCTTATACATCTTGCCTAAACTCTTCTCCTTACGCCGTTTCTCTGCCAGCGTTTCATCCGCACGTTCTTGCTCTGCTTTCAGTTTAAGGTAATTGGCCAGTCGGCGCGGATCAAGTTCATTACTCTCAGCGGCAATGGCCACAGCACAACCCATTTCACCCAGATGACGGCAATCATTGAAACGACAGTTGCGCGCCACCGTTTCAATCTCCGCAAAGAGTGTGGCGACTCCTACTTCGCAGTCGCTCAGTTGCAGCTCGCGCATACCGGGGCTATCGAGCAGTAGGCCACCACTTGGTAGCAGGTGCAAGGAACGTGAAGTGGTGGTGTGACGGCCCTTGGCGTCGCTCGCGCGGGTAACACCAATCTCCTGCACGACAGAGGTATACAAGGTATTGACCAGAGTTGACTTGCCGACCCCGCTTGAACCGACCAGAGCCACCGTCTGCCCAACCCGGCACCAGGGACGCAGAATCTCAAGAACACTCTCATCCCTTGAATCGACCGCCTCAATCGCCAGACCCGGTCGCAGGACTCTGGCCTGAACACGGAAATTTTCGACGTCTTCAATCAGATCGACTTTGGTCAGCACGATCACTGGCTCGACTCCGGCATCGAGTGCCATTGCCAGATAACGTTCAAGTCGCGAAAGGTTAAACTCAGCGTTGCAGGATGTCACAATGAAGAGGGTATCGACGTTGGCTGCCATCAATTGGACTCTGGCGTCATGCCCGGGTGCCATGCGTTTGAACAAACTGGTGCGTTCCAGAAGACGCAGCGGTTGACCATCTTTATCAATCAGCAGCCAATCCCCCACTGTAGGTAGATCTTCCACTGCATAGCGCAACCAGGCGTGAGGCAGGGAGAACTTCTGCCGACCGCCCTCACCCACACAATCAACCAGATGGCGATTGAGGGCAAAGACCCGCACTGGAGTGGTCGTTTCCCATTCCTCAAGGCTTAACTGTTGCTGAAAAAAATGTCCCCAACCGAGGTCCGGCAAAGATAAAGAAGTTTCCGACATCGACCTGTCCACAAAAGAAAGAGAACCTTACGACTTGACGTTACCACTTCTCAACTACACCGAAGAGAGCAAAATGAGCAACAAAAAAAGGGACAGAATCCAATTCTGTCCCTTTTTACACTGTTTATCACACGCGATTCTATTCGTTGGCCGCTTTCGGACAACCAGCACAACCGCCACCACTATCTGCCGAAGGGCAGGCTGCCGGTTTGCCACCGTAACCCTGATCGTACCAGCCATCGCCTTTGAGAGCGAACCCGGTCTGAGAAATCAGCTTGACAACCACACCACCGCATTCACGACATTCGGTGAGCGGTGCATCGGAAAACTTCTGACGGGCCTCAAAGATCAGGCCACAATCCTTACATTTATATTCATACATCGGCATAGGACTCACCTCTTTTTAGAAAATTCGTCGGTAATTTAATAACTTTGCGAGCAGATGTCAACCCTTCACTAGATTGTTGAGGATTTCACTGATTGTCTGAAAGTCGGCATCTTCAAGTAAAAGACGTTTATGACGGGACGTATCGCCGGAGATTAATCTAACGCAACTCTTGGGCAGACTGCAGAGTTTGGCAAGAAAAACACAGCAGGCCTTGTTAGCCGCACCATCCACCGGCGGAGCAGTGAGAGAGACTTTGAGCTCCTCACCCTGCAGACCGACCACCTTGTTGCGACTGGCGCGAGGTTGGATATACAAAAAGATTTCAACACCTGCGTCGGTTTGCCGCAGGCAGGAGAGGCTCATTTGAGGAGATCCCTCTCACCATTTATTTCATTCGGGTCAAAATCGAAAGAGAGCTCAGGAGCATTATTCTCGGGAGAAGGTTCAGCAGTGGAGTCCTCAGCTGCTGAATCAACTTGATTTGGTTCTGTGAATTCTGCATCTTCGACAAGCCCTTCAGAATGATCTGCTGTTTGCGGTGCAACTTCTTCGCTCTCTGGACCGGAGGCATTGATAAATGGCAGTGGCTCTTCAAGTAACCGGGCATCAGCGTCTTGCTGTTCAATGCCCACAGCATTCAAATCGAGCATACGGATATGTTTTTCCAACAATCCTTTCAGGCTGACTTCAAAATCAATCTTCTGCCGTTTGGTCTCCTGAATCTCCTCGATTAACTGTACCCGCCGCTCTTCGGCATTGCGCATCAGGCGCTCCGCCTTGATCTCAGCCTCGGCCATCAGAACATCTACTTCACGGCGAGCGGTTGCTTTCAACTCCTCAGTAATCTTCTGGGTGGTTATCAGGGTTTCCTTAAGAGTCTCTTCACGATCTCGCATCTCTGTCAATGCCGCGTTGGTGTGAGCCAGTTCTTCCTGAAGATCATGATTCTGCCGCATCAGACGCTCCAACTCTTCGGCCAGAGATTCCAGGAATCGATCAACTCCGGCTTTTTCGTAACCAAAGGGGCGGGATTTGAACTGTTGCTGTTGAATATCAATAGGACTGATTCGCATGGTAGCCGCCTAGAAACCGCCGTAAGTCAATTTATACTGAATCTGAGCCAATACATTTTGAAGTACGCCGATGATAATCAGCAAAGCAATCGGAGTAAAATCCATAGCACCGAACTGCAACGGCAGGATACGCCGCATACGGTTAAACACGGGATCAGTCGCGTTATGCAGGAAACGGACAATGGGGTTGTACGGATCAGGGTTGACCCAGGAGATCAACGCCCTGGCAATCACAATCCAGAAATAGATCGAGAGAATAGCTTGCAAAACCTGGAATACAGCACTGACTATAATGTCCATGAAATCTCCTGACCGGAACACATAACCCTAATGTCCGGCGCAAACAAAACTATGGCTGGTTCAAACAAAACCTTAACAATATTAACATATAGCGTGTTAACTGGAAATGTGTCAATCATCTGATTAAAGCTGAATCCTGCAATCTGATTGATTTTTTTACGTTTTGCAGGACATAATGCCCTTTTTTACTTAACCTTTGCAGGAGAGAATAATGGTTCAGACTAACAATCTCCACGTCAGCGGCCTGACACCGCTCATTGCTCCAGCAGACCTCAAGCAGGTGCTCCCTCTCTCAGAGGCTGCCGCTGAGTTCGTCGCCAGTTCTCGCAAACAGATTCAGGACATCCTCTGGGGCCGAGACCCACGCATGATGGTGGTGGTTGGCCCTTGTTCCGTCCATGACCCGAAAGCAGCTCTGGAGTACGCCGGGTTACTGGCGAAGCTCAACGAGGAGTTGAAAGATCAACTGCTGCTGGTAATGCGCGTCTACTTTGAAAAACCCCGTACCACGATCGGCTGGAAAGGTTTGATCAACGATCCGGATCTCGACGGCACCCATCAGATTTCAAAAGGTCTTGGTATTGCGCGCAGGTTGATGCTCGACATTACTGCCATGGAGCTACCGGTCGCCACTGAGATGCTTGATCCGATCACTCCGCAATTCATGGCAGATACGATCAGTTGGGGAGCCATCGGTGCCCGCACGACCGAAAGTCAGACTCATCGTGAAATGTCGAGCGGCCTCTCCTTCCCGGTCGGTTTTAAAAACGGCACCGATGGTAGCCTGCAGATTGCAATCGACGCCATGGGCGCTGCCTGTCACTCGCACAATTTCATCGGCGTCAACCGTGAAGGCCGCATTTCCATTGTCCAAACCACTGGCAACCCCGACGTACATATGGTGTTGCGTGGCGGCAACAATCATCCGAACTACCAGGCATCAGACATCGCTGCAACCATGAAAAAACTTGAAAAGGCTGGAATCGAGACCTCCATCATGGTTGATTGCAGCCATGCCAACTCCCGCAAGGACCACACCCGTCAAGAAGCCGTCATGAATGATGTAATGGATCAGGTCGCTAACGGCAACAGCAATATCGGCTCGATGATGATCGAAAGTTTTCTTAAAGAAGGCAATCAAAAGATGGCCAATAAGCTCGAAGATTTGACCTACGGTGTGTCGATCACTGACAAGTGCGTCAACTGGGAGACAACCGAACGCATGCTGCGTCATGCCCATGCCAAGCTAAAGGAGTGCGGCGGCCGCAAGCTGTCGAAAGCCTGATGAGTACCAGTAACTGCTGTCCTCCACCGAAAGAAGAGACACCCTGCTGCCCTCCTGCAAAGGAAGAGTCGGCAAGCTGTTGCCCGCCGTCAGCGGCAACTGATGCTTGCTGCTCCCCGGAAAGCATCTCGGCAGACTGTTGTCCTGGAGTCAGTGATGACCGGCCAGGGTACAAACTCTGGCCCTTTGTTTGCGATTGGCTGGACAGCCCGACGGGACAAATCCCTCAGGTTGCAACACGTCTCACATCGGCAGACATCGTTGGACGTTGGCAGATGCGCTGGGGACTCGGGCGCTCGCGTTACACGATTGCACCGGGGCTCTACGCCATTGGAACTCCAGCAGGTGACAGCCCGGTTCTGGTCACAGCCAACTACAAAATGACTTTTGATATCGTACGTCGCGACATGCGTGGCCATGATGCCTGGCTGCTGGTCCTAGACACCAAAGGTATCAACGTCTGGTGCGCAGCGGGTAAAGGCACCTTTAGCACAGATGAGATTATTCGACAGGTGCAAAGAGCCAACCTGCAACAGCTTGTTAACCATCGCACCCTGATCGTGCCCCAACTTGGCGCACCTGGCGTAGCTGCACATAAAGTCCATAAAGCCTGTGGCTTTAAAGTCGTTTATGGTCCCATCCGCAGCGACGACCTGCCACAGTTCCTGAGAACCGGACAAACAGCCACACCGGACATGCGTCGGGTCAGGTTCACACTGACCGACCGGTTCATCCTGACTCCGGTGGAGTTGGCCAGCATGTGGAGATACACCCTGTGGAGTATACTGGCCCTTTTCATTCTCGGTGGCATCGGACCACAGATTTTCTCTTTCTCAGCGGCGTGGAGTCGCGGTATTATAGCTGTAACAGTGGGCCTGCTCGGACTGTTCACAGGCGCGGTGATCACTCCAATACTCCTGCCATGGCTACCGGGACGTGCATTTGCCACGCGCGGTGCCATCGCTGGTCTGGCAACCGGCATGCTGGGGCTTCTGATTTTTTCAGCATCGCTTGGCTGGTTGAACTCTCTGGCACTGCTGCTGGCAGTCGCAGCCGTCTCATCATGGTGTGCCATGCACTTTACCGGGTCATCAACCTTCACCTCACCATCGGGCGTGGAAAAAGAGATGCGCCAGGCAATCCCCGCTCAGGCTGCGTTCTTGCTGGTCGGTGGACTCTGCTGGCTTGCTGCAGCATTTTAAGAAGAGCAAAGGACATAAAGAATGTCATCATTACGTTACCTTGAAAATATTGTCACTCTGAAGCTCGATACGGAGAAATGTGTCGGCTGCGGCATGTGTGCCGTGGTCTGCCCGCACGGCGTCTTTACAATCGAGGAACGCAAGGCACAGGTCGTTGATCGTGACGCATGTATCGAATGCGGGGCTTGTGCTGGAAACTGCCCGGTTGAGGCGTTGTCAGTGAAAGCGGGAGTCGGCTGTGCCAGTGCAATCATCAACGGTTGGTTGACTGGAGAAGAGCCTAGTTGCGATTGCGGTGGTAGCTGTTAAAACAAAGATGACAGAGATAGAGATAGAGATAGAGATAGAGATAGAGACAAAATCTGTTCAAGGGGTTTTGGATTGTTACTGTTTATAGTGACTTATAGAAAATAATTCTACCTCCCAAATATGTCTACAAAACTGGGGTTTATTCACCTGTAAATTGGCGCTCTACTGGTTACGCCCCGCCATAACGCCTCCGTCCACGTCCCAAATTGCCCCTGTTACCCAACTTGCATCGTCCGAGAGGAGAAATGTAATCACCGACGCCACATCTCCGGGCGTTCCGATTCTTCCGATAGGGTGAAAATCATTGAACCCCTTTAGGGCCTCATGGATCTCGTCTGGCTTTATAAAGGCTCCGTAGATCGGGGTTTCAACGACGGCAGGTGCCACTGCGTGGACACGAACGCCATGTTCCGCCAACTCCATAGCCAGATGCTGGGTCAAGGAATGCAGACCAGACTTGGCCATGGAATACGCCGACGAGGGTGTCGCCTTGATTGCCTGATGGCCCCACATTGAGCCGATATTAACTATTGAGCCACCACCGTTGGCCACCATGTTTTTTGACACCTGTTGTGTTACAAAAAAGATCGCCCGGTTAAGATCCATGTAGCTATCATATTCCTCTCCCGTGTGGTCCAAAAAGGATTTAGGGGAGAAAATACCCGCAGCGTTGATAAGGCACTTCACATCCTTCATCTCTTCGGCGATGTGCTGAATTAGTTTGTCTACATCTCCCTTTGACGTGAGGTCGCATCGGAAAGTGCTTACTTTGTTTGGCTTCTTAAACGTATCGCGCGCAGCATCCAGTTTCTCCAGTTGGCGACCAACCAGAGTCACTGAAGCACCCTCTTCTACCAGTAACTTTCCTGTCTCCAACCCCATACCACTGCTACCGCCGATGATCAGTGCTTGCTTGTTTGAGAATTTCATCTTTGCTCCTCCTTTTCAGCCATTAAAGCTGCTGAGGTTGGCCTGCAAGAGTGGACACCATAACCAGTGGCAGTTTTCCAAGACATGGAGCCACTGTTACCTGCCGATCGCGAGTCTCGGAAATCGTATCACAACAATCAATAAGCGCCAGTGATCCGGTGAATGGCGATTATCAAAAATCCTGATAAATAAGCCCACAGTCAAAGGAGGGTGGATGACTACGGGGCAACGTCTTTCAGTAGGCAAACAGTCACTCGTCTACCTGTTTACATGTTACCATTCTGTTCGGCTCCTCATCTATTAGCCCAATAAGTCCTGACAAATAATAAAAGGCCACCCGTTTTCAGGTGGCCACAATAGCAGTTCTATACATGATCCGACCAAACAATGTCTGTCCGATCAGGTCTTGGTTACTCTATATTTTATGCTATTCAGAATACTTGAAATCAGGATCGGATCACCATCGTCTCCACTTCGAGACGCACATCATCGATGTTCACCTGAACAACCTTGTCACCTTCCTGCTCTGCCCTCACCAGGCCTTTTGCAACCCACTCCATCAACTTGCCAATTTGAATTCCGAACTTGTCTGCGGCAGCTTCAGGGGTATACCAGGTTTTAACCAGCGACATAAGAACCTCCCTTACTTAACAAGTGATAGCAGATATCGAGAATAAATCAGGCTACGTTTTAATTATAGCGGCAAATTCAGGATTGTCTGTTGTTCTCCACTGATTAATTAAAACATTTGGTAACTATTCGACACCTTTGAACTATTAACAATAATGTCTGTCATCCTCGAATGCTTCTATCGGGGATCCATGGTTTTAAAATCTGGATTCCCGATTACACCCTCGGGAATGACAATCTTTAGTCGAGACTGAATAGTTACCGCTTTTTAAGGATAAACAGGACACGGATGAACACGGATTTAGATGCAAGGTATCAAGGCGTTAGATTTTGTTCGATCCGTGTAAATCAGATTTTTATCCGTGTCCAGAGGTTTTGTTCATAAACTGAAGTTACGTGGTTACTATCGTCGACTGGCCACAATATCACCATACCAGGCAATTGCTGATTCACCGGTGTTGTCAGTATCAGTCATAATGGCAATCGCACCGATGTCCGGTGGATCCTCACCAAAAGCCCGACGGTAGTCATCAATGATATTACGTCGTACCGCAACCCACTCGCCGACTTTCTCGGCACCACTCTCCACCGCGATCATTATGGCGTTGCTCAGGTAAGCATTGGCCTGAAGATCCTCCTTTGGCAAACGATTAGCCCAGATATAGTTGAGAGTTCTGGTCTTTGGGAAAAACCAGTGCGGAAAGACCACGTAAACTCTGGCCGCGTAATCATCACCAGCTTTCGTGCGACTGTCACCCTTAACAAGCGTGTTGGCAATTTTCCAGCGCCAGGACAAAAGGGGGTATTCATTTGGGTCGTATTCAGTCTCAAAGACGAGTCCGGAGGCAGTGCCATAGCTCTTGGCCTGCAGCACATGGTGGCCAGATTCTTCAACAATTCGATACTCAGTGTTGCCCTTGAAACTTTTTTCGGACCAGCCTTCCAGACCAGACTCAGAGAAACTACCGATCTGAATCTTACCCGAATCGGCCGAAACAGGAGTAACCAGCATGAGTAGAAGAAAGCATTTCAGCAATTGTTTCATACGATAGCCACTCAGCCATAAGGGCCAGCGAGAAGTTCTGGCCGTTTGCGACGGCTCTCACCCTCGTTGATGATACGAACAGCACTGGCACCCTCCACAGGACACTTGGTCTCGCAAATGCCACAACCGATACAGAGCTTGTCGACAACCTTGGGGAATTTCAGACGGCGCAATTCGCCATCAACCAGCACCTCTTTCTCCTCCATAACAATCGCTTTCTCTCCGGTCGGACAGTGCTCTTCGCAAACCAGGCATTCAACACCCTTGGCAAAGGGTAGGCAGCGGTCTTTCTTGATGACAGCGAGACCGATTACATTTTTCTTTTTTTCTGGCAGTTTCAGTGGAGCAATTGCTCCGGTCGGACAGACCTGACCGCAAAGAGTGCAATTGTATTCACAGTAACCAATCCGCGGCACCACCAGCGGCGTCCACAAACCGATGGGACCAGCCTCAAACAAAGCCGGCTGCAAGGTACGGCCAATGCAGACTTTCATACATCCGGCGCAACGTACACAACGCTGTAAGAATTCTTCTTCAGGGACCGCTCCCGGCGGCCGGATCAGGTAAGGGTTTTGTTCGTGGGTCACTGGGCCAATCCTCACAACTGGGGCAATCATAACGCCACTGGCCATAGCGGTCAGAACACCGCGGCGCTGCAGATCAACCCCGAGGTCGTTATCGGTTCCAGTCCGTAAAGCAAACTGCACCCGTTCTTCCGGGCAGAAACCGGTGCAATCCATACAGAGCAAACATTCACTGCGCATATGACCTGATTCACGCACCGCACCAGAACGACAGAGGCTATCGCACAGTTGACAATCGGCACAGAGCTGTTGCGGAGTCCTCTGCAAAATCGCATAGCGCGAGCAGATGCCAAGCAGCCCGCCAAGAGGACAGAGGTTCTTACACCAGAAGCGGTGTTCGACCTTTTCCAACAGTACTATCACCAGGAAGATCAGCATGGTAAAGAGGCCCAGGGCAAAGATCGGCTGATGAAAGGCCATCAGATTATCACGGAAGACAGGATAGGAAGTTTTGGCCAGAGATGATAGCAACGGCACTTCATGCTCATAGAAGAAGTCAAAGAGCCCATTCAAACCATAATTATATGCGGGATAAACTGCGAGAGTTAAAGAACGCAGAAAAATCGCCAGAGGATCGAAGAGGCCGAGGAGTTGTACACCAAAGAGAGTCGCCGCGCCCAACACAATTAGCAGATAGTATTTAACTCGTCGCCAAGCTGGCGAGAAGGTTCTTCGGCCACGACCGATGACTTTTCCAAGGCCATCAAGTGTGCTGCCGAGCGGGCAGATCCAGCCACAGAAAAAACGGCCAAAGAGAACCGTGAACAGGATGATACCCAGAGCGGGCCAGAGGGCCTGCCAGCCAAAGGGTCCAGGAGCGAGAAAATCAGCGAGTGCGGCGAGCGGATCAATCCGGAAGAGCAGACTGACCGGATAGGGTAGCTGGTCAATGCCGCGATATTCCGTCTGCAGAAAAAGCCAGAGGAAAAGTGCCAGGCAAAAACTCTGGCTGACCTTGCGGGCATATGTCCAGGAAGAGTTTTTCAAACCATGCGAACCTGTTTAAGGTCCATAACGCCCAGGCCTCTTTGTGCCGCAGCCACAATTGTCGACACATCTTCAGGCTTGAGGCCAAAGAGGGTCGTGGCGTACGCATCTGCCGCCACCATATCGGGTGAGGCGATCAAGGTTTCTGTGTTACGAACATCTTCAGTCCGCCCACCTTGAGGGCCGTTGGCGATCAGGATACGGGTTGCATCGATCACAGTAAGATCAACATGGATAACTGATGCAATATCGGTGAGAGATTCGGCGATTTTATGATGCAGACGTCCTCGGTTGCCACCGATAACACCCATCAGGTTTTTCATCCCGAGCGTCAGACGCGATATGGAATGATGCTTGGCAATCGGCACGTTAATCAGACGATCAGCCTCAATCACCGGCATATAAAATTCCCAGCGGTCAAAAGCCTGTCCACCACGAATCGCCAGCTCTTTGTAGTCATGCCGATCCATATATTCGAGGCTGACACGATCTGACTTGATATTTTCTACAGCAGCACGGATACCGCTCTGCGTGTAGCAGCGCCGTTCATCGTTACAGGTACGATCAAAGATGCGCACCTGCTTTGCACCGGCATCGAGACAAAGTTCCACCAGAGTTTTAACAACTTCCGGATGGGTGTTGGCAGCCAGCTCGACGGTGCGGTCCCAACCGATATTCGGTTTGACCACGACAACTTCACCCGGCTTGACAAAAGCCTCAATGCCGCCCAGAGCATGCAACGTCTCCTTAACCAGACGCGACACATCCCGTCCTTTACGCACGGCAAGCGGTGGCATTTCTGCCGCATGTGCCGGCAACGCCAGAAGATCGAGTGCGGGCAGGCAGCCAACAGCAGAAGTTGCCACGGCAGTCCGGATGCTCTGACGGATAAAGGTGCGTCGATCGATTCGGGTCATTGTCGGCTCTCGTTAAGCTGAAACAGTGATTCAGGATTAGATAAATCGCTTCTCTTTCAAAAATTTCCGCGCCACATCCCTGGGGTTTCCAGCGGCACTTGCGACTTCCAGTTTCTGCATGGTCTCGTCATCAATAGCACCGCCAAGTTTGTTAATCAAACGGGCCAGGGCAGGGAATTTTTTCAAAGTATCCTTACGGACCACAGGAGCCGCAACCGCAACCGTACCTTCCGGAGCATAACGTGCATCGGAGAAACCAAAAGGTTTCAGCCAGATCAGGTTAAGCTCTTGATTGTAACGCTCTTTGACCGCCTTGTAGAGCTCATCGGAGTCTGCAATCGGTTGATCCTTCAGGATTGTCACCTGACCAACGCCCGTGTATTCAACATACATATCCAGCTCAGCGCGAATCATCGCATCGTGAGCTTCGGCATGGCCTTCCACCGGCACCACCTTGACTGTGGTTCCGGTACGTTCACTGATCAGTACCGAGAGCATTTCCGCCAGAACCTGCTGTTGTGGATCAGCCAAAGCTCCCACCACCAGAGTTTTACCGACACAGGCACTCACTGACGAGACAGAGAGAGATGTCATCAGAACCAACAACAGTGAATTAAGGACGAGATAACGCATAGCTTTCATGGTGCGGCTCCTTCGTGTTTTTGCCAGTCACTCACATTGACCGGTCCTGTCAATGGCTCTGGAGCACTGACATGACCGAGACTGACATCGATTTTATGATCTAGAAAAGTCTCTTTGACGGCATCTGGTGTCAAGCTTCCCCACCAGTTATTTGGCAGGGTCACATCACCCGGCTGTTGCCAGCCCAGCTTGACGTTATACTGACGATTGCCGGTAATATTATTCTGTTTGATTTGTGCTCTATCCGTAGAGCGAGTCACAACAAAAATCCCGACCTCATTATCCCGAATATCGTTGTGGTGAATAATCGCTTCACTGCCACGTTCTTCGTAACGCAGACCATGCTGGTTGTCGTGCATGCGATTCCCGACCGCAAACAGATTGACCGTTGAGAATCTCAACCCATCCACCTTGTAACGGAAAATAGAATTGGTGACCCGGGCGCGACAAAAGTGTACCTGCAACCCGCTGTAAGCATATTCGGAAACGATATAATCAAGTTCAACATCGCGCGCAAAATCAAGATAGAGATACTTCCAATCAGAAGGCTTCGGCTGATCAGCAGCACTGGTAAAGATGATTGGCGCCTCTTTTGTGCCACGCGCGGTTAGTGAACCTTCTATCAGTAGTTCCGCATCGCCGATACCATCACCATCTTCATCCCTCGGTTCAAACAGGATCTTTGTGCCTGGTTGAATGACCAGATGTCCGGACTTCTTGACGGTAACAATCCCATCGATCCTGACTTCGCCACTCCAGACGACCTTGTCCTCAATCACACCACTTTTAAGTCTAAGGGCAGGTGCCCCTAAAGTGCAACTGGAGAGCAAGCAGGTCGCTGCAACAAAAAGCACCAAACGTATGGAAGCAAGAGTGAACATGAGTCCCTATGAGCCTGTCCGAGAATAAGGGTCGAAGCGAAAGCCCAGAAGTTTGAGATCAGATTTTGGCTCGTTTGAGAGCTCATAGCCGTAGCTATGGGCTGAAAAGGAGCCGAGATATGGTCCAAACAGCTGGGTTTGCAGCCGGGCATTCATTGTCGGACAGGCTCCTAGTGATAATTCCCCGTCGCATCATCGACAGGCCGCTGAGCAATGGTAATCTCACCAAAACTCTGCTCATAGATGTCAATATTCCCCTGCAGTGCAGCCATAAAACGCTTGGCATGCTGAGGTGAAAGGATCACTCTTGAACGAACCTTCGCCCGGGGCGTCTGCGGCTGGACAAAAATGAGATCAACGACAAACTCAGACTCGTTGTGATTGACAACCGTCAGGTTGACATAGGTCCCCTGGGCAACCTCTTCGTCAAGTTGAATCTCCAGTTTTACTTCTTGCGGCTTCTTTTCTGCCATGATGATCGTCACCCTTCCTCTTACCTCAATCGGTAAACAATACTCTAAAAAATTGCGATCGGCTCAACAACAATGCGAACATCGTCAAGGTTGTTCCCCTTTTCAAGGGTCAGTCCATGGTCGGCGCTCTCTTCGTACATGCCAAATAATTCCCCTGGGGCGGGAGAATCACCGTAAGCCTCACGGGCACCAACATAGTAAGTTCCCGGCTCCGGCAAGTTAACCACAAAACGGCCGTCATCTGCAGTCGGTGTAGAGATTGCTGCGGGTCTCTGATGACCGATGACCCGGTCGACATAGGCAAAAACATGCACCCCGGCAACGCCTTGTCCCGAAGCGTTCACAACCGTCCCACTCAGAACGGGACCGGTTGCGCGACCGAAGGTTTCACTGCCGCTGGCATCCTTCAGCTTGGTCACACTGTGCAGTTTAACTTGTTGTACCCGTCCGGATCTTGCTGTCAGCGGGTTGCCGGGAAAAATGCCGAACTGGTCACCTTCCTGCACCGGACCAACCCTCTGCCCATTCTGACGATGTCGGACAACGAGATAATAATTGCTCTCCGGCAAACCATCAAAGCGAAAATAGCCATCCGCACCCGTCGGTAACGAGAGACGATAGCCCTGGCCCTTCAGATCCTCGGCCACATCAAGATAGAGGTAAACATAAGCCCCTGCCAGGGGTGACCCTTCGTGCAGGACCTGACCTTCAATTGCGGCACTATAATCATCGTCATAAGTATCACTCGTAGCCGTCGCAACCGGAACAGACTGCAGTCCAACCCAGACCGGATCTGCCGTCAAGTTAACCGGGTTTCGCCCGCAGAAAGCAAACTGACTCTGATCATCATTCCAGCCAAAGAGCGCATAAGTACCAGGCGGCAATTCCATTTGATAAAGACCATCACTGTCACTGACAACTGAACGCGCAAGCGCTTTGGTCGTAAAATCAAGCGAACTATGAGCCGTGACCACAACCCCGGCAAGCGGCTCATCACCACTGACGATACGGCCTTCAATCATCGCGGCAAGTAGCAAAGATGGCATTGCCAGCGATATCAGCAAAAGACACGATATCATCAAACCGGGCAATCGTTTCATTGCATCTCCAAAGGCCCGACACCCTTGACCGGAGCATTCAGCCACGGTGAAAATTGTACCCAGTCGAGCGTGTAAACACCAGGTCCGTAATCCTTGTAGGTGACCTCCGGTTCATCGTGCCGATCATAGAAGAGGGGACTGTTGCCCTCCCCGCCGACTTTGGCCAATTGCACCGTATCGTCACCCCACCAGTTGCCACTGATATCAACGAAATCATTGAAGGTTTCCGGAGCTTTCGCCAACATCGGATTCTGGCTTTTACGTGAACTCGCTTCGCGCTGCATGATTTTTTTGGAGCCGGAGCGTCGCTCCCAGTCTGCACTCTGGTAAATACCAAGTTTAACAGCAACAGTATTGCCCAGAAAATTGTTCTGTTTGATTTCCGGGTAGGCAGAAAAATCACAGTAGAGTGCCAGATCATTTTTCTCAAAGCTGTTCAAGCGCACCTTGGGGTTTGACTTTCGGTAGCTGTAGAGCGCCGTTCCGTTGTCGCGGAAGAGATTATTCTCAACCAGAGGAGAGCCGTATTGATCATTATGTACGGCGGTCTTGTTATCGACAAAACGATTGTTTTTGATCACTGGATAAGAGAAGGAAAAATTCAATACACCATATTGGTTGCGTTCAAAACGATTCTCTTCGATCAACGGTGTACTTTTGGTCTGGCTACAGTAGATGCCCACTTCATTCTCGATGAAAGTGTTTCTACTGATACGATCCGGATAATTCTGCAGTAAGGTAATCGCCTGCTTGTTTTTCTCAAACTTATTATCGACTATCACACCCTTACTGTGGTGCGAAGCTAGAATTGCCGAGCGACCATGATTGATAAAACGATTACCACGGATTTCGGGGCCCGACTTCATTTCGTTGGCGACACCAACCTGGTTGTTCTCAAATAATGAATTGATAATTACTGGGCTCGATTCACGTAACAGCCTGACACCGAATTCACTCTCTTTGAAGGTACAGTTTTCGACTTTAAAGTCAGTGGCAAAACTACTGATCGCCGCCTGTGCAGAATAAAATTCAGTCCAGAGGAAGGTACTCCCAGGGGGAGCTTCCATAAACTCAATTCCCAGCCAACCGGTCGGGCCCTTAAAAACAATTGGAGCCGAGGCACTGCCAGTCGCCTTTATAAAGCCTCGCACACTGATTTTCACCTGAGGATTTGCAATCGATATTTGCGTTCCGGGGGCGATAGTCAAGGATGCACCAGGGTTCACCACCACCGATTCATGCAGATCGATCTGACCAGACCAGCGGACTTTCCCTGACAACTCCTTGGCATTGCAATAACCAGAGAAGCCAAGGACTATGGCAACAGCAATCAAACTAGTCTTTACCCATCTAAAGACTCTGGATGGGTAAAGTCTACGTTTCTGATTTGGAATCCAGCAATTTTTCGCAAGGTCAAGGAAATCAAGCATTTGAGCGGAGGCGTAGTACTTTACGCCACACAAGCAAATGTGCAGATTGACGCAGAGATTGCGGAAAAGGGCGGTTTCCGGACAGAAACTAGTCTTTTGGTACCACATGAATAACAACCTCCTCTTGCTCTGTCGAAACGGAAACAGCCCGGGGGCCGCCGTTGGTCAGCTGTAGCTTGCCATACAGCTCGTCGCTACCGGCCGGGCCACCAAAAGCCTGTCGTGCCAGTAGATAATAAGGGCCACTATCGGGCAGAGTTATCTCAAAGTGACCATCCGGCCCGGTCGGTGCGGAGAAAAAATCCGGGTTCCCGGTCATCTCAGCCTGCCGGTAGGCAAAAACATAGAGCCCCGCACGAGGCTTACCTGCGGCGTCAACAACTTGACCACTGATACCTTGTAAATCGACAACATCCTCTTCGAGCATCGAAAGCCGGGTCACAGTCTCAATTTTGATCTCGTGAAGCTGACCTGCCTCAATATGCACAGGGTTGCCAAAGTAATAATTAAAATAGTCACCAATTTCTATTGGCCCGAACTGGCCACCCTTCATCCGTTTACGAGCCAGCAGGTAGTAGTCACCAGGTGGCAGATTGAGCCGGAAATCGCCACGAGCCACTGGCTGGATGAAATACCCTGGCCCTTTAAAGTTTTTACTGGGGTCCTTGTAAACATAGAGGTAGGCCTTCTCAAGCGGTTCACCCTGGTAGCTGAGTTGACCATAGATACCGGAACGTTTCTCCTCTTTGACAGGTTGCTGCTCAGGAACACGGATCAGGTTGAATCCCACATTGCGATAGCCGTTAACTGGCACCTGAATCGGGCTACCACTGTAGTAGCAGAAAAGATCACCTGGCTTGAGTGCACCGGAACTGTTACTGGCAGTCAGAACATAATTACCAGGCTTCAGATCAAGTTGATAAAGCCCATCCAGATCGGTCGCTACCGAAACGGCAAGTGCTTTTCCTCCTGCAATATCAGCGATCTGACGATAAGCTCGTACAGTCACCTGCGAAATCAATTCGCCACGCCAGGCAACCCGTCCACGCACACCGCTCTCCGCAAAAGCTGGCGCACTGAGCAGGCAGATCGCACTGAACAAACATAAGGCACAGGCAAAAAGAAAACGAGGCCACTTCATCGTTTTAACTCCGTTAAGGGAACCGTACTCCAGGGGGCATGAGCAACCTTATCGAGCGGGAACTCCTCACCGGCGTCAACAAATGTTGCCTGATCTCTGCCATCGTAAATAAAAGAAGGGTTACCAGTTTTGCCGATCTTCGCAAGTTCAGCAGTGCCACCCTCACCCCACCAGTTGTCACCAGCACGGACTGTACCATTCAGACGTTTGGCGCGTCGGTCGTCTTCTGTCACGCTACGCATACCTTGACCGGCAAAAGCACTGCGAGCCGTGGTCTCGCCAGAACGGGCATCAGCACCGCGCTGCGACTCCCAGGCAGAGGATTGAAACTCCAGTTTGAGCGCCATCTCATTCTTTAAAAAATCATTGCCGGTTATCTGCGGGTACGAAGAATAAGCCACCAGCACTCCAACGCCATTTGCCTCAATAAGATTGCCGGTCACCAAAGGATCGGAGCGTCGATAAATATAGAGGCCAGTCTGGTTGGCGCGCAACTGGTTGCCACGAAGCTCCGGACGCGCGGCACGATCAACCTGAATGGCAATGTTGTTCTCTTCGAAACGGTTGTTCTCCACGGTCGGATCACTACCATGATAAGCAATCATCAGACCGATATCGTTCTTGACAAAGTCATTGCCCTGAAACACCTGCGGTAGAGCATGATAAAGATAAGCACCGTAACGAAGGTTATTTTCAAAGCGGCAATCGATCACAGCCGTTGTGCTGTCGTCTTTGATGAAAAGCCCGACTTTACGGTTCGCGATAAAGCGACAGTTAACAACCTTGCCAGCAGCCTTGCCGCGCAGTTCAATACCGACCTTGTTGCCAGAGAGCGTCAGTCTTTCCAGAAGTGGTGAACCGCCCTGCACGAAAATACCCGTGGCAGCCCCCTTGATAACGCAATCAGAGATACGCGTTGTCGCATCAGTGCCTTTGAGGCGCAAGCCCTCCCAGCTTTCCCCTGAGAACTCGGCACCCTGCGCCACCAGGCGCCCGGCAACCTCCAGTCGTGCTCCTGAGAAATGCAGTTTTGAGCCGGGTGCAATAGTCAAGGTCACCTCTTGCATGACCAGTACATCCTCATTGAAAGACTGCTTGCCCGTCCACAAAGTATCCCGATCAATCACCAGGGCAGCGGCTGGTGTTACGCAAGCCAAAACCATTAATATGAGTAGACAGAGTCTCACCAGAATTCCTTTACGACGATCGTACCGAGGTCCTCATTGGTACCCTGTTTAACAATCACTTTGTGATCCGGCTCACCATCAAAAGTTCCGACCCATTCACCAGGCTCCAAAGGCCCGCCAAAAGCACTGCGGGCACCGATGTAGTAGGCACCACCATCACTGAGAAACATTTCGAATTGACCATCGCCACCGGTTGGCACCGACATATGCACCGGCTTGCCCACCATGCGGCTGTCGAGATAAGCGAACACATAAACCTCGCTGACCGGCAGATCATCAGCATCAACAACCTGACCATGCAGGACCGTATCCGTCCTGGCAAAAACCCCGTCCGCCTGACGTTTGGCGTGAAGATCCACATCAACCTTGGTCAGCGCGAATTAATCCATGACCAGCCGTTCGCCGCTGAGCACATCAATCGGGTTGCCCTGATAATGGGCATTCAGATCACCTGGAGCTAAAACTCCGGAGCGACCGCCATCTACGCGCTTGCGGGCAACCAGAGAATAGTGTCCGGCAGGCAGGTTGATGGTAAAACGTCCTTCTTTATCCGTCTGCACCGCCTCTCCGTATGAGGGACCGATCAGACCTGTATCAGTTTCGGTGTAGATATAGACAAAAGCTCGCGAGACCGGTTTACCCTGATGAGTAATCTGACCGGAGACTCCGGTTGCAGCATCAGCCACCGGCAGCCCTTCCCGGCCCATTTCATGTAAATTGAAGCTTATCACCAGGGAGACCCCGTCCAGGACCTGATACGGGTTGGCCGGTGATTCTGCCATCAACATGCGGATCCGACCATCGTCTGCAGATTCGCGTTTCTTGCCAATGACAAAGTAAGAGCCCTCTGGCAAGGTGACTTGATAACGCCCTTCAGTATCCGTTGAGACAATAGCAAAGGGCTGTACGGAGCGATCTTTATCTGCTTTGAGGTAAATCTCGACCTGTGCCGACTGTAGCGGTTGATCCTGAAAGAGGAGTTGTCCGCTCAGGCCGCTCTCGCCCTCTGGAGCGCATGCCGACAGCAAACCAAACAAGAAAATGATCATTTTTGAACGGATATATTTTAAGGCTAATGACTTCATAATTTATCTACAGACCGATCAAAAAACTAGATTAACGCAAAGACGCGGAGACGCAGAGAGTGATAATTATGGTTGAGACGCTTAAAAGGTTTTCCTCTGCGGTCTTTGCGCCTCTGCGTTAAACCCTTTTTCTGGCTATACAACTTTTAAAATTTCTCTGCACGCGCACCCTTAAAAACCGGAATTAAAGCCAAAAGATAAAGCAAAGTCCCCACCAGCAAAGTCACGGTAAAACCTGCATTCATAGCCACAACAACCGCCAGAATCGCGCCGAGCACACTTGTCGCGCTATTAACCCCCCAACTCCAGGGGACCAGATCATTGCTGTCATGCAAGAGTCGCATTCCGATCGGCAAAGGCATTCCCATCAACAGGCCCAGCGGCACCAGCAGCACCCCGGCCAACAAACAACGGGCAAATACCGGCAGCCCCATGCAAGGGTCAAGGATTGCAGAGAGGCCGAACACATAGACGAGAGAGAGCAAGACCAGTGCCAAGAGGATTTTTGGCAGCCAACGGTGCAAACGTTCGGACGGTAGACGAGACGACAAGAGCGCACCGACACCGGAACTGATCAGAAGCGAGCAGAGGATGACCGCCAGCGAGTAGATCGGCGGACCAAGGAAGAGAATGAACCGCCGCAGCAGGCCAATCTCGATAAACATGAAGCCGAGACCGAGGCAGGCAAAGTAAAGCACCCGCCAACCACTACCGGAACTTTTCAACCCCTCCCTGCGCCATAAAATCAACGGCAGGACCAGAAACGCAGTGACACCGGTGCCGACCACAACCAGCAGATTGCGCAAGGTCACAATCGCCCGGTCTTCAAATTTACCCTGTTCCGGAAAGCTTAAAAGCTTTATGAAATCAGCAGGTTTTAGCATGTAATAGAAAAATGGCCGGTCATCAGTGACAGGTCTGATGTCGAAAGGAAAATCAGCATAGAACTCCGCGCTGCCGTTGGCGCGAATCAGTTCGTGAAAAGCACCTTTGCCGTCACGACGATCAGGTAGATAGACTTCCTGGAATTCCATATCGACCATCAGCTCTCTCAGGGTCGTCAACTCTTCGGCTGAAAAAGGCGTCTTTTTGAGCATGAAATTTGCCAGCCCGCGCTCACGCACCACAGCGATGTGAGCGGCCGGATCAGCCACCCCTTGTTCTTGCAATAAAGCCAGGCCAAGAGAGACCAGACGCAGGGTTTCTCTTTCAAAGATAAAGCGCGAGATTGTCAGGATTCCGTCATCATTCAGGTGATCCCAGTAATCGGTAAAGGCTTCCAGAGTATAGAGATTGTTCTCCGACAGGGTAAAAGCACCGGCCGCCGGAGCCATACGACCAAAGACTGCAGAGGCCTGAAGAATATCGTAGCGACCGGAATCACGACGTATAAAGCTGCGCCCTTCATCGACTACAGAGCGTACCTGTGGATGGCGATAGAGTTCTCCGGTCAAGGAACCGAAATGATCGTTGACCGCATCGACAATCAAAGGATTGACTTCGACAGCGGTCACTTTTTTGGCACCGGAAGCAAGTGCGGTCAGAATATCTTTGCCGCCACCGGGACCGATCACCAGTGAGGTCGGCTGTTCCTTAAGTTGGTAAGCCAGGCCGATGACATTTTTACGGAAGAAATCGAGGCCCGTTGTCCGATCCCAACGATACATGGTGGTGTAACCGGTGTCGTCGACGACCATACCAAGCTGATCGGGGATCGGCCCCCGGTAGGTGCGAGACAAACCCCAGACCTGATCCTTGGCCTGACCTTCTGCAGGGTAAACGGCCACCCGCGAAAAGGAGTTCCAGGCACTCCAGAGCAGATTCGGTTCATAACGACCGCGCACAAAGCGAATTTCAGCAAAGCCGGTCATGGCATGAACAGAACCGAGGCCCAGGAGCAGGACCAACATGAAAAGAGCACCCCAGCGATGAATCGGCTTGATGTCTTGTGGCAGCAACAGAGCCGCTCCGGCAATACCGACAGCTGCGATCAACAGCAGCGAGGTGATGCCGCCGAACAGTTTGAGCAGAAGAATAATCAACAGGCAACCGCAACCGGCACCGATCAGGTCATAAAAATAGAGGCGGCTGAAATCCTTGTGAAAATGTCCGAAAAGAACAGTGAGAGAAACTCCGGCAAAGAAAAAAGGCAAAGCTGTCACCAGGTAGAGACAGGTCAGGGCCAGCAGCATATTGATCGGCAGGCTGGCATCGGCAGTCCCTTGCTGGAAAGGTTGATAGAAAGGCTGATGAAAAAAAGACAGCACTTTGAAGCCAATGTGTGGCTGCCAGCGAAAAAGCACAAACACGGCGAAGAACAGCGCGACACTCAGGCCAAAGAGGACCGCACTACGAGCGGCCAATAAACGTGCATCTTTGCCTTGAAACCAGTGTGGTCGCAACTGGACAGTCAAGGCAGCAACACCAAAACCGAAAAGGGCAAGAGAGATCGCCATGGAGGCAAAGTGGTACCACATCAGAACTGAGAAGATCCGGGTCAGAATCAACTCGTACATCAAGGTGGCAAGACAGAGGAGAAAAACTCCCCAGCAGACAGATTTATTTGCTGGTTGATTGTTCATAGAGTTACTTACAGTTTATCCTTTAAAACGACTCAAAATTTTTAACGCCCATTCGCCTTTGCTCTCTCAAGACGCAAAGTCGCAAAGAGTAAGTCCTGAGGCTTACAATCTTGATCTTCTTGGCGTCTCTGCGCCTCTGCGCCTCTGCGTTGAAGAAAGATTTGGTTTTTGTTCATGGTGTCAACGGCTCAACCAGAGTGAAGGCATGAACCTTATGATCACGACTGCCAATCAGTAGTTGATCAGACCAGATCAAGGGGCGCCCCTGGATTTCACGATCAAGTTTATATTGCGTCACAAGTTGGCCGCTGTCGGTGCCGAACACGCGTAATACGCCGCTGTTATCGCCAATGAAGATACGACCATTGTCAATAAGCGGCGTGGCGTAAGATGGCCCGGCAAGCTCAACTCGCCAGATCACATCTCCCGTGATGGCATCAAGCTTCCAGAGCCCGTTACCGGCGGTTGCCACAAAGAGTGCCCCCTCATAGTAGAGTGGTGCGCCGTAATAGCAGATTTCATCGAGTTCGCGCTGCCAGAGTCTCTGACCACTTTGATCATAGGCAACGACCTGCCCTTCCCGACTGACAACTGCAACTCCTCGGGGCAAGAGCGCAGGAGCTCTCAGCAAAGGAGCTTCTAACGACTTTTGCCAACGCAGAGAGCCATCCACACCCAGGGCGGACAAAGTCCCATCACCACTGGCCAGATAAATATTTTCACCATCGTAGACCGGCTGCGCCCGCAAGGGTTGTCCACCGGAGAAACTCCAGCGTCGCTCACCGCTCATGGTATCAAGGGCAAAGAGAGTGCCGTTCCATGCCGGAACCAGAACCAGATCGTCAATAACCAGCAGGCCGGCCTGACGATGGTCGTCAGCCCGAGAAGGTGAGTAATCGAAGCGCCAGCGCACATCGCCACTTACCGCATCAAGCGCATAGACCTCGCGGCTCCAGCTCTGTACGAAGATTTGTCCACCCGCCAGAGCCGGTGTCGCATCGAGAGTGTCACCCAGGGTTTTGGTCCACAGAACTTCGCCCTGAGCATTCATCGCTCGCAGCTTACCATCCCAACTCGCCACATAAAGCCTGCCATCACCGGCCACCAGATCAGCATCGACATAACCGTCGGTAACAAACTCCCATGTCGGATCGATAAACAGGGTATCGCGTGGCCCGGTTGCAGCAACCCATTGCTCTGCCGGCTGGATCGTTACCTGGCCGATCTCCGGATCCTTGCCGCGGTCATAAATTGTGGCCTGAGCCGCTTCGGGATCTGCTGTACCCCACCAATTGTCATGCACGGCCACATCACCAGTATAGAAATCACCGAGACGTAAACTGTCCAGATTGCCGTAAAAATTGTTGTCATGAATGTCGATGGTCCGGTCATTTTCAAAGAGGAACATTCCAGAGCCGTTAAAGCGCAGGATATTATGATGAACGGCAACTGTCGAATTGCGGAAGTTAATGCCCTTACCCTGGTTGTGTTCGATCAGGTTGTTACGCAAAGTAAACGTGGCCTGACCGAGACGGCAGCCATCGATGTTGTAGTGGATGGTGCAGTCTTCAACGATGCCACGGGTGAAGTGAGCATGCAGCGTATAGGCAGAATCACGGATTTCACAGTAACGCAGGTGAACTTCCTGAGAGAAATCGACGCGGATTTCCAGCCAGTCTCCCGGCTGCGGTTCATCAGCAGCACTATGAAACCGGATCGGTTGCTGACGAGTACCGAGCGCCATCAGGCGACCTTCAACAGCGAGGACAGCATCGCCCAGGCCATCCTTGTCGGCATCACGGCGGACAAAGGCAATATCGGTACCGGGAGCAATCGTCAGCGTTGCACCCTTGGCAACCTTGACAGTGCCATCAATCAGAATATTCCCTGACCAGACCGTATCTTCACTGATGTAATCATTACGATAGAGAGTGGTATCTTTTCCGACAAGCGTGGGAGTACAACCAGTGAGACCGAGGATTGAAAAAAACCCCATCAGGAAGATCAGATTAATGCTGAGTTGTTTCAACAATTGCATAATTATCCGTTTGGATTGTCAGAATGCCGTCTAACCATCACTGAAAAGACGGCGGAACTTCATCAGCTCAGGAGTTGATATAACCAGCCAAGCAAGATAGAAACACTCAAACTGACGCCAAGAAAAACCACCAGAACCCGTTTCTTGAACATGCCACTCAGGGCTATGATTGCTGGCAGACTCGATACGGGGCCAGCCATAAATAATGTCAGGGCTGCGCCCGGATCGATGCCCCGTTGCAGCAGGCCAGCCATAATCGGAATCATCGGGATCTGGTTAGTCGGCAATGGCAAACCAATAACGGCAGCCATAAGAAGCGACAAAAAGCTTTTCTGACCGACCAGTCCGGTGATCCATGAAACTGGCACCAGAGTCACAATAATCGCTTCCAGCACAATGGCCAGCAAAAGGAACTTGCCGACGAAGAGACCGGCGTCGAGGGTGCGGTCAAAGATAAAGCGAAGCTTACTGGCACGCGGCACGATGGTCATCGACTTGACGTGGATACCGGCTTCAGCGCCTATCTCCTTGGCCGGGGCCAAGCTGCCATCTTCCTTGTACTTGGGCTTGAGACGAATCAGATCACCGGCTAGATAACCTTGGTTAATCAGCAGTTGGGTTACCAACCCGGCACTCAGTCCAAGGGCAGCGGCACCGACAACTTTAAGTACCGCCCACTCCGTACCGAGGGCACTCCAGGTCAGAATCAGCGCATCGGGACCCATCACCGGTGATGTCACCAGCAGGGCCATCAAGGGTGCCAGCGGGGTTTGAATCATCGCCAGGGTAATGACTACCGGCAGAATACCGCAGGAACAGAGCGGCGAGACCATACCAACGCCAACCGCAACCACGATCCCCCAGGGACCAGCCTTGTTAATGAAGTCGCGGATGTGCAGATCCAGCTTGTAACCTTTGATGATGCCAACCAGCACAATCGACAACAGGAAAAACCACCACATATTGGCGATTTCATCCCAGATCACGGTGAGCATTTGCATAAGCACTGAATCAGGCATGGTGATTATTCAGAGACCTTTTGGACAAGGAGTTGATCTTCAGCCTGCCAGAACTGCGGCAACAGCTCATCAAGCATAGCGTCCATCTCGGCGCGTCGCTTCTTCTGCTCGTCGGCTTCAAGCTCATCCCCACCAACTTCAAGCCGGTTACAAAGCGATCGATATTGGCCCGCCATCTCCAACGCTTCAGCAGTCAATTCAACTTCGACAGAGGCTTTTGGCGACTTCAGAATCAGAGCATGACGGCCATCGCTCTTCGCGATCAAGCTGCCGTTTTCTTCGCTACACCCAGTCACTTCTGCAATACCGTCCAGTGCGCAGGTTCGAATGCTATAGACCGCTTGTAGCTCGCCAGAACTCTCTCCCAGCCACCTCATGGCCGCAAGGCCAAGACGCCCGCCGAGCGTGCTCATCGGACAGCGATGACCGTGACGGCTGTAGATGCGGGAATATATTTCGGGTGGTTCAATCATTTAAGTAAAACCCATTGTTCGTCATTCCCGCGCACGCGGGAATCCAGGGGTTTACTGAGATCGTAAAAAATGGATCCCCGTTTTCACGAGGATGACAACCTATTGGGGCTCGCAATTAAGTTTTTCCTCAATAATCATGAGGTGTTACAACCTTACAACTGTTTTAAAATTCGTAATGATGAGGACAATCCGTATCTCTGATGACGTGGTATTTCTTCACCATGTCCGGAGTCAGAAACTGCCGTACTTCCCTCAACGCCCGCATAAAATGCTCTTCTGTGACAATCTCGGAATCGTTCTTGATCGCATTCACCGTCGCCCGTTTGCAAAGGCTCTCGATATCCCAACCGACATAACCTTCACTCAGCTTTGCCAGTTCATCACGATCAATGCCCTCTTCCAAATTAGGCATCTGATCCATATAGATATCGAGCATACCGCGACGATCTTCAGCTGTCGGTGGATGGACAAAAACCTTACGATTAAAACGCTTCTTCTCTTTAATCACAGCCTGGTCAACCGTGTCGATACGGTAGCAGGAACCGAGCAGCATCACACCTTCAACCTGATTGATGCGATCAACCTGTTCGATAAAGAGTTTGGTCAATTCCTTGTCAGCAAAAGTAGGCGGAATAGCGCGTAGATTGCCAGGACTCCACTCGTAGTCGCAACCGGCCCTGGGGGCCAGCCATTCGCAATCAGAGATAAAGAGCACACAGGGAGCTTCGTGGATCGCGATATCGAAAGCTTCTTTCAGATCTTCATGCTTGCCGAGCATTTCCTGGCCAGAGACATAGACCAAGCTGACGCCAGCATCCATAGCGCAGGCCTCAGCCAACATGGTAATACCAGTGCCAAGAGGGCCCCAGAGCATAACGCCTGCAGGGATGCCAAGATTGTGTTTACGGATCATTTCCGGCTTTTTCAGCGGCAGGCAAACCATCTCCTTGAGGGTCTCTTTAACATCAGCGTAGCCACCAATATCGTCCCAGCTCAAATCGGGGTCACGGACTTCATAAAAGAGATTCATCAATTTTCTGTGCATAGTTAAATATCCTGTTCTTTGGAATAGCTGGCGTTGAAGCCAGGGGAGATTATCACAAAACAGCTCGGCATTATCACAAAAGACCTAGAAACGAGCAACAATCATGCCACCTTAAGTGATTATAGGATGCCCGTCAGAACGTTAAGGTTTGGATCTTGTGATTATCTTTAACAACACACGACAAATAGCTCCATCTATCCCCCACCTTGACTGAATCCACAGCTCCCCTATACTGACCCGACAATCCTTATCATCCACACCTGATCAAGGAGCCACCATGCCAGACTTCATTCTCGCGATTGACCAAGGCACAACCGGCACAACCGCCCTTTTGATCGGCCACGATTTACGTGTCCACGGTCATCGCACCGTTGACTTCCCGCAACACTTCCCTAACCCCGGCTGGGTGGAACACAACCCGGAAGAGATCTGGGCTTCTGTACGACAAGCCATTCTTGAGCTCCTTGAATCAACCGGCACAGCAGTGAACCAGATTATGGCAATTGGCATCACCAACCAGCGTGAAACCACGGTGCTCTGGGAACGTGCCGATAGCAAACCGGCAGCCAACGCCATCGTCTGGCAATGTCGACGTTCTGCGGCCATCTGTGAAAAGCTCAAAAAACAGGATTTGGAAGAGATGTATCGACAACGCACCGGACTGGTTCTCGATCCCTACTTCTCCGGCACCAAGCTGACCTGGCTTTTCGAGCAGTCTACAGAACTTAAACAACGAGCCACAGACGGTCATCTGGTGTTCGGCACCATAGACAGTTTTCTGGTCTGGCGATTAACCGGCGGCAGGACTCATGTCACTGACGTCTCCAATGCCTCACGCACCCTGATGATGGATCTGCAAAAACTTGAGTGGGATGATTCGCTCCTTGAACCGCTCGGTGTTCCCCGTTCGGTTCTTCCCGAGATAGTGCCTTCATCAGGCATCTACGGAAAAACCAGCGGACTCGATTTCCTCCCTGATGGTATCCCGATTGCGGGCATGGCAGGTGATCAGCAGGCCGCCCTCTTCGGTCAAGCCTGTTTCGAAACGGGTCAAACAAAATGCACCTACGGCACCGGTGCTTTTATCCTCGAAAACATCGGCGATCACCCTCTTCCAAGCAAACATGGGTTACTAACAACGGTGGCCTGGCAACTCAATGGCAAAACCAGCTACGCCCTCGAAGGCAGTGCCTTTGTCGCCGGAGCAGCTGTGCAATGGCTACGCGACGGGCTCGGCCTGATCAAAACCTCAGCAGAGGTTGAATCCTTGGCACGCCAGGTTGAAGACAACAACGGCGTGGTTTTTGTCCCCGCCCTGACCGGTCTTGGTGCACCACACTGGAAGAGTGAAGCGCGCGGTCAGATCACCGGCCTGACTCGCGGCGCAACCGCAGCACATATTGCCCGCGCCACATTGGAAGGGATCGCATTACAGGTCAACGATCTGGTTATGGCTATGGCGGATGATCGTGGTGAGGCTGGCTCTATTCTTAAAGTTGATGGTGGTGCAGCGAACAACGATCTACTAATGCAGATGCAAGCGGATCTGCTTGGTCGTCCCGTGTCACGCCCGGAGACTGTGGAAACAACGGCTCTTGGAGCAGCTATGCTTGCTGGTTTGGCGGTTGGCTTTTGGAATGATTTGGATGAGCTTGCGGCGAGTTGGCAGGAGGAGCGTTGTTTTGAACCAATGGCCGAGAGTGATTGGCGAGAGACTTTGCTGGGACAGTGGCAGGAGGCTATCAACAGAATGTGACTCACTCGCTCCTGGGTCATCGATGAACAGGACTGGCTTCCTGGTGTCAACATTTCGCCTGAGCGCAAGGTTTCGATACGGGTTGGGTACGACGAAGCGGAGCTGCGTGAACAAGTCAAGATGGGTGGTGGGTATTGGGATCCGGATAAAAAGTCTTGGCAGGGGTCTTACAGCAAGGTTTTACAATTGGGGTTGGAGCGCAGAATACTGGACGAAGAGCTTGGTTTCTAGCTCCTACACTTAGGAATTATAAACCTATATCTACAAACTAGACGTCTGTATTTGGAAATTGTTCCCAGATGTATTAATGGCGTTCAATCAAATGTTAGCTATCACAAGGAAGCACTGTGAAATTATTCCACTTCTTACCTGAAAAATGGGCACTTAAAGCAATAAATGACAAAAGGGTGAAAGTCTCAAAATACTCTGACTTTAACGATCCATTTGAGTTGGCTGCGATGACTTTAGGCGACAAGTTCGAGAGAAAAGTAATACTCGAAAATAAGAAGAAATTAAACGAAATATTGAGAGTACTATGTTGTAGTGGTAGCTGGCAAAGCCCGCTTTTATGGGCACACTATGGTGATAAACACAAAGGTGTAGCTTTAGAGCTTGAAGTCCCAGAAAGAGCGGCTGAAGCAATATGCTACAGAAAAAGTCGAGAAACAGTTAACTTCGAAGAACTCTTTAAAAATCCTGATGGGGAATCTATACGTCGCTTCTTTAAACTTTGTAATACCAAGTATATTGAATGGGGCTATGAAGATGAGTACCGTGTCCAATTTACCGAAGATGATTACTTCACTGATGGAGATCATGACTTTTACAATTTGGGATCAGAAATCAAAGTAACCGGAATAGTCCTTGGCGCCTTAAATAAGTTAACTGAATCTGAGATAAAAAGTATTATTCCTAAAGGGCAAAGCATCTCTGTAACAACGACTAGAACTGCCTTCAACTCTTTCAATATAGTTAAACGAAAAGATCGGCCAATATATTCGGTGCAAGGTAATAGCTAACAAACTAATCAACGCGGACGGAAAATACGTCTGTGCAAATTTGAAAAGCAAAATCTAAAATTGCGGTGGTCGGCAAGCAGTTCGTCGCCGCCGGTTATCATGAACCGTTGAGGCTGTAGAAAAACCCCGAAACATGCTATATTACTGGCAGTTTTTGAGATCTTTTCAGGGGAGAGAATATGCCACGCTTCAAAGAATACAACCAAGGGCAAACCGTCCTCTTACCGGTTTCCTTCGACCGACAAATCCTCCCCGGAACATTCGAATACACACTCAATTACCTGGTCGATGAGAAACTCGACCTGAGTATTTTTCATCACAAGTACAGCAATAATGAAACGGGTCGGCCCGCTTACGATCCGGCTTTACTGCTCAAGATCGTGGTTCTGGCTTATTCCCGAGGAGAGACTAGCAGTCGCAAGATCGAAGCGCTGTGTCGTGAAAACGTCTTGTTCATGGCATTGTCGGCAGACACCCAGCCTCACTTCACGACTATTGCTGGTTTTGTTTCATTCTCGCCTGATGAAATTGCCAAGTTGTTCAAACAAGTGCTGCTGATCTGTGACGAGATGGGCCTGATCGGCAAAGAGATGTTCGCCATCGACGGTTGCAAACTGCCGTCCAATGCCTCCAAAGAGTGGAGCGGCACCAAAGCAAACTTAAAAAAAAAAGAGTAAGAAGATAGGCCGCGCAGTTCGTCACATGTTGGACAAACATCGGGATGAAGATAACAAGGGTGAGAACGATATTTCTATCCGCAAACGTGAAAAGAAACAGATCGAAACTCTTCTCAAGGCCAGCGACAAGATCGACCGGTTTCTGAAAGAAAATGACGAACGTCTAGGATATTCCGGCAACGAGGTGCAAAGC
>JAJRRB010000026.1 GCA_024279915.1 Deltaproteobacteria bacterium
AGAAGTCGAAGAAGTCGAAGAAGTCGAAGAAGTCGAAGAAGTCGAAGAAGTCGAAGAAGTCGAAGAAGTCGAAGAAGTCGAAGAAGTCGAAGAAGTCGAAGAAGTCGAAGAAGTCGAAGAAGTCGAAGAAGTCGAAGAAGTTGAAGAAGTTGAAGAAGTTGAAGAAGTTGAAGAAGTTGAAGAGTTAGGGGACATCGAAGGACTTGAAGCTCTGGAAGAAGTCGAAGAACTTGAAGCTCTGGAAGAAATCGAAGAAATCGAAGAGCTGGAAGATCTTGAAGAGTTAGAGGAAATAGAAGAACTTGAGACACTTGACGTCATTGAAGGTGTCGAAGAACTTGAAGAGCTGGAAGAATTAGAGGAAATCGATGAGCTAGAGGTCCTGGAAGAGGTTGAAATCTTCGTTGATGAAACCCCTTCTGATAATACTGATTTTGCCGTTGCCTTGAATGTCGACGCAGAGCTGGAAGAAGCCGAATTCTATCTGCAGCAAGGTTTGTATGATGACGCTGAAAGAGTCGTTCAGACCTTGATAGGGTATCGTCCTGATTTACCTGTCGTGCAGGCAAAGCTGGATGAGATTAACCAAAGTAGGCTGGCTGCGGAAAATGAGTCAGAGAGCACTGATTTTATCGATATTATGTCCGATCTTCAGGACGATGATCTCCTGGCTGCAACCGACTTCCTCGATTCATTTGGTGCTGATTCTCAAAATGATGACGAACACTATCAAAAAACGGTTTCTGAACTTGATTCTGCTGATACGGAGTCGCATTACAACCTTGGTATCGCTTATAAAGAAATGGGTCTTTACGATGATGCTATCGCCGAGTTTGATAAGGCTGCAACGGATCCAGTTCGTGCTCTCGATTGCACCATTTTGACAGGTCAGTGCCATCTGGAAGCAGGAGAATCTGATACAGCGATGGCCGCGTTCAAGAAAGGTTTGTCTTACGAAGGCATTTCCGATGACGGCAGGATGACTCTGAACTTTGAAATCGGCATGTTGCACCAATTAAACGGTCAACTTCTCGAAGCTCTTGAGTCTTTCCAACTTGTTGCAGAAAAAGATTCATTCTTCCGAGAAGTCTCTGGATTGATCAATAACCTGCGCAGAGAGCTGGGCCTTGACGATGATTCCACAGATGATGATGGCCCGCAAGGGAACCGCGACCGTGTCTCCTACGTTTAGTTTGAATTAACCGGTAAGCGAAGGCTTCAGTTTTAACCAAAAAAATCAGGCACGCTATGACTTATCTGAAACATTATGATCTAGACCGGGAGCCCTTCTCCAACGCACCGGATGCCCGTTTTTATTTTAACAGTGATCAACACAGCCAGGCATTGTTGCGCCTGATGTATGCTGTTGACTCCAATAAAGGGCTCGCGGTACTGGTCGGTGGTGTTGGTACAGGAAAAACGACTCTTGCCCGTCGTATGCTGGACAACCTCCCCGAAGACCGCTATGAATCGTCTTTGCTGGTCATGGTGCATTCCGGGATTACACCAGAGTGGATTCTGACGCGTATTGCTCTGCAATTAGGCGTCGTTGAGCCTGCCGGGGATCGTCTGAAGTTGCTCAAACAGCTCTACACAAGGCTTCTCGAGATTGATGATGAAGGTCGTCGTGCGGTGGTTCTAATAGATGAAGCACAGATGCTTCAGAGTCGTGAACTGATGGAGGAATTCCGTGGGTTACTGAATCTGGAAATACCTGGCAAAAAACTTCTTAATGTCGTCTTCTTCGGCCTGCCTGAACTGGAAGACTGTCTGGCTCTGGATGAGCCTCTGGCACAACGGGTTGCTGTTAAATTTCACTTGAAGTCGATGACTGTGGAAACAACAACCTCTTATATCAAGCATCGCTTGCAGGTTGCTGGCGCCAAACAGATGTTTTATGAAAATGCGGTCATTCCCTTGATCCATCGTTACGCCGGAGGTGTCCCGCGGTTGATCAATACCATCAGCGACAACTGCCTCTTCGAAGCCTACTTGTGTAAAATGAAAAGTGTTGACTCTCGGACTGCTCACCGTGTTGCCGGAGACCTCGGCCTCTTGCAACAACCTCTCTCAGAGGGATCCAATGATAAGGCCAGCAACGAACTGACTGAAATCGAAAGTATGCTGGATCGGTTGGAGCAGAAGGCCTGAAATATCTTTTTATTGTGAACGGCCGATCTGGAGCTATCCGGTCGGCCGTTTGTTTTTGTGCTTTGTGATATGATCTGCTTATGAATAGCAAAATCCAAATTCTTCCAGAAAACCTCGCTAATCAGATCGCCGCAGGGGAGGTCGTCGAACGGCCAGCATCAGTCGTCAAAGAGCTGGTTGAGAATTCCCTCGATTCTTCTGCCAGTGAAATCTTTGTAGAAATCGAAAAGGGCGGAAAAACCCTGGTTCGAGTCACAGACAATGGCCACGGTATGGGCAAGGATGATGCTTTCCTTTGCCTGGAACGTCATGCAACCAGTAAAGTCAAATGCTCCGAAGATCTTTTCTCATTAAGCACCATGGGTTTCCGCGGTGAAGCTTTGCCTGCAATTGCTTCCGTCACTCGCCTGCGTCTGACGACTCGTTCTGCTGCAGATGATACAGGCTGGCAGATTTATGCTGAGGGCGGGACAATCCGTCAGGCAGACGCTGTTGGTGTCGCTCCAGGCACAGTTGTTGAAGTTCGCAACCTGTTCTTTAACACCCCTGGACGTCGAAAGTTTCTTCGTAAAGAGGAGACCGAATTCGGTCACATTGCCGATGTCGTATCACGCCTTGCCTCGTCTCGCCCTGACATCCATTTCCGTTTGTCACATAACGGACGTAGCTACCTGGAGGCCTATCGTCACAACACTCTTGAAGAGCGCGCTGCAGCATTGCTGGGACGTAATGTCGCAGGTAATCTTCTGCCTGTAGAAGCAGATTCAGGAAACGGTGAGATGCTGGTTGGTTTGTTGGGTGCTCCTGGCATCAGTCGCTCTAGCACCGGGCAGATTTACACCTATGTAAATGGCCGGTTCGTCCGAGATCGGGTTATCCAGCACGCCATCCTCGAGGCTTATCGGTCACTGTTAGAAAAACGACGCTATCCGATTGCTGTACTTTTTATCGATATGCCACCTGAAATGGTTGACGTAAATGTTCATCCAACCAAGCATGAGGTGCGCTTCCGCAATCAACAGCAGGTGCACGACTTTATTGTAGCTGCACTTCGTGAACGTCTGCAAAAGGTCTCTAGTGAATCATCCAGCGTCACGGGTAGCTCTCAGCCTCATGAGGTTGAAGGAACTTATCCTCCTTTATCTCCTGCGCAGAGAGATTATCGAGAACGGGTTCAGGAATCGCTGACAGCTTTCAACGAAAAGGTTGCTATTGCGCCAGCCATCCCTGCAGTCTCAACGGTTAAAGGTGAGATGGTTGGTTGGTCAACAGGGCAGGATAAAGCCTCTGCTATGCCCGAAGGTTGGCGTTTAATCGGTCAATATCTTAACAGTTATCTGCTTTGCCAGGTTGATGACGAATTGATGCTGATTGACCAGCATGCAGCTCATGAACGTATTGGTTTTGAAAAGCTTCGTAACCAGTTGGCTGCTGACGGTATTGAAAGCCAGAGCCTGCTTTTCCCTGTCGTCCTCGAACTCGATCATCGTGAAGCAGCTGTCCTGACCGATCATCTTGGCGATTTTGCCAGTTTTGGTTTTGAGGTGGAAGCATTTGGTGGCCGTTCTTTTACGGTGAAGTCTGTTCCAGCTCTCGTCGTCGATGTTGATGTTGAACGACTGATCCGTGATCTTGCTGTTGAACTCAACGAGATTGGCCGTTCTGGACAACTCAGTAATGAGATTGAGCGCGTCCTTGCTGTGCTTGCCTGTCACAGTATGGTTCGTGCCAACCAGGCACTTTCGCAAAGCGAAATGCAACAGCTCTTAAAAGATATCTCCTCCATTGATTTTGGTAGTTGTTGTCCGCACGGACGACCGGTTATGCATCGTTTGTCTAAACGAGAGGTCGAAAAGCTTTTTCATCGAGGATAAAAGTGCCGATAGCTGCAGATAATCGACCAGCTCTACCTGTCATCTGTGGGCCTACAGCTGTTGGCAAAACTGCGTTGGCATTGCATCTGGCTGAACATTTCGAGGGGGAAATAATCTCTGCCGATTCCCGCCAGGTTTATCGAATGATGAGCATTGGCACGGCCAAACCGACCAATGAGGAGTTGCAGAGTGTCAGGCATCATTTGATCGATGTCGCCTGGCCGGATGAGAACTTTCATGCTGCCAGCTTTGTGAGTCTTGCCGAGGCGGCAATATCCGATATCTATCAACGCAATAAACGGCCATTTCTGGTTGGTGGTACGGGGCTTTATATTCGTGCTCTTACAGAAGGGCTTTTGCAGGCGCCCAGCGCAAACCAAGAACTACGCGACAGCCTGCATGCCAGGGCAGAGGCGGTGGGTAGTCCTGCTTTGCACGCAGAGCTTGGTCAAGTTGATCCTGATTCGGCTGCTCGTCTGCATCCCAACGATTTGATCAGAATTGTCAGAGCCCTGGAAGTTTATGAGCATTCTGGCCGCACACTCTCGTCGTTGCAGGATGAACACGGTTTTAGCGCCAAGCCATATCGAACCCTTAAGATATGCTTAAAACTTGACCGCGAGTTGCTTTATCGGCGTATTGATCAACGTGCCGAAGTCATGTTTGAACAGGGGTTACTAGAAGAGGCAGAAGCGTTGTTGCAAGCCGGCTATGATCCGGCTTTGAAGGCGCTGCGTACCATCGGTTACCGCCAGGCATTTGCTTTGTTGCGGCAGGAGATGACTCGTGATGAAGCGATAAACGATCTCCAGCAGTCAACACGACGCTATGCAAAACAACAGTTAACCTGGTTTCGTAAAGACAAATCAATAATTTGGCTTGAATCCTCTGACGACTTTGATACAATCGAAGTGTTGATTGAAAATTTTTATGCCATTTAAAAAAGGAGAGGTTGTTATGGCTAAGTCCCCATTTAATATTCAAGATCAATATCTCAACCAGGCACGCAAGGAAAGGGTTCTCGTTGAAATCACCATGATGTCTGGTGAAAAACTGCAAGGTCACATCAAGTCTTTTGATAGTTTCTGTGTGCTGGTGGATAGTGGCGGAGACCTGCTGCTCTATAAACATGCAATCACCTCGATCACTTCTGCGGATGGTAAGTTCCGCTTACACGGTGGTCGGGACTAAAACAGCCCTGATAGTTAGATGACTAAAGGTCCCTTACCGGAAGTGTTCTGGTCGGGGACTTTTGTCTTTTCACATAGCTGGCAGATGAATAAATTGAAAAATGCTTGAAATCTTAACAATTGAGTCCGGTAGTATTGCCGAAGAACTAGGGCTGCAACCAGGAGATCGCTTGCTGACAGTCAATGGCGACCCGGTCAACGATTTGCTTGATTATCTGGTTGAGGAGCCCAGTGAACTTCTCTATGTAGAAATCGAGCGATCTGATGGCGAATTGTGGGAGCTTGATATCGAGCATGATAGTGATGAACCGCTCGGCCTCGGTTTGCCTCATCCAGATCCGAAGCAGTGTGGCAATAACTGTCTCTTCTGTTTTGTCCATCAGTTGCCGCGGGGTATGCGTCGAACTCTTTATGTCAAAGATGAAGACTATCGTTTCTCCTACCTTTACGGTGCCTACGTCACTCTGACGAATTTGTCAGAGCAAGACCTGCAACGCATACTTAAGAAGAAATTGTCACCTCTCTATGTCTCTGTTCATGCCACTGATAATGAGTTGCGCTCGAAGCTACTTGGCAAGCGTACCCAGGATGTTATGCCGTTGCTGCAGAGGCTGGTGGAGGGCGGCATAGAGATCCATACCCAGATCGTTGTCTGTCCTGGGATCAATGATGGTGATCATCTGGCACATACCTGCAAGGAGCTTGTCTCTCTTGCCCCTGGAATAAAATCCCTGGCTATCGTCCCGGTTGGTTTGACTGGTCATAGACAGCGTCTTCCTGAGTTGCGAATACACACACGGCAGGAAGCTTTTGAACTTTGCGAATGGGTTGAGACACGTCAGGCTGAACTTCTGGACCGACTCGGAACACGTTTTATCTTTGCTGCGGATGAACTTTACCTCAAGGCGGGGAAAAATTTCCCGAGCCTGACTGCATATGAAGATTTAGCGCAGATTGAAAACGGGATTGGACTGATCCCTCAATTTCGTTTGCATGCTGCTGAAGTTCTTGATATTGCTGATCCTCTCGAATTGCCTTCAATTAGCTTGGTTACTGGGGTTTCTGCCGCAGAGGATATAAAAACTTTTGCAGAAAATATTGCCCAGAAGTGTGGCCTTGACCTACGTGTACATGTCGTGGAAAATCGTTTTTTTAGCGGCTATGTTACTGTGGCCGGACTCTTGACCGGTCAGGATCTTATTGAACAATTAGCTGGTGATTCACTTGGTGACGTACTGTTGGTTCCTGATGTCATGTTGCGTGACGGGGATGGCCTCTTTCTGGACGATATTCATATTAGCGATTTGGCAGAACGTCTGGGTGTTGAAGTTGAGGTGGTTCCTGCCGATCCATGGGGTGTGTGGGATATGCTTGATACTCTGGCTATAGAATTTGATGCACGAGAAAAGGAGAAAATAGATGAGTGATGAACAGGTATCCTTGAGCCGCGCGGAACAGGCTCTGGAAAACGGCTCGGTTGAAGAAGCAGTCCAAATTCTGAAGCGTCTGCTGCAAGAACAAGCCGATAATAATGATGTAAAAGCCTTGTTAGGAGAAGCTCTAGTCGAAATCGGTCGTCTCGAAGAAGCTGTCACGATTCTGGAAGATGTAGCCGGCCGGTTGCCAGAGGAGTTTGACCTGCAATACGATCTGGGCGATGTTTATTTCGAGCTTGACCGCCCTGATGACGCCTGCCGGGTGTATGAGAATATCCTCTCAAATGATCCAGGTCAGACAGATGCCCGTGTCAGCCTTGGTTTGATTCACTTTCACCAGGAGCACCTGGAGGAAGCTGAGAAATGTTATCGCCAGGCATTGGAACAAGATCCTTCGTCTGCTTTTGCTCTACTCTCTCTGGGTGATGTTTGTTTTGCGACAAAGCGCAGTGCAGAGGCTCGTAAATGTTTTGAAAAAGCTCTGGAACTGGAGCCAGATGATCCGCAGGGTCATTTTAACCTGGCGGAGTATCACTATGACAGTGGTGATCTCAAAGCCGCAGAAAAGTACTGCCGTCGGGCTGTTACTCTCGACCCGGACTTCTCCTTTGCCTATCTGACCATGGGGAACATCTGTCTTGATCAAGAGCAGGTTCAGGAGTCAGTCCAGTGCTTCAAAGAGTTTCTTAAGCGTGAGACAAGCCCTGCGTCTCAAGAAATCTGCGCTGAGGTTTCCGCCCTTATTGAAGGACTTCAGGGAGAATCTTAATGTTTTACTTGAACTCAATGTGAGGGGTTATGGTTCGTGGATTGACGCTGCTACTGTTATTTCAGTTCTGTGGTGAGTTTATCAGCCGAATGCTTGATCTGCCGATTCCCGGCAAGGTACTGGGAATGGGTTTGCTCTTGTTGGGCCTGATGACAAACCTGGTTAAGATCAAGTGGCTTGAAGAGGCTGCTGAGCTGCTGCTTTCCAATATGGCACTCTTCTTTGTACCAGCTGGCGTTGGTGTCATGGTTTACGGCGATCTGATTGCTGCCGAATGGTTGCCGATCAGCGTCGCCACAATATTGAGTACTTTTGTAGTCATGGCTGTCACTGGCAAACTTGCCCAGAAATTAGAGACACCGGAGCAGGGCGATGTGGAGTGACCTGGTTGCAACACCGCTATTCGGCGTCGCCCTGACGCTTTTAGTCTATCTGCTTGCTCAGCATCTCTATCGACGGGTTGGCAGCGTCTTAGTCAATCCGGTTCTGGTCTCGATTGTCACTATTATCCTTCTTCTTAAGGGGAGTGGTGTCGAGTACCGTGATTATGCTCGCGGTGGAGATATAATTCTCTTCCTGCTTGGTCCGTCGGTCGTTGCTTTGGCGGTTCCTCTCTATCAACGTCGTGAAGAAATCTGGCAACGCAAACGACTGATCCTGATTGGCATCTTTGCCGGTTCTCTGGCGTCTATCTTTTCTGCTTGTGGTCTTGCTTGGGTCCTGGGTGGCAGTCGCGAAGTCATCCTCTCTCTGGCACCAAAGTCGGTAACGACGCCGATTGCCATCAGTATTGTCGAAAAGATAGGTGGAATAGCCCCGTTAACGGCCGCGCTCGTTGTTTTGACAGGCTGTCTCGGTGCTATTTGCGGTCCCGAATTCTGTCGCCGTATAGGTATCACTTCTCCCGTTGCTACCGGACTGGCCATGGGAACTGCTGCCCATGGCATAGGTACTGCTCGAATGCTCGAAGTCGATCGACTTGGTGGAGCCGTTGCTGGCCTTGCGATCGGCTTGAATGGGTTGATGACGACTTTTTTGTTGCCAATTCTAATGGCTTTCTCGGGTTTCTGACAACTCTGCTGCAGAATTGACACGAATCACACATTGCAAGTAACATGAACAATGCACTTGAAAGGTTCCTGTCAGATACATAGTTACCAACTCTCGCCTCATGTCTATGTGGAATTCTTTGACGAGGATGCGGTGATGCTGGTCGCCGACCGAGATCTGATCGTAACGGTTAACCACACGGCTGCAAAACTCTTTGCACAAGCTAGAAATGTGGCTGGCAGCAGGCTGTTCAACCGCTCGGATTGCGTCAACTTCCTTTTAGATCACTACCAACTGCCAAGGCGTGAGGCTGAGGTGCAGATGTGCTCCCTGCTCGGTTTCGCATTGAAGCACGGAATGGTGGTCAGACACACTGCGTCATGACCCCTGGGAATCAAATGGAGAAGCTGTTTTGCATAATAACCTTCTAAAAATTGACTTGGACATGCGTCTGGCCGTCAATCCCAACCTGGTGCTGCGTATCGAGGACGATGACTGCGCCTTGCTCTTCGATCCCGATAACGGCCGGGTCGAAATCCTTAACTGTACGGCGGTGGAGATTTGGCAGCAACTTGATGGTAAGCGCTCTCTGCATGAAGTCATTGGTCGGCTTGAAGAGATCTATGACGGCTTCGATGAAGACGCCACCCGGCAGGTCCTCGCTCTGGTCAACTCCCTGGCTGGTCTCGGCGCCGTGGGAGTATGGGAGCAGACCTGATGTCTCACAAGGTGATGCGTACCCCCCGTATGGTCGATCTCGAGCTGACCAGCCGCTGTAATCTATCCTGTCGTTACTGCTACTATCTTGACCATCAAGGGGTCTCTTATCAGGATCTGCCGACCGAGCGCTGGTTAGCGTTGATCCGCGAACTGGGCGAGTCCAAGGTGATGAGCGTCTGCCTGAGCGGCGGTGAAGCCTTGTTGCGTGAGGACATTTTTACCCTGATTGATGCCATCGTTACCAGCCAGATGCGGTTTGACCTGTTGAGCAACGGTTCTCCCGTTACGGCCGAGGTCGCCCAACGCCTCAAACTGACTGGTCGGTGTAACTGTGTCCAAATCTCGCTGGACGGTTCGCGTGCCGAGGTTCACGAGGTCATGCGCGGCGAGGGTTCCTTTGCACCGGCCCTGGCGGCTATCCGGCATCTGCAGGCGGCCGAGGTCCCGGTGACGGTGAGGGTCACGGTCCATGCCGGTAATATCGATGACCTGCCTGCGACCACTCGTCTGTTGCTGGAAGAACTCAACCTGCCCAGTTTCAGCACTAATTCAATTTCATCACTCGGTTCGAGTGCCAAATACGACGATGAACTGTTTCTTTCCCCGGAGCAGCGGCTACGTGCCATGCAGGTCCTGTCTGGTCTCGATGCTAGGTATCCCGGTCGCATCGAAGCCTCGGCAGGCCCGCTCGCCGAATGGCAGATGTTTCATGAAATGCGCCGGGCCCACCAGAATGGCCAACCGATTCCGGGGCACGGACACCTGGTCGGTTGTGGTTGTGTCTTTGATCGTCTGGCTGTGCGCGCCGATGGCGCTTATATACCCTGTGTCATGCTCCCGCAGATGGTGCTTGGTATGATCGGTGAAAGTCGTCTGATTGACGTTTGGCGAGATGCCAAGGTCTTGGATGATTTGCGCGAGCGCACCAAGATCTCCTTGGGAAGTTTCGAGGAATGTCGGGGCTGCGATTATCAACTTTCCTGTACGGGCAACTGTGCCGGGGGCGCTCTGTCGTTGCTCGGCGATGCCAATCGTCCGAGCCCCGATGCCTGTCTGCGCAGCTTTGAGCGCGATCTGGCCAAGGCAGGGTTGTCTTTGCCATGACCGAGCAACGTTTGCCAACACCATTGCTCAATGAGCTGTACGTCTACGTAACCAACGGTTGCAACTGCGCCTGCAGGCATTGCTGGATCGTTCCAGAAGCCTCTGGCAAAGCTGGCCGCCCGATCCACTTTATCGATCCGGAAATCTTTGATGCTGCGGTCGAAGAAGCCAAGCCCCTCGGCCTTGATGCGGTTAAGTGGACCGGCGGTGAGCCGACCATTCACCCCCATTTTGACAGGTTGCTGCAACTCCAGAAAAAGCATGGATTGGATGGTCGCCTTGAGACCAACGGCATGAAGGTCACACTAGAGCTGGCGAACCTTCTGCAGGAGTGTGGTGTGACAGGAGTTTCGGTCAGCCTGGATGGCGCGACTGCCGCAACCCATGATGCCGTGCGCAATATCTCCGATGGTTTCAAACAGACGCTGGGTGGCATCGAAAATCTAGTCAAATCCGGCTACCGGCCGGAGATCATCATGAGCCTGATGTGCACCAACATCAGGGAACTAGAGGCTTTGCTTGATCTGGCTGTCGAGATCGGTGCCGGCGCCGTGAAACTGAATATTGTCCAGCCGACCCTGCGCGGAGCCATATTATATGAGGCCGGTGACACTTTGTCGATCAAGGAGATTCTGGCTCTCAACCAACGCCTGCAAAAAGAGGTTCAGCCACGCTACCAACTGCCGATCTCTCTGGACGTGCCCATGGCGTTCCTCCCACTTGGCAGCCTGATTAAGGGCGATGGGCTCGGCAGCTGCGGCATCCTGGGGATCCTCGGCCTGTTGGCCGATGGTCATTATGCCCTGTGTGGTGTTGGTGAGCATATCCCTGAGCTGGTTTATGGCCGAGCCGGTGTCGGGCGGCTGGCTGAGATCTGGGGTGGTCACCCGCTGTTGCAAGAGCTTCGCGAGGGGCTGCCAAATGATTTAAAGGGCGTCTGCGGCAATTGCCTGATGAAGAATGTCTGTCTGGGCTCCTGTGTTGCGATGAATTATCAGCAGGGTCAGGGGCTCCTGGCACCATACTGGTTCTGCGCGCAAGCGCATGCTGAGAAACTCTTTCCCGAAAGCCGGCTGAAAGATGAATCGGGTGCGGCAGGGAATTGATTTTTTGAGCTGTCTGCTATACTTTAAACCTGTACATAAAGACAGGTCAAAGACCTGAACCCTCTGTTTGGAGTTAAGGATGAGTAAAAATAAGAAAATCAAATGGGTTGCGCCACAGATTGTTAATCTGGAACACCTTCCGACGACCCTTGGTGCTTGTGGATCAGGGTCTTCTGCTATCAATGACGGTGGAAAGCTGCAATGTAAAACTGGCGGAATAGCTGGAGGTAAATGTAAAGCAGGGAGTACTGTCTTGCGAAGAAAATGCAAGGCTGGTGGCACTGTTATGTAGCCATCCGAGGTAAGTGTTAAATAGTCGTTAGTAGGTAAATGGTCTGAACCGAGAAGACAGAACCATTTCTGGCCTGATTGATCTGCTACAATGTTATCGCATGGATATATAAGTGCCTGCGCAAATATCAAAAGCGAATGATGAGCAAGTAATAACGAAGACAGTGGGTTGAACCGCGGATGGTTAATATGGAGCAGCTTCAGACGACCCTTGGTGCTTGCAGTAGGTAACTCAGCCGCTGGTGATAGCACTGGTCCACCGGGGCAGATGCAATGTAAAAACGGTGGTACTGCGGGACACGAATGCAAGACAGGGTCTACTGTAACGTAACTGTAAAAATTTTCGTAGGGGCGTTATGTCTGGCTGTGGCCGGGAAGTCTGGCCGGGTCGATCAGCAGTGACTGCGGCCAGGGAACCAGCCAGCATCCCCGTGTATGGTTAAAGCTGGCCCAGGGTCGTTGCCCGACGAGCCAATAACGGCTGCTCTTTTTACTGACATCTCCAAATTGCCGCACTGTGCCGCGCCGGTAGAACCCGTTTGCCAGCCATTGCAATCCGCCTCGCAACAGACAAGCCGCGCGACCGCCACGGGAATTCCGTTGCGGGTCGAGGCGTCCGGCATAATGGTAGAAGACTCCTGCCAGTTGTCCTTTCCTCCCCCCTTGTACCCGGTTAAGACTTCCCAATCGATAACGTCCGATGACCCGGCCGACCAACTGTTTTTCCTCTACAGTGGGATCGTCAGGCCAGGAGGAGGCGTCACCACGGGTATGTACGCTTGTGTCTCGAATTGCGCTGATGCGGTGGGTGATCAGTGTCCCATCGTCTTTTGTGTGATAAGTGACGCAATCACCTACGCGCAATTCAGTAAAAGAGACGGGTTGAACTTCGAGCAGATCGCCCTCCTGGAGCCCAGGCCACATGCTTTGGCCACGATAGCGGAAGAAGTCTGTTCTCAAGGGACTATTCGCGTCCATGAGTCAACTCCTCCTCGAGAAGAGGCCAGAAAAGGCAATTGCGGGGCAGTTGCAGTACTCTGGTTGGTACGGCACGGGCCAGTGCGGCGGCTGCCCTGAACAGGGCGACCCGGTATGGTTGCCGGGCCACAATCACTGACGGGTATTCGGAGAAGGCATGGTAAAGGGGGTAAACAGCAACGATTGGTCGTTGGGGGATTAGTTTGATCCTTTCGGCCTTCTCGAGGAAGAGGATTCTCTGCAAGGGACAGCTGGTACCGACCTGCCACTGCACAATCCGTTCAAGTTGCGGGTTGACGCCGAGCAGTGCACTCCAGGTCGGCAGGGGGCTGACCTGAAAGATACCGTTTGCGTCGGGCCAGACCAAAGAGGCATCGTCTGACCAGAGGTCCCAGTCTTGAGGAAGTGTTGCGAAGGCGGTGGTCTTGCCGCCTCCGGGTGGGGCGGTCAGCAATACGCCATGCCCCTGGAAAACAGCGAGGCCGCCGTGAACGATGCCGCCGCCCAGCTGGACAATATCGTGAAAGAGCAGGTCAAGGGGGAGATTAAACGACAGGGAGGGGCATGTCTCGTCGCAACTCCTGGTCCAGAACACTTGTGAGGTGTCGGCATGTTGCCAGGTGAGCAGCGTTGTGTCGTTCCCGGTGATCTGCCATTCATGTGTCGGCAGCCGATCTGGCACCAGCGTGGCCAGTTCCGGAGGCAAAATGCCAGCCATAAAGGCCTCAGCTGCAGCGGGGTCAATCGGTTGTCTTGCGATGTGCACCTGGCGGTGCGCCGGACCGCTAAAGGCAAGACAGGCGACGCGCTCGTCCAGTTGGTCGAGGAGTCCAGCGCCCCAGCTGTCGTGTGCCTGCAGATGGTAATGCAGTGGCCCCAGGGTGATGTCCAGATTATGAATTTCCCTCTTCATGTTGGCGATGGTATAACTATTTATCGGGAAAATGAAGTTTTTTGAAACTCGTGTCCCGATTATTAAGTCAGGTCTCTATGATCTCTTTGAAGCAACGACTCAAAACAGTTTTTCGCCTGCAGCGAGCGATTCGTCTGGTCTGGCAGTGTGCGCCGGGCTGGACCCTTCTGAACCTGGTTCTGGTCATGGTTCAGGGTGTGCTGCCGCTGGCTACACTCTACCTGATGAAGGAGATTATCGATGCCGTGGTGGAAGGTGTCAGTTCACCTGACCCGCAAGCCGCGTTTCGCACCGTCATGCTCTGGGTTCTGCTGGCGGGCGGAGTTAGCCTCTTCTCCGCCATGTGCAACGCTCTTTCCGGCCTGGTGGGCGAGGCCCAGGGGGTTGCGGTTACCGACCATGTTTCAGACCTGGTTCACGCCAAGTCTATTGAGGTCGATCTGGAATATTACGAGAACCCGTTTTTTCACGATACCCTGCAACGGGCGCAGAGCGAGGCTCCTTATCGTCCTGCCAGAATCGTCAACGGCCTTGTCCTGACAGCCCAGAGCGGTATCATTGTGGTCGGCATTCTCGGCCTGCTGTTTTCGTTCAGCTGGCTGACAGGACTGGTTCTTTTTGCTGCTGCTTTGCCGGCAGGGATTGTCCGCCTGGTCTATGCCCGCAGGCAATTTGACTTCGAAAAGAGCCATGCGGAACGTGAGCGACGCGCTTGGTATTATCATTGGTTGCTGACCGGGCGTGAATTTGCCAAAGAGGTCCGGCTTTTTAGTCTTGGCGCAGTTTTCTCACAGCGCTTCAATGACCTGCGTTCGGAACTGCGCCACGGTCGGCTCAACATTGTCAGGCATCGCAGCCTGTCCGATGGACTTGTGCAGAGTTTGGCCACCCTGGCAGTCTTTGGCACTCTTCTGTTCATGGCCAATCAGGCGGTGTCCGGGGTCATCACCATTGGTGTGCTGGTCATGTATTTTCAGGGTTTTCAGCGAGCCCTGGCTGCTCTGCAGAACCTTCTCCAGGGACTCGCCGGGCTGTACGAGGACAACCTCTTTCTGACCGACTTCTACCGATTCCTCGATTTTGAACCCAGTATCCGGGCTCCGAAACGGCCGGTTGCGCTGCCGGAGTTCAAGCATGAGGGGTTGGTCTTTGAGAAGGTCAGTTTTACATATCCCCGTGCTTCACGTCAGGCTTTGCACGATATCAATTTCCAGCTGCGTCCTGGGGAAGTCGTGGCCCTGGTTGGTGAAAATGGTGCTGGCAAAACGACTCTGGTCAAGCTGCTGTGCCGTCTTTACGACCCCGAGTGCGGTTCGATAACTCTTGATGGTACTGACCTGAAGGATCTTGACCCGGCGGTTTGGCAGCGTCAGGTTAGCGTACTCTTCCAGGACTACATTCACTACGACCTGAGTGTGAGGGACAATATCTGGTTGGGTGATGTGGATGCTGACCCAAACAGCGAAGAACTTACAGCTGCCGCCCGGTTCTCGGGGGTTGATCCGATCATCCGGCGGCTTCCGGCTGGTTACGATGCGCAGCTCGGCACTGAGTTTCTCGACGGTCGTGAACTGAGTATCGGCGAATGGCAAAAGCTGGCCCTGGCCCGGGCTTTTTTCCGCAAGGCCAGGATCGTGATCCTTGATGAACCTTCGAGTGCTCTTGATCCGCTGGCCGAAGCGGAGTTAATAGAAGGTTTTCGTCAGATCATCCAAGGTCGCAGCGCCGTCATCATCAGCCACCGGCTGTCCACGGTCAGGATGGCGGACCGTATCTTTGTCATGGCTCATGGTCGCATCACTGAGGCCGGGAGTCACGTGGAGTTGCTTGAACGTGATGGCCTCTACGCCCGACTCTATCGGGCCCAGGCCGGGCACTACCAGTCATAAGCAATCCGAGTTTTGATTTGACTCGGTTATGGTCCTCAGGTAAAAGATGATTGGTTGATTCGTGGCTGAGGATCCTTGGGAAGGGGGTGTTGGCGCTATTCGCTCAAAAGCGAATTCCCATCACTTCATCTTGGTTGATTATCATCTAAGTAAGTTTAGTGATTCTATGGAACTAAAAAAAATAAGCGAAGCAGACGACCAAGCTCCAATCACTGAACAGGAGATTTGTGTTACATGTGGTTTGTGCTGTGATGGAACCCTTTTTGAGTGGGCCACAGTGGAAGAAGGAGAAAAGGCTGAACTTCCCAAAAAGCTGCAACAGAAATGTTTTAGTGCAGAAGAAAGAGAAGGTTTCAAACAACCTTGTCCATATTTTGAAAACAAGTGTACTATATATTTTCAAAAAAAGGCTCATATATGTTCTGTATTCCGATGTCAACTTTTGAAGGATTTATTTGAGGAAACAATCAATCATTCTGATGCAAAAAATGTTGTCAAGAACGCAATAGAACTAAGAAATGAGATATTCCAAATTTATAAAGTAAACTACAAACCAGGGACAAAACTCTCTTTTACAGAGCTTCTTTGTGAATTGAGAAAAAAAAATACAACAAATATTGAGAGTAACAGAAAAGATTTAGACCTTGAATTGTTGATGTTCAAATTTAATATCCTTGAAATCCTTTTGGTTAAACATTTTAAATCTTCAGAAGAGTTTAATAATTTCATAATGGGAAACAACCGTTAATGGTTTTTAAAATTTTGAAATGAAAAAAAATATTAGAAACGAAGAGACTCTCTCCGGAAAGCTACACGATGAGCAGGTCATGCTGGACATCAGAAAGGACAAATACTTTTCGTTAAATCCTGTGGCCACAAGAATATGGGAAATTCTGGAACAGCCTTTAGAGTATGATGAGCTTATCAACTTGCTTATGAATGAATACGATGTAGAAAAGAAACAATGCAAGGTTGAAACAAAAAAATACCTTGAAGAATTGGTTAAACTAGGGTTGGTTCGCGA
>JAJRRB010000027.1 GCA_024279915.1 Deltaproteobacteria bacterium
TGTAGATGAAATACTGCGGGACACGGTTCCAGCGCCAGGTATAATCGATTTTTTTGGTGGCGACCCAAAGACCGGCGCATAACGTAAAGAGAATTACGAAGGTCAATAAGTGCCAGGGCCAAATATTTCTGTTTGTGTTCAAAATGTAATTCCTGCGCTGGCAGCCTGTCGGACAATCAATAAACTGGCTGCAAATTCGTCTATTTGTCCCATATTTCAGCTCCTTTTCGACCAATAGCTATAGCTATTACTCTCAAATGAGCCAAAGTCTGGCTTCAAACATTCAAATTTTCGCTTCAGCCCTGATTGCCCGACAGGCTGCTAGATCAAATAAAAAGATGGCGGGACAGTTCCAATTGTGGAACGGCCCCGCCAAGGTTAATCTTTCTTACTGAAGGTCTTTAAGCCATGCGTCGCTCAAGAACCATTTTTTGTAAATCTTGTCGTAGGTGCCGTCGTTCTTCGCCTGAATCAGGAAGTTGTCCAGCCAGTTGATGAAGTCAGCGTTCTTTTTGTTAACGGCCCATGCCAGCGGCTCATAGGTGAAAGGCTCGTCGAGCAAAACCAGTTTCTTCTGGCCTTTTTCAGCAAACGCGATGGCGTTGAAAGGCAGGTCATAAACGAAAGCATCAACTTTACCGTTGAGAAGGTCCATAACACCTTCCTGCTCGGTTTCGAAAGAGATGTAGGTGGCTTTAGGGATCATGCGCTTGGTGGCTTGCTCACCAGTGGTGCCGAGCTTGGAGGCAACCTGGTACTTCTTGTTGTTCAGGTCCTTGTAGGACTTGATTTCGCCAGCCAATTTCTTGTCGATCAGGATGCTTTGGCCAATAACAATGTAGGGCTTGGCAAAGCTGATCTTCATATTACGTTCTTGAGTCAGAGTCATGCCGCTCATGAGGATGTCAAATTTCTTAGTGATCAGAGCAGGGATAATACCGTCCCATGCGGTGCTGACCAATTCAAGTTTAACGCCCATGGCTTTCGCCATATGCTTGGCCATGTCGACATCAAAGCCAATGATGTCACCTTTCTTGTTGGTCATCTCAAAAGGCATGTAGCCAGGCTCCATGCCAACGCGCAGGGTACCTCGGTCAAGGATGTCATCGAGGGTGTCTGCAGCAGCTACACCTGGCAGTACAACACAAAGGGCCAGCAGGCAGGCAATCAGAAGTTTGACTTGTTTCATCTTTGTTCCTCCTTGATAAAAATTATAGGGATAGCTCGGCCGAACCGTTCGGCACTTGATTAATAAGATTTTCCTTCATCGAGAAGCTCGGAAATAGACATGCGGATATTGCATTGTGGGCAGAGGGGCAGGTCTTCAATGGGGAGATAAACGATCTCAGTACAGCGGCACTTCGGGCAAATAACTTCGATTGGTTCTCTTCTGGAACGGCCCATTTAAAACCCTCTCACTACTGATCAGAAAAAACAATTGAATTCAGGAACTTCTGCTTATACCATAGCGCCTTCGCCTGAAACAAGATATTTGCGGGCGGCCGGTTGAGTAAAAACAACCACTTCTCTCTTTTGTTTGTTCGGATCTGTCACCCCTTACGAAACTTCTTTGCAGGTATAAATGGATCAAAAGAATAAACGGCAATTTCATGCCGAATTCATGTTGGCCACCGTCACTCTCTTTTGGGGTGCGACCTTTCCGATTGTCAAAGACGCTATCACCGAGATGCCGGTTATGGCCTTTCTCTGGGTGCGCTTTGCTATCGCCGCAATCCTTTTGGCTTTTATCGCTGGACGCGCCAGAATTGCTTCTCTTGACCGACGTGGCTGGAGGCTTGGTATCCTCCTTGGAACCTTGCTTTTCACCTCCTATCTCTTTCAAACCTTTGGCCTGGAAAGAACCTCTTCGGCCAATGCTGGCTTCTTGACCGGGCTAGGTGTGGTATGGGTGCCGTTAATGGCTGGCCCAATGTTGAAGAAGCCAGCAGCCTTTGGATCAAAGATTGGTGTTGGTATTGCTTTGCTTGGTCTGCTCCTGTTGACCTGGCATACGCCCTGGACGATCAACTTTGGCGATATTCTGGTCGTGATCTGTTCGGTGTTTGTGGCGCTGCATATCTTAGGTCTTGATGCTTTTACCAAGGGCTATGACGCGCGGGCGCTGACTTTTGTGCAGATCGCCACCATGGCCGTTCTCGGTTGCATCGGTAGTCTGATTTTTGAACCGACATCCTGGCCGCAGGAATGGACCAGTTCACTGATTTCTGCATTTGCCATTACCGCCATCTTTGCAACAGCCTACGCTTTTTGGGCCATGACCACTTTCCAGAACCGCACCACGCCGACCCGGGCAGCACTGATTTATACTCTTGAACCTGTCTTTGCAGCGATCTTCTCGGTCTGGTTAGCTGGTGACCGTTTGACAGCCCTCGGATGGTTTGGTGGCGCGATGATTGTTGTTGGTATGATTGTCGCCGAAGTTTGGCCGTTTTTGAGTCAGAAATATGCGAAAACAGGCCAGACCTGAGAGGTTCTTCTGTTAGACTGACCATTCATGTTTGGCCAAATCTCTATGGAGGACTTATGTCAGAAATCGTTGGTTTTAAAGATCTGGTTGCTGATGCTGAGAAGCGAATCAAGGCAATCTCCGCAGAAGAGGCTCTTGCCGAGTCCTCTGCAGAAGATGTGACCTTTGTTGATTTGCGCGATGTCCGCGAGTTGAAACGTGAGGGGAAAATCCCCGGAGCTTTTCACTGTCCGCGCGGACTTCTGGAATTCTGGATTGATTCCACAAGCCCTTACTACAACAAGAAATTTGCTGAGGATAAACGCTTTATCTTTTACTGTAACCTTGGTTGGCGTTCTGCTTTGGCTACAGATATCGCACAAAAAATGGGTTTGAAAAATGTCTGCCATGTTGATGGTGGTTTTGAAGCCTGGAAAGAGGCGGGTGGGGCGGTCGAGGAGAAATAACAGGCGAACTCCACCAGACTACAGGCTGACATCTAAAGGGCTCAATACCCCTTTTGCCCCCTGATTGAGAACATGCGTATAGATCACCTTCACTTTCTGTAGATGTTTTGTCAAAGGTTCCACAAGACTCTGTGGCATCATGCTGCGACGGTCTTTGTTACCTTTCCCTTCTCTGATCACTACTTCACCTATTTCGAAATCCAGGTCTTTTACTCGTAGACGCAAGCATTCCATCAGTCGCAGTCCCGAGCCGTAAAGCAGGCTGGCCATCAACCACTCTTCGCCATGTAAATTGAGCAAAACGGCCTTAACTTCATCACGCGACAAAACAACAGTCAGGCGTTTTGGTTTTTTGGCACGCACAACATCGCCGAAATCACCTGGATCAATTTTCAATACTTGATGGTAGAGAAAAACTAACGCGTTCAAAGCCTGATTCTGAGTCGCCGCAGCAACCTTTCTTTCTACTGCCAGCCAACTTAGGAATGAATTGATCTCTGCGGCCCCCATATCTTTCGGGTGTCGTTTGTTGTGAAAATAGATGTAGCGTTTGATCCAGCTTATGTAGGCTTTTTCCGTGCGGATACTGTGGTGGCGGACACGGCACGTTTGACGCACCTCGTCCAATAGACGTGGTTTCTGCATGGTTCCCTCCAATCATAAAATGAATAACATTGCAAATGGTATTAACCTTGGCTAAGATATCGAAAATAATCGTGTTTGTCATCTACAAACAGTGATTTCAATTTAGGGGGAAACAACACAATGAGCCACAGACAGAGGGGGAATTCCTTAACCTTGATTTTGTCTGTGGTTATTTTGTTTGGTTTTGAGAAAATCAGTTGGTTTTTCAGTGGCTTTCTTCGCCAAGCCTAATCCTTTACCTGTGGGGCGATATTTACTAAATCTACAGGTAGAATCACATGTTATGTTGCAAACAGGCAATTATGGAATTGTTAGAAGTCATAATGGTATTAGGGTGGCTAATTTGGTTCGCCTTATACTGGCAACTTGCTTGGAACAAGGGCACTACTAGAGGTCGTAGTTATTCAAAAATGGCATTCCCTATTTTGTTGTTTTATGGAAACGCTTGGCCGCCCGGTACGGAACTACAACGTTTAAAACTACAGGGTTCCCTTTTGCTTTTAGTTGTAATAGCAGCAGTTGTCGAGCTGGTAGCTGTCAACGCAACATAACCAATCATCCGAGCGGTGACGAGTGAATCAGGGGTGGTTCGCGTAGACAGTCTACACACCTGCCTGGAGTTAATTCGCCGCTCAATTCAGAACCGTTAGAAGGATGAATCCGATGGCACAACATTGCAGCCTTTGCCCTGTTGTCAATAAAATTTGCTTTTGGGGGCCTCGCGCAGAAAAGAAATGGAAACGTCCAGGTTTGTTCGTGGTGTCTATTCTCATCACTGCTCTTGGTGCTCTTGTTTTCGTGCCTAATGTTTCAGATTCTGTTGCAACTCATGTGCTCTTCAGTTTCGTCCTGTCAATAGGTGTCTTTGGCATTGTAGTTTCTTCTTTTGGCTGCAACGCATGTGTGGCAAGAACATTCGGTGAGGCTTCCTTCTAACCAGGCGCCCGAGTTCGACGCGTGAATCAGTGGTGGTTTGCGTAGACAGTCTACATGCTGGGAGGTAGCTACTGCGCGTCTCAGCTTCAATCCGTTGGGCAACCAAGAAAGGGGAACGTCATGTGCCAACAATGCGAAGAGACCATTGCTGATGTTTGGAGTAAGCTTCAGGTTGGCCAAACATTCAAAACTCCAGACTTATACCGGGGCGTCGATTTCCATATATCGAAGAAAGATTCCAATAAATTAAAGATTTCACCCCAAGAGGTGTCTATCAATAAAGCTGCATTTGTAGCTGCAGTCCACTATCTGAGGGCCAATGATCACGACATGGATTCGCCATGTGAAATTCGGTCCTCAAACAGTCGATCTACTGCTGGGCCGTTGTGCATTGCCACTCGTGATCAAATTAACAATGTTCGTTGCGTTACCTATATCTTGCCAATTTTACAGAAGAGTGTTGTCGTTGGAGTCAATCCTGTTCGTCCGAATTCAACGTGGCTTCTGAGGTGGTGAGGTTGCCCAACCAATCGCCGGAAATCGACGCGTGAATCAGGGGTGGTTCGCGTAGAAATTCTACAGGCTGGGAGGTAGCTACTGCGCGTCTCAGCTCCAAACCGTTAGCCTTATGAAAAATATTGTAGTAACCATATTTCTAACAATAATTGTGATCAGCTCTATTTCCTATGCACAAGAAGAGGAGCGCCTTGGTCCAGAAAACTGGCCGACTACTGTTGAAGGCACTGTAGCTGATATAATTTCCTCATTATCAGAGGAAGACAAAAATACTGTTAAAAATACGAAACGTAAGGACCTCATTCAATATCTCTTTGGGTGGGGCATGGGGATTCGAAACCATTATGGGTTGAGGCGTGGCAACAACAAACTAATTGAAAACGCGTGCGGTGAGCCATGTAACCCTGACACCGCCTCTATGATAATCATTGAGGCGGTTTGGGATTCTCTCCAGAACAAGGCTAACCACGCAATAAAGGCGGACGAAAAATAGCGAGGTTGTTCTCGAAAAGGTCTCTACTAGGCCGAGTCGGAACGTTGTCGCCGCTTATCTCAGTCCGTTGAGGCTGTAGAAAAACCCCGAAACATGCTATATTGCATGCAGTTTTTGAGATCTTTTCAGGGGAGAAAACATGCCGCGTTTCAAAGAATACAATCAGGGGCAAACCGTCCTTTTACCGGTTTCCTTCGACCGGCAAA
>JAJRRB010000028.1 GCA_024279915.1 Deltaproteobacteria bacterium
ATCATTTTGCGACCATTACTTCTGACCATGAAAAACTTAGAGCGATTGGTATATCTACTCTATGGGAAGGCAAAAAGAACATTGTGTTCAAGGTATAAGCAAAGGACTAACAAGGGAATCAAGGGACGGAAAATACAGGGGGTACTTCACTAAGAACAAAATCAGATTGCGGTGGTAGGTTGTGCATTCATACCGCCGCCCGATTATCTCAAACCGTTATGCCGTCCTAGAAGTCACGCAGGTGGCACAGGGCAGAAGGTGTCTCGGCCACCAAGGTGTTGGAACATCACTTGAGCAATCTATGACTGATAACAAATTACAGACTGAATCAATTCAAGCCACACAACTGCTTGAGGGCAAAAAGGTAAAGGCTGTTATCAGAAACAGTCCTCATGAAGTGATAATCGAATTTGCTGATGGCTCTCGGTTTTTTGCCGACACAAAAGAAGGCGAGATCGAACTGTCTATAACTTAAGACCCATTCCACCCCTTTTAGGTATTTATGTTTAGTCAGCGAATATCACTAAATGATTCTCTGCAACGTTACTGGAAATACCATATTGGTATAGCCGCCTTACCGGTTTTATATTTCGTCGGGAGCGTATCAATGGGCATCCCTGCCAGTTACTTTATCGTGCCTTTTGCTGTAGTCGGATTACTTGCAGTTTGGCCAATCCTTTTCAAGAATGCACCGATCACATTTTGGTTCGTTGGAATAGGGGTATGGATTGCAGGTATTATTCTGGGAGCCGTTACTTTAGCCCTGGTGTCTGGGCTGAAATAGGTGTCTCGCAAACCAAGCCCCTGGGGTATGACGGCCAATGTGTCAGTCGCAGGGGTTGTAAGAATCCCATATTTCACTCAACTTCACATACTCAAAACAATGTAACAGGATAAATAGGACACTCTCGTAATTGATTATCTCTCTAAAGAAGATAGTCTTTAACGTACGTTTGTTTCTTGGACCAAATATTAGGCAACCAGTATTTAACTTCCTTTTTAACCTCAAGTATAACTCTAAGGAGAAATGTAATGAGAAAGAGCGACTTCCTTTTATTTATGTCAGGTCTTGCCCTTGTCATATCCGGAGCGAGTATTGTCGGAGCGGCAGATATCATTCGCGATGGAGAGTACAAATATCTTGAGGCCCAGCATGGTGAAAAGTGGGCAAAAGAAGACAAAGAGATTGATGCCAAACTGGCAGAGATACGTGAGAAGAACGGTGGCAAACGACCCAATATAGTCTATGTCCTGATTGACGATGTGAGCTTCGGCCAAATGGGCAACCGAGCGATGAACTATGTCACCGGTATCAGTACCCCAAAAATTAACAAGTTTGCAGATGAAAGCCTTTCCATGATGCGCATGTACACCGAGCCGTCATGTACCCCGACGCGCGCGGCCATGCTGACTGGTCGCCACCCGGTGCGTACTGGTCTGAAAGAAGTCAAGGTAGCGCTTGTTGGTGAGGGCCTGGGCAAAGAAGAAGTCACGATTGCAGAAGTCCTTTCAGAAGCAGGTTATAGGACAGTTCATATTGGCAAATGGCATCAGGGCGACATCGAAGAATCGTACCCTCACAATCAGGGTTTCGACTTTGCCGCCTTTCCCCTGCACCAGCAGGTTCAGCTTTCTCTGATGACCGAAGAGGGCGCCGATTCAAACAATATGCTTGGTTGGCACCACAAGACGCAGTCAAACGGCTTCGCCATCGACCAGAATTTTAAGCCAAAAGGACTTGTTACAGGGGTTGAAGGCAAGAAAGGTGAAAAAGCACGAGAGGTCGATTTAAAGCCTGGTGAAGAGTGGACACAAGCCCATTACGTTGAGATGAATAAACGTTACCAGCGACAGACGGTGGAGCAACTTCAGGAACTGGCAAAACAGGACGAACCGTTCTTTCTGCAATACTGGCCTCTGTGGCCTCTCAACTTTGTTCATGACCAAGAGCAGAACGAGTCGCTGAACGGCGGATTCCATGCAGAGAAACTACAGCGAATTGATGCCTGGCTCGGAGAAATTTTTGACGAAGTTGACAAGCTCGGCATCGCCGATAATACGTTGGTTGTGCTGATGGCTGACAACGGCTTGATGTACCATTACGAAGGGACATCAGGTCTGAATCAACTAATCTATCGCGGCGGCAAGACACAACATCTCGAAGGTGGCGTCCGGGTTGATGCTTTTGCCAAGTGGCCTGGAGTCATCGAAGCAGGCAGCGCTGCCGGTGACATAGTCCACGTGACTGACTTGTTCACAACTTTTGCCCGCCTGGCACAGGCAACAGAATACATTCCGCGCGACCGTGTTATTGACGGCATTGACCAGACTGCCCTGCTGTTGAACGGCGAGCATCATGGCCGTCGTGACTATGTCTATATCTACGAAAATGAGATATTGCGCTCAATCGTCAAACAGGAGTTCAAGATGCATATGCCAATGCCGGGCGTTCCGGGAGCCGGTGCTCCGGCGTACAACCTCTACCGCGACCCTCGCGAGGAACATCCTCTGGTCGGTATTGCACTCTGGTCAGGTGCGAGCTTCCAGGATATGGCCAAACGCCACATGATGACCATTATGAAGTACCCTCATGCCCAGTTGGGTAAGGGCCGTCCTTACAATGGCATTGAGAACCTCAGGCCAGAGAGTCAGGAGGCTGTTGATCTATTCATGTCGTGGCAGCCTAAAAAGTAAGCATAGTAAGCTGCAATTTCAGGATTTAAGCAAGCTCTCCTACCTTTACGGTAAGAGAGCTTTTTATTTATCACGCTACAGAGACACGATTTGAGGTATTGAGAGCAAAATCCTCTTATTGCATCGAAAATTTATTGTTCCTCACTTGATCTATGTCCCCATCATCCATGCAGACCGTTCGATAAATTTTACCTCATACCCACCATCGGATCGCGCATCATTTCAGATCGCCACGCCTCTCCGTTCACAGCCCGCAGAAACTGTAAGGTGGCATCGGCCAGCCAGGTTGAGTGTGTACTCATTTGTGTAACGTTGAGTAGTTATAGCACTCAGTATTACCATAGCGTCCATGCGTCAGACCCCTTCTGTCCACCCAGGCCTGGCCGCAAACCCAGAATGCACAAGGAATAACCATTTATTGCTTAATTAGTAGGCTCATGGCGCGTATCTTGCGTGAAACATCCTACTATAGCGGCGCCACGAACTGGAGGCATGTCGATATTTGCTTCCTTTTTATGCATACTAACCACGCTCGCAGGAGGAAAACATGTCACCAAACATTGATGAAAAAGTTGAACCCATTTTCAAGGAAGTTCTTGACCGCAACCCCGGAGAAATTGAATTTCATCAGGCTGTCAGAGAAGTGCTTGAGTCACTCGGACCGGTCCTGGTGAAGCATCCGGAATTTGCCGACCACAAAATCATTGAACGTATCTGCGAGCCGGAACGGCAGATCATCTTCCGTGTACCTTGGGTCGATGATAATGGAATTGTCCAGATCAATCGTGGTTTCCGCGTCGAGTTCAATAGCGCACTTGGCCCTTACAAAGGTGGTATGCGCTTTCACCCTTCGGTCTATCTCGGCATCGTCAAGTTTCTTGGCTTCGAGCAGATCTTCAAAAATGCCCTGACTGGCCTGCCTATCGGTGGCGGTAAGGGTGGCTCTGACTTTGACCCTAAAGGCAAATCAGAGTCTGAAGTGATGCGCTTCTGCCAAAGCTTCATGACCGAACTCTACCGTCACATCGGTGAGCACACTGATGTTCCGGCGGGTGATATCGGAGTGGGGGGCCGGGAGATCGGTTACCTGTTCGGCCAGTACAAGCGAATTACCAATCGCTGGGAGGCGGGTGTATTGACCGGCAAAGGCCTCGACTGGGGTGGGTCGCTGGTCCGCACCGAGGCAACCGGCTATGGTGCTGCCTTCTTTGTTGATGAAATGCTGAAAGTTCGCAAGGACTCATTCGATGGCAAGACCTGTATCGTCTCGGGTTCAGGTAATGTATCGATCTACACCATGGAAAAGATCACGCAGTTGGGCGGGAAGACTGTCGCATGTTCTGATTCCAACGGTTACATTTATGATGAGAAGGGGATCGATCTGGATCTGGTAACACAGATCAAAGAGATTGAGAGGCGTCGCATCAGTGTCTATACCGAAACCCACAAACATGCCAAATATATCGCTAAAGGCAACATCTGGGAAGTTCCATGCCAGGTTGCCATGCCTTCGGCCACTCAGAACGAGATCAATGGCAAAGATGCTACCATGCTAGTAAAGAACGGCTGTATTGCCGTTGGCGAAGGCGCAAACATGCCAACCACGCCCGAAGGGGTCAAGGTATTCCTTGATGCTGGAATCGCTTATGGCCCCGGCAAAGCGGCAAATGCTGGTGGCGTTGCTACCAGTGCGCTGGAAATGCAACAAAATGCCCGCCGCGATTCCTGGACATTTGAACACACTGAAAATCGTCTGCGGGAAATCATGCATAATATCCACGCAAACTGCTACGAAACCGCCGAGGAATATGGCACGCCAGGCAATTACGTCAACGGTGCCAACTGTGCCGGATTTATCAAGGTTGCCAAAGCAATGGTTGCCTTCGGCGTCATTTAAGATACAGCAGGAACCACTGAGTAGCCTTGCGGATACGATCCAGTGTCCGCAAGGCTAATTCTCCACCCCCCCCCACTTGCGGTTCCCCGAGCAAGCAGGCAGACTGGCACCGCAACATGCGGGCTTACGTGTAGCGATCAACTAAGTATTCACTGGAGATGACGATGCCCAAATCAGAGAAAGCCTCGACTGGCTATGATGGCCTGGATGAAATCCTGGACGGTTTGCGGATCGGCGATAATGTTGTCCTGAAAGTCGATTCTATAGAAGACTATCGTTATTTCGTAGGTCCCTTTGTCGATCAGGCTCTGGTAAGCGGGAAAAAAGTTGTCTACATGCGCTTCGGCGACCACCCTCCGCTGGTTGATCCCTCACCACAGGTTACAACCTACGAGTTTGACCCTCGGCAGGGCTTTGAGTCCTTTGCCAGCAAGGTTCACAAGGTCATTACCGATGACGGACCGGGAGCGTTTTACGTCTTCGATTGTCTTTCCGACCTACTGTCTGCCTGGGCCACCGACCATATGATCGGTAACTTTTTTCGTGTGACCTGTCCCTACCTTTTTGATCTCAACACGGTAGCCTACTTTGCCTTGATTCGTGGACACCATGCCGTTCGCACCCTAGAACGTATTCGCGAAACCACGCAGGTATTAATCGATGTGTTCAGGCACGACGATCAAATTCATGTCCAGCCTCTGAAAGTCTGGCAACGAAGCTCAACAACCATGTTTCTTCCGCACCGCAAACAGGGGGAGAAGTTCCTGCCCCTGGCCAACAGTTTTGAGGCAACCCAACTATTCAGCACCGTGATCGCCAACCAGGCACAGAGCGTCTCCAGGCAGCTTGACCATTGGCAGAGATTGTTTCTGGAGGCAGAGCGGCTACTGGAAGATCAGGCCTCCGACATTGAACAGGCTCAGATGGTCAAACACATCTGCCGACACATAATAGGGGTTGAAGAGCGGATTCTGTCTCTTGCGATAAAGCATTTCAGCCTGGAGTATTTGCTGAGCATCAAATCTCGGCTTATCGGTACCGGATTTGTTGGCGGCAAGGCCGTCGGAATGCTGTTGGCTCAAAATATCCTGAGACAGGACACATCATTTGACTGGGACGAGCACCTCGAAACCCATGATTCCTTTTTTGTCGGTTCAAACGTCTATTATTCCTACATTGTGCATAATGGTCTCTGGCGATTGTTTATGCAGCAGAAGACCCTGGAAGGCTATTTTGCGGTCGCCGGTGAGTTGCGTAAAGAGATGCTGCTCGGCAGTTTCCCGGACACGATTCGAGACGGTTTTCGCAAACTGCTCGACTATTACGGACAATATCCGATTATCATCCGTTCTAGTTCTCTGCTTGAAGACGGGTTCGGAAACGCTTTTGCAGGTAAATATGAAAGCTATTTTGGTGTCAACCAGGGAAACCCGGAGGAGCGCCTGGAGCAACTGGAAGAGATCGTAAGAAAAATCTTCGCCAGCGCCATGAGTGAAGATGCCCTGGCCTACCGTCTGCAAAGGGGTCTCGATCAGAAGGATGAGCAAATGGCTCTGCTGGTACAGAGGGTCTCCGGTTCCTACCGACAGCACTACTACTTCCCCGAGTTAGCGGGAGTCGGGGTCTCCTATAATACCTTTGTCTGGGACAAGACAATGGACCCTCGCGCCGGAATGCTGCGTCTGGTTCTGGGTCTTGGCACCCGGGCCGTCGACCGTGTCGAAGGTGATTATCCGCGAATTGTTGCCCTGGACTCCCCGGGAAAACAGGCCCACAAAGGGTTTGATGACACCCGTAAGTTTTCTCAACGGGATGTTGATCTGTTGAATATCAATGAAAACTGCCTACAGACGAAGTCCCTACTCTCCCTGACCAAAGAGGGTGTCAATATTCCCTGGCGGCGCTATGCAATACAGGACAAAGAGACCATGCAACTGCTTGAACGCCGAGGGCAGAAACAGGATGTCTGGTTATTGACCTTCGATCAGCTCTTTGCTGACAAGAAGTTCCCGAAACTGATGCAAAAAATGCTCAAGTCTCTTGAGAAGGCTTATGACTATCCGGTCGACGTAGAATTTACCGTAAACTTTACTGCCGACCTGGTTCCCAAAATCAATATTGTCCAGTGTCGGCCATTGCAGACCAAGGGTGTAGAAAAGGAGGTTGTCATACCGAGCGGCATCCCGGATGAGCAGACCTTCTTCCGCATGGAGGGGAATTTCATGGGGGGCAACATCTCCCAATCTCTCAAGTGGGTCATCTGGGTCGATCCGGCCGAGTACAGTCTTCTGCCGATTACAGATAAGCATGAGATTGCCCGCCTGGTTGGCCGTCTCAACAAGAGGATCGCGGACAAAATTGACAGCCCGACCATACTGCTCGGTCCCGGTCGCTGGGGGACCTCCACGCCTGCCATGGGTGTGCCGATCACCTTTTCCGAAATCAACAATTTTTCCGTGTTGGCTGAAGTCGCGTTCACCAGTGGAAACCTGATGCCGGAACTCTCTTTTGGCTCACACTTTTTCCAGGACCTGGTAGAGACGGATATTTTTTATCTGGCCCTCTACCCGGAGAACAAAAACTGCTTTTTCAACAGTGAATGGTTGCAAAACCAGCCCAACGCCCTGGAAGGTCTTGCTCCGACCAGCGCCCGCTTTAAAAAAGTGCTCAAAGTATTCCGGGTCCCGGAAAAGAACCTGCACCTGATGGCCGACGTGGTTTCTCAGCAGCTCATCTGCTTCAAGCAAAAATGAAGAAGAGACTGCCAGCATAGATTATGGACGATGAAAGCTAGGGTGTAAGCGATCTCGGTTTTGTATATTGTAAGCCAGTGGTTCTTGATAGCGTTGTGTTGGTATTGGCAGTCAAAATCGGCTAAATCCCCCTGAGTCTTAAATACCCTCCGACTGACACACTTAAAATATTCTCAGAAATCCTCTCACATTGTTTTGTTGCAGTTAAACTTACAGAAACGCGAAATTCATACTAACCCTGATAAATAAGAATCGTTCAAGATAACCAGCTTTGACCTCAACCATATCTTGCAGCTAAAGTCAGATCATGTTTGAATTACTACAACAGAATGTCTCAGAAACCACGCTCCAGAGACATGACTTCAGGGGTGTCAGCACCGAGGTGGACAGGACACGTAGTTGATATATAAAGGTGAACAATGTAAGATATTATTAATGTTGACAGTGGAGAGATTGAACAGATTCGCCGTGATTTAGACGCACTACATGAGCCGAAATCACGTCGCCGCTTCAAGAAGCTTTTTCTGGCTGCGCTTGGATCGGTACCTTGGGTCGGCGGGTTCTTGTCGGGGATTGGAACCATTCGTGATGATGAGAAACAAAGTGAGGCCAATCAATTGCACCGCGAATGGCTTGAAGAACATGGCCAAAAATTCATCGAGCTTGGGACGACGTTAGGTGGCATTACCGAACGATTAGAGGAGTTCGGTGAGGATGTCCAGACACGCATTGAAAGCCCTGAATACTTGGGTCTGGTAAGGAAAGCATTTCGCGCATGGGATCGAGCTGATTCTAGAGAGAAGCGGGACTTGGTTCGGAAGCTTCTTTCCAACGCTGGTGCGAGCACAATGGTGCCTGATGACTTGGTGTCTCTATTTATCGAATGGATAGATACGTATCATGAAACTCATTTCAAAGTCATACGAGTTATTTACCAGTATCCGGGATGTACTCGGGCAGAAATATGGGACCAAATAGATGGCACGCCGGTAAGGGAAAACTCTGCTGAAGCTGACTTGTTCAAGCTCATTATTCATGATCTCAGTACGGGGCGCGTCGCACGTCAGGTGCGTGCAACGGATAGCCAAGGTAGGTTTTTACGGAAACCTCCCGCTAAAACACCAAGTGGGCAAGCACCTCGACACATGAAATCTGCGTTTGATGGCAAAGAGAAATACATACTGACGGAACTTGGTGAGAAATTCGTGCACTACACCATGGAAGAAGTAGTGTCACGAATTGATGAAACTTCTGCCTAGGCAAACTGTTGGGCCGTAATACATGAGTGTGTCAGCGGCACGCCGCTGACACGCAAAACAAGGAGTGTCAGGAGCGAGGAGAATAGGACAGTATGGAAGACTTCGATTACAGCAGAAATTTCTGGCCAAGGTGGCGGGATTACCCCGATGCCTTTTCTGCTGTGCTGCGAGATGAGAAGTTGTCTGTTTCCACAAAAGCATCTGTGGCAAGGTTGAAAGAAGTTATCCAAAACAGCGTAGGTGTAAAGAAAACTATAAACCCACTCTGGCATCATATTGTCACCGAAAAATTTGACGGTGAGAGTCTAGAGATTTCGCCACACTATCCAAGCGTATTTAGTGTTCTGAAGTTTAATCATCGCATCCCACGTTTTGTTGGCCATGTTGACTCTGAGCAAGGGAAAGCGAAAGTTGAAGGCGTATTTTCAAGTACACTCATTGCAAAATTGTTTAACTTACTTGGGGTTCTCTGGCTTCTATTCTTTCAATTAATTGGGGTTCTTATTATCATCACTGGTGTTTTTGGTAATGAGCCTGAGTGTTTAGTGATTGGCCCAATCTGGTTTTTGCTGACTTACATTATTTTCAAATTCTATCTATTTGTACTCCAGATCCCAAAGGTACATAAGAGCCATATGAGAAAGCATATTGAGTTGTTAATTCAGGAAAATGAAGCTGCCTGAGGGTCGGCGGGTGTCCCAGACATCACGCCCCTGAGACGAAATTTGGAGTGTGTCAGCAACGAGGTGTATGGAACAAGTTAAAGCCATAAAGAACCCAGATAAATCGCAAGTAACTCTTGCTGTTATTGAGCAGGTGCTGTTTCTCTTTTTAGGCAGCATAATCACAGACGGCGGCAAAGTGTTTTTGTGTTTTGTGTATGCTGGAATTGCTTTTTGGATCGGGGTTGTCATCCTGGGGAAACGGCGGCCAAAAGTTTATATCCGCACTGATTCTCTCTACATGCTGTACGGGTTGCCGATACTCTCCATGCTCAGTATCTTCCTGTGTCACTTTGTCTGGTATTTACGTAGTCCATACTGGACGCTATAAGGGTGTGTCAGTTGCACGCCCCTGGAACATGATTTCGGGTGTGTCAGTGACGAGGTGTATAGCACAGTTTTTAAACCATTAACTGTGTCCACTTTTCGTGGGTAAGATCAGCATCTTTGATATAGGGAGCAGAGGTTAAGATGATTATTGAAATCGACGGTCATAAGTTTGATGCCGTTTTTGAGGAAAATAAATCACCAAAAACTTGCGAGGTTTTTCGAAAGCTGATGCCGTTTGAAGGCGAAATTGTTCATGTTCGCTGGAGTGGTGAAGGTGTTTGGATTCCCCTTGGGAACAAAGAC
>JAJRRB010000029.1 GCA_024279915.1 Deltaproteobacteria bacterium
AAAAGTACTCTGCTTAAAGTCCTGGCTCTGTTACTTGTGCCGCAGAGTGGGTCGGCTGTATTGCCCGGCACTGGTTTGGATCTCACTCAGCAACGGCAAAAAGTTACTCTGGTTGAGCAGTCTCCCTATCTATTGGCCTGGACTGTCGCTGATAACCTGGCGTTCGGTCTTAAAATCCGTGGCATCCGTGGCAAAGAGCAGCAAAAGCTTATCAAATCAGCATTGGAGATGGTTGGGCTGGAAGAGTTCGGACAGCGCAAGGTGAAAGAGCTCTCTGGGGGTGAGGTGCAGCGTGTCGCTTTGGCTCGTGCTCTGGTGCTAGAACCGGAAGTGCTGCTTCTTGATGAACCGACCTCAAACATCGACAGCAGGAGCCTGCACGATTTGGAGGCACTGATCCGCAGATTGCCTGAACGTGGTGTGACGGTTGTTGTTGCAACTCACGACCTGCTTTTGGCCGAGCGCCTTGGGGGGGAGATGCTGCGAATCGAAAACGGCAGTCTTCTCGATAGAATCCCCAAGACTAACTGTACTACAGGAATAACATGAGCAAAAAAACGAACAGAAAACGGCCAACTTCAACAAAGAAGCAACCTGCTTCCACAAAGAAGCAGCAGGACAGTGTTTTCACAGAAGCTTGGGGAAATATGAGCGAGGACATGGCCAAAATCATGCCTGATTTCCTGGTGAAGGGGTTGAAAGGCGGAAAAAAGAAATTGTGGGTTGTCTTGGCCGTTACCTTTGTAGAATTGGTAGTGCTTGGCGTGGTCGGCAAGTTTGCTTATGATTGGTTCTTTAAGTGATGGGACGTCGGACGAGGAATATATGAAAAACGATGATGTTGGCATGCCAATCGGCATTACTCTGGAACCAGGTACTTATTATCGCTGTACCTGTGGTAAGTCTCAAAACCTGCCTTTCTGTGATGAATCGCATGACGGCAGCAGTAGCTCTTCACTTGAATTCAAGGTCAAGAGGCGGCAAAAAGTTTTTATCTGTGGGTGCGGTTTGAGCGGGGATCAACCCTATTGTGATGGTAGTTGTGGAGTTTCACTTGCGGGCCGAGAATAGTTTAAAGCCTTGTAGACTGTGACCTGTATTGATAGGCAAATAACAGAAAGACGCTCTCGTCGTAAGGAGCGTCTTTTATTTTGATCTTCATGTGGCTCTTTTTGCCATCACAGTTTACAAATTCTTGGTCAGTTTAAGAACATGGCCGTTGTCTGTGGATAGATATGAAATCTCATCCATAATCGTGTGAATGAGGTAAACGCCGCGGCCATGCTCATCTAATGGATGGCGTGGTTCAATATACTGCTGAACGTCGAATCCCTGGCCACAATCAAAAACTCGAATGATTAAACGTTGGTCAACGATGCTGATTTCGATATGGACTTCTTTAGCCGGATCTCCCTCATTAGCATGCTGAATCGCATTGGCCATTGCTTCGGTCAGAACCAGGTTAAGATCATAAGCCAGCTTTTCGCGATCACCACTGTAGTTGCGGAGAGTACGCGCAATATTTTCACCGATATGACCGATCAGGCACAGATAACGGGTCTGGTTAGGAACTTTTATGTCGACAGCGATTCGGTCAGTGGTCATTGCACCATGCCTGGTTTAAAGACGGGTTCGTGGTTTATGGCAAACAATTACTGCTGAAAACTTGCCAGAGCTTCACTTGAGTCAGTATAGATTTCAAACACCCGGTGTAGACGAGTCAGCTCAAACATTGACTTTACCTGAAGTTGCAGGCCTGACAGTTTCAAGTTGCCGTTTCGGGAACTTGCATTCTTGAAGCCGGAGACCAGAGCGCCTAGCCCTGAAGAGTCAACAAAACGTACTGCCTGAAGGTCAACAACCAGGTTGTTTTTACCTTCTTCAAATAATTTGAGCATCTGGTTCTTCAAATCACCACTGTTGTGAGCATCAAGACGCTCTTCCTGCACCGCCAATAAGACGGCGGCTCCTTTGTCTTCAATCTGCAAATTCATCTTATGCTCCTTAGCTTTGGTAAATTGGCGTGTCCTGGGAAGGTGTTACAGCCTCCTGATACGGACTACCCACGCAGATATACTACCACATTGTTAACAGACTGTCGGCCTATCAATGAATAAGCCACTGAACTGGTTGCAGACTTGTTTGTTCAACATAACCGTTCAGATTCGTTACATTGGTCTTCAGATCTATTACTCTGGTTTAACTTGCATAACAACCAAAGAGACATCATCTTGAAAATTGTTATGTCCGGAGAAGAGCCGAACCTGATCAACAATATAGTTGATCATCTCTTGTGGTGGCAGATGGCATTGCTCGCTGAAGAGATCTGTCAGTCGTTCCTCGCCAAAAAGCTCATTCTGATCGTTCTCTGCCTCAATCAGGCCGTCTGTGTACAGCAACAGAGCATCTCCAACTTCTAGTTTGAGAGACTCTTGTTCGTATGGAAAGTCCTCTTTAACACCGATAATCAAGCCCTCCGGGTCAAGACGAATACATTGCTGTAATTTTGCCTGCCAGAGCAGGGTGGGTGAGTGGCCGGCACTGGCGTATACAATTTGATGTGTGTCAGGACTGTACTGCAGATAAAAAAGCGTGATAAAGAGCTCTGCCCGAGTCAGATCTTCATAGAAAAATTGATTGAGCTCGCAAAGTAGATCCTGGGGCGTATTGAAGTGTTCTTTGCGAGAACGGATCATGGTACGGGTTTCAGCCATGATCAGGGCAGCTCCCACGTTGTGGCCTGATACGTCAGCGATGACCAGGTCGAGCCGACCATCATCATGAAGCAAGTAGTCGTAATAGTCTCCGCCAACTTCCTTGGCCGGAATGCAGAGTCCACCGAGTCGTATCCCGATGACTTCAGGAGTGCCGGTTGGCAGCAGGCCGAGCTGAATATCCTTGGCAATGGCGAGTTCCCTTGGCTGTTCACGAGCAGCGATCAAGCGATCGGTTTGTTGGGCATTTCGCCAGGCAATACCAACCTGTCCTGCTAGGTTGAGAAAGAGCTCGGAAAATTCATTGGAGAAGATCCCTTTTGCGGTGCGTGAGAATGCTGAAAGGACACCAACCGGTTGACCCTCGATAGAAATTGGAGCATGGGCGAAAGAGAGGATCTTTTCGCGGCGAATAATATGTGCTGTTTTGGGCTTGCTGATGAAGTCGCTGTCATTGACCAACGTGACATTGTTGGTCAAAAAGGGCTCCCCAATGAATGTGTCAGTCGTTAAATCTCGCTCCGATTCACCAAAATGTTCGGAAGTCATGCCACGTTGGCTGCGGACGGTCAGAGTCTGGCGATCCTCGTCAAGGATGCGAATGACACAAAGGTCAAATTTGAACTGATCGGTGAAAATCTTGAGAATTTCATCGAGTATCGACTGTAGATTTTTGCCGCTTGCGATAGCTCGCGCCGCATCGTAAAGAACACTCAGTTGCTCGCGACTGGCTGTACGGCTGATATTGACCGAACCGAAAAGATCAAAAACATCCTCCATGTGACTACCACGTGCCGAGAGGTATTTATCAACGATGATACGAGCTGGTGCGACACCGACTGATCCAGCCAGGGTCAATTCTGTAAAGCGTTTCAGCTTTGGAAGTTCGTGCTCTGAGAGGCCGCCTTTCTCATCAATCTCCCGATTGCCAAGATAATCACTGATCGCTGTGTGGGCCTGTTTCTGGCCTATAAATTTAGCCATAAGATCAACAAATTCGATAATTGTCGGTGCCCTGGTAATACGGGTTTTCTCAGTCGTAACAGGTGCCGGTTTGAACACATCGACAAATTTAGGGATCTGTTCCAATTCTTCGGTACTCGGTGTTGTGACAAGAGAAATTGCCAGATAACTGCCGAGGTTTACAAACATGGTCCAGAAAAGAGCATGGGTCCATAAATCAAAGCCGGTCAGCCCGAAGAGTGCCGTTGGTTTCAGAATCGACAGGCCCCAGAGGCCTTGTTCGATAATTGATGTATCTATCCAGCCGGTTTGCACAAAGGATGGTACGAGCAGCGTGTAAAACCAGACGAAGAAACCAAGGATTAAACCGGTTGTTGCTCCGCGACGGGTCGCCTGGCGCCAGTAAAGGCCGCCGATGACTGCCGGGGCAAACTGGGTTGCAGCGACAAAGGAAATCAAGCCTATATTGACCAAAGCTGCAGATTCACCGAGTAGACGGTAGTAAAGGTAGCCAAGAAAAATAACGGCAATAATACCAAGTCGTTTGAGGTTAATAAGTAGCGCCGACAGATTCATGGCACCAGTATGAAACTTGAGAATGACCGGGATGAGCAGATGGTTGAGGATCATGGTGGACAAGGCCACGGATGAAACCATAACCATACCCGCCGAAGCAGAGAACCCACCGAGAAAAACTAACAAGGCAAGCCAGGGCTGTCCATATTGAAGGGGCAGGGTGATCACGAAAAAGTCAGCATTATGGGTATCGCCATTGGCAAGCAGTAGTCCGCCCAGGGCGATCGGGAGGACAAACAGGTTGATGACGACCATATAAGCAGGGAAACGCCACATGGCGCTGCGAATGTGCTCTTCACGACAGTTTTCGACAACCATGATATGGAACTGGCGGGGCAGGAACATGATGGCCATCATTGAGATGATTGTCATGGTCAGCCAGTGAGCATAGGAGTTCTCGCCGGTTCCAAGCATCAATAAATGACTACGTTCAGGAAAACGAATCAAGAAGTCGCTAAAGATCTCAGAAAAGCCATCAAACAGGCCATAAGTGACGAACAGACCAGCAGCAACAAAAGCAATAATTTTGACCACCGATTCAAGGGCGATTGCAGCGACCAGGCCTTCGTGGCGCTCCGAAGCGTCAAGATGTCGTGCTCCGAAAATAATTCCGAAAACGGCAAGGATCATCGCAACTACAAGCGCGGAATCAAAATGCAGATCGAATTTTGGCAGGACGTGCATGATACTGCCGTTGGTGAGTGGATAGACGAGCAGATCAAAGGTTCGGGCAACAGCTTTCAACTGCAAGGCGATATAAGGCATGATGCCGAGTACTGCAAAAATGGTCACAACGGCGCCGAGCAGCGATGACTTGCCATAACGGCTGGAAACAAAGTCGGCTATGCTGGCGATATTCTGCTCTTTACTGACGCGCACAATTTTACGTAGCAAAAACCACCACGAAAAAGCGATCAGAGTCGGGCCAAGATAGATTGCCAGAAAATCTATGCCGGTTGTCGCCGCCCGTCCGACGCTGCCATAAAACGTCCAGGAGGTACAATAGACAGCTAGCGATAACGAATAGACAGAAGGGTTGTCAATCAGGCTTCGTCCCAGCTTGCGCCGGCGGTCAGCATAATAAGCAACCCCGAAGAGAATGCCAAAATATAAGAGGGATGTCAGGGCGACAACGGTGACGGAAATCAAGTCGCTCCTCCGGGAGGGTTGTCCTTCATGACATTCTCGGGTGAATGCTCATCGGTGTGGCTGCCGAGGTAGACAGAAAAGAGATAGATGACAAAGATGGAAACCGGCCAGCCAATATAGAAGTAAAGGACCGTCAAGGGAATACCAAAAATAAGCACATCTTTGTTGAATATGTGCAGAAAAGGATAGTTGAGCATGACCACGCCAAGTACAAACCAGATGACCCAGGCATCCTTTAATGGCAGCTTACGTTCCGTTTTCATACTGACTGCTCCTGGTCGGTCAATGTTCTGCTCTGGTCAGCCAACGCCAAGCTAAAGATTACAATTGCACATTATAGCCAACAGAATGCATGGTGTCGACACAGATGTCGAGAGTGTAAACCCTTAATCGTTTTGTTCTGAAAAAAGTTGTTTTCATGTCCTTTTGCCAAGTCACTTACTTCCAGATTTCCTTAAAGATTATCAGAAGATATAGGCATGTAAAGTCTGTTTTTAAGGGGGCCCTATGATTGACCATACAGGTCGACTGTGCTACCTTTATTTATCATCATTCACCCCTCAACGGATATCTTAATGCCTTTGCTTCACTTCTCTAAATTGACTCTTCTGTTGGCATTCTTAGTGAGTGGTTGTGTTGCTGCCGACATTCATAACGATACTAAGGACGCTACAGATAAGACACCCTATGTCTCTCTTCTGAACGAACCGCAGTCGAACGCATACTTTCATTATGCTCGCGCACGTATGCTGATTGCTGAGAATGACCGTGAAGGCGCAGTCGCTGCTTATCGTAATGCGATTGACTACGATCCAGACGATGAAGGTTTGCGTTTTGAACTCGCTGAGATCTATATGGCTGTTGAGCAGCCGAAAGAAGCTATACGCGTACTTGAAGATGTGCTGTTGCGCAATCCAGACTCCTTTAAAGCTAATACGTCTCTGGCCAATGCCTATTTCGGTAATCAGCAACCCGATAAAGCCATACCGTATTTCCGTCGTGCTCTTGAACTGAACCCGGAGAAGGAACAGATTCGTCTACATTTGGCAATCGCCTTGGTGCGAGTCGGAGATGTTGACCTTGCTTCGGAGGAGTTAAAAAACCTGCTCAAACGCTATCCAGAGTCCAGGTCCGGGCGTATGGCGATGGCCCGTCTTTATCGAGAAACCGGTTTGAACCAATTGGCAGTGGAACAGTATCGTCACCTGATTCTCCATAACCCTGATCTGGATCAGGCTTATCTGGAGCTTGGCCTCCTCTATGAGGAGCTCAAAGAGTGGCAGAACGCTCTGGAAGTTTTCAAGGATGTTCTTAAGCAGCGGCCACTTGATTTTACTTTACGTCATCACCTCGCCAGGGTTTATGTCGGGATGGAACGATATGATGACGCCCTTGAGGAACTGAACATAATCGTTGATCTCAAACCGGAAGATTTCGATGCCCGTCGCAAAATTGGACTGATCTTTCTGGAGCAGGAACGTTGGGCTGATGCCATCTCAGCTTTCAAGGAATTACTCAATCTGAAGCCTGAGCTTGATCCTGCCCGTTACTACCTTGGCACGGCCTATGAGGGTTTGCTGGATTGGGAGGCGGCACTTGAGGCTTTCCTTGGCATCGATCGCGATTCGGCTCTTTATGATGATGCCATCTCCCATATTGGCTATATTTACCTGGAAACCGGCAGGGTCAGCGAGGCGATCAAACTTCTCCATGCGAGAATGGTCGAGGGAAAGCCACGACCTCAAGTCTATAACTATCTTACTTCACTCTACATGGCTGATGGCCAGAATGAGAGTGCCCTCAATACTATTGAAAACGGCGTCGAACTTTACCCGGACAATATAGAACTGCTCTACCAGAGAGTCCTGATCCTGGAGCAAACCGGACGGCATGAGGGTGCTATGCAGGCGGCGAAGGATCTTCTCGAAGTTGATGATGAACACGCTGAAACCCTGAATTTCCTTGCCTACGCTCTGGCTGTTGACAACCGCGAGCTGGATAAAGCGTTAGCTTATGCTGAGCGTGCCATTAAGATAAAACCGGCACCGCACATCCTTGATACCCTTGGTTGGGTCTACTATCGACTGGGGCGTTTGATTGAGGCTCTCAAGATTATTGAGGAGGCGAGCCTTCAGCTTTCCGAAGATTCTGTTATCTTTGAGCATCTAGGCGAGATTCACCTTGCCCTGAAAAACCTGGATCAGGCTCGCACTGCCTTTGAAAAGGCACTCCAATTGCAACCAGACAATCTCGATCTTCGCGGCAAGCTCGAAAAGCTTGCAGACTCCCAATAAGGGTTAGTATCTTATTTACGACATTTTATGAAATACAAGGTACAAACCGTGTCCTGTCGCTATCTTCTCATTACACTGTTACTGATGACAACTCTGCTTACTGCTTGTGCTCCTGTGCGCCCAAAAACTGTTGGTGAACAGATGAGTCAAGACTTTGCCGCTGAGTTTATGCTGGAGTGGTCTGAGAACTCTGCGCGGGTCACCTCAGTGCAAGGTTTGGCCAAAGTCAAGGTGTATAGTCCCGATAATAAATTGAACGGAACTCAGGTCATCCTGGCCGAGAAACCTGATCGACTGCGCGCGGAGACTTTAAGCCTCTTTGGTTCGCCCATTCTGCTGCTGGCCACCGACGGTGAGAGGCTTGGGGTGTTATTCCCCACACGAAACCTTTATTACACCGGGGCACCGTCACCGGCCAATCTGAGTCGTTTTGTCCGCATCCCTTTACGTCTGGCTGATCTGGTCAGTGTTCTGCTCTACCAACCGCCGATGATTGATGCTTGGAGCGAAAAGGCTTTCGAACTCGAAGAGGGTGGTTGGTTGCTCATGCGTAACGGGTCGTCACGTCGTCAGGAGTTGACCTTCAACGGTGAGCGCCAACTTGTTGAAGCGAGTTATTTTGATCGTGACAAGCTGGTGCTGAAAATTACTTACGGGAAGTTTGGTGGAGCAGGGGACCATTTCCCACTCCTTTTTGGTATCGAGCTTCCTGAACAGAAAACCACAGCCAGTCTCGAATTCTCAGATCCGGAGACAAATGGTAAACTGAAGGCTGGAATCTTTCAATTAACGCCTCCGGCGGGTGTGACGATTGTTTCTCTAGACGAAAAATAGTGCGCGGTCGTAGGCGTTGCTCTTGAATGAGACTGTACCTGGTTGCTTCAAAAAGGAGTTAATAGTGAGATTCCTCTTTATAATTCTGTTCTTTCTGCTGGCTGGCTGTGAACAACAGCAGCCTGTGGTTCCAGCTGAGGGTGACGCGGCAAAAGCGGCTCACGGTGATACTTTCATCGAGGCGTCGATTGGCGAACCGACCAATCTGCTGCCGGTACTCTCGTCCGATTCAGCCTCAAGTGATATCAACAGCCTGGTCTACAATGGCCTGATCCGTTACGATAAAAATCTGCAGCTTGAAGGTGAACTGGCCGAGTCCTGGGAGATCTCGGAGGACAACCTGTCATTTACCTTTCATCTGCGTAAGGATGTGACCTGGCATGACGGCGCTCCGTTTACCAGCGCTGATGTCCTCTTTACCTATCAGATGTACATTGATCCGGATGTGCCGACTTCATACGCCGAAGATTTCCTGCAGGTCGCAAAAGCCGAGGCCCTGGACCCTTACACCTTCCGTGTCACTTATGAAGAACCTTATGCTCCGGCCCTGGGAAGCTGGGCAATTTCAATTCATCCAAAACATCTGCTCGAAGGTAAGGAAATCACCAAAAGCCCACTTTCGCGCAGCCCGATCGGTACTGGCCCATATAAGTTTGCCAAATGGGATGCCGGTGAGAAGGTCGAGTTGTTGTCCAACCCGGATTATTTCGAAGGTCAACCCTATATCCATCGCGTTGTTTATCGCGTTATCCCCGATACATCCACTCAGTTTCTCGAATTACAATCCGGTGGCCTGGATCTCATGGGTTTAACTCCGATTCAATACAAAACTCAAACCGATACGCCAGCGTCTATTCGCAACTTCAACAAGTATCGTTATTTGTCGTTCAGCTACACTTACCTTGGTTTTAACCTGACAAAACCGCTTTTCCAAGACAAGCGCGTCCGTCAGGCCATCTCTCACGCTATCAACAAGCAGGAACTCATTGATGGTGTGCTGCTGGGGCTTGGCCACGTTGCGACCGGCCCCTATAAGCCTGATACCTGGGTCTACAATGCCGACGTCAAACGTTATGCATACAAACCGGAGCTATCCAGAACGTTACTTGCCGAGGCCGGTTGGATTGACAGTGATGGCGATGGCGTTCTGGACAAAGATGGTGAGAAGTTCGCTTTTACGATTGTTACAAATCAAGGTAATGATCTGCGTTCCAAGACCGCTGAAATCATTCAAAGGCGACTTAAGGAAGTTGGTATTACTATTGAAATACGTGTTGTTGAATGGGCAACTTTCCTCAAAGAATTCATCTTTACTGGCAACTTCGACGCTACCATCCTCGGTTGGAGTGGTGGCCCGGCACCGGATCAGTACAATATCTGGCATTCCAGTAAAACCGCGCCGCGTGAACTGAATTTTGTTAAGTTCAGCAACAAGGAAGTCGATGAGTTGCTGGAAAGCGGTCGGCGAACCTTTGACCAGAACGAGCGCAAGCGGATCTACGACCGGTTTCAAGAGATTCTTGCAGAGGAGCAACCCTATACCTTCCTTTATGTCGGTAAATCTTTGCCAGCAGTGGCCAAACGCTTCCGTGGTATTGAACCGTCACCGGCAGGTATTACCCATAACTTCATTAAGTGGTATGTCCCGGCCAGCGAACAAAAGTACAACCGCTGACGCGGAACCAAAGTTGATTAAATAATGCTTGTTTACCTCTCACAACGCTTGCTCATGATGATTCCCTTACTGATTGGCATTACTCTGATCAGTTTTGTCGTCATCCACCTGGCTCCTGGTGAGCCGACTGATATGCAAACCGACCTCAATCCGAAATCGAGGGTTGATATGCGTGATCGGTTGCGTGAGCGTTACAACCTCGATAAACCGCTGTATATTCAGTATGGCCTGTGGATGAAGCAGATCGTCACACTCGATTTTGGCGAATCCTTTGCTCAGGACCACCGCCCGGTTCTGGAGAAAATCGGCGAACGCATGCCGATCACCATCCTTATCAATGTTTTGTCAATTGTCGTTATTCTGGCGGTTGCCGTGCCGATTGGTATTCTCTCTGCTGTGCGCCGAAATTCCATGTTTGACCGTGGAACTACAATCTTTGTCTTTTTAGGATTTGCCATGCCGTCTTTCTGGCTGGCTCTCTTGATGATGGATTACTTCGGGGTACGATTGGGCATTTTCCCGGTCGCCGGGTTAAAGTCCATCGGCTATGATTACATGAGTCCGGGGCGTCAATATCTGGATATAGCTCACCACCTGATCATGCCGGTCTTTGTCTCAGCATTTGGCGGGCTGGCAGGATTCTCTCGCTATATGCGTTCCAATATGCTCGAAGTGATACGTCAGGACTACATTCTCACTGCCCGCGCCAAGGGACTGTCGGAAAGGGTTGTGATTTACAAACACGCCTTGCGTAACGCACTTTTGCCGGTTATCACCATCCTTGGTCTCTATATCCCAGGGCTGATAGGTGGCAGCGTTATCTTTGAAACAATTTTTGCCATCCCCGGTATGGGCAAGCTCTTCTACGATGGGGTTATGATGCGAGACTATCCACTGATTATGGGGATTCTGGTGATTGGTGCTGTCCTGACTCTGATTGGTAATCTGCTCGCCGATATCAGCTATGCGATGGCGGATCCGCGGATTCGTAAAGGGTGATTCTTAAAGACCAGGATTTGACACGATATCTAACATACAACTTTTCACTCTCCGAGCGTGATCTCTCTGTAGTCTCATTGTCATCGCTAACTTGACTCTGCCCGCAGCCTGCCTTGTTCCACATTCACACCAATCAACAGCACTATCCCTGCGACAAAAAAAACGGCCAGAGCCAGAATGGCGATTCGATTGGATCCAGTCAATTCGATGAGAAGTGCAAAAGTGAGTGGACCGAGAATTGAGGCAAACTTCGAACTGATAGCGTAAAAGCCAAAGAATTCAGCACTCCGTTGTTTCGGAACCAAACTGGAAAAAAGCGAGCGACTGAGTGCCTGACTGCCTCCAAGTACAAGAGCGACTGCGAAACCAAGGATCCAGAACTCCAAGGCACTGCTCATGATCGAAGCGTACACAGCGATCATGGTAAAGAGTATCAAGCTGACCATGACGGCATATTTTGTGTTAAAGCGACCGGCAAGGCGAGAGAAGAGCAGGGCACCAGGCATGGCGACGAACTGGATCATCAGGAAACAGCCCAGAATCGTTCCCGTGCTCAAGCCGAGTTCCTCGCGTGCGAAGATTGCTGAGACTGCGATGATTGTCTGGATACCATCATTGTAGAGTAGAAAGGCAATCAGGAACCGACTCAGGTCACGATAGCGGCGCAAGTCGGCAAATGTCTTTAGATAATCACGCGGGGTTCTGAGAGTATGGGTTGACCCGATCGTAACGCGAACGTCCTTGAGCCAGACAAAGGCTGGCAGGGCGAAGCCAAGCCACCAGGCGCCGGTCAACAGAAAACCGAGGCGAGTTGCTGTCTCCTTGTCAGGCAGCCCCAGAAAAGCATGTTGCTGGATCATCAAGAAAACGATCAATAGCATCAAACCTCCCCCAATATAACCGAGAGCAAATCCGCGAGCTGAAAGTCGATCAGCCTCGCGGCCAGAAGCCAAGTCTGGGAGGTAGGCGTTGTAGAAGATGTTACCAGCGGCAAAGCCAATATTGCCGAGGATGAAAAGAGCTGCTACCAGTAGATACTGGCCTGGGCCAGCGAAGAAAAGAGAGCAGGTGGCAAGTGATCCAAGCAGACAGGAAATCATCAACAGGCGTAGGCGCCAGCCACGCCGATCTGCCAAATTGCCAAGAGCTGGAGCGACTATGGCGACCATGGCCATAGAGAACGAGACAATGTAGCCCCAGAGGGCGGTTGCAGGAACCGGCTGTGAACTCCAGAAAAGGTCAGCGCCTCGCGCCGGGACCAGACTTGCAAAGTAAACAGGCAGGACCGCAGCAAGGATTACCGTGGCAAAGGCAGAGTTGGCCCAGTCGTAGAGGCACCAGCCGAAATGAGCTTTGTTGGAAAAAAGTTTTTCAAGCATTGACCAGTCGGTGAATGGTTCGTGCTTCCTTGTCTGAACTCAGAGCTTAGAGCTTTAAAGCCTTACAACCGTTTCTTATAAGCGCAACCGTCAGGCAACCAGTCTGCTTTGGCGACAATCTCAGGTGTCAGCTTGATACACCCTTCTCCAACGTCCAGGCGTTTGTGATAAACCCGACATTCCCGACTGATGATATCCAGATGACGGCAAGGTATCCTGGTTGTTACGGGCTGACCTTTCAGGTCGACTGATTTCTCAAAGCAGCAGAGGCCGCAACGTTTGCAAGCTTCTTCCCAGGCTGTCATTACTGTGGCAAAACGACAATGGTGCGCTTCTGGTCGCGCTCAACCTGGACCGGGCCAGCACCATCAATAAGTTGCCAGAAAAGTGTTGAGACAGGATGAGCTTCGACGATAATGGAATTCTTCTCCTGCTGATGCCATACTTTGGCAAGCTGCAAGGCCCTTTGCGGGGTCTGGTGGCCAAAACTGACCGCTATGAATGTGGGTAAACCATCAAGAGCATAGGGATCGAGTGGTTCACGCAGGGAGACTAAAATCGGCCCATCTGGGAAGTTGCCTTGCAAATTCAGGCGTTGCAGGTAGGTCTCGTTCAATTTGAAATCGTATGGTTGACGTCCAAGGCTGACCATAGATTGGGGCTTTTCTACAGGGACCAGGAACCGGTTGGCCAGGCCCGCAGGGATGTCATTCTCCGGCAATGTCTCAATTGTCAGAATGAAATCTTCAAGCGTACCGACTGCAGCACTGTCAGCTAATTTGCCTTTGAAGAGCAAATAAGTGTACAGACCGAACTCCCCAGGATCAGCTGTTGTCTCATCGACCGGCTGCCAATTGATCTGTACAGGAGTAGCTGAAATCGCTCCAGATATCCCCTCTGCCCTTTGTACCGCATCTTTTGCTGCTTTGCGGCGTTCAAGAACCCGTAGCTTTTCTTGCAGTAATTTAAGCTTATCCTGAATACTGTCTATCCGCTCAATGGTTTCTTTTTTCTCTGTTTCAGCAATCTCTTTTTTGCCAAACAGGTCACTTAACCCGGCTGTAGCAGGGATGATGGTCAGGAGAAGAAAAATACCAGACAGTAAAATCGTAGTCTGGTATTGGTTGGTTTTTTTAGGCATGATCAACCTTTTTTGTAATGTGGTAAGGATTTAATAGAATCACGGCGGGGAATATCTTGTTAAACCATAGGGTGTGGTGAGTGTCAACCCTGAGCGTAGATCCCCTGTACCAGAAAAGGAGGTTCTTATACACACCCTGTAATTTCAGTTTGTTGGCTCCAGGAAGCATTACCAGGGAGGGGTTGTGTATATTTAGCCAGGTGAGTATTATAAAAATCTATTTGCATGTTAAGATCAATGATAGCAAAGGCCTGAGGGGGTTGTTTTGAATGAAATGAAGAGTGCAGATGATAACCGGTTAATTGAACAGGTTGATGGTCTTAAAGGCATCTTGAATGTTGCTCAAGTCGTGGTCTCGTCACTAGATCTGGACGAGGTGTTGCAGAACATCCTGCACAGCGCCATGGCTGTTATGGATATGCCCGCTGGAAC
>JAJRRB010000030.1 GCA_024279915.1 Deltaproteobacteria bacterium
CTTTTCTACACATTTTAGAAGTCAACCTTTTCGAGCAAAGGCTTATAAAACAGATAGTTACGGATACGCTACAACAGGAACCAGAGCTGCCAAACTCTAACCAGCTGGATTTATTCGTTTTTTAACCGGACACTAGTGATAAGTTCACTATAATTGGTTGTCTAACGATTGATTGAAGGTCTAAGTTAGGCGTCAAAGTTCAGGCGGCCAGCTTCAGGAGGAGAACCTCCAAGGCCAGTTGGCGATTTACATTGCGGTCCAATTGACGACGAACTTCGATCAATGCATCCAGTTTAGCGAGAACTGTAGCGACGCTCTCGCGGCTGGAAACCCTGTAAATTTTGTCTTTCAAGTCAAGGTTGACCAACTCCTCATCGCTACGCCCTTGCAGAGTCATCAGAACGTCTCGGTAAAAAGCCTGAAAAATCTCCAGAATGTCGGGGAGAATGGTCTTGTCGGCCGCCAAATGCTCAGCAAAATCCAGAGTGGGCAAGATACTTCCTGAGGACAACCCCGTCAAGGTTTTTAGCAGCTCACGACGCTGTTCCAGGTAAAGTTCACGATCTTTACCAAAGGCTTTTTTGAAACTACCCTCGGAAAGTGCAGCCAGAATGTGGGACTCTTTTGAATCAATGCCAAGTTGCTTCTCGAGTTCGGCCTGAATCCGGCTGTCCGGATGTCTGGTAAATGGTAGCGGTTGGCAACGAGAGCGTATTGTCTCAAGCAGAAGATTCGGCTGTGCACTCAATAGTATCAGGAGAGTATCTCCGCGTGGCTCTTCAAGGGTTTTGAGAAGAGCATTTGCTGCGCCAACGGTCATCGCATCTGCCTGTTCAATCATGCAGATCTTGCGAGGCGCTTCCAGTGGTTTGAAATTCAGTTCACGTTGAAAAGCCCTGATTTGTTCAATCTTGATCGAATTGCCGTCCGGTTCGAGGATGTGCAGGTCGGGATGGTTCTGATGGTCAATTTTACGACAAGCCAGGCAATGGCCACAGCCACGTTGTTCGAGACAGACAATGGCACGCGCCATCGCCATCGCCATGAGCCGCTTGCCAATGCCATCGGGCCCGGAAAAGAGGTAGGCATGCGCAACACGGCCGTTGGCCAGTGCCCTGCGCAGAATCTCTTTCTGCCGCTCGTGGCCTAGGATTTGGTCAAAAGTCATGCTGAGCTCCTGCTTGCGATAAAACGATCAATGACAGAGATTGTGCGTTCCGTTACGACGTCTTCGTCGCCCAGTGCATCGATAATATAAACACGTTCCTCATGTGTCGCCAGGTCAAGATACCCTTGACGGATGCGTTGATGGAAGGTGAGAGTTTCCAACTCAAAACGTCCCTCTGACTCCAGGTTGCCAACTTGATTGCGTTCCCTGGCACGTTGCAAGCCTTCTTCTGCGGGATAGTCGAGTAGCAGGGTCAAGTCAGGGGTTAGACCTTCGGCTGCAAACTCATTGATCTCTTCGAGTTTTTTTCTGTCAAGACCACGTCCCTCTCCCTGATAAACTGTCGTCGCATCGGAGAAGCGGTCGCAAAGAACAATTTTGCCTGCTGCCAATGCGGGCTTGATGAATTCAACGACATGTTGTGCTCGGGCGGCACTGTAAAGCAGTAGCTCCGTTCTTGATGCCATTTCATCGTTCGCTGGATCGAGGAGAAGAGTACGGATACTATCAGAGATAGGACAACCGCCAGGCTCTCTGGTCGCGACTACTTGATAGTCCAGTCCCTGAAGATATTCTAGAAGACGCAGCAATTGTGTGGTCTTGCCGCTCCCTTCAATACCTTCAAAAGTGATAAAAAATGGCATAGGATAACGAGTCGAGTTGAAAATTGAGTGGCCACTGTAAGTATGTGAAGTAATTTAGCATACTATAATGCTTTCATGCCTTGGTGCAATTGATATATATACACAAATGGTGTATGTATGGACAGAGTTTCTGCGGAGGATTTAATTCCCTGTTAATCTAAAATAAGACCAGTTAAACACTAAAAGACCCACTTATGAAACAGTCTGTTACCACAGTAAAAGAGAATTGGCAAAACTTGGAAGAATCTTTGGGATATTGTTTCCAGGAGCGTGCTCTCCTTGAGGAGGCTATGACGCACAGATCTTATGCCAATGAGTTTCATACCGAAAATTTGCCCGACAATGAACGGCTGGAATTCCTTGGTGATGTGGTCCTCGACCTGATTATCAGCCAATATCTGATGATTACGCTGCCGAGTGCCCCGGAGGGTGAATTGACGCAGATCAGGGCGGAAGTTGTCTCCCTGCCAAGCCTTGCACGTCTGGCTATGTCACTGGATGTTGGTTCAGGGCTGCAGCTTGGTAAGGGTGAAAAGAGCAGTGGTGGCAGAGATAAGCCCAGTCTGCTAGCGGATGCCTTGGAGGCTCTCTTTGGCGCCATCTTTACTGATGGTGGCTTTGATGCTGCAAAAGCGGCAATCATGCCTTTATTTGTGCCTCTGCTGCAGCAGGCATCACTAAATGACGGTCAGGACTTTAAAAGTCGCCTGCAAGAACTTCTGCAGAGGACGCAGCGTGAGTTGCCTCTCTATAAGTTAATAGAAACGACAGGACCTGCTCATGAGCGTATTTATCAGATCGATGTTCTGATTGATGATCGTACTTATGGCTCGGGTCAGGGACGCACCAAAAAAAGTGCGGAGCAGGATGCCGCGCAAGCAACGTTGATCTTGTTGGATGAGAACCAGTGAAGATTTACCCGATATTTATCCCGCATGCAGGATGTCCTCATCGCTGCCTTTTTTGTGCACAGGATAGGTCCACAAGCCAATCTGTTGTTCCCGAGGTAGATGAGGTTGATGGCTGGCTTGAGAATGTCCTGCCGCTTCACGGTGATGGTGAAATAGCTTTTTATGGCGGCACCTTTTCGCTTTTGTCATTACAACAACAGGACCAGTATCTGAGCGCAGCTGGTCGTTTTGTTGCTTCCGGTCGAGTTGCCGGGATACGGATTTCAACTCGTCCGGATGCGCTCGGCGACGAATGTATTGCCAGGCTGAAGGCTTCCGGAGTAACGACGGTTGAAATCGGTTGTCAAAGTTTCAACAATACTGTTCTGGCTTCTGCAGGACGTGGGCATACAGCTTCAGATAATATTTCTGCCATTCAACGTTGTCTGAGTACTGGCTTCCAAGTTGGTGTCCAAACGATGCCAGCTCTTCCAGGGAGCGATACCGAAGAAGCCCTGGTGTCGTTGCGGCAGGCGCTCAAGCTCAAACCATCGTTCGTGAGAATCTACCCGACTTTAGTGATTGAGGGCACAGAATTAGCTGCTCTCTGGAAGTCTGGGGGGTACCAGCCATGGACATTGGACGAAGCAGTTGATGTCTGTGCTGACATGCTGTTTCTTTGTCGTCAAGCTGATATCCGGGTTATCCGCCTGGGATTGCAGCGTGATTCAGAGTTGGAGAAGAACCTCTGGGCTGGTCCTTATCATCCTGCTTTTGGGCAATTGGTTCGTTCACGTCTCTGGCGCCGCGCGCTATTCCATGCCAGTTCACATGGCAAACAACTGGCTGTTCATCCCAACGATTTGAGCGATGTTCTTGGGCATTGTGGAGAGAATCGTGACTGGCTCAAAAAAATCAAGCCGGAAGTTCGCGTGATTGCTGATAAAGTCGTTAAACGTGGCTTTTTGCGTACGTCAGGCCGAGAGTTACCATTAACAGATCTATCCGCCCCGGGAGGGCATCATGGCTAAAACACAAATATTTCGTTCAGGGTTTGTGGCGATTATAGGTCGTCCTAATGTCGGTAAGTCGACCCTGCTAAACTATATTGTCGGGCAGAAAATTGCGATTACCTCGCCTAAGCCGCAAACAACCCGCAACCGTATCCTGGGTATCCAGAATATGGACGACGCCCAAGTGCTGTATGTTGATACTCCAGGGATTCATGATGCACGTTCGCCTTTAAATCGCTATATGGTCGATCAGGCTCGATCTGCATGCCTGGATGTTGATGTGGTACTCTGGCTGGTTGAGGCAGACCGTTCGGTTGACACTGACCCTATGATTCCTCGTCTGCTTGAGAAGAGCAAAAATCCGGTCTTACTGATTATCAACAAGATTGACACAATTTCGAAGGATAAACTGCTGCCGTTGATTGATGCGTATTGCAAAATATGTCCTTTCGCATCGATCATCCCAATCTCGGCTTTAAAGGGTGATGGGGTGGATGCTTTGAAGGCAGAACTCCCTGCTTTGCTTCCGGAAGGTCCACGCTACTATCCTGAAGAGCAGTTAACGGATGTTCCAGAACGTTTTATCGTTGCCGAAATGATTCGTGAACAGATTCTGATGCGTACCAAAGATGAAGTTCCTTATGGCGTGGCTATCGTTGTGGAGCGTTTTCAGGAAAATCCGGTAAAAAATATGGTTGGCATTGCTGCTGTCATCAATGTTGAGCGCGATTCTCATAAGAGGATCATGGTCGGCAAGGGCGGGACTATGATTCGTCAGATAGGCCAGTCTGCCCGCAAAGAGATTCAAAGGATGCTGGGTGTTAAGGTGCACCTTGAGCTATTTGTCAGGGTACAAAAGAACTGGACCAGTTCCGGCCGCATGTTGAAGGAGTTCGGTTATGAATAAGCTGACACGTGTTGTTGTGACCGGTGGTGCGGGGTATATAGGCAGTCATGTTGTTCTGGCTTTGGGCGAGGCTGGTTATGACGTGTTGACCTATGACAACCTGTCGACTGGTAATCGGGATGCGATCCTCAGCGGCGAACTTGTTGTAGGAGATCTTGCCGACAAGGATCTATTGATAAAAACCTTGACGGAGTTTAACCCTGCTGCAGTTTTGCATTTTGCCGCTTCAATCGAGGTCGGCGAAAGTGTCTCCAACCCACTTAAATATTACCGTAATAATTCAGTCAATGCTCTGAATCTTCTGGAGGCGCTTCGCGTTACCGAAATAGGTCAGATGATCTTCTCATCTACTGCTGCTGTTTACGGCAACCCAACGCAGTTGCCGGTGACAGAAGAAGCCTCCTTGCAGCCGATCAACCCGTATGGCGCATCCAAGTTGATGACTGAACGCTTTCTATCTGATCTTGCCCTGGCGAATGACGACTTTCGATACATCGCTTTGCGTTACTTCAATGTCGCTGGTGCTGACCCAGAAACCCGTCTTGGACAAGACTATGCCAACCCGACACACTTGATTACCCGCGCCTTGAAAACGGCTCTGGGTATTTTTCCACAATTACAAATATTTGGTACTGACTATCCAACTCAGGATGGCACCTGCATTCGTGATTACATTCATGTGGCAGATCTGGCTCAAGCTCATCTGGATGCTTTGCGTTATCTTACGTCAGGTCATTCATCAACGATTTTCAACTGTGGGTATGGTCACGGTTTTTCTGTCAATGCTGTCGTTTCTATGGCCAAAAAGGTAACTGGTGTTGATTTCCCTGTTGTGGAAACAGATCGTCGTGAGGGTGATCCTGCCGCACTGATCGCTGGTTGTGAGAGAATTCGAAAAGATCTTGATTGGCGTCCACGTTTTGATGACCTTGAGGTTATCCTGCACACGGCCTGGGAATGGGAAAAAAAGCTCGCGACGCGAGATGCGTAACGAGGGTTGGCAAGAACAAACCAAAACAACTTGCATCTAATTTATGAGTGCTTTTGCACTAAAATACTACGGAGTTAAAAATGAAGTTAGCTATTGTTGGCACTGGATATGTTGGCCTTGTTACCGGGGCATGTTTTGCAGAAATGGGTCACAATGTGACCTGCGTCGATATTGACGCCGAGAAAGTCGCTAAACTCAAAGAGGGCTGGATACCGATTTATGAGCCTGGCCTTAAGCAGATAGTGCTGCGCAATAGTGAGGAAGGACGTCTGCTTTTCACTACATCACTTACTGAGGCGATGGAGAATACGGATATCATCTTTATAGCAGTGGGTACACCTTCTGGCGAAGATGGCTCTGCAGATTTGAAGCATGTTCTGGCCGTCGCCAGTGGTGTAGGCGATAACCTCTCTGACTATACAGTAGTTGTTACCAAGTCTACCGTACCGGTCGGTACTGCAGAGAAAGTTAAAGCCGCCGTTTGCAAACAACTGGAGCAAAGAGGCGCGGGTATACCGTTTGATGTTGTCAGTAACCCAGAATTCCTTAAAGAAGGTGCCGCGGTAGAAGACTTCATGAAGCCTGACCGCATCGTGGTTGGCGTGGATTCTGATCGTTCCCGTGCAGTTATGCATGAACTCTATAAAGACTTCAGCCGCAACCATGACCGGATTCTCTTCATGGGCGTTAAAGACGCAGAAATGACTAAATATGCCGGTAATGCAATGCTGGCGACCAAGATCTCTTTTATGAACGAAGTCGCCAACTTGTGTGACCGTCTTGGTGTCGATGTTGAGAATGTACGTCTCGGTATTGGTTCCGATAGCCGCATTGGCTACTCGTTTATCTACCCAGGCTGCGGTTACGGTGGCTCATGTTTCCCCAAGGACGTCCGTGCTCTCATTCACACTGCCAGCGAAAATGATTACCAATCAATAGTTTTGCAAGCAGTGCATGAACGTAACGAAGATCAAAAACATGTTCTTTTTCGTAAGATTACGGCTCGTTTTGGAGAAAACCTCTCAAATTTAACTTTTGGCTTATGGGGCCTTGCATTTAAACCCGGTACAGACGATATCCGTGAAGCCCCAGCCATTGTTCTTTTAGGTGAACTGGTTGCTGCGGGCGCCAAAGTTAAAGCCTATGATCCCGAAGCTCTTGAGGCCGCTCGTGACGAGCTTCCGTCAGAATGGTTCGAAAATGGTCAGGTAACACTAGTTCGCCATCAGTATGAGGCTCTTGAACAGGTCGATGCTATGGTTCTGGTTACAGAATGGAAACCGTTCCGTCACCCTGACTTCCGCGCGATGAAGGAAATGATGAAACAGCCGATTGTTTGTGACGGCCGCAACCAGTACGATCCGCACAATTTGCAAGAAGACGGCTTTGAATATTGTGCTATCGGCCGATGTTAGATCACTTGCGTGAAGCGCTAACTTGCTATTTTCCCTTGTAAAATAACGTTTGTCGTTTATAATGACCATGATTTGCAATGTTTAATCCTACCGGGAGGTTCGATGTATCGTTCAACGATTAAGCTTCTGCTGTTGATTAGTCTCTGCAGCCTGCTTATGGGGGGCAACGCCATGGCCGAGCGCCAGGCTGGTGCTTTCACCTTATCACCCATGGCTGGTTATCATGTGATAGACGGCGGCATGGATCTGGATGATGCTGCTGTTTTTAGCTTGGGCGCTGGTTACAACATCACTTCACGATGGGCTGTTGAGGCAGACCTTAGGTATGCGCCGACGGAAACCACCAGCAGTAATTCTAAAGACGTTGACATCTGGACCATCAGTCTCGGTGGCCTCTATCATTTCATGCCAAAATCTAACCTCACTCCTTACTTCTCTTTAGGGGCAGGTATCATGATCTATGACCCTGATCGTGGAGCCCAAGATGAAGACTACTTTGGCTACTATGGCGGTGGCGTCAAGTATACTCTTTCCAAGTCGGTGGCTCTCCGCCTCGATGCACGTCACCTTCTGAACTATCGCTCCGACGATAGCTTTTCGACTAACGATAACGAGCCAGACTGGAGACATCACCTGCAGGCTATGGCAGGACTCTCTTACCAATTTGGTGCGCCGTCTGCCAGCACGCATGAACCTGCTCCTGCAACAATGACTAAGGAGGAAGTGGATCCACTGGCTGACAATGATCATGACGGTGTGCTTGATTTACAAGACAAGTGTCTCGATACAGCCCCAGACGTACGCGTCGATAGCATCGGTTGCCCTGCTGATACAGATGCTGATGGCGTCGCAGATTTCAGAGATACATGTGTTGATACACCAGTAGGCGCTGAAGTCGATCAACGTGGTTGTCCTGTGGTGGACGAAGAACTTAATTTTCTGACACGTGATATCCTTTTTGGATTCGATAAGGATCAGGTTACACCTTCTCACTATAGTGAGTTGAAGAAAGCTGCTGAATTTGCAGACAAAAATCAGATGTTTCAGGTCGTCGTAGAAGGTCATGCTGATGATCAGGGCACAGCCAGATACAATCTGTTACTTTCTCAACGTCGTGCAGAAAACGTGCGGCAGGTATTGATAGATAAGTATGGGGTTGCCGCTCATCGCATCACAACTATCGGTTTTGGTCTGACCTGGCAGATTGCCGGGAACGAATCAGCCGAAGAGCGTATGAAGAATCGTCGGGCAGAAATCAGCATCCACCCTTGATTCAAATTCTTCTTTTACATGAACAGGCAACGGGACCGCATGCTGGTCCCGTTTCCTGTCTGTAGAGAGCCTTTTCATATCTATATAAAACTTGTGCTAGAATACTAGCAGCCTGTCGAACAATCAATAAACTGGCTGCAAATTCGTCTGTTTGGTCCATATCACAGCTCCTTTTCGACCAATAGCTACGGCTATTACTCTCAAATGAGCTAAAATCTGGCCTCAAACATTTAAATTTTCGCTTCAGCCCTGATTGTACGACAGACTGCTAATCATATCGGTTATGGTTGCTGGTGTACTACGGGACGTAAATTAGTTTTACCAGGAGGTTGCTTTGGCAAAAAATCTCAGGCTGGGGGAAATACTTAAACAAGCGGGAATCATTGATGATTTCCAGCTGAACTCTGCTCTGTCTTATCAGCGGCATTGGGGTGGTCGGTTTGGTGAATCTCTGATTAAACTTGGATACCTCTCAGAAGATAAATTACAGAATTTTCTGGCTCGCCAATTTGACCTTCCTCAAATAGAGCTTTTCGGACGCAAAATTCCTGAAGATGTTCTGGCTTATATTCCTGTAGACAAAGCTCATGAGTTTCATGTCCTCCCTGTGGAAAGGAGAGAGATCAGCGGTACCATGCACCTGGTTGTGGCCATGACCGATCCGACCAACCTTATGGTCACTGATTCTTTACAGTTCATGACTGGTTGCCGCATCAAGGCTGCTCTTGCTTCTGACGATGCCATCAGTGCGGCAATTGACAGAAACTATGGTCCTGAGATTGATGATCAGGAAGAACTCGACTTTGCCCTGGAAGATCTTGCTGAGCCCGTCAAGCCCGTTCCACCACCAGCACCAGTTCCTCCACCAGTTCCAGCTCCCCCGCCTGTTGCTGATGTATATAATGTTGGCCTGTCAGCTTCAGCTTTGAAGCAACTTGAAAATCGTTATGAGAATTTAGTCCGTATCCTCCTCGATCGTGGTGTGATCGACAACAATGACCTTGATGAACTGATGTGAGGTCTCAATGTCTTCATTCTTCCGTGAAGTTCTCTGGCAACGTTTAAGGCGCAATCGTATGGCCATGGCCGGCGCAGCAATTGTACTGACCATGTTTCTGCTCGCTTTATTGGCGTCAGTGATTGGCCGTGATCCAGGTGCTATTGACATCGCACACAGGTTGCAACCCCCGGGGTTTGACTATCCTTTCGGTACCGATGATCTGGGTCGTGACGTCTTTGTCCGAATTCTCTATGGTGCCAGAATTTCTCTGCTGGTAGGCTTTGTTGCCGTTGGTATAGCCACATTTAGCGGCATTTTACTTGGCGCTCTGGCTGGCTATTACGGCCGTTGGATCGATTCTTTGATCATGCGATTCGTAGATATCATGCTATGCTTCCCGGCATTTTTTCTGATTCTCGCCGTCATAGCTTTTCTGAAACCCTCCATCTGGAACATCATGATTATAATTGGCCTGACCAGTTGGATGGGAGTGGCAAGACTGGTGCGTGCTGAGTTCCTGTCGCTGAGAGAGCGTGATTTCGTTCTTGCAGCGCAAGCGATCGGTGCAAAAGACGCTCGCATAATTTTTCGTCATATCCTGCCCAACGCAATCTCTCCGGTGCTCGTTTCAGCAACTCTTGGTGTTGCCGGGGCCATTCTGACCGAAAGCGCGCTCTCTTTTCTTGGTATTGGCGTCCAACCACCAACACCCTCCTGGGGCAACATGTTGATTGCAGGCAAACAGACCCTTGGCACCGCATGGTGGCTTTCTGTCTTCCCCGGCATGGCCATCTTGATAACAGTTCTGGGGTACAATCTGCTTGGCGAGGGAATTCGCGACGCTATGGACCCAAGGATTAAGGATTAACAGGGACTGTCACCGCATGGGAACTGTTCCTTTCTTCGAGTCAACAATATGAACGACAACAAATTATCATCTTATACCCCTCCAGAAATTATCCTTGCTCGCAGTGAGGCTTCTTCTCGTGGCGACTTTGGTTTCATTTTTGACACCTTTCATCCCGAATCCAATTTTCGCCGTCAATTCCGTGAACGTGATGAGTACCTGGAATTTGCGGAAGAAAATCTGGGTCAGGACTATCAGATAATCAGTTGTCAGATTCTGCAATATCAAGAGGATGAGGACGAAGCCCAGGTTGTTTTCTTGATGGAAATGAGAGTACATGGGGCTGTCCAACGCTTTGCCGAGCTGGCATGGCTGCGTCTGGAAAACGATGCATGGCTTTATCATCGAGGGCAAAAAATGACCGAAGAAGAACTCCCTGAAAGTTCGCAGTCTCTCTCCTTTGCAGATTTTGCTACACTTGATCAATCGACTATCTTTTAATCATCATGCCTGAACTCCCGGAAGTAGAAACCACCTGTCGCGGTATTGAGCCGTTAGTTGTCGATAAAGTTGTCGATAAGGTTTTGATCCATAACGCATCTCTGCGTTGGCCTGTTTCTTCGGAAATGACAACTCTCCTGCCTGGTCAGACGTTTTGTACCGTCAGCCGTCGTTCTAAATATCTGCTCTTCTCTCTTGATGAAGGGACAATGATTATTCATCTTGGCATGACAGGTCACTTGAGAGTCGACTCTTCACTGTCGGAGAGACGTAAGCATGACCATTTCGAGATTATTTTTACTGACGGCACTGCTTTGCGTTACAACGACTCCCGTCGTTTTGGTGCCATACTCTGGACCTCAGACGATCCGTTACAGCATGTACGTCTGGCAACTCTTGGTCCAGAACCGTTCAGCTCAGAGTTTAATGCGTCTTACCTCTACCACCGTTCACGTGAGCGCAAAATTGCGGTCAAACCATTCCTGATGGATTCTCATGTCGTTGTCGGGGTTGGCAATATTTATGCGAGTGAAGCTCTTTTCCGAGCACGTATTGCACCAGCCAAAGCTGCTGGAAAAGTCAGCAAAGCTGCTTATAAGCGCCTGGTTGAAACGGTCGTAATTATTCTCAATGAAGCGATTGCTGCAGGTGGCACCACGATTCGGGACTTTGCAAATAGCGAAGGAAAACCTGGTTATTTTAAACAGGAGTTGCGGGTTTACGGGCGGGCAGGGCAGAAGTGCACAGTCTGTGATACTCTCATCAAGCAAATCAAACTTGGCCAGCGCTCAACTTATTACTGTCCCAGTTGTCAGAGATGACACCAGCGCCTGCTTTGTTGTCATAAAAATGTAAGACGGAGTCTCTATGGAAGAGTTTAAGTTTACAATCCCTTACATCGTACGTGTTGCAGATGTGAATTACGGTGCTCATGTTGCGAACTCTGCGGTCCTCAACTTTTTTCAGGATGCCCGTATCGCGTATTTGAAGAATCTTGGCGGATACTCTGAAATGGATGTCGGCAATGAGTGCGGCATTATCCTTCCAGAAGCTCACGTTAAATATCTGGCTGAAATGTTTCTCGCCGATGAACTGGTGATAGGGGCCAGAATCACAGCGGTCAGCCGTTCTTCATTTACGATGACGTATCGGATCGAGCGTGATGGTGAGCCCACAGCGGAAGGTGAGACTGCTCTGGTCTGTTTTGATTATGTGAAGCGTAAGCCGCGGCGGTTAGATGTAGAGTTCCGTGAGAAGATTGAAGCTTTTGAGGCTTAATAGATTTTTGCAGCCTATCGATTCCTGCCCTTAAAGAGTATAATGCTACCATTCGTTTGCTCTCTGTATTAATTCTGTCGGAGCCCTCATGCATCCATCTGCTGCCGATAACCACTCCATATATGCTCCACGGCCATGTCGACTCTTGGCTGTTGACGATCTGACTCCTCATGAAAAACTCTTTCGCCTGCAGTTGGAAGACGGTAGCGAGTTGAATCAGCAGCCGGGGCAGTTTGTTCAGTTGTCAATAACTGGCTTAACCGAAGCGCCTATTTCAGTCGCCAGCTCGTCGACCAGGAAAGGTTATTTCGAACTGGGAGTGCGCAAGGCGGGCCTGTTGACGACTGCCTTGCATCAACTACAACCTGGCGCACAGATTGGTATCCGTGGCCCATTTGGACGCCCGTTTCAGCTTGATGCCTTGCAGGGCAAAGAGTTGCTGTTGCTTGCCGGGGGCTGTGGTCTGGCTCCGCTTCGTTCTCTAATCCAATATTGCCAGGATCATTCATCAATTTACCAATCTGTGCAGATCCGCTACGGGGCCCGTTCGCCGCAGGACCTGTTGTTTAAAGAAGAGCTGGTCGACTGGCAGATCAACGACAACTTTTCCTGCCGCTACACCGTTGACCAAACTCCGGCAACCTCCTGCTACGATGGAGAAACCGGCCTGCTCACCAAGCTGTTGGCAGATGTTGAAATTGATGCCGAGAATTGCTGTGCGGTGGTGGTTGGTCCGCCATCGATGTACCGTCCGGTGATTAATGAACTACGCCGAATGGGGCTGACTGGTTCAAAACAGATCATGCTTTCTCTGGAACGGCAGATGCGTTGTGGTGTCGGCAAGTGGGGCCACTGTACGATTGAGCATCTTTATTGTTGCACTGACGGACCGATCTTCTGGTTGGAAGAGGTTGAGCACTTGCGGGGGGCAATATGACCACAACCTTGACGACCTGTCCTTATTGCGGCACCGGCTGTAATTTCTACCTGCTTAGTGATGACAACGGTCGTCTGATCGGTGTTGAACCAGCTGGCAACCACCCAACCAGTCGTGGTCAGCTCTGTATCAAAGGTTGGAACGCACATGCCTTTGTTGATCATCCGGATCGTTTGAAGACTCCTCTGATTCGTCAAAATGGTATTTTACAACCAACCGACTGGCAAACGGCCCTCGATCTGGTTCATGAAAAGCTGTCTGGTGTTTCCGCAAATCATGGTTCTGACAGCTTGATGTTTCTCTCTTCAGCCAAGGTCAGCAATGAAGAGAATTACCTGCTGATGAAGCTGGCCCGCGCAGGGTACGGCACCAACAACATTGATCATTGTGCGCGTCTCTGCCATTCCTCAACGGTCACCGCTTTGGTAGAGACCCTCGGTTCCGGGGCGATGACCAACAGCTTGAACTGCTTTGAAGAAACTGAACTGATTTTTGTGATTGGTTCCAACACCACCGAACAACATCCGCTGATTGGCAGTCGGATATTGCAGGCGGTTCAACGTGGAGCCAAGTTGATCGTTGCAGATAGCCGCAAAATCCGCTTGAGTCGGCATGCTGATCTGCACCTGCGTCACCAGAACGGTAGTGACGTGGCTCTACTCAACGGCATAATGCGGCAGATTCTCCTGGATGGTCTAGAGGATCATGCTTTTATTGAAGCACGGACCGAGAACTTCGCCGCACTGCGGGAATCTCTGGAACCTTTCACTTCGGAATATGTGGCGAAGATTACCGGATTGAGACCGTCGCAGATTGTTGAAACAGCTCGACTCTTTGCTAATGCCGACAAGGCGATGATTGTTTACGCTATGGGAATCACCCAACATAGCCACGGTGTCGATAATGTTCGGGCTGTTTCTAACCTGGCGCTGTTGACAGGCAATCTAGGTCGCCCTGGCACCGGGATCAACCCGCTACGCGGTCAGAACAACGTTCAGGGTGCTTGCGATATGGGGGCACTACCCGACGTCTACAGCGGCTACCAGAATGTGGCTGATCCAGCCGTACGGGAAAAATTTTCCACCGCTTGGGGGGTGAAACTGCCGAATACCCCCGGCCTGATGTCCACCCACGCGATTGAGGCGGCCGCCGAAGGTAAGGTGCGTGGCATGCTGATACTCGGAGAGAACCCGATGATCTCCGATGCCAATCAAACTCTGGTTCAGCAAGCGTTGGAAAGGCTGGATTTTCTTGCTGTTATTGATATCTTCCCCACCGAAACGGCTCAACTGGCGGACCTTATCCTGCCAGCGGCTTGTTATGCAGAACGTGATGGTTCTTTTACCTCAACCGAACGCCGCGTGCAACGTGGCCGTAAGGCGATTGATCCACCTGGAGACGCACGAGCTGATTGGCAAATCTTATGTGAATTACTTAAGCGGTGTGGCCTTAAGGGGGATTATATCGATCCAGCGGAGATCATGTCTGAAATCTCTGAATTGACCCCTAGCTACGGTGGCGTCAGTTATCGACGCCTGGAAGGGCATGGATTGCAATGGCCCTGTACAAACAACGAGCATCCCGGCACACCGATCCTGCACGTCGATCAATGCACCCGTGGCAACGGGCGTTTCAGCCCAGTCGATTACCGTCCATCAGCTGAACTGCCGGATGAGGAATATCCTCTATTGCTCAATACCGGGCGGACCTATTTCCATTGGCATACTGGCAGCATGACTCGTCGCAGTCATCTTCTCGATCGTGAAGAACGGCATGCCTTTGTACAAATTAACCCGGAAGATGCGATTAAATACCAACTTATAGAGCGCCAGCAAGTCAGAATCAGCAGCCGACGCGGGTCAATAACTGCCGCAGCACAACTAACCGACATGGTACCGCCTGGACAGGTTTTTATCCCTTTCCATTTTGCTGAAGGGGCCGCTAATGTTCTCACCAATAACGTCCTTGACCCAGAGTCGGGCATTCCTGAGTTCAAGGTCTGTGCAGTGATGGTCGAGCCATGCTGAAACAGTTAGATCGACCAGCACTCGAACAGCTACTGGATAAACTGGCGGTCGAATATCGGCTTAAAGTCCCAAAACAGCTGGCCGATGGCACCCGACAGCTGGCTCCCTACAGTGACGGTGCAATCTCTTTGTCGGGTGCCGTACTACATCGTAAACCGACCACCTACTTTTTCCCTCAGATAGAAAGACTGCTGACTATAGATACTTCTGGGACAGTTTCTGTGCCAGTGCAGGCGGAAA
>JAJRRB010000031.1 GCA_024279915.1 Deltaproteobacteria bacterium
ATTAGACATTTCAAAAATCTGAATTTCACTTTTGAAGATGGTTTTCGGTCTGTTCAGACGGTTTTTAAAACTAGTAAGTTTTGCAAAGAAGCCCCCTCGCCTCATAATCTCTCCGACAGACCAAACCGATCTGTACTATAAAGTTATGTCATTGATTTTGGAGAGGCATAAAACTGGTCGGAAGAGCGATTCTTTGATTCCCTGATATTTAAGAATGGATTTGTGTGAGATATGGCGTTAAGCAGTAAAGAGGAGATATTCCTAAAAGTCCTCTCGCATTGTTTTGATAGTAAGAAGTGGTGTGTTTGAGGTGCTTACTAGAAACCCTGATAAATAAGAATCGTTCAAGATAAGCAGTTTTGACCTCAACCACATCTTGTAGCAAAAGTCAGATCATTTTTGAATTACCACAACATAATGTCTCACAAACCACGCCCCAGACACACAATAAAGGCACTGATCTTACATCCCATCACAATTATGAAAATGTCTTGTTCACCTCGGTGCTTAGGTCCCTTTACGTTTATTGCCTCGAAAGTTGTTCCAGCAGCAGTTCTCAAATTACCTTAGGATATTCAGGATACCCCTATCAACACAGAAGAGCATTACTCTTCAACAAGAGGCACCTTCTCACCGGCCTCCTGCAGGACCGAAGCCTGTAGTTTCTTCCGGCTTTTCACGCCCAGATCGATAAGTGTTTGTGCTCTGGAAATGAGATTACCTTTGCCGCTGGTCAACTTGTTGTGGGCGCCATCATAGCTTTTCTGAGTGTTACTGATCTGATCGCCAATTTTTTCCAGGTCGGCCACAAAGCTGACAAACTTGTCATACAGGCTGCCTGCCTTATCGGCAATCTCAAGAGCGTTTTTGTTTTGGTATTCGTAGCGCCAGATGTTCTGGATGGTTCGCAAGGTCACCAGCAGGGTTGATGGACTGACGATCATAATATTTTGATCAAAGGCTTTACGGAAAATTTCACTGTCTTTGTCAATCGCCAGCATGAAGGCGCTTTCAATTGGCACAAACATCAGGACGAAATCAAGACTTTTGATTCCTGGCAGCTCGTCATACCGCTTCGATTCCAGCCCTTTCAGATGAGCATTGATCGACACCAGATGCTCCTTGATGGCTTGATTTCGTTCTTCATCATCTTCGCAACGCACATATTTTTCGTAGGCGACCAGGGATACCTTTGAGTCGATGATGATCTCTTTCTCTTCAGGGAGATGAATAACGACATCGGGTGTGAGCAAGTGGCCCTCTGCGTCTCTGAAGCCGCCTTGCGAATCATACTCGATCCCTTTGCGTAAGCCGGATTCCTCGAGAATGCGCTCAAGAATGATTTCACCCCAGGCGCCTTGGGTCCTGGGGTCACCTTTGAGAGCTTTGGTCAGGTTCTCGGCGTCTTCACCGATCTTCTTATTTAATTCCTGTAGTCGTTGCACTTCTTTGATCAGCGAGTGTCGTTCTCTGCCCTCTGCGTTGTACACTTCGGTGACCTTTTTTTCAAACGCGGCAATGGTTTCTTTAAATGGTGTCAGGATCGTGTCGAGATTCGCCTTGCTCTGGTTGGCAAATGTCTTGGTCTTCTCTGCAAAGATCTGATTAGCAAGGTTCTCAAATTGGATCTGCAGTTCCTTTTTAGTCTCATTCAGAACCTGCAGATTCTCTTCCGAACGCAGAAACTCGGCCTTCCGTTCAGTCTCCAGTTGCACATTCTTTTTCTCCAGTGCTGTCCCCGCCTGAATCAGGTTTTACAGTTTGCTGCCCATGGCCTGTAACTCTACATATTGCTGCTGTAGCTGCTCTTCGCGACGGGCTAATCGTTCCTCCAGAATCGCAAGATCGGTCGCGAGTTCATGACGACCAGCTACCCGAGCCGCGTTAATTCGATTTTTAACCAAGAGAATAGCTGGTAAGAATCCCAGTATAAAGCCGATGATCAGGGCGGCAACAAGCCAGAGCAGGTCAGGCGCAGCAGACATAGAGAACTCCGTAGAATATGGGTGTTGATAGGTGATCAATAAAGATAGCAGCTAAGGAGGATGTAGGACTATCCATGACCCGGCTGCAAATCCAGCTGTTTGGTCCATATCTTAACTCCTTTTCGACCAATAGCTACGGCTATTACTCTCAAATGAGCTAAAATCTGGCCTCAAACTTCCGAATTTTCGCTTCGGGCCGTATAGTCCACAGCCTCCAGAGACAGAGGCTACAAGGGGGGTGTGACAGGATAGTTCAGTGCACGATTTCGGGCAGAAACCTGCATACTCTTTTTAATATTTGAAACAGATGAAATTATAAGTCTGGATCGAGTCAGATTTGGCAGTATTGGCGCAAATCTTCTGAAAAATGTTCTAAGCCAGCTTTGGTCATGCGCGCAGGTGTCTGGCATGTTTTGCAGATCAGACGGTTTCCCGGGGCAAAGTCCTGCAGGTTGAGAGGCAGAGACTGCTTGCATTGTGGACATTCAAAACGAATCAGGAGAGTCATGGTTAGTCCTATTGTTGGCAAAAACTAATAACAGGGCGCTAATCATGCCTGAGATTGAAGTGGATCTGCAAGCAAAAACGTTATTTGTTCGATGATTACAACGAAAAACGGTGTGAGTTGATGGGTTTTCAGCGCTGTTGTAATGCTAATGACAGGGTTTCTACAACGAGATTTCCTGTTTCTGCCACTGTGGAACCGTAGACCAGAATGCCGTCCTGATGTCCGGTCATAACCAACAGAGCCGGCATTGAGTGGTTGTGGACACTGGCGACACGTTGGATTTCTGCTGCCATTTCCGGTGTTCCATAATCAGCTGCCGGGTCAGTACAGGGAAGATTCAGCTGATCGCAGCGATTGAAGATCTCCGGGCTATGGAGGTGCATGACCCAGAGGATCTCCGGGTCACTTTGATAGAGAATACCGTGGGAGAGTGCTTCTGATGATGGCTGAATCTGTCCTGATGATTCAAGTTGATTGGCAGCAGGGTTGCACTGGTGAACCGTGGCGTAATGTTCAGGCAAGAGCTTCTGCAAGTGACCGGTCTGGGTGCCGCTGATCAGAAAAACTGTTCCGTTTTGATCCGACAGGCGTCGGCTCAGGTTGCCGAACCCATAGCCGTCGTAACGTTCTGGATCTTGACCGACCAGTCCGAGCTTTTTGAAAATGGTGCGCCAGGCATTCAGTTCATGCAGTTGCGCTGCAGATGGGGATGGACCCTTCTGAAAATCAAGTTGAAATTTGATGACACCTTCGCGGCTTGACTGAGTCATCTCTGTGAAAACCCTATGATCAATTGGCAAAATCGACAGCAACGACACCCGAGGGGATGGCTTTAACCTGTGCCACGACTTTCTGGTGCTCCGGGTGAACCTGGTAGCGTTGCAGCGCGTCAAGATCCTCAAAGCTCGAGACCAGGCCTAGGTCATAAGAGCGTTCGGAGTGGACGACGTCTGCACCGAAACGAAATTCACGAATCTCTTCAATCGATTGTGGCAAGCCGCCAAGGCCTTCGGCAAGTTGTTGGATTTCAGCCTCGGTTGTTTCCGGTTTGAATTTGAAAAGCACGATGTGAGTAATCATTTTTTGCTCCGTAGCATTAGCAGCCAGTTTATTGATTGTTCGACAGGCTGCTAGTGTTCAATTATTGAGTTGAGATAACTGATCGTTGAGAGTCCAGTAGTCGTAGATATAGCCGATGCCCAATAGCCCGCCGGTCGCCAGGTAAAGGATGCCAGTCAGCCATTTTCCTATATACATGCGATGTACACCGAAAAGACCGAGAAAAGTAAGCAGTATCCAGGCAGTATTGTAGTCAATGGGACCAGTTGTAAAACGCAGGTCGGCCTGGCGGTCCATGCCAGGAATCAGAAACAGGTCAACCAGCCAGTCAACAAAAAACAGCCCCAGCGTACAAAAATAAATTGTTCCGGAAATCGGTCGTCCATAGTAGAAGCGGTGCGCACCGGTGAAGCCGAATAGCCAGAGGAGATAGCCAATCACCGGGGTATGGGTGGTCTGCTGCATAGATTTATAGATATCCTTGTGTCAGCGTGTTGGTATCAGGTCAAAGACATCGAGAATGGTACGGGTTGCCGTGTTGATACGGACAATTTTATCTTCAATCTGAAGAATCTCGGAGCCAACGGGGGGTTGCGGAAGTCGTGGTAAAAGAAAATCAGGAAGTCCCTTGCCCTGCCGGTAGAGCTGGTAGTCGAGACTTTGCCCCGCTGCAATTTTTTTCTGCCAGCCCGGTGGCAAAGCTTTCCCTCTCGCCACTTTTTTCTGCAGACCAGGAGGGAGGTTCTTGTGGCTCTGCTGTGATTTCGTTCGCTTTTTACCAAGCAGGTCTGCGCGAATCAGATTACGTTCTGCTGGGCTGAAAGTCTCGATAGCTATCTGTTCTTTTGAGATCTTCTGCGTGGCATGTTTTTTATCTTTTTTGCTTTGGCATGAGCCGGCATGGTTATAGCCAGTGCTATAATAATCAGAATGGCAACGCGTTGCATGATGATCTCTCCATTATCACGATAAGCAAGACTAATATAGGCTTTCTCCAAGTAGCTTCACTCTAATACATTTTTATGTTTCTGTCACCAATCGCGGAAAGATGACAGTCTGGTATTAATGAGGTATATTTACACTCTTCATCGCGGGTGTGTGCCCTTTAAATCCAGGGAGACGACCATGCAGAACCAGTTTGACTTTTCCGGCTATTCTTGGCAAGTCCGCAAGTTTTCCAGGTCTTTGATGTCCTCCGGCAGCAATCTTGCGGAAATCTCCGGCCGCATGCACCTATTAGCTATTGCGACAGAAAGAGACCTTGCCCGCTTTGGTGAATCTTCAGAAACATCACGGGTAGCCTGTGGTCCAGGCTGCGGCGCCTGTTGCGTTCTCAACGTCTCTGTTTTGGTCCCTGAAGCGGTCGCCATCACCTGGTTTCTGCAAAGACGTTTCTCAGCAGGTGAACTTGATCTGCTTCAGACCCGTTTACAGGAGCTTATCACGCGAACTCGTTGGCTGGATGATGAAGAACGCCTTTTCGTGCGAGAACCCTGTGCCTTTCTGAATGAACAGGGTAGCTGTATCATTCATACTGTTCGTCCTCTCCTGTGTCGCGCCATTAACTCAACCGACCCAGATGCTGGTCGTGATGCGATAGCAATGGTGCCATTGGATGGTCCGCCAATGGTGGAGATGAACCTGTTTCAAAAGAGGCTGATCGATACTGTTTACTGCGAGTTGGGTGGGGCGCTGGAGTACCTTGGTCTTGATCATCGACCTAAAAGATTAAGCTCGGCGGTTTTGGCTCTACTTGCTGAGCCTGAGATACTGGCTATATATGTTTCTGGAAAGAAAGTTCCAATACACTAATGAATCTTTTTAGATTCTTCGTGACTTGATTTACTCTTACCTGCCTGTTCATTGATCCCCTGAGATACCTTCCCCGAGTCTTTAAGAAAGAGCGTCATTTCTTCCGCACTCATGGCTGACCCAAAGAGACGTCCCTGAACTTCCAGGCAACCACGTTTCCTCAGAAAATCAAGCTGAATTTGATCCTCAACACCGACTGCGGTAACTGCCAGGTTCAAACTGTTTGCCATACTTAATATTGCCTCAGTGATGGCAGCGTAGTCAGGGTTGTGGATAATGTCGCGAATAAACTCCTGGGCTATTTTGATACGGTGGATCGGGAAGTGCTTGAGGTACAGCAAAGATGAGTAGCCTGTACCGAAATCGTCGATGGCGAGATTAATCCCGCGAATCTTGAGATCGGTTAACGCCATGATGCTATCGTCGACGTGGCCCATGACCGAGTTCTCGGCAAGTTCAATTTCCAGAGTGTTGGGCTTGATCCCTGTCTCGTGCAAAATTGATTCAATACGATCAATAAAGTTGGCCTGACGGATGTGATTACCAGAGAGATTGACGGACATGCGAAATGGCGGCAGCCCAGCGTCCTGCCAGATCTTCGCTTGCTTGCAGGCTGTCCTTAAAACCCACTCGCCAAGTGGAAAAACCAGGCTGCTCTCTTCGGCAACGCTGATGATCTGACTTGGTGGAATCAGCTTGCCGTCACTATCGTACCAGCGCAGTAATGCTTCGACACCGGTGATGCGCCGGTGAGTAGATTGATTTGAGGCTGGTAATACTGCTGCAACTCGCCTCTGCTCAGTGCATGTCGCAAGCGACTCTCAAGGTCGGTCTTAGCCAGGGCCGCGGCGTTCATATCGGCGGAGAAGAACTGGAGGTTATTGCGGCCGCGGCTTTTAGCAACGTACATGGCGGTGTCGGCGCTTTTTAATAATGCTTGTGGATCATCACCATCAACGGGGTAGACAGATACGCCGATACTGGCTGTGGTGAAGAATTCACGGCTACCGATCTGGAAAGGTTGCCCCAGAGTTTCAAGAATCCGTTGGCCCATGATCGAGAAGTTGGGGTCGTGGTTCGGGTCGGCCTGGACAATAACGAATTCATCGCCTCCCAGACGGGCAAAAGTGTCGCCTTCACGAATGAACTTTTTTAAGCGCTGCGCGACAGAGCGCAACACCATGTCACCAACGGCGTGGCCCTGAGTATCATTGATCAGTTTAAAGCGGTCGAGGTCGAAAAAGAAGACCCCCACCTGGCGGTTTTCGCGGCGGGCCAGTGCTATTGATTGCAGAATGCGATCGTTCATCAAGGCCCGATTGGGTAGACCGGTGAGCGTGTCGTAGTACGCCAGCTTTTCGATGCGTTCTTCAGCAGCGCGGTGATCGGTCAGATCGTTGAGGACAGCCAGACTCTCAGTCAGATGCCCGTCAAAATCACACTGGGCCACCTCAGAGAGAGAGATCTCTATTGTCGAACTATTCGCCGTCCGCAATTGATAGTTGATATCTCGGATCTCACCTAATGCGTTGAGCTTCTGAAAATGTTTTATGCGAAGGTCCTGGATGCTTTCGTTAACAACAAAATCAAAAAAGTCTTTGCCAATGACCTCATCACGAGAGTAGCCGAGGGTGTCGAGCCATGATTGGCTGACGTAAAGAAGGTGACCCTCTCTGTCCATCGAATGCAGCATGTCCGGGGTTCGCTGGTAGAGCTGCTGGAAGCGTGTCTCGCTTACGCTGAGACGATGACTCATGCCACGCAGACGGATGTTCAAGCGACCAAAGATAACGCCAAGTATGCCGCCGAAGAGAATCGGTAGCCACAACTGGTTTATTTCCATGGGTAGATTGTGAAGACTGCGTCCCAGGAAAGTGACTGCAGCAAAAATCAGTGCACCGGCTAAAAAGCAGCCGCACAAAAGAAAATATAGTTGTCCTTCAGGCCTGGATCTGGACATAAAGTGGCCCCTGTTCACAACTTTAGAGAATGCCTGCAAGCAAAAGTATCCGGGCCGGTGGTGGGGGGAAGAACCCGAAAAATTAAAATTATCTTATATATTCTAAGGGTTTTTCAACTCATGTCAAACCGTGCGATGCACAGCGATGACAGTTTGTGGTTTTCTGTGTTAGGATGTGACAGATAATTAGTAAGGTGACTGATGGGCGACAGGACAAATATTCAGACAAGCAGCTCAGTGAGAGGCAAGATAAAGAGGCCTCCCATGTATAGTGTTTTTCTGCTTAACGACGATTATACGACGATGGAGTTTGTTGTCCATGTCTTGCAGACCGTATTTCATAAGTCGCCAACTGATGCCAACCGGATCATGTTACACGTTCACTTCAAGGGTAAAGGGGTCTGTGGAACTTATCCATATGAAGTGGCAGAAACAAAAGCGAGTAAAGCCCATGCTATGGCCAGAGTGGAGGGATTCCCCTTGCGCGCGGAGTTAAAGCTGGCTTGACGTGACTTTTAACAAACCCCATCCAGAATAAATCCCTCCAATATTATATGTACCAGCCTGTCAAACAACCCTGTCTTTTACTCCCTTGAAGGCGTGATTGTCCCAAAAAGATTATGCAGAAGATGAGAACGACGTAAAAATATCTGATATTATATGTAAGCGGGCTTACAGTATTAGCCTACTCTCTGGAGGATAATCAGTTAACAAGGGTCTTGTACAAAACAGGATCCACTTCCCACAAACATAGAGGAGGAGATCATGAAAAGAAGATTATTGATCGCGCTGGTTATGACAATTGCACTGTTGTTGAGCACCACTGGACTGGTTCTGGCAGGAGGAGGACCAATGCCGTCCGCAGAAGGTAAAGCTGTTTATGACTACATCACCAAAACCAACCCTTACCAAAGCTGGTCGTTCTTCCCCGGTAAAGATAAATTCTACAAAGGTCGGCATCCGCATGGCGCACTGCTCACCAGCTATGTTAATGATGTAGCGCTCAAGGGGATTAACAACAAGGTCGGCACTCTTGCTGACGGTGCAATTATCGTCAAAGAGAACTATATGCCTGACAAAGCTTTGGGAGCAGTTACGGTCATGTATCGTGTTAAGGGTTATGATCCTGATGCTGGTGACTGGTTCTGGGCGAAATATAAAGCCGATGGATCGATCGCAAAATCAGGTAAGGTTGCTGGCTGTATCGGCTGTCACGCATCCGTGATCAACAACGACTGGATTTTCACCGGGCCTGTAAAATAACCCTTTTCACACTTCAGCAGGGAGATAGGTGTCTCCCTGCTGAAGAAATGAGATGAGTCTTGAACGTTGGTAGTCGAAAAATTATCCTGCTACTGCTGGTCGCACTGTCAATCGGTGCTTTTTTGGGTTTGGCTTGCACAACTATCTGACTCTGACCGAGTTCAAGGCACGTCAAGTGTCCTTCGCAGAGTTCTACGCAGCCAACCAGATGATGACCATCGCCATCTACTTTATTCTCTACGTGGTGGTCACTGCGCTTTCTTTGCCCGGTGCTGCGGTGATGACCCTGGCCGGTGGAGCCCTGCTTGGCTTTTCGACCGCATTGGTCACCGTCTCCTTTGCCAGCACCATCGGTGCTACCCTGGCGTTTCTGGTTTCACGATTTCTGCTCCGGGACTGGGTGCAGGGCAAGTTTGGCGATAAACTCAAGGCGATCAACGAAGGTGTTGAACGAGAAGGTCCTTTTTACCTCTTTACCCTGCGCCTGGTGCCGCTCTTCCCCTTTTTCGTCATCAACCTGGTCATGGGCCTGACACCGATGCGGCCTTTAGCCTATTATTGGGTCAGTCAGCTTGGCATGCTTCCTGGTACTGCAGTCTATGTCAACGCTGGTACTCAGCTCGGCCAGATCGAGAGTGCCGCAGGGATTCTCTCTCCCGGCATTCTGCTCTCCTTTGTCTTGCTCGGTATCTTCCCATTGATCGCCAAACGCATCATCGATGTCCTCAAACGTCGCAAGGCCTTTGCCGGCTGGGATAAACCGAAGAAATTCGATTACAACCTGGTCGCTATCGGTGCCGGTTCCGGTGGGCTGGTCTCCGCCTATATCGCTGCGGCCGTAAAAGCCAAGGTGGCTCTGATTGAAAAGGACAAAATGGGCGGCGACTGCCTGAATACCGGCTGCGTACCGAGCAAGGCGTTGATCCGCTCTGCCAAGATGGTCTCCTATGCCCGACGTGCCGAGGAATTTGGCTTCAAGTCGGGTCAGTTCGAATATGACTTTGCCGAGGTCATGGAGCGGGTGCAAAGGGTGATCGAAAAGGTTGAGCCGCACGATTCCATTGAACGCTACACAGAGCTTGGTGTCGAATGCCATACTGGTACCGCAACTATCACCTCACCCTGGACGGTCGAAGTCAACGGCCAGACACTGACCACCCGCAACATCATCATCGCCACTGGAGCGCGGCCCTTCGTGCCGCCGATCAAAGGCCTCGATAAAATCGACTATCTGACATCTGACAACCTCTGGTCATTGCGTGAAAACCCAGGTCGTCTGATTGTGCTCGGCGGTGGCCCAATCGGCTCGGAGATAACCCAGGCCATGGCCCGTCTAGGTGCCGAAGTTACCCAGGTCGAAATGCTACCATGTATCATGAGCCGTGAGGATCCGGAAGTCTCTGCATATGTACAACAACAGTTTGAAAAGGACGGGATTAAGGTTCTGACCGGCCATGCGGCTAAAGAAGTAGTCCAGGAAGAAGGGCAGGATATACTGCTCTGTGATGCTGATGGCGAGACGGTCAGAATCCCCTTCGATCGAATACTTATTGCCGTTGGTCGTCGTCCTAATATCACCGGTTTCGGTCTGGAAGAGCTCGGTGTTGAGATTGCCAAGCAAGGCACCGTGGCTGTCGATCCGTTACTGCGGACCAATTTTCCCAATATCTTTGCCGTCGGTGATGTGGCAGGACCTTACCAGTTTACCCACACCGCTGCGCACATGGCCTGGTATGCAGCAGTCAACGCTCTCTTCGGCGATGTAAAATCATTCAAAGTTGACTACAGTGTTATCCCCTGGGCCACCTTTACTGACCCTGAAGTTGCCCGGGTTGGTCTCTCTGAAGATGAGGCTAAGGTCCAGGGCATCGCTTACGAGGTGACGCGCTATGGTATCGACGATCTTGATCGCGCCATCGCCGATTCCGAGGACCATGGCTGGATCAAAGTACTCACCAAACCGTGCAGCGACAAACTCCTCGGTGTTACCATCGTCGGTAGCCATGCTGGAGATCTGCTTGCCGAATATGTCCTGGCGATGAAGCATGGCCTCGGCCTAAATAAAATTCTTGGCACTATTCACACTTATCCGACCATGTCGGAAGCGAACAAGGCAGTGGCTGGCGAATGGAAGAAAGCCCACGCACCGGAGAAATTGCTGGCGTGGGTGGAGAAATATCACAGTTGGCGACGAGGCTGAGCAGGAAGGACGACTGTTACCGAAAGGAAGGATCATGCGCTCCTGTTCAAAAGTTTTACTTATTACAGCTTTCCTGCTGCTTGGTTCCGGACTGGTCATGTCCGCTTGTGCCGCCCCTAAGTCGGAACTCTGGCCCCGCTGGCAGGCGAACGACCCGCAGAGTAGCCTCCGAGTTGACCATTCATCATGGGCCAGTTTCCTGAACAAATACCCGATCGTTGGTAAGCCTGGTACCGTAACTCTGATTCGTTATGCTTCCGTAACCGCCGAGGACAAAGAAACCCTTGCTAACTACCTTGCTGCCTTGGGTTCCGTGTCTGCAACAAAGCTGAACCGCGCCGAGCAAAAGGCTTTCTGGATCAATCTTTACAACGCTTTAACCGTCCATACCATTCTCGATCACTACCCGCTGCAAAGTATCAGGGACATCAGCTCCGGCTGGTTCAGCTCTGGCCCCTGGGATCTGAAACTGGTCAAAGTGGAAGGAATCGAGCTCTCTCTCAACGATATCGAACATCGCATCCTGCGGCCGATCTGGAAGGACAATCTCGTTCACTATGCCGTAAACTGTGCCAGCTTGGGCTGCCCGAATCTGCAAGCAGAGCCTTTTACTGCCGAGAATACAGATCGACTGCTCACCAAAGCTGCTCGCGAGTTTATGAATAGCCCACGTGGAGCCAGGGTCTCTGGTACTAATCTGCTTCTTTCAAGTATCTATGACTGGTTCCAGGAGGACTTTGGTGGTACTGAAGCGAGCCTGCTTGTTCACCTGGAAGAATTTGCTGCCTCAGCCCTGACCGACAAACTGAAGAGCCACCGTGGATCGATTTCCTATGATTACAACTGGGACTTGAATCAAGGCGTCCCATGACACGAGGGGAAATCAGCCTATTAAAATTAATTTTCGGCATTCTCTGGCTTGGCCTGTTTCTGCTGGCGTTAACCCTCTGATGGCGCTCGCAACTTGCTTTAACCGAGATTCCGCTACTTCTGGAACAATGGTTACGGGACATTGGTTTGTTCAATGCTGCATTTATCTACGTTGTGATCTATGCCGTACTCTTCGGCTGCGCATTTTTAAGTTTAAAGTACTTCGTACCTCTCCTTATTCTGCTGCTTCACTACTATGTGTTGCAGGATCGCGGAGTTGAGCACGTGTCCTGTCTTGAGTGCCGTTGCCACGGTTCGTGTTGTTTTCTGTGGAGGTAGTAGACAAGCCAACCTCTTGTTGATTCCTGTAGCGCTTTTGCTGTTTGCTTTGATTCTGGTAGCTATTTTGGGTTTGTGTCGTGCTCATACCAGCACTTTTGTTGCAGTTACCCTTTCCACCTCCACCTCCACCCCCGCCGCCACCCCTAGCCAAGGCAAGTCCTGGTACGGTCGTGATTATCAAAATGACGGCAAAAATCCCAATAACATAAATCGTACGACTCTTCATCTGATTGCTCCTTAAAGTGTTTGAGTTAAAAGTATGGCGATTTGTTTTGTGATCTTAGACGTAGCAAAGATTGATTGGTTTACATCTTTTTATTTCTCACTGTGATGTCTGTCCAGGCTTTCTACTCTCACGCCGCCTTTGTCACGCGAAATATATGTAATTGCCATATTTATACTACTGTGAAATGTGTGGAAAAATATATTGCCTTTTGAATGTTGTCTGTGTATTGTGCATATACACACAACTAGCAAGGAGAAAAACAATGAAAATCTGTTTCCCGGTAACGTCTAATGACGGTTTGGAAAGTCAGGTATTTGATCACTTCGGTTCGGCACCAATGTTTTTAGTGGTCGATGCGAAGACAGGTGAGATTAAAGAGCAGCTTAATCAGGACAAGGGACACGGCCATGGCCAGTGTCAGCCTCTTAAGGCTCTTGCAGGGCAAACTGTTGATGCCATCGTAGTCGGCGGAATAGGGAGAGGCGCTCTAAACGGCCTGCAACAGGCTGGACTCAAAGTTTTCCAGGCTCAGCCTGGAAACGTTGCCTACAATTTGTCACAGATCACAGAAGGCACTCTCCCTGAGCTGACCTTGAATGATGTTTGTGGCGGTCATGCCGGGACTCATGGTCATGGACACGGCCATGGTGCTGGTCAGGGATCTGGAGCAGGTTGCGGTTGTTAACAGTTGCATATTTTAAGGACTAGGACTAATGCAGGTTTATCGCAGTGAAACTGAAAAACCGGTCGAGCAATTTGTCAGTGATCTTTTCCGTGAGGCCAAAGACCGTGGTTTTATGATCCACAACGAGGACAAAATGGAGAATTCGGTCAGCATGGGCTCGAGGTCGCTGAAGATTTTGATCTGCATATGATCCAGTCTGCCGCCTGGTACATCAAGATTGTGCCTAAAATTTTCGGCGCACCGACTGCAGAGACGGCAAAAGGCTTTGTGCCAGAGGGAGCTGTCCGTTAAACTTTTCTGAACGGATATTTTTAAAATTACTCGATTCTATCAGCCTGTCTGTTTGACAGGCAGGCTGTGATTCCAAGGATGAGCGATGTCACCACGACCTAAAAAACCACGCAAATGTTGCCATGAACACCCAGCGGGCAGAGTCTTTAAACCAACGTCAATTCCGTTGAAAGAGTTGACCATGGTGACTCTGTATATTGATGAGATGGAGGCTCTTCATCTCTGTGACGGGCAGGGGCTCACCCAAGAGGAGGCTGGTCAGAGGATGGGTGTCTCTCGTGGCACAATTCAGCGACTGGTCACCAGCGGACGTAACAAAATGGTGAATGCTATCGTCAATTGCCAGGCGTTAGTCATCGATAAAGATGAAGAGGGTTAGTCATGTACTCTGCAAAAACCATGGACCATTTCTCCAATCCTCGTAATGTTGGCACGATGGCGGAACCCACTGTGCTGGTAAAGGTCGGCGATCCTGATTGTGGTGACGCATTACTCCTTTTTCTCAAAATCGAGAAGGATAGGGTACGTGACATCAGATACAAAATCTTTGGCTGTGGTGCCGCGATAGCGACATCTTCTATCGCCAGTGAACTGGCCATGGGGAAAACTCTGGAGGAGGTTTTGCAAATCACCGAACAGGATATCGCAAACGCCCTTGATGGGCTTCCGGCAGAAAAAATGCACTGTTCCAACCTCGCCGCTGGAGCATTCAAGGCTGCGATCAACGAATATCGTAAAGCCCGAGCGCCTGGCAGCTCTGATTGTCCGACGAGTTTCCAGGACATGACTTGAATCAAATTCTTAGAGAAACCCACAATATTAGTGTATTGTAACGTTTCCCGTGGGAGATGTCCGATAGACTCCTGGTTGATTCAAAGCACTGACTGCGAGAATTAGTAATGCACTTACCTGAGAAGAGCAATCTGGCAAGAGTAATCGGTAGCATCGCTATTGCTCTTTGCTTGCTGCTGTTGCTCTCTTTTGTTCTGCCATGGGTGCCAGACTCGCTGGCTCACCAGAAAGCAGTGTCTCTCCCTGCAAACAGTCTTGTTCCTGATCCATCCCCAGATTTCTATACATTCACCAGAACTCAAATATTGACCCTCCTGGGAATCTTGACTTTTTTCGTGGTGGACTTGCTTTTCGTCCTGTTCAAGTACAGAAGGACAGAAAGAGTCTTGAAGGAAAGCATGACACAGACCACGCTCTTGCTGAACTCAGCAGCAGAGGGCATCTATGGCCTTGATCTTGAGGGGAACTGTACATTTTGTAATCCGGCATGTCTCAGCTTGCTTGGTTTTGAACACGAAAACGAGCTGCTTAATATAAACCTGCATCAACTGGTTCACCACACGCGTGCAGACGGAACTCCTTACCTGGCTGAAGATTGCAAAATTTGCCATGCGTACCTGCACGCCAGTGAAGTTCATCTGGAAGATGAAGTCCTCTGGCGAAAGGATGGTAGTCGTTTCCCTGTCGAATATTGGTCATATCCTTTACACCGGGGCAATAAGACGATCGGGGCGGTTGTCTCGTTCCTGGATATCACTGACCGTAAGTCTGTCGAGGAGAAACTGCTGGTAGCCAACCAGGAACTGGACGCTTTCGTCTATACGGTTTCTCATGATTTACGCACTCCTATCTCTGCTGTCGTCGGCTACACCGACTTGATCAAGGAAGCTTACGCGAGTGAACTGAGCGCAGAAGTTCTGGAACTTCTGAATATTATCTAGCAGCAGGGAGACAAAATGTCGCTGTTGGTTGAAGATCTACTGGCTTTGGCTCGGGCCGGTAACATAGAGCCTCCTCTTGGACTGGTCGATACCGATGCTGCTCTTAAATATATTCTCACTGAACTGGATCAGATGATCAGCAGCACTGGCGCAAAAGTGGTCGTTGAAAAATTGCCACACGTCAAGGTGCCGGAATCATTATTGATCCAGATTTTTGAGAACCTGATCGGTAATGCGCTGCGTTATGCCGGAGCAGACGGAGGACTGATTGAGGTTGGTGGAGAATGTTTTGGCAAGAATGTCCGTTTCTTTGTCCGCGATCACGGTCAGGGAATTCCCAAGGAAGAACAAGGTAAAATCTTTGATGTTTTCTATCGTGGCTCGACGGGAAAAAAGCTAGCAGGGAGTGGTGTCGGGCTCGCGACGGTGCAAAAAATAGCGCGGCTGTATTCTGGTCAGGTGAGGATTGAAGATACCCCTGGCGGTGGTGCTACTTTCTGGATCGAACTGGAAGATGTGATCTCACCAGATGGAGAGGAAGAAAGTTTAATAGTCGATTTTTAAGGGAAAGTGAGCCCATTCCATCACGAACAGGGCCTTTCTGAAAATCAAAGTGAACTACCACGGGCTTACGCCCATGGCATCTTATAGGCCAAGCTTCGCTTGCCCGCTGGCGTATATAGCAGCGGGTACTTCCATCCACAGGCTCACGCCTATGGTATTACGGTGTAAGCAAATAAAAAAGGCAGAGAGCATTTTCCGATATACTACCCTTGGGAACAGCTTTAATCTCTGTTAGAATGAAGAAAACAGAAGACAGTCAATGTATGAAACGAAATTGTTGATGAGTGGAGTGAACGATAGAGATGTTTAATCAGGATGTGCAAATCACCTTTTCCCTGGCAGTCAGGGAAGCCCAACGTCGGCATCATGAATTTCTGACGACCGAGCATGTTTTGTACGCCATGCTCTTTGACGATCAGGGCAGGGAAATCTTGCAGGCCTGTGGCAGTGATATTGACACTCTTCGCGGAGATCTCGAGCTTTACTTCGAGCAACATTTCGAAACTCTGGAAGAAACCGATGATGATATGCCGGAGCAGACAGTCGGCCTGCAGAATGTTTTGCAACGAACCGTAACGCATATGCAGTCCTCTGGTCGGGAAGAGATTGGCATTGGTGATGTCTTGTCTGCGATCCTTGAACAGGAAGATTGCCTGGCGGCGCAGATTCTTCAGGCTGAAGGGCTCTCCAGGCTTGATGTCTTGAACTATGTCTCTCATGGTATCAGCAAAGGGTCCTTTCAGAATGCTGAGCCTGAGCCGGAGCAGCACGAGCCGGATGAGCAAACCAAGCAATCTCCCGGCAGTAAACCGACCAAGAAAATCAATCCACTCGAAGCGTTTACCATCAATCTTCTTGAACGGGCCGCCAAGGGCAAAATTGACCCTCTGGTTGGTCGGGTGCCTGAACTGGAGCGCACGGTTCAAATTCTTTGCCGTCGCCGCAAGAACAACCCGGTGCTGGTCGGCGAACCTGGCGTTGGTAAAACCGCCATCGCTGAAGGCCTGGCCTTGCGCATTCTTGAACAGGATGTCCCGGAGCTGTTGCAGGACGCCGAACTTTTTGCTCTCGATATGGGATCTTTACTGGCAGGGACCAAGTATCGGGGGGATTTTGAAGAACGTCTCAAGGCAGTGGTGCAAGCTCTGTCGAAGCGGCCCAGAGCCATTCTGGTGATCGACGAGATTCATACGATTGTCGGTGCTGGCGCCACAAGTGGCGGTTCTCTTGATGCAGCTAATATTCTTAAGCCGGTACTTGGCTCCGGAGAGCTTCGCTGCATCGGTTCGACCACCTACGAAGAGTACAAGAACCTTTTTGAAAAAGATCGGGCTCTGGCGCGGCGCTTTCAGAAGATCGATGTGCTGGAGCCGAGCGTCAGTGAAACAGTCGAAATTTTACAAGGGCTTAAAGGCGCCTACGAAGATCACCACGGCGTAAAATATACGCCTGCGGCCCTTGAGGCTGCTGCTAACCTCTCTGCCCGGCATATCAATTTCCGTCGTTTGCCTGACAAAGCGATCGATGTGATCGATGAAGCCGGTGCCCGGCTACGACTCTACCCTAGAAAACGCTCGACAATCGGTGTCAGCGATATTGAAGCAGTGGTTGCCGGAATGGCACGTATCCCGTCGCGCAAACTTGCCCAGAATGACCGACGCAAGCTGAAAGGTCTTGACCGGGCCGTCAAACGCCAGGTCTTTGGTCAGGATAAGGCCATTGACCAACTCTGTCAGGCGATTCGTCGGGCTCGTGCCGGGCTTGGCCAACCGGACAAACCGACCGGTTCATTTCTCTTTACCGGGCCGACCGGCGTTGGAAAAACTGAAGTCGCCAGACAACTTGCTACGCAGATGGGAGTCGAGTTTTTGCGTTTCGATATGAGCGAGTACATGGAGAAGCATGCCGTGTCACGCTTGATTGGATCGCCCCCGGGATATGTCGGTTTCGAACAGGGCGGTCTCTTGACTGATGCCGTGATTCGCAATCCTCACGCCGTGCTGCTCCTTGATGAGATCGAAAAGGCCCATCAGGATATATTCAATATTCTGCTGCAGGTTATGGATCATGGCACCCTGACGGATAATAACGGTCGTCAGGCCAATTTTCATAACGTGGTCCTGATTATGACCAGCAACGTTGGCGCACGGGAGATGAGCAGTGCGCTGATCGGTTTCGGTGACCGTCTGCCCGGTGAAACGCGTCAGGCTGTTGAGAGAACCTTCTCTCCTGAATTCCGTAATCGCCTTGATGCGATTATCTCCTTCAGTCCTCTCGATGAAGAGGTCATGACCCGCGTGGTTGACAAGTTTATTCGCCAGTTGCAAGCCTCCCTGGACGAGCGCAAAGTCACTTTGAAACTGACCGAAGGTGCCCGGCGTGATCTGGCACGGCGCGGGTATGATCCGATCTTCGGGGCCCGTCCTCTCGGTCGTCTGATCGAGAGCGAAATCGGTAACGTGCTGGCTGACGAAATCCTGTTCGGCAAACTTTCCCGTGGTGGGCAAGTCCGCATCGCCAGCAAGTCCGGGAACCTCGATTTCAGCTACAGCTAACATCCGGAACGAAGGACACGAAAGCCATGAGTCTCTACGTTTTTGAATTTCGCGCTACTCGTCCCGCGTCCCGCGCTATCTTTTTTTAATGCCTGTCTGTCGCCTCACTGATGAACTGATTTTTCCTGACCCACGTTGGGCGACCGCAGAAGGCCTGCTGGCCGTCGGCGGTGATCTGTCTCCAGAGCGATTGGTTCTGGCTTACCAACTCGGCATCTTCCCCTGGTATGGCGAAGAGGAGCCGATCATGTGGTGGTCACCGGATCCTCGTTGTGTCCTTATCCCTGAAAATGTCTATGTGTCGCGTCGCTTGGAGAGAGTTATCAAGCAGCAGCGTTTCCAACTGACCTGCAATCGTGCTTTTGAGCAGGTTGTTGAGGCCTGTGCGGATGTTCGTGTCAAGCAGGGCGAAGAGACCTGGCTGATCGCAGCAATGCAGACGGCTTATCAGAAACTTTATGACCTTGGTTTTGCCCATTCGGTGGAAGCTTGGTCTGGGGATGAACTTGTCGGTGGACTTTATGGTGTTGCCCTTGGCAAATTTATGTTTGGCGAATCGATGTTCCATACCCAGCCGAATGCCTCTAAGGTGATTCTTGCACAGTTGGCTCGTCATCTGCGGAGAGAAGGTTTTGCTCTGCTTGATTGCCAGGTGCCCAATCCACACTTGATCAGTATGGGGGCTTGTCATATTGCGCGAGAGGATTTTTTTGAGCGTCTGGCGGTTGGAGGACTGGGACCAGAGGGTATTGCAGATAAGGTTGTGTTTCCGGAGGTTCTATAACCCATTTAACGCAAAGGCGCCAAGACGCAGAGAAATAACAGGGTCATTCTTTTGGTAAAATCAAAAATCTTAATTTCTTGAAGCTTTGCCACCCTTGGCGTCCTTTGCGGATTTGCGTTAAATGTCTTTGATTGTAGACCAGAAAGAAAAAGGCCGGCTCCTTTAACAGGAACCGGCCTTTTCTATAAAAACAAAACGCGAGGATTAGTCTTTGCGCATCAAGCGCATTTTCTTACGCAGGCGTCTCTGGGCTTCTTTCTCTTTGCGCTTACGCTTAACACTTGTCTTTTCGTAGAATTTACGTTGTTTCATCTCACGGAAAAGACCTTCCTGTTGTAGCTTACGCTTGAGAACCCGGATGGCTTTTTCGACATTGTTGTCGACGACATGGATCTCCACCTGCATCACCTCGCTTTCTTGGATAATTAATCTCCCAGAGGGAGAAGAGTGCGGACTATAGACGATTTTTCAATGCAGTGCAAGTAAGAATCTCCACGTTGCGCAAGATGTCCTGTTGCCGGCAGTCAGCTCACTGTGAGTCTGTCGTAAAAAGTCCGACCGTCAAGCCACCGTTATCAAGACTGGCGATCTGTTTGAATGGTAGACTGGTTGCTTTCACCAGTGCTGGGTTAGAACAGAGCATTGCCAGTCGCCAGTCTGGGTAGGCTCGTTGCAACTGTTTGCCAAGCTCGGAGTAATAGAGCTCAGGATTCTCTCCCAAATCAAGGCGCTTGCCGTAAGGCGGGTTACAGACAAGCAAACCCTGACCCTCGTGTAGCAGTTGCTCAGAGACCGGGAGTTGATCGATCACGACCTGGCCAGCAACTCCGCTGCGCTGGCAATTTTCCTTTGCTGCAGCAACCGCCTTGGGGTTTTCGTCGGCTCCGCTGATTACCAAGGCGACATCCACCTCTCCACGTTGCGCTTCCCCACAAAGCAGCTTCCATAGCCCCTCGCGATATCCGGGCCAATTCATAAAGGCGAATGAGCGATTGAGCCCCGGTGCCTGCTGACGGGCAAGCAGCGCCCCCTCCAGGAGGAAGCTGCCAGAGCCACACATTGGGTCTGCCAGCGGCGTTGTGCCGTTCCAACCAAGCAGCATCAGAACTCCTGCTGCCAAGGTCTCACGTAGTGGTGCAACGGTCACAGACTGACGATAACCCCGGCGATGTAAAAGTTCGCCGGAACTGTCGATTGAAATAACCACCTGGTCATCGACAATTCTGACCATGACTAACTGAGGATTGTCGCCGACAGGATTCGTCGAACGTCCAAGCGCTTGATTGAGTGCCGATTCAAGTGTCTCCGCAATGCGTGTGGTGTGATTAAGACGCGATGAGTGACAGGTGATACGGAAGGAGACTGAAGCCTCCGGTTGAATGAACCGGCCCCAGGGAAGCCGATGCGCCCGGCGATAAAGGTCGGGAAAATCACGGCTACGAAATTCCGCGAAGCGAACCAGAATCCGGCTGGCTGTCCTTAACCAGAGATTCGCCCGATAAATGTCACGTAAACGGCCCGCAAAGGCTACGCCGCCTACTGTGACTTCCTGTGGAGTAATCTCTAAAGCTGACAGTTCTGCAGCGCAAACTTTTTCCAAGCCTGGTGCAACCACTGCATAAAGGTTTTCAGTACTACGATGGTCCATTGTCTCTCTCTTCTGAACTCTGCATTAATTTATGGTGAATTGTTCTGGCCGTTGGCCTCTCAGGTGGCGTCACATTAAAAAAAGTTGGCCGAACGAGTAAAATCAGTATAATGTTGCCCAAACTTGCTGATGGAGGAATATTATGAAACGGCGTTGGATGATACTGACAATTTTGCTTTTGGTGGCTTTGCCATCCGTTCTCTATGGTCGCTGGATCAAGGACAAAGTCTACCTGCAAACCGACTCGGTAGGCAAGGTTGAGTTCAGCCACTATACACATATGGAGATGAAATCTGTCGGTAAAAACTGTCCGACTTGTCACAATGATGTTTTTCACATTGTCACCAAGAAGAATCCAACGTTCATCATGGGTGAAATGATGGATGGCAAGTCTTGTGGTTTTTGCCATAACGGCAAAAAGGCTTTCAATGTCAGTGGAGACTGCACAACCTGTCATGCTGGTGATGTTGAAATCAACTATGGCACATCGGAGAAAGTTGTTTTCAGCCACGATGTTCATACGGAAATGTTTGGTTGTGATGAATGCCATTCAGACCTTTTTGTCGCAGAACGCAACAGTAACCAGGTCGGCATGAAAAAGATGGAAGATGGCGAATCCTGCGGTGCTTGTCATGATGGCGACACCGCATTTGGTGTCAAAAGTGATTGTGGCAGCTGTCATCAAGGAGCGGAAGACATCGCTATGCAGAGCACTGTCGGTGAAATCGTGTTTAGCCACCAGATCCATGCCGGGATGTTTGGCTGTGACGAATGTCATCCTGGCACGTTCAGAGCCAAAGCCAACAGCAACCAGGTCGGCATGAAGAAAATGGAAGCTGGTGCGTCTTGCGGTACCTGCCATGATGGCGACACGGCTTTCGGGGTCTCCGGTGATTGTAACACCTGCCACACCACTGCCATTGACTTAGCGATCCAGACACAGACCGTAGGCACAGTTGCATTCAGCCATTCTGTTCATACTGAAATGTTTGGCTGTGATGAATGCCACCCTGATACATTTAAAGCCAAGAACAACAGCAACCAGGTTGGCATGAAGAAGATGGAAGCTGGTGAGTCCTGTGGTGCCTGCCATGACGGCGATACTGCCTTCGGCGTTACTGAAGACTGCACCACCTGCCATGCCGGTGATATTGTTTACGTTGACGAAGATGCTGGCAATATTACTTTCCCCCATGAAGTCCACACCGAAATGTTTGGTTGTGACGAATGTCATCCCGATCTGTTCCAGCCTGAGCGAGGCGCTAACCAGGTAACTATGGAAGATATGGAGGAGGGCGAGTCTTGCGGAGCCTGTCACGATGGTGATACTGCTTTTGGGGTTGCTGAAGATTGTGAATCTTGTCACGAAATGTGATCTTGAATTTTGCATATATGACAAAAGGGCAACAGATGACGAATCTGTTGCCCTTTTGCTTGGCAAACTTTAACAGGCAAGGTTTTTAAAACGGGTGAATTATTATTACTGCCTCAACGATTATCGCAACAATTGACTTTCTTCTGGCTGTTTATTAAGAAACTCTTTATATTCGAGATAATGTGCCTATTTAAGTTGCTGGACTTATTCAAGTTTGTGAAAGGATGATCCTGTCATATGAGTAATTTTACACAGGGCGAATCGTCATCGCCCCTGGGTTGGGTTGAAATGCAGAGAGATAAGGTGAAGAGCACTCTGCTGGAACGACATGAGAGATTCCTGTTGCTTGCCAAGGCGCGTTGGTTCTTCCTTGGTCTCGTTGCTGTCTACGGTGTTGGTGCTGGTGCTGGTTATTTTTATAGTGATTACGGCTGGTTTTTAACCACGTCACAAATGGTTGGTTTGCTGGTTGGTCTGCTCGTCATCCTTACCTACAACGCGATTTATTATTTCAATCATAAACGTCTGGCTCAGCAGGCTTGGGGAAGCCACCTGCAGGTTTTACTCGACTACCTGTGTGTCACCTTGCTGATCCATTTGAGCGGCGGTGCGGCCAGCTGGTTCTGGCCGGTCTATATTCTGGTGACCTTCGAAGCGGCAATTTTGATTGAGAACCGCTCACAAGTCTATCTTCTCGGCATGTTTGCCGGAAGTTGTTATGGCTTCGTTCTCGTTGGTGAATATCTCAATGTCTTGCCTTACGTTACCATGCCGTTTATCGATCCAGGGCTACACAGTCACGGTTTCTTTCTCCTCTTGATGTGGTTCTGGGTCTGCTTGCTGAATACTATTTCTGCCGTGGTCAGCAATTACCTGATGACTGTGCTGCGTCGCGGTCATGCTCAGGTAAAAGCCACAGAGGCACGTCTCAAGGAGTTCCTCGAAGGTGCCAATGACCTGATCTTCAGTGTCAAACCTGATGGCCAGTTCCTCTACGCAAACCGGGAATGGGAACGTGTGCTCGGCTACGATCGCAACCAACTGTCCGGTTTATCTCTCTTTGATGTCATCGATGCTGACATGCGGGTCAAATGCATGGCGGAGATTGAAAAGGCGACCAGGGGCGAGAAGATTGATCCACTGGAAGGTCGTTTGATGACCCAGAGTGGCGATGCCATTGATGTTGAAGGTACGATCACCTGTAGTTTTCAAACTGATGAGGCCGGAGTCGTATGGGTCATCTGTCGGGATATCTCGACACGTAAGAAGGCCCAGGAGCAGCTCTACTTCATGGCCCATCACGACCAGTTGACCAACTTGCCAAATCGACTTTTCTTTGCTGACCGGTTGCGTCAGGCGCAGGCTCTGGCCAAGCGTGAGAAACATAAATGTGGCATTCTTTATCTGGATCTTGATCGTTTCAAGATCATTAACGATACTCTCGGTCATGCCGTTGGCGACATCCTCTTGCAGGAAGTTGCCAAACGTTTGCGCAGTTGTGTGCGTGAGGTCGATACCGTCGCCCGGATTGGAGGCGATGAGTTTGCAATTGTGCTGGTCAACCTGAGTCACTTTGTGGATGCCGAGCAGGTTGCAGGAAAAATTCTTAAGGCTCTCGCCAAGCCGGTTCAGGCTGATGAAAATGAGCTCTATATCACAACCAGTATAGGTATCAGTATTTACCCAACTCATGATGACGACCCCGAATCGCTGTTGAAAAAAGCGGACGCTGCTATGTATCAGGCCAAAGGACAGGGCCGTAATAATTATCAGATGTACGATTCATCAATGGATTTCGATGCTGAGCGGCGCATGACGCTTGAAGGTGGTATGCGACGAGCGATCGAACGTGAAGAATTCCATATTTTGTATCAACCGAAAATTGATTCTGTCAGCAACAAGATTACGGCTCTCGAGGCACTGATTCATTGGGACCATCCAGAACTTGGTACACTCCCTCCTTCAGAATTTATAGCCCTAGCTGAGGAGACTGGTTTGATTATCCCGATCGGTGAATGGGTCATGCGACGGGCCTGTCTGGACAATCAGCAATGGCAGGAGCAGGGTCTGCCCAAGGTTCGCGTTGCTGTCAACTTGAGTGGTTTTCAGTTGCAAGCAAAAAACTTTGTTGAGACGGTCAAAAACGTCCTTGAAGAGACCGGTCTGGCTGGCGAATACCTTGAGTTCGAAATTGCCGAGACAGTGATTATGCAGAACCCTGAGTTTGCCGTGAGCGTGCTGACTCAGTTGCGCGACATAGGTATTCATATTTCAATTGATGATTTTGGCACAGGCTATTCGTCACTGGCACATCTTAAGCGGTTCTCCGTAAATACCCTGAAGATTGACCGCACCTTTGTACGCGACATAGAACTCAATTCCACCGATGCAGCGATCACCAGCGCGATCATCTCCATGGGTAACAGCTTGAATCTCAAAGTGATTGCCGAAGGAGTCGAGACCGAAGGCCAATTCGAGATGCTCAAAGAGAGGCATTGTGATGAGATGCAGGGCTATCTTTTCAGTCGACCTGTGCCGGTGACAGCAGTGGAAGGCTTGTTGCGTGACGGTTTGGCAAAAAGAGTAGGGAAGAGCGATAAGGAGAGCTAATTTCCAAGTCAGAAATGGGGACTGTGAGGATCTATGCATCCCGCAATCAAAAAATAAAAAGCCGGATGCCCCTTGAAATCGTGGCATCCGGCTTTTTATATAATGAATTCTAGCTCTGAATCTATTCGCGTACGAAAGTATCTATGTCTGACTCATGCACCATACCCATCAGACGGGCATATTCAGATTCTATGATCTGGTAGTGATGGTCGGTAGACGTGGCGTTCTGCTCAAAAATTTCGCGGACTTTCGGGTCTTCAATTTTTTCCGCGAGCGCGCGCAGATGCTCGGCCAGATTTTTTTCTTTATCCATGGCCAGTTCCATTGCCTTGCGCTCGTCAAAACCCGCAGCATTTAACTGAGTCAGTTCCTTCATCCATTCTGAGTCCTGATCGGCGTCTGAATTCAGGAATTCCTTCAAATCAGCGATGTCATCACCTGGATAGACATTGTAAAACCACTCTGCATGCTCGCTTTCTTCGCGAGCCAGTAGTGTGAAAACCTTCTTGGCTTCGGCATTCTTCATCCTTTCAGCGCCGCGCAGATAAAAGTCCATTGCATTTTTTTCAGTCTGCATGGCACGACGCACAGCATCTTTCAAATCAATCTTGTCAAGCATGTAAATCCTCCTCAAGCTAGTGATGTATACGATTCAAAGACGGGGAATAGTAACAGAAAACAGTTTTTCACCAAATGAAAATATTTATTTTTTGAACAGTAATTAAAGAATAAGGCGGATTAAAATGTCCGCCTTATTCCTACCTCGTGTTGCACTTATAGTGCTGATCAAGCTCCTGCTGCAGGTGGAACAAAAGTACGCTGACCAAGTTCTTCATCGAGACGTAGCAGGCCGTTGCCGTCATCTCCGATGCGCTGCAGTTTTTTCACAATCAGGCCGAAGCTGGCTTCTTCTTCGACTTGCTCTGTAACAAACCACTGTAAAAAGATCTGAGCAGCGTGGTTGTTGTCCTGTCGTGCCAGGTCCATCAGCTTATTGATGCTGTCTGTGACAAAGTTTTCGTGCTTCAGTGAGTATTCGAAGCAGTTGAGTGGTGATTCATATCCATTCTGCGGTGCGTCGATTGCACGCAGATCGGTGCGACCACCAGCTTCACAAATAAAAATAAAGAATTTTTCACCGTGAGTGAGCTCTTCTAATGCCTGAACCCGCATCCAGGATGCGATCCCGGGAAGGTCTTCAGCTTCAAAGTAACCACCCATGGCGAGGTAAAGATAGGCTGACAGGAATTCGTTTTTCATCTGCTCATTCATCGCATCGAGCAATGGCTTGCTGAACATTTTGTGCCTCCTTGAAGATGTTTAATCCTGTAGTAGTTGATTGAGTATGAATTGTATCGTAGGGGGTGAGTTTTGCAATGCCGCATAGAAAAAGCGGGGCATCTCAGCCCCGCTCGTTATATTTAAGTTGCTCTTCGAAATTAGCGCACGCCGTCTTCGAATATAATCTTTTGCAGCCCATCGATCGCTGCGTTGGCTCGCAGGGTTTCACCCGTAAATGGATTTCGGTAAGTGTAGGTGAGGTAGCTGCAGTTGCAATCAGCAGGCATGAAGGCATCGTGCATCACAAACTTTTTACCATCAGACCGTCTGGTCAGACCCATGATACCTGTTTTGATTTCGTTACCAATGATGCTGTAATCGACCTTTGGCGCTTCAAAAAAAGTGATTTCAGTGACAGTATCCAACGGTACTGAAATTGCCGAACCATTCCACCAGCCCTTAACAACGTCACGTTCCAGGATACTGTCGAAAACGATCTCCTTGTTGTCGAGGGTCACCAGTCGACCGGGGCGATCCTGATCAGCACTGGCAACGGTGGCCAGGCACATGATCATCAGTAAGGGGATGGTCATCAAGCGCATACATATGCGAACTCCCATTTTAAGACACTCCTTTTTAGACAAAAGATTGTAATTGAATACTATAAACAAACAGTGTTTGTAAATGCCTAAATTCGAGGTGTTTCTCCTCGATAGATTTCTGCTGTAGCCCAGGCACCTCAGTGGCGTGCCGCAGAGGGGATTCTCTTCATCTCATTGCTTGAAGAGGTTGGCGACTGGCGTTTTGTTTGAAAAATGGTGAAGCATCAAAACCCATTGACAGCATATTGGATAACAGCTTTTCAAAAAAAAATCAACGCTTTTTCCCGGTTAATTGGCCATGCTAGGTCGAAATCTCAAGGGCTTATCGTGATTAGAGAAAGCTGGGTGATCCCATCTCTCTGTGATAGGCTAAGTGTCTCAGAAGCAAGGATATAACTAGTGAAACAGCAAAGGTGGTGTCTGTAACGATGCTAGTAAAGAGTGCCAGTTTTATAACCAGCGCCCCGGCTCTGGCCAGTTGCCCCCCATCTGAGTGGCCGGAAATTGCATTTGCCGGACGCAGTAATGTCGGTAAGAGCAGTCTGATCAATTGTCTTCTCAACCGCAAAGGACTGGTTCGCACGTCATCCACCCCGGGGCGTACGCAACTATTGAATTATTTCGCCATCAACGAGGCGCTTTATTTCGTTGACCTCCCCGGTTACGGCTTCGCCAGAGCACCACGTTCGGTGCGTGAGAAATGGCAACCGATGGTGCACGGTTATCTGGAAGGACGTGAAAGCTTGCGAGCCGTGATCTGGCTGCTGGATGTTCGCCGGGATCCGAGTACGGAAGATCTGGAGTTTCTCGATTGGTTGGAAGAGAATGAAATCCCAACCATTCCAGTGGTCACCAAGGTTGACAAAGTAAGTAAAAACAAACTGGGCCGTTGTCTGACGAAAATTGCCAACAGTACGGGGCTCGAAAAAGAGTTGCTCACCCCATTCTCTGTGCAGACCAGACAGGGTCATAAAGAAGTCTGGGAATTAATCTCCATGTCACTGGATCCAGAAGCTTGACCGTTTTGATTCAGGATAAAGGCTTGACGATGCAAAGAACGCGAATCTACCTGGTTCGACATGGCCAGGTTGAAGGTCACGAAAAGAGACGTTATAATGGCCAGGCCAATGTGTCTCTCACGCAACTCGGTCGGGAACAGTCTGATCGTGTTTGCGACAGCTTGATCGACCTGCCTCTAGACGCAGTCTATAGCAGCGACCTGGATCGCAGCCGCCACTGCGCCGAGCTGATCGCTGCCACACATGATCTGACCGTCAACATCCGTGACTCTTTACGTGAACTGAATATTGGTGATTGGGAGGGGCGAACCTGGGCAGAATTGCAGGAGGCTTATCCAGAAGCCTGGCAGGCAAGGCTGCGAGATCTGGTGAGCTTTCAAGTGCCGGGGGGCGAGAGCTTTCAAGATGCTGCTGATCGCATTCGCCCGACCATGCAAAGGATTATTGAAAGCCATCCCAACGGTGATGTTGCCCTGGTCGCCCATGGCGGCGCAAACCGGATTATTCTGCTCGATGCCATCGGTGCTCCCCTCAAGCAGGCCTTTTCCATTGAACAAGATTTTGGCTGTCTGAATATCATCGATTATTTTGCCGATGGCAATTCTGTTGTAAAGCTCCTTAACGGCACGGCCCATCAGAGTTGATCTCTCCGCATTTGCAGTCTGGACCGGTGCCGACAGGCTTGACGAGGCGGCAATCAAACAGATAAGGTTGGCGCGTATTGTGCCTGGAATTGAACTCGGGGCCAAGCCTGAACCTGAGGATCAAGGCTAAGCTTCGGGATGTTACTGGTTGATAATGCAGGTGGGATTTGTGCCGATTTTGGTGCAGTACTCTCTAAAGATAAGGATGTCGACAGATGAAGACAATCTATGTTATCGGCGCTGGAATCGAAGGTCAGGAAGGTTTTAGCCGCAGGGCTTTGGAACTGGTGGGACAGGCGGATCTGTTGATTGGCGGGGCCCGTCAACTCGCGCTCTTTCCTGACTTCTCCGGCAAGACGATTACCATAGGAGCCAATCTTGCTCCGGTGGTTGATTGCCTAGCAAAAACTGATGGCTCTGCTGTGGTTCTGGCCTCGGGTGATCCTCTTTTCTTCGGCATTGGTCGTTACCTGCTGCGCAACCTGCCGGAGGCTGATCTCGAGTTTGTGCCGAACGTCAGCTCGGTCCAGTATGCTTTTGCCAAGATCCGCGAGCCCTGGGATGATGCAGTCTTTGTCTCCGCTCACGGTCGTGGCATGAAAGGCGCTGTGGATCAAATTGTGGCCCACGACAAGATCGCGATTCTCACCGATGAAGTCAATACCCCTAGAGGGATTGCCGGCGAGTTGATCGAACGAGGGCGAGAGGGCTATACCGCTTATCTTTGTGAAAATCTGGGGACGGCTGAAGAAGCTATCACCCATACCGATCTCAAGGGACTGCTTGATATCCCGGCGGCGCCTTTGAATGTTCTGATCCTGATCAAGGAGTATGAATCAGGTGGCGACGGTGCCGGTCCCTGTCTGGGCATCCCGGATGATGACTTTGCGACGGTCAAGAAACTGATCACCAAGGAAGAGGTACGGGCAGTGAGCTTGGCTAAACTGCGCTTGCGCCAGGACATGACCCTCTGGGATATTGGTGCTGGCTCCGGTTCGGTCAGTATCGAGGCCGATCACCTCATGCCGAACGGACGGGTTTTTGCGGTGGAACGCAATCCTCAGTGCCTGGCATACCTCAAGGAGAATCTGCAGAAATTCAATTCCCGCAATATTACTCTGATTGAAGAGGAAGCTCCTGCCTGTCTCGATGATCTGCCAGATCCGGACCGCGTCTTCATCGGTGGCTCCGGAGGCCATCTCTGGAAAATTCTTGCCGCAGCTGATGGTCGTCTGTCGACGGGAGGACGGGTGGTTCTCAATGCTGCCACCCTGGACACACTGACCTCGGCAACCGAGTTTTTCGAGAATGCCAACTACGAGTTGGAAGTGACCATGGTTAATATCTCGCGCACTCGGCCACTGACCGATTACAAGATGTTTGAAGCCTTCAATCCGGTTTTTGTGCTGGCGGCGGTCAAACTTTAAAAGTAGCAGAAGTTATGGAAGAAACCATGGGCAAACCTCTCTGGTTCTCAAACTATCAACTCAAAGATGTTCAGCCTTTTTGTGAAAACAATATGGTGGCACATCTCGGCATTGAGCTGACCGAACTGAACTGTGATTCTCTGGTTGGCACTATGCCCGTTGATCAGCGCACCACTCAGCCAGCCGGATTGTTACACGGAGGTGCTTCGATCGCCTTGGCGGAATCTCTGGGAAGTATCGCTGCCAATCTCTGTGTTGACCCGGATCTTTGGACTTGCGTCGGCCAGGAAATCAATGCTAGTCACTTGCGTCCTGTGCGCAAGGGGCACGTTACCGGAATCGCCACACCCGTTTATGTCGGGCGCTCATCACAGGTATGGGAGATTAATGTTGTTGATGAGCGGCTGAGGAAGGTGTGTGTGGTTCGGTTGACGGTGGCAGTGGTTGCGGTTGGGCATGGGGGAGGGGGGCTTAAAATCCTCGGTGAGAAATAAGTGGACAGTTTTTTTCGGTGTTTCAGGGTAACAGATCCGCAATCTTCTCCCTGAATGTCACGTCTTATTGTTAATCAACAACACCTCAATCCATCTCCGCCCCTGCTGTTGTCAAAACTAACTTACCGTGTTTAACCCCTTTCGTTCCAATCAACTCATCGGCCAGTTTCTTAACTTGAGCTGCAGTGCCACGTACCACCACGACTTCCAGGCAGTGGTGGGCGTCAAGATGGACGTGCAGTGCTGAAACAATGGCATCGTGATGAGAATGTTGGTGTTCGGTGAGTTTGTCGGAGAGGTCACGAGTGTGGTGATCGTAGACCAGGGTGACAGTGCCCACTGTTGGCGTGGTGTCGGCACGATCCACCTGATCCTCCACCAGAGCGTTGCGAATCATATCGCGAATCGCCTCGGAACGGTTGACGTAGCCTTTGGCGGTAATCAATTGGTCGAAGTTGTCCAGCAGACGTGGGTCGATGGAGATGCCAAAGCGAGCAAGTGCAGTCATGGTTTTCCTCACAGGTGGGTAAATATTGCGAATCTTTACACGGGAGTTTTGTAAGGGTCAAGAATCTTACCTGTTTAGCGAAGGTTGTAATGGCTTCATCCACAGGCTGTCCACGTGGTTATACACAATATGTAGTGGAAAAAGTGAAACTTTTTGTCTATATGTTGTGTTTTTCCCTTTGTCGATTTATGGCCATATGGTAGTTTCCAAGAAGTGTTTGTTTTGTGGAGGCTGTCCGACGGCTTTCTAAGGGGGAGGTTGCGGTGCTTGAATTTATTCGTAAGCGGGATGGGCGGCTTGTAGCATTTGAAGAACAAAATATTGTCTCTGCCATTCAAAAGACGGTTAAGGCTGTTGGTGGCTCAGATATGGAGCAGGTTGCCGGAATCGGTCGTCAGGTCGTCGGTATCCTGGAGGTTATTTACAAAGACGGGCGTATCCCAACCGTTGAGAATGTTCAGGATCTGGTTGAAAAGATTCTCATCGAAAATGGTCATGCCAAGACTGCCAAAGCCTACATCCTCTATCGTCAACAACACGCGTCACTACGTGAAACCAAAGCGATCATCAAGGAATCGATCGAATCGATGGATTCCTACCTCACCCAGGAAGACTGGCGGGTCAACGAAAACGCCAATATGGGTTACTCCCTGCAGGGCCTCAATAACCACATTGCCTCCAACGTTACCAGCAACTATTGGTTGAATAAGATTTACCCGCACTATGTCGCCGATGCTCATCGTGACGGCGATTTCCATATTCATGACCTCGGTATGCTCTCGGTCTACTGTTGTGGTTGGGACCTCAAAGACTTGCTTCTCAAGGGCTTCAGTGGTGCCTATGGCAAGGTTCAGAGCGCACCCCCCAAGCATTTCCGTACGGCTCTCGGTCAAGTTGTCAACTTCTTCTATACGTTGCAGGGAGAAGCGGCTGGTGCCCAGGCGTTCTCGAACTTTGACACTCTGCTCGCTCCCTTCATTCGCTACGACGGACTCTCTTATCACGAAGTTCGCCAGGCGATGCAAGAATTTATCTTCAATATGAATGTGCCGACCCGGGTCGGTTTTCAGACACCCTTTACCAACATCACCCTTGATCTCTTGCCGCCGCGCGATATTGGTGAGGAGGCGATCGTCATCGGCGGTAAGCTGATGGACGCGACTTACGGCGATTTCCAGGAAGAGATGGATCTCTTCAACCGGGCGTTCTGTGAAGTGATGATGGCAGGTGATGCCTCCGGTCGGATCTTCTCCTTCCCGATTCCGACGGTTAATATCACCAAGGAGATCGACTGGGATAGCCCACGCTTCCAGCCAATCTGGGAGATGACTGCCAAGTACGGTATCCCCTACTTCAGCAACTTCATCAACTCCGATATGGACCCGGAAGATGCCCGTTCCATGTGCTGTCGTCTGCGCCTCGACAATCGCGAATTACGTCGACGAGGCGGCGGCCTGTTCGGTTCCAATCCGCTGACCGGATCAATCGGGGTGGTTACCCTTAACCTGCCCCGGGCAGCGTATCAGGCAGAAAATATTGACGGCTTCTTTGCCAGAATTTCTGAGTTGATGCGTATGGCCTGCGAATCTTTCGAAATCAAGCGCAAGCAGTTGGAGCGTCTGACCGAGGAAGGTCTTTATCCGTACAGTCGTTTTTACCTGCAGGGGATTCGCGAGCGCAGTGGTCGTTACTGGGATAACCACTTTTCCACCATTGGCCTGCTCGGCATGCATGAGGCTATGCTTAATCTGACCGGTCATGGGATCGATACTACTGAGGGCAAAAGCGTGGCCGTAAGGACTCTGCAGTTCATGCGCAGTCAACTGGAGGCTTTCCAGGAAGAAACCGGGCATCTCTACAATCTTGAAGCCACTCCTGCAGAGGGGACCAGCTTTCGTCTGGCCCGCGCTGACCGGGAACGCTACGCCGATATTATCACTGCCGGTGATGCCGAGCCTTACTACACCAATTCGACACAACTTCCGGTTGGCACTACGGACGATATCTTCGAAGCCCTCACCCATCAGGATTCTTTGCAGACCCTTTACACCGGCGGTACGGTCTTTCATGGTTTCCTTGGTGAACGACTGGATGACTGGCAGAGTGCCCGCCTGATGGTGCGCCGGATTGCCGAGAATTTCCACTTGCCGTATTTCACCATCAGTCCGACCTTTACCATCTGCCCGGAGCACGGCTACATCTCGGGTGAACACTTTGCTTGTCCACATGTGCACGAAGGCCAGGCCGCCTAAGAACTGTCTCTCGGGACTGTCCCCGTATGGGGACTGTCCCCTTTATAGAATAATGATTTTGAAGGAGGATAGTATGTCAACCAAATGCAGTGCCAAAACCGAAGTATACTCCCGTGTTTGTGGCTTCTTTCGTCCTGTCCAACAGTGGAATAAAGGCAAGAAGGAAGAGTTCAAAGATCGCCAGGAGTATGTCGTCGAAAAAGGTAGAGGTTAGTTTCCGAATGGGCACTAACTAGAGTAACAACATATGGGTATCAAAGGTTTTCAAGGGACGAGTCTGCTCGATTTCCCCGGGCGGATTGCTTCTCTGGTCTTCTGGGGCGGGTGCAATTTGACCTGCCCTTTTTGTCATAATCCCCCCCTGGTTCTGGAACCGGAAAGCTATCCCGATCTCGATCCTGCCGGTCTGCTGGCTGATCTGGCCGACCGTAAATCTTTTATTGACGGGGTGGTTGTCTCGGGCGGATAGCCGACCCTGAGCAACGAACTGCTCCCTTTCCTTCAAGAAGTCAAAGCTCTGGGTCTGCTGGTAAAGCTGGATACCAATGGCTTGGCTCCGCGGTTGATTGCCGAACTGATTGACAAGCAACTGATCGACTATCTGGCCATTGATCTGAAGACCAGTCCAGAGCGTTATCCGGAACTGCATTCTGGCGTAGTCTCTCCTGATAAGTTGGTCGAGACCTTGCGTCTCTGTGCCGATGCACCTGTGGAGGTGGAGTACCGTACAACCTGTGTTCCTGGCTGGGTTGATGAGGATGTGATCTCGACCTTAGGTGAGCTGATTAATGGTGCCCGGCTCTGGGCACTACAGCAATATCATCCAGAGCATGCTCTTTGCGAGAAAGCCCAGAAATTGAACCCATATTCAGTCGAGCAGGTCCAGTCTTTTGCCGAGATTGCCGGTAACTATGCGCAGAAGGTTATCGTGCGAGGAGTATGAATATTCAGCGTAGGTTTGAAAGGTTGCTGGCTTGTAACCGTGCAGTATAAAAGCGTAACGCAAAGCCGCCCAAAAAAGCCAGGAAAGTCGCAATGGGTAAATCTTTTATCCTGAACAAACAGCTTTCTTTGCGTTGAGTGTTTACAGCCTTTGTCTGGGTTGTTGATCCATTAATAAAAAACCCGGCTAGTTGGCCGGGTTTTACTGTTTTAGAATATGGAGGCAACGTCTCAGAAACGCAACCAGAGCAGGAAAGAGACGCTGATGATAGCCATAGAGCTACCAGCCAGTAGATAGAGCAAGGCGTCCATAAAATTGATTTGTATCCTGGCTTTTCCGCTGTTCAATGCTTGCGGCATAACGAACTCCGTTCTTATATTCTTGAGCCCCTCCTGTATGTTGTGCATAACACAACTGACAGAGAGCATTGCATACAGCAATGCCTGTGCCAAAAAGATTAAAATGACTATTGTTTAACCTAACTCATGGAAGATACAGGATAAATGTTGATGTCCCCGCTTTTACCTGAAGATGATATCTGGCAAGAAACTAGTGTAATGGCCAAATAGCGCTATTTCTTGGTGGGATTATGCCAAGGGAAGGAGAGCTTTCCATCTACAGGCTGCTAAGGAGCCGCCAGTTTATGACAGAAAAGGCAGCGGTACTTGGCTGGATGACCTTCCGGGAAAGGGATGGTCTCCTGATTGTGGCAGTCTTCACAAAACTTCTCGGCAGCTTTCTTGCCATCGGTCTTAACGAGCTCATGGTACTTGCGATGGTCGTCGTCGAGGGGGACGCGACTGGTCGATTCCGGGGGAGCTTGCCACAGGAAAGCCAAAATCAGGATAGCAACTCCGACGAGAAGAAAATCGCGTTTTTTTAGTGCAAGAGCCATGAGGACCTCAAACGTAGTTTTTATGTTAACTCTGTGTAAATTCTGTCTGCAGACAAAACCGTTGAATCCCGCACGGGAAAAGATAACATCCCTTGCGGCACACTGCAACCTGCGCCAAACTGTTTATCGTAGGAGACTGCCGGACTTAACATCAACCTACTGCGTGACATCAATCACTGCGGATGAAAAGCAGGTAAATAGATACAAAGATGATAAACGCACCACCAAGAATCAATACTCCGAGTGCGTCGGCCGGTATGCCATTTTCCAGTGAAGTCCCTTGGGCGAGTGTGTAACTGAGAAGATAGATGAAGCCGGTAATGCTCATTACCAAGACCAGTAGTAAACGCCAGTGCATGAGATAGGCGATCACCGCAGTGACACCGACCCCGGTAAGGAAGTAGGGGTGTTGCATCAGTTCGTTAAGGTCCGTAGCCTGGATGTAGGCCATGACCCTGGCGGTTTCAAACTGCTGCAAGAATTTGATGACTGCAGAAAAATCCATGAATGCCTCTCCGACTTTATTCTCTGTTGACTGGTGACATGTTAGCATTCTTTCAGGATGTGACAAAGGCTAAAACACCGCCATAGATCTTGACTTTTATCGACTGCCTCACTAGAGTGGCCCACTGCTGAAAATCAACGAAAAGAGAGTGGAAAGAGTGTCAGAACGAGCCATTGGTGTCTTTGATTCAGGTGTGGGCGGGTTGACCGTCCTGCGGGAGTTGCGCTGTCAGATCCCTGATGAATCCCTCGTTTATCTCGGTGATACAGCGCGCGTGCCTTACGGCACGAAAAGCTCGCCGACTGTGTTGCGTTATGCGCACGAAGCGGCAGGCTTCCTCCTTAATCGTCAGGTCAAACTGTTGGTTGTGGCGTGTAACACAGCTTCAGCGGTTGCCCTTGACGAACTGGCGAAACACAATCAGGTGCCGGTGGTCGGTGTTATAGAGCCTGGTGCACGACGGGCACTGGAAGTCACTCGTAATGGCCGTATAGGGGTTGTTGGTACCGAAGGGACCATCCGTAGCGGTGCTTATGAACGTGCCCTGCAAGCGGGAAGAGCGGATGTTATGGTGCATGCTGCCGCTTGTCCGCTCTTTGTCCCACTTGCTGAAGAAGGTTGGGCTGGTCACGATGTGGCTCGCTTGGTGGCACGCGAATACCTGGCACCTCTACTCGAAAAGAATATTGATACTCTAGTGCTTGGTTGCACCCATTACCCGCTATTGAAACAAATGTTGCAGGAGGTTGTCGGTCCGGGGGTCCAGCTTGTCGACTCCGCACAGGAGACGGCCAAGGCCGTTGCCGTTCAGCTCAAGGAACATCAGCTACTGCAACAGACAACCCCTGCTCAGCCACCACGTTATTTTGTGACCGATATCCCTGACCGTTTCGAACGGGTTGGCGGAGCCTTCCTTGGTGAGAAACTTCAAGGAGTGACAACGGTCAGTCTTGAGGGAATCTGAACCATGCCCAATTCTTATCATAAACCGCGTAAATCACAGCAAGGGTCATTGCGCAAGCGCCTGACCCTGTTTGGCTGCCTGGTTGTTCTGGTCTTCTCTGTCGGCTTGGTTGTTGGCTATTTTAAAACCCGGGAAGCTCCCCGCGTAGAGTCAGTTGCTGTGGATATCTCTGCACCGTTGACCAGGGATGTAGTCCTCTACTTTGCATCAGTTGACGGTCAGACTCTGGTCGCAGAGACTCGCACGATCAGCGAATGTCAAATCGATGAGGATTGTCTGCGAGATACGGTTGAAGCACTGATTGCCGGTCCGGAAAGTGGGCTTGCGCCGATCCTCTCTACACAGGTTAAGCTGCGTGGCATCACAGTTGTTGACAGTCTTGTAAATATTGATTTCAGCCAGGAAATGATTGCTGCCCACCCTGGAGGAACCCAGAGTGAACTGCTTACAATCTACGGGCTTGCCGATACTCTGGCCGTAAATTTTCCCCATCTGCGTCAAGTTCAGTTTTTGGTAGAAGGAGCCCCGGTGCCTACCCTTAAGGGCCATGTCGATTTACGCCAGCCGATTAATCCTGATTTTACGCTGGTAGAAGAGGGACTGGCACCTGTTGGTCAAATGACGAGTTCTTCCGTAGGGGGAGAATGATGAGCGATTTTCGTAAAGCGATTACTGAACGAATACTGATGCTTGACGGTGCCATGGGCACTTTACTCCAGGAACGAGGATTAGCACCGGGCGGCTGTCCTGAAGAGATGAATCGGACCGCACCGGATGCCGTGGTCAGTATTCACACTGAATATGCTGCGGCCGGTGCCGATATCCTGATTGCCAACAGCTTTGGTGGTAATCGTACCAAACTTGCTCATTACGGGTTGGAAACCGCAGTTAATGAATTGAATAGCCGTGCCGTTGAATTGGTACATAAGGCCGCTGGCGACCAGACTTTTGTCGGCGCTTGTGTCGGTCCCACCGGGCGCTTTGTCGAGCCGGTTGGTGATGCCTCCTTTGCTGAGATGGTCGATATCTTTGCCGAGCAAATCACCGCTCTGGCTGGCGCGGGAGCTGACCTGATCTCTTTTGAGACTTTTCTTGATATCCGTGAACTGCGCGCTGGTATTATCGCCTGTCGCGACGTTTGCGATCTGCCAATCATGGCCCAGATGACCTTTGATGACGCTGGCCGTACCGTCCTCGGAACTCCGCCAGATGCTGCCGCAGTCACTCTTGATGCCTTACAGATTGATGTGATTGGCGCCAACTGCGGGCTCGGTATCGATGGCATCCATGATGTTCTCGCCCAGATGCGTCAGGTGACATCCCGGCCGTTGATTGCTCAGGCCAACGCTGGTTTGCCGATTCTCAAGGACGGTCAGACTATCTTCCCGGGGACTCCGGAGGAGATGATTGCTTACCATGAACGCCTGATCGCCCTCGGCGTGCGGGTCATTGGCGGCTGCTGTGGTACAACTCCAAACCATATCCGCGCCATGCGCGTAGCGCTTGGCAACTTCTCCCATGATTGGACTCCCCCAGCCAGGCGTACTTTTCTCTCCAGCCGCAGCGCTGTCGCCGAGTTCGGTGGTGAAGCCCCCTGCGCCTTGATCGGCGAACGCATTAACCCCACCGGTAAGAAGGGTTTTACGGCAGAACTGCTTGCTGGCAAGACCGCTTATATTCGTCGCGAAGCAACCGCCCAGCTCGCTGCCGGAGCACACCTGCTTGATGTCAACTGCGGGGCTCCCGGTGTTGACGAGGCTGTAGCTATGGAGCGAGCTGTCTACGCCATCACGAGCGCTTGTACAGCGCCTCTGGTGCTTGACACTTCAGACCCCGAAGCTCTTGAACGAGCACTACAGGCAGCCGACGGCAAGGTCCTGATCAATTCGGTTAACGGGGAAGCCAAAAGCCTTGAAAGAGTTCTGCCCCTTGCCCGTCGCTACGGCGCCGCACTGATTGGTCTGACTCTCGATGAAAAGGCATCCCGGAAACGGCAGAAGGCCGGGTTGAAATTGCCCAACGCATCCTTGATGCTGCGCTTGCCATCGGCTTGCCGAAACAGGACCTGGTGATCGATTGTCTGACCTTGACCGTCTCTGCCGAGCAAAAGCGCGCACTTGAAACTTTACGTGCCCTACGCCTGGTCCGCGACGAACTCGGCCTCTCTACAGCACTTGGTGTGAGCAATATCTCCTTCGGTTTGCCGTCCCGCCCGGTGCTCTCTTCGGTCTTTTTTGCCATGGCGCTGGAAGCTGGCCTCAAGGTCGCCATCATCAATCCGAAAGATGAGAAGATGATGGACGCTTATCGCTCAGCGCTGGTTCTGCTCTGCGAGGATGTGCGGGCCGAAGCTTACATCGGCCACTATGCCGGACAGGCCGCGGTTGCTGCCCCTGTTGCTGGAGAGGATGAGTCCACTCAAGATATTCGCCAACGGCTCGCAGCAGCCATTGTCGGTGGTGACAGCGAAGGGATTGTGGCGCTGGTTCAGGATGCTCTGCAGGAAGGCCTGGATGTCATGGCGATCAGCAATGAGGGACTGCTGCCCGGGCTCGAAGAGGTCGGCCGGCGCTTTGCTGACAATCGCATCTTTCTGCCCCAGGTTATGCGCTCTGCTGAGACCATGCAAAGCGCGTTTGCTTACATCAAGGAAAACTTTGCCGGTGAGAGCGGTCCATCTCTCGGCCGCATTCTTATGGCCACGGTAGAAGGAGACATCCACGATATTGGCAAAAATATCGTTTGTACATTACTGGAGAACCATGGTTTCGAGGTGATCGATCTCGGTAAAAATGTTTCTGCAGCCAGGATTCTTGAAGTGGCGCTGGATAAGAGCGTTGATGCCGTCGGTCTTTCCGCCTTGATGACCACTACCCTGCAACAGATGAATGTGACCTTGGACAAACTCAGGGACGCCGGGATCAAGGTCTTTACCATGGTTGGCGGCGCCGTCGTCACTCAGGACTATGCTGACAGCATCGGTGCCGACATTTATGCCAAAGATGCTCTTGAGGCTGTGGCTAAGGTCAAGGCAGCACTAGGGCACTGAATTGGCTGACTTGCGCTGGCTTTTTGCTTGTGTCACAATGTCAGGGTTAAAGGCTAAAAGCGTAACGCAAAGGCGCAAAGAGAGCAAAGAACGCAAAGAGAATCAAAAGCTTTTTGAAGGGTTTTAAAACCATTTCTTTTAGTGGTTTTCTTAGTGTCATTGCGTTACGCTTTGTGCTTTATGTTAGCGGTCTTGATTCATTTTCAGATGAGAACGGAGAACTAGAGTAGATGGTCGTCGGCTTTAATCATAATTTTCGTTACAAGGGTGAGGTCTACCACATTCAAACCGAGGATAGTGGGGTGAAGAGCCCCAACATCGTTACCCTGCTTTATCAGGGCGGGACGATCCTCGCTTCGAAGAAAACCTCCTATGCTGACATCGCCAAGGTCGACAACCTGGATCAGGTTGTCGAGGAATTGATGAAAGAGCAGCATAAGGAAATGTTGCGTAGCCTCAAGGCCGGAGAGTTCGATGCAGTGATCGAGCGTTTCCAGTCGGGCAGGAAAGTGACTCCGCAAGCCTCCAAAGACGAGAAGGCCAGTGTTCCTCCGATTGCAGCGAAACCGGCTGTACCAGAACCAGTCGTTCCGGAACCCGTCGTTGCAAAACCTGTTATTCAAAAGCCTGCGGTGGCCGCTGCCGTTGTTACTGATCCGGTAGTGACCGCACCTGCATCAGTTCCACCTGTTGCAACTCCTGTCGCACCGAAGCCTGAGCCACAAGATGTGCCCGCCTCACCGCCACCTGCTGCGGCAGCGAAGCCGACTGCTTCAGCCATCGAACTCAGTCTGGATGAAGTGATCCTCTCTTATCTGATGGGGGATGATAAGTAGGGGCGAGGCTGTAAAGCTGGGTTCCGGAATAGCAATGATCTTGAGATCTTCACAGATAGGTCCGCTTAGATCTTCACAGGCGGGTCAACGCGGTGCCATTCTTCTCTTGCTTCTGGTCATGGTCTCGGTACTGGGACTGGCTGCCAGTATGGCCGGTCAGTCCTGGCGCAGCACCATGCAACAAGCTCGGGAGGCTGAGTTGCTCTTTCGCGGTCAGCAGTATCAGCAGGCTGTTGCCAGTTACTACGCGGTCAAGCATGGCCCACAACAGATGCTCCCAGCTAAACTGGAACATCTGCTGCGCGACCCGCGTTTCCCGAGTGTGGTCAGGCATCTGCGCAAACTCTATAACGATCCCATGACCGGTGAAGACTGGGAACTGGTAACCGACCCTGCAGAGCGGATTATTGGCGTGCGCAGCAGCAGTGATCTGGAGCCTTTCCGCAAGGACGGTTTTCCCAAGTCGCTGGATAAGCTGCGCGGCAAGACTTCTTACCAGGAATGGGAGTTCGTCTTTGCGCCGTCAAAAAAGCAGTCACAGAAGCGGACGACTCAAAACCCTTTCGCCAGACCTGGGACGGAGAGCGCGAAGCCATAAAGCAACGGAGCACGATGTTTTTTAAAAGCCTGATCGGCCGGATCGTCATACTCTCCTTTCTACTCTTCCTTGTCGCTATCGGTAGTGTGACGCTCTTTCACATTCGTCGCGAGCATACCCATATCACCCGCACCAGCTTACGTACTGCTGATCTGATGATGTCAGTCATCGAACGATCCATCAGCAGCTCTATGAGTACAGGTAATACCCGTGATGTGCAGACGATCCTGGAAATGGTCGGCAGTGATCCTCGTCTGGCTGGCGTGCGCATCTTTCACCCCGATGGGCGTGTTCTCAAATCGTCTGAACCACACGAGATAGGCCGTCGAGTCGATCCTCATGGTCTGGCAACCTTCCTGCAAGGGCAAGGGCATGATATCTTTCGTGGCCCAACTGGCGAGGAGGTCATAGGGGTCGTCAAGCCGATCTATTCTGAACGGCGTTGCACACCGTGCCATGGTGCCGGGCGGCGTGTGATTGGTGTTTTGAATCTCGACCTCTCGCTTTCCGAGATGGAGGCCCAGTTGCTGGAGACATCACAACTTTTCGGTCTAACCATGCTGGTGATGGTTTTACTCTTGACCGGGGGGATTTCGCTGATTTTCCATCGTTTCGTACGCCAGCCATTACAGACCATCTCAGCCCGAATGGCGCAGGTGGAGGAGGGTGATCTGACCGTTACGCTTGAACCGCAGAGTGATGATGAGGTCGGTCGCCTGATGGTCAGCTTTAACTCGATGGTTGATCGCCTGCGCGAAGCCAATGACGAGCTCCAGTCATGTCACTACCAGCAGATGGAACGGGTTGATCGTCTGGCTTCTGTTGGTGAAATGTCGGCAGGCATTGCTCATGAAATTAAAAATCCTCTGGCTGCGATCAGCGGTGCCGTTACGGTACTCGCCGACGATTTTACCGAAGATGACCCGCGTCGCGAAGTCATCAACAAGGTTCTTGAGCAGATCGCCAGACTCGACAAGGCAGCAACCGACCTGCTCTTTTTTGGCCGTCCCGGCAAGCCGAGTTTCGACTATGTTGACACCAATGATCTGCTCAACAAGACGATGTTTTTCATCAGTCAGCACCCTGAAGCAAGAAATATTCATCAAAGTAAGGAGTTTACGCGTAATTTGCCGCCGGTTTGGGCTGACGGCAAGCAGTTGCAACAGGTATTTTTTAACATTATCATTAATGCCATACAGGCGATGAACGATGGTGGTACTTTACTGTTGCAGACGGATCTTGTCGAAGAGCAGGGTAGAGATGTTGTCCGGGTTCTGATCGGTGACTCAGGAGCGGGTATCAAACCGGAAGATCTGGAGATGATCTTTACGCCGTTTTTTACCACCAAAACACAAGGGACTGGTCTCGGTCTGGCGATCTGTCGTCAGCTGATGGAGCAACAGGATGGAACTCTCACGATCAGTAGTCGCTTTGGCGAGGGAACCCGTGTCGTTATTAACTTGCCAGTCAGCACCGATGCTGTGCCGAATATGAACGAGGAATAAAGTGCGTAATACGAGAATATTAGTCGTTGACGATGAACACCTGATTCGCTGGTCGCTTGAATAATCGCTGAAAAAGCAGGGCTACGAGGTTACGACCGCCGCCAGTGGTGAGGATGCACTCAAGCAGGTGCAGGAAGATTCTCCTGAGTTGATGCTGCTCGACATTCAGCTGCCTGGTATGGATGGATTGGAGGTCCTGGAAAAGGTCAAAGAGATTGATAGCGAGATCATTGTCGTTATGGTGACCGCCCTCGGCGTACTGGAGACGGCTGTCAAAGCCATGCGCCTCGGTGCTCATGACTATATCAACAAGCCGTTTAATCTTGACGAATTGTCGATTATTGTCAAAAAGGCACTTGAAACCCGCCAATTACGCAAGGAAGTTGCCCACCTGCGTTCTACCCAGGAGAGCAAGTTCGGTATTGATAATATCATCGGTAGTAGTCGCCAGATGCAGCAGGTCCTTGACATGGTGCGCAAGGTTGCCAAGAGTGATGCCAGCACGGTTCTGATCCAGGGTGAGAGCGGTACCGGCAAAGAGTTGATCGCCAGGGCCATTCATATGGAGAGTGCCCGTTGCGACAAACCTTTTATGGCAATCAACTGTGCCGCTGTTCCAGAGACTCTTCTCGAAAGCGAGCTGATGGGGCATGAGAAAGGTGCTTTCACCGATGCCAAGAGCCAGAAGCGAGGTATGTTTGAGGTTTCCGATGGTGGCACCCTGTTTCTCGATGAAATAGGCGACATGGAGATGGGCATGCAGGCCAAGTTGTTGCGTGTCCTCGAAGAGCGGACCTTTCGCCGGGTCGGTGGTACCAAGGAGATTCCCTTCGATGTCCGCATCGTCTCTGCGACAAATCAGGAGCTTCTCAAAAAGATAGAGGAAAAAACCTTCCGTAACGATCTTTATTATCGTCTGCAAGTCATACCGATCTACCTGCCGGCACTGCGTGAGCGGCCTGAAGATATCATGCCACTGGTCGAGTTTTTTATCCGCCACTATAATAAAGAGTTCGGCAAAAGCGTTGCCGGTGTCTCCAAAATGGCCCGGAAATTTCTCGAAGAATACGAGTGGCCAGGCAATGTTCGTGAACTGCGTAATATTATTGAGCGGGCGATTATCCTTGAGAATGAAGAGACCCTTATGCTCGAACACCTCCCTCGAGAGTTGATTTCGAAGACCGGTGATATTGCATCGGGGCCGATGAATCTACGCATTCCGCCAGAAGGCATTGACATCGAGGATGTTGAACGGGAACTGATTCGTCAGTCTCTGGAAATTGCTGAAGGTAATCAGTCGAAAGCGGCCAAAAAGCTCAACCTCGGTATCGATGCCTTTCGTTATCGGATGAAGAAATTCGGGTTTTTAGGATAATCCCCCCCCCCTCAATCCCCCCTGTTTTACAGGGGGGAAGCGAGTACAACGAGCAGGGGGGTGCTCTTGATAGTTTGAGTTCAATGCGCTGAATAGCAACTAAACAACAACGGTGGGCAAGACCCACTCTACTATACCCCAGATCCAGCCCCCAGTTCTCCTGTCCATCCCCCCTCAAAAGAACGAAATCAAACTTGGTATTAAGGTTGCAGTAACAAGCCACCGAACATAGCTTTAGCTGTGACAGATATTTGTCTTAAGGTATCTTAACTACTTAGTAAACATGGGTTTAATCCAGACCTCGTAGTACTGCAGGAGGCATAATAATGAAACGACCTTACTCGATATCCCGCCTTATCACAGTGATATCACTGTTGCTTGGTGTTATATGGCTCAGTCCGGCTTTTGCCGTCGATGCGCCTACCTTTACCTCGCTGGGGCAAATTACATCTGGGGCATTACGCGTACCAGGTGCAATGGATCTGGATGTAGCTGGCAACCTGTATGTGGCAGATGCCCGCGGCGGTGCGGTGCACAAATTCAGCCCTTACGGTTCTTTACTTTCTAGTTTCAAGTTGAATGCCTCTGGACGCGGTATTGCGGTGCCTCCTGATGGTTCCCGCCTGTATGTTTCACGTGAGCAGTCGGTTCTGATCGTCAACGCGGTCAGCGGTGCCGAACTCGGTGCCCTTGTTGGTGGCTCAGGCTTTGGTACCGCCGGTGATATTGACCTTGACGCTTTCGGTAACGTCTTTGTTGCTGATGTTGGTAAAATGCTGATTAATGTCTACGATGCGTCTGGTCAGTACCGGAGCAGTTTTGGGGAGGTTGGTGAGGGTGCAGATCAGTTCATGCAGATTAGTGGTATGTCGATTAACTCGTCTGGTCAGGTTGTCGTTGCTGATGCGTCAACTTTAAATGGTAAAATTCATGTATTTTCTGTTGACAATGATTTGAGTGCGACTGAAATTGCAGCCTATCCCAAGCAAAGCGCGGCAAACTTTGGCTCTCCTCCTATGTCGTCGCCCAAGGGTATGGCTTTTGATGGGCAAGGCAGGGGCTATTTTCTTGACTTCAAGACAACCCAGGTTCGCGTCACCGGCACAGGTTTTGATTTCCTTGGCTCCTACACTGAGGCCGGTTATGGTGCTGGCCAATTGAATAATGTTATCAACGTGGTTTTTGATGACACCAACAATCGCCTGTTCGTCGGTTGTGACACCGGTCGTATCGTGATCCTGGGTGTTGACAGCGGACAGAATCCGGTGAAGATTAATCACGCTCCGACTGACCCGATCCAGCAGAGCCCGGTTGCGGGAAGTGAAGTTGCTTCAAGCACTCCTTCTCTGGTCATAAATAATTCCACGGACTCAGATGGCGACGCTTTAACCTACACTGTCGTTGTCACGCAGACTGATGAACTTTTATTTGAAGACGATGAGATTGTCTTCCAGGTAGAGGTGCCAGCAGAGGTGGGCGATATAACAACCGTTCTTGTCGATGTGGAGTTACTGGAAAACGCAGCTTTCTCATGGACCATGCAGGCGACTGACGGGGAAAAATCCTCTGCCGTGAGTAGTGCAGACTTTGTTGTTAACGCTGTAGAAGATGCTCCTTCAACTCCGGAATTAAACACGCCGGCAAATGGTGAATCAATCGACGGTGAGGGCATGCTCTCCTGGAGTGAGTCCACTGATCCTGATCCTAACGACAGCAATATCTCCTATCAAATCGAGATCGCTCTTGATGAAGAGTTCGCTCAGGTTGTTGCTGGGGAATTGCTCACGGGTGCTTCTCTGCCGCTTGGCTCTTTCGCCACTTACGGCGATTTTGTCGATGGCGATAATTACTTCTGGCGCGTTACTGCCCAGGATGAAACGCCTATGATGTCGGTACCGAGTGATGCTGGCCAGTTTGTTTATGACACGACTGCTCTAACCATCTCTGCCAATATGCCTGACGCTGTAGTCTCCTTCTCAGGTAATCATGCTTACGCTGGTCAGACGATGGGTACTGCCCCGCTTGAACTGCGTGATTTCACCCCTGGCACCCTGTCGGTGGTTGTCGAACGGGATGGTTTCGAGCCATTTGTTACTCAAGTTACATTGAACAATGGTGAGAATGTTGATCTTTACGCTGAGCTCGTCCCTGCTATGGTCGTTATGAAACTGAGCCCCGGTAGAAAAAGCATAAACGGTCGTTCCGGTCTCTTTGTAAGTGGTGCAGCGGTTCCATTCCTGGTCGATTTTGATAACGATCAGGATCTCGATATGCTGGTTGGTGACGGCTCCGGCCAGATTACCCTCTTTACTAATATGCAGTTGACCGGTCGTAATCGACTCAAATTCGACAATGGTGTTTCTTTGGGTCTCTCGGTTATGCCGAGTGCAATTCCTTTTGTTGCAGACTGGAACAATGATGGCCGCAAAGATCTGATCGTCGGCCAGGCTGACGGTTCTGTGAAGCTCTTTGTTAATGTTGGCCAGGAAGCAGCTCCTGTTTTTGCTACAGGAACTGATTTGCAGACGGTCAATGGTGCCCTTGCTGCTGGCAGCAACGCTGCTCCGGCAGTGGTTGATTATGACGGTAATGGCGCTAAGGACTTGCTGGTCGGCAACGCCTCTGGTGAGGTGCTCGTCTTCCTGAATCAGGGTACTGATGCTGTTCCTCTCTTGTCTGCTCCGTTTACTGCTTTGCAGGTCGACGGTGCTGCAGTTCCTTTCCCGGTTGATTGGGATGCCGATGGCCAGAAAGAGTTGATTGTGACTGCTAATGGTGCTGTGACTATTTATTCTAAAATTGGTGGCGATTATCAGGTTGTTAACCAGTTCAACAACAGGAAAGCTGGTTTCTCTGGCGCTTTCCCAATTGCTCTTGACGGTTCAGGCAAGCAGTTGCTGGTCGGTAAGAACGACGGACAATTGGTCTACCTCACTGGCAACAGCAATCAGCCTGTAGCTAACTTCCATCTTGCATTGCAGGACAAGATCGATGAACTCGGTGGTCTCGTCGCTGACGAAGATCCAGAACTGCTGACAGATGTCTCGGTGCTTATCGTACTGATCGAATCTGGCGACTATGTGGCTGCAGAACTTGCCGCAAATGATATCGCTCTCCGTTTGCCAGCAGGTGCTGCACAAGTCTCCGCAATCGAGTTGGCTAATCTCTGCAACTAATCACCACGCTCTTTGTGTGCATGTAACCGTTAGATAAGGATTTTGGAATGAAGCAGATCGCGAAAAAAACTAGTATTCTGATTGTGTGCATGACCCTGCTGACTTCTCCCGTTTGGGGCAAGGGGATAGCTGTCGTCACAAATACAATCCACAACATGTCGACGTCTCAACCGGCTATATATGGCAACACGTACAGGTCTTCAAACGTCGATCAGGTTTGTGTTTTCTGTCATACTCCGCATGGTGGTTCTCTCGACGGTCCGCTCTGGAACCATAGTGCTCCAGTCAATAACTTTACGCATTACAATAGTGTGACACTCTCTGGCATTGTAGGCGAGAATCGCCCTGTTCGAAACGAATCCCTGATTTGTATGTCTTGCCACGACGGTAGTATCGCGGTCAATACGCTGCACAATAATCCGAACGAAATCGGCTCGGATCCAGTCTATCTGGCTGGTCTTAATCCGAACGTTCCCATTATTGGAATGGCTGGCGGTGTTCCCGCCGCGAAAATTGGTGCCGTTTTTGGTGATATCAGCGTCTCCGGTAATTTGACAGATGATCATCCAATATCATTCAGCTACAATGATGTCCTAACCGCGATTAATAACACCCCTAAAGAGTTCGAGATCAGAACGGTCGCTGCTGCCGAACTGAATGGTGTTCGCTTTTACGGCCCAGAAAACTATGTTGAATGTACAAGCTGTCACGATCCTCACGTTGATTATGTAACACAACAGCCTGAATATGCACCGTTTCTGATTACGCCGAACACCGGTAGCGCCCTCTGTCTGGCGTGCCACGATAAATAGAGATATCAACTTTAGAGATTACGATGACCAATTTTGAATTGATTGTACCCAGGAGTAGGCCCATGAGAGCTAAAAATTACCTTGTCCTTCTGAGCTTGGCATTAATGTTGATAGTTCCGCAGCTGGTCGTTGCAGGACCTTATGACCCAGTGCATGATTTTGACTGTCAGGATTGTCATAAACAAGGTGGGACGATCAATGAGTTGGGTGGAGGTAATGTCTGCCTGAACTGTCACGGTGGTACGGCTATGAGCTTTGCCCCCTTAAATCCTGCCAGGGGTGCGGTTCCACCATCAGGTGGAACATTTGTCGATGGCGACGCCAGTAATCAGTACGGCAATAACCTTGCTCACACCTCTCCTACATTCGAGCAAACTTCTCACAACTGGGCTGCTCCTTCGGTAAACCCTGCTGCTGGTGCTGTTGAGCCAAACGCGGCTGGTTTTTCTAGCCGTTGGAGAACTACTGCTGGTAAGGTTGCTTGTTCACGTTGCCACAATCCGCATGGTTTGCTTGAATCCAACCCTGGCTTGTTGCTTCTTTCTGCTAACTACATTGATCCGATGACGCCCAATGACATGTGTCTGGCCTGCCATGACGATTTTAAGGTGCAGACCTCTGATGGCACCCTAACTAACCACGGTATACTGAGTCACCCGATGGTTGCTGATTACGCCACTGCGACCGTGGGCAGAAACGCCGGTAAATACAAGACTGCAGATGCCATCAATACGGCAAATGTGAGTGGCACCGGTATCCAATTGGTCGATGGCGGCGTTACTTGCCTCAGTTGCCACGGTCTCCATTTTGTCGACTCCGATGCACAAACGGCCGACGGTGTAGCCGCCACTGGTACTGGCGACGGCCTGTTGCTGCGCGGCGACGGTATGAATTTCGTTAATGACCCTACTCGCGGCAACTCATTCTGTAATACCTGTCATAATTATGTTGGCATGGGCATGCACGGCAGCACCGCCGCAGCAATCGGTTGCATGGGCTGTCATGGCGGCCACAACTACGACTCGAAGTTCCAGCCGGGTAACAACGGTGATACTTCCTATTTCATGCTGCCCAATAGCTATACCTCAGTGCCGGATGATCTTCTTCCTGATGTCGCAGCCGTTTCAGCTAAGCGCACGGATTTCATGGGCGGCACGCTGCCAGGCGTTCTGGACGGCCTCTGTGAAACCTGTCATGGTGATTTTGAAGGCAATTTTGAGCTTTTAGCAGAAGACACTGAATATAATCATCTTGCCGCAGGTCTTGGAGAATGTGACAGTTGTCATTTAAGCCACGGTGATGGAGCTTATTCCAAGCCGTCAGGGTGTGACTCCTGCCATGCGTCGCCTCCGCGTGACGCGACAGAAGGTAGTGCCGCTGCGACAGGTACAACAGGTTCTGCTTGGGATGATGTCGGCACATTCTTTCAGTATAGTGTCACCTCTGCCCTAACTAATGGTGGTATTACCCCTATAGATGAGACAAATTCTGGCCATGCCAAGCATGCCTATCCGGCTGATGCTGGTAATTATGCTTTTGCCTGTGATGAGTGCCACAAGGGTAACAACCATAATGGCACAGAAGTATTGGTACCATCTTTTCAGGATGTGTTTAAAATTGATACAGGTCTGATCGCCACTATTGGCTCTGTGACTGCACCCCAGGCGGGCTTTACGCCAACATATGCCGGTGGAACGAATGATTGTTCCAGCCTCTACTGCCACAGCGATGGCGTCACTGCTCGTGCTGGTGGCGCAACTGCCAACCTGACTGTGCCGAACTGGGACAAGGGTAGTGCCCTTCCAACGACAGACTGTACTTCTTGCCATATTGCCAGCACCACAGGTACTGCCTCGATGCATACGATTCACATTGGCCTGTCCGACCTTGGCGTCACTTGCGGCAGTTGCCACAATCTGACCTCTCTTGATGGATTGAACCTTGAGGCGACAGCTACCGGTAGCGGCGGAATTCACGTTGATGGTACTGTTGATCTCGATTTTGATGCCGCTAATCCTAACTCAACTCCACCGATTCCTTCTGGTTATGCTCCTGTCTCAGGTACCTGCGGTCTATACTGTCACAGCGACGGCACGACTTACGTTGAGCAGCCCGACTGGGACGATGCCAACACCGGTAACTGCGGCGATTGTCACCGTGCAACAGCTTTAGACGATAATGGCGCGATTAATACCGGCGCTCATACCAAGCATGTTGAGGACCTGGGCTTTGCCTGTGATGTATGTCATACCCATAAAGGTGATGACTTTGGTGGCGCTCTTGCTCCTGACCACATCAACGGCAACCTTGATTTAAAGAACGGCGATGATACCTGTGCAGAATGCCATGGCGCTAAGCCACCGAGCCTTGGTGCGCCTTTTGGTGTTGGCGCAGACCTTTATCCCACCTGGGAATCTCCCAGCACGACAGTGACCTGCGAAACCTGCCACTCTGGCCTGCGTTCAGTTATCAACGCTGCGACTGCACCGCTTGTTGCTGAAGACGCATACGATAACGGTCATGGCAAGGTTGGCGTTGCTTGTACTGATTGTCATGATGCAGCTCTGGATCCAGACCACCTCGATGGTGCTGCAACCGATCGTCTCGATACGTCCCTGCCAGCTTACGCAGCAGGGAATGATGTTGCCTTCTGTACTGATTGTCATGGGGCAACAACCAATAATCACAGCGATGCCGATGGCACGGTCTGTAAGACCTGCCACAACCAGCACGGTGAAGACAATGGCTTCGATGCCATGATCATGTCAACGGTCGATGGCAAAACTGTCACAGGCTTCGGCACACAAGGTGCTCGTGCCAGTTATGCCAATGCCGCTAATACCGGTATCTGCCAGACTTGTCACACCCCGGCGACTGGTATCCAATACTTCAACACAGCAACGAATGATCAGACTCATAATGCGGGGCTGGACTGTGATACCTGTCACTCTCACGATTCAACTCCGAAGGCCTTTGCCGGTGCTGGAAACGCCTGCGATGCTTGTCACGGCTTCCCGCCAGCAACTGCGGCCCATGCCAAGCATGCTCCGGTTTCTGATGCGCTGGCCAGTCCTGTTGACTTTGTGACTTACCCTGCGCTTGATCGCAGCGCCTGTGCCGGTTGTCACACCGGTGCCGACCTTTACACATACAGCTACTCCGATGACCAGACGTCAGGAACACCAGGCCAGATCAATCATAACGCCGGTGATGCGACCCAGGTTGCAACTCTGGGTACCTCGGTTGGTTACAATAATGCTGATGGTAGCTGCGCAATCGCCTGTCACCGGGCCGATAACACCCGTGCCGACTGGGCCGTTGCCGCTCTTGCGTGTGATTCCTGTCACCGTGAACCGCCTAGAAATGGTGGCGGCGATAATTCCGCTCATGAAGATCACATTTTGGCCGGGTTGACCTGCCTCACTTGCCACGGTGTCAACCCATCAGATACTGTGCACATCGACGCCAAGACTGGCGCCGATGAGTGGACCAAGGTTTCGAACATGACTGATCAGACCATCGATGCTGCGGCGATAACCGACGCGAGCTGGAATGGTACGAATAAGACTTGTGACAATACGGCGTGGCATAACCCGTCGGACGATGCACATATCGCCGACTGGGATGACAGTGTCTCCAGTTGTAAGCTTTGTCACGGCTCAGACGTTGCTTCAGGCGACGCTATGACCAGCTTGAGTCACGATCGCCATGTAGATAACGCTGCGGTTATCGGGGATAACGCCGTCTGTACTGATTGTCATGCTGCTGCAGGCAGTACCGCACATCGCGACGGCACCCTGCAGGTCCTTGCTGGCCTTAACTACAGTGGTGAAGTTGGTATCCCCACTTCCGGTGTTGGTACCTGTAACACCAACACCTGTCATACTAATGACGGAACCCCGAGGATTACTCCGAACTGGGGTGATGATGCTAATGATGACTGCGTTACTTGCCATCGCAGCGGTGCTGATATAACCACTGCTGGTCCGATTCCATCTCGCGGCGATCATACTGAACACTGGATTAGTGGTCGTTTTACTAATGGCCTTGAATGTGCAAGTTGTCATGTCAACACTGTTAATCCTGGTACTCTGACTATCATCCCGTCAGCTTCAGGTGGCCTGCATATGGATGGTAGCTCTATTGATGCTATACCCGCAGGCGCCGCTGCCAAGTACAGTACTGTTGATGTAGCGTTCACTTACAATGACGCACCAAGCCCATCGACTTGTGCAACCACCAGTTGCCATGGTACCGCAATTACTCGAGTGTGGAGCCCGCCAAGCGGTTGTGTTGACTGTCACGGAAACCTGAGTGATAAGGGTCCAGTACATACTGCTCACATTGATATTTCAACCAGCATCCAGAATGATCGTAGTGAATGTGTGGTGTGTCATGGCTCACAGGTTAACAGTTACGGACTTTCTGGTGGCGGTGACCCGGCGCACGATAATAAAAGCACTGATTTTGCTGCCGGTATCTCTAATACCACTTGTACCAATGCCTGTCATAGCAGCGATGGTACCGACGGTTTCTGGACTGATCCAAATGGCCTCAGCTGTGATGCATGTCACGCAGAACCGCCTGCCGATCAGCGCCACACCAAGCACGTTACCGACAGTGGCATGGCATGTACCGATTACCACGGCACTGTTGATGCAGCTGGAACCCATCCGCTGACCCACAACCACAGTAAAGATGAAATCGGCGGACCGGGCATCACCGATGATGAAGCCCTGATTACTCGAGGTAAAGATTATATCAATAATGGTGGACAGGACATCGCAGTCGATGATGCTGCCTGGAATGGAGCTGGTCCGAATACCTTTGTCAACAGCTCAGTCACCAACGACGCTGGTAATAACTGCTCCAACACCATGTGCCACGATCCCTCCGATAACGGCACCGTTGCCGACTGGGATGTTGCCAACGCCAACGGCTGTGCTTTTTGTCACGGTGATGATGGCACGGTTGCCATTTTGACCAGTGGCAGTCATGAGCGTCACCTCGATGCCACAGCCAAGTTCGGTTTGACCATCGATTGTAATCGTTGCCACCCGACGAATGCAGTCAATGATCATTTTATGACATCCGGTCCGACGGCTGTTAATGGCCAGGTACAGTTCGGTGGCAGCGTTATTTCTGCTGCTGGTAGTGGCAACAGCCAATACTCCGGTGACATTGACCTGCCAAATAGTGCTGTTGCGGTTGCTCTGCAATTCGGTACATGCGGTACGAACGCATGTCATAATAACGGTACCGGTAGCGGCGCACCTGTAGCGACCTACGAATGGAACGCTGCGGTGGCCACCGACTGTCAGACCTGCCATGTCGATCCGCCAATAACCGGTCGTCATGCTACCCATCTTGGCGCTAGCGTCTCTTATGGCCCATACGCTGGTACCGCTTCGACCAACTGCGGCGATTGCCATGATGCCAATAACGACCTGACCATGACCGGCAAGGCGGATCATATTGATGGCTCCATTAACTTCAGCGACGGCAATAACATTGCGACCGGTGGCATTCAGGCCGATGGTGCGATTGCTGCCTGTAACACCTGTCACGGTGGTCAGGCTGCTGCCGATCTCGCCAAGGCACAGTGGGACACCTCTAACCGCCTGAGTTGCGAATCTTGTCATGGTGACAACAGTGCTGCCAACAGCCAGGCTGCCGGTGGCGGTGTTGATGCACCGCTGGATGCCGGTACTCCTTACACGGACAATGGTCACGGCATGACGGCAACACCGGCCAGTGCCATTGGTGGCAGCAAGCCTGTCCTCCAGGCCTGTAACGACTGCCACGACAACACTGACGCTCATATCAGTGGCACCCTGGGCGATGACACCCGCCTGGATCCGATGGGTGGTATTACCTACTCTGTTGATCCCAACGGGTGGTGTAACGATTGCCATACCGGACTCGGTAGCTCAGAGGTCCATTACGATAATACCCACACAACCAATGGTGCCAGTGATGATGCGGTGACTTGCGTCACCTGTCACGATCAGCATGGCCAGAACGGTGGCCAGGACGCCATGATCGCATCAACCATCCAAACCCGTTCGGTAACCGGCTTTACCGATCGCACCGCACGCGGCAGCTACTCGAATCCGGCTCCGTTTGATGGTGTCTGTCAGGTTTGTCACGATCAGAACGCTCCGGACAGTATTTTGTACTTCAACCGTGCAACTGAAACTCCTGGTCACCAGAGTGGTAACTGCCTGACCTGTCACAAACATACCGATACGCCAATCTTTAAGCCGAGCGGCTGTTCCAGCTGTCATGGCGATGTAGTCTCTGGCGCTTACTGGCCTGATGGCAGCGATGCCGATCCTGATGACAACCCTGGCCGTCACCTCAAGCACATGGAAGAGCTGGCCGCAGAAGTCTATGGCCAGAATATTACGACCCTGCTCACAGATACCGGTGGCACTTCGGATCTCAAACAGACCACGCTCTGTGCTTACTGTCATACTGGCCCGGGCGTCACCAACCACAACAACGCCACGGTCAACGTAAACAGCATGTTCAGTCTCTGGGATGGTGCGACACCTGACGTCGGCATCTATACTGCGGCAACCAATAGCGGCAGTTGTGCTACTGTCGATTGCCACAACAACCAGACCACGCCAAGTGCAGGTTATGGCTGGAATGGCGCGGCTGTTACCGGTACCGCTCGTTGCCTCAATTGCCACGAAACCGGTGCCGCAAACGATCTGGCTAACAACAATATCCACCCGAACAGTGCCCTGCACACCGTTACCAATATCGGTACGGTTCAGCAGCACAATGAGAACCTGCCGGCTACCGGCTGTCTCGAGTGCCACGATACGGCTCTGTCGTCCACACATATCAACGGTGCTGCCGTTGCCGATGGCGGCAATACCAACAACGCCACTGAGCGCTTCGTGGTTGCCGATGTCAACTATGTCGAGGGTGTTCTCAATCAGACCACCTGTTCGCCGCAGGCCGGTCTCGCCGGCTGTCATAGCGATGAAGGCGCCTGGGCACGTCAGTGGTCAAACTTCGCCGATTCTACCAGTACAGCTATCGGCACAACCCGTTGCGATGTCTGTCATGGCCAGCTCAACGACTGGCGCGGCGGCCTCACTGTTACTCACGACACGGCTTTGATCAATGCCGATAACCACGCCGGTTGTGAGCAGTGCCACGTCGCACCGACCGCACCGTATGCGTTCGGTACGAATCACGAGAACGATCTGGTCGAAGTCAACAATAACGCCGCGATGCATTATATCGAGACAGCAGGTAGCTGTGACGTGGCGATCTGTCACGGTGCTGGCGCAGCTGCGACCAGGACCATCGGTGATTCGACGATCTTTGATGCAAACCTTCTGGGTGGTGCGGGTGTATCGTGTAACCTCTGTCACGATAGCTCCGGTGGTTTCGCCGGTAATCGCTATGCCCACGCGGTCCACGTCACTTCAGCCGCAACCGGCCCGGCAGATTACATTGATCCCTCGATCAAGTCCGTTGCCGGCAACTACAGCTTCGGTTGTGGTAACTGCCACCTGAACGACGCAACCGCCTTCAATGATCATCATAACGATGGAGTGGTTGATCTTTCACTCAACAACAGCAACGGTGGTGTCCTCAAGGGCCAGAACAATATCGCTAACGATACTGGCGGCTACATCCAGGCGGATACCTCTCCGGGTAACGGCGGTTCGGTCACCTGTTCGGCGGCCTACTGTCACTCCGATAGTGAAGGCACCTTCGCCACCACACCGAACTGGTCGGCAATTTTGCCGAGCTTCACCGGTGACCGTTGTGCCCAGTGTCACACCAACAGCCCGTCGACCTCGTCGCACAGTGCCCACGTTGTTGCCATCCATTATCAGGATGTTTACACCGGCACCACCGACCTGGTTAACGACGGCACGAACAATAACGCCCACGGTGACCCGGCGAAAGCCACCACCATCGACTGTGCCCTCTGTCACTTCACGACAACGATCAATACCAAGAACGACGAGAATGCGGTCTGTATTACCTGTCACGGCTCATACGCTACGCCGCAGGGTACACCGGACATCGTCGACAAGGCGATGCATGTCAACGGTCAGCCTGATGTCGCCTTCCGCCCGGTTCCAATTCGTTCGCCGGCTCAGCTGCGCGACAACATTGCCGATGCACCTGAGGTTGGCAGCAACTGGAGCCGATTCGATGCAGATAGTGATGCAGCTCCGACTCCGGATCTTGATGATTACAAGAATGCCAATGGCCTGTCTCACGATATCACTCCGGCCAATCTCGATACGGCGACCATGTACAACAGTGGTTCCAAGAACTGCACCGTGGCCTGTCACAACAACAACGTGATTACCTGGGGGCAGGCCAATGTCTCCTGTAACAACTGCCACACTGAGTTACCGAAGTAAGGCATAGCAGTAAGCTTGCAGGCACATGAAGACGCCGGCCCCGATTGACCTCGGGGTCGGCATTCGTACCTCCAGGCATGATTAAAATAAATTTATTAAAAAGGCATAGAATCATTAATACTGTTCAAAGATGTTAAGACATTAAGGGACTGTCCCAGGGTTCTATAGGGACTGTCCCAGATAAGTTACAAGAGAAGACGCTGATTACTGATTACTGATTACTGATTTTCATAGGAGTAGGCCCCATGAATACGTGGAGAGCGCACATGCTGACAGGAGTTGAGAAGATGACGAGAATGATGAGATTAAGTGGGACTTGTCGAACGGATGAAAGTGGTCCGGCTTGTCGGCGTGGTGAAACACGTGGCGCGTGGCGTGTGGCGCGGTTTGCGGTTGTCGCTGTGATGGCGATGGTGTTGGTGGCAGGTACTTACGGTAGTGTGCTTGCGGCAAACGTTAACGAGTCTTATTCCGATGACAATGTTTCCATTGAGTTAAATACGTCAGCATCATTTGATGGAACCATCACCGAGTCCTTCGCCACCAGCTCCAATATCAGTCTGAAGGTTGTTGATGCTGCTGGAAATGACGGTGCTAAATCTAATGATGTTAAAATCACGGATCTTTCTGGGAGTACGGTAGTCGATGGCGGCGGATGCTTCAGCAGCACTGATGATATTATCTGGACCTGTTCGCTGACCACGCCAAGCACCGCCGGGGTTTACATTGTTGAAATAAAATTAGAGGATGATGGTGGCTACAACGATCAGGCGGTTAAGATTAACACCTTGATCTACGTTGGGACCGATACCGCTTCAGTAGTCAATTTCCACTACACCTATAATGATGCCGCTCGCACAACGTTTGATGAGATCTTCGCTCCAGGCGATACGATTTACGGTGTGGTCAGGTTTACCGGTGGAGTACCCCATACGAATAATTCAAAAATCGATTTACAGGATTTATATGGGAATAAGGGTACTTCATTGACTGCATTCACCATCAGTGGCAGTGAGCTCTACTATGCCTATACTCTGCCATCAAATGTGGCCAATATGCAGAACGACTTTCCAGATTACAGCAGTCCCGACTACTTCAATATCATTCCGGATCTTAAAACTGATAAGGATGGGACAGATACAACTGTTGCCAAAAAGTTCGGTAAAATTATCAAGATTCAGGCAACTGCTGAGGTCGGAGCTGTTGGCGATGTGTTGGTCGATGATGCTAGTGTACAAGTGACTTGTTCCCGAGTTGCTCCAACCGTAACCATCAGCACCGCCAACCAGACCATCATCACTGATGGTGGCAACGCTGTCTACAACTACACCGTTACCAACAACGCTACGGGCGGCAGTTGTGGCAGCACCACCTTCAACCGAGGTGTGTCTGACGATAGTGGCGGCCTTTTTACCACGACCCGAACTCCGACCACGGTCACTCTGGCGGAAGGTGCGACCAGTGGTACCTTGACGATGACGGTTACGGATACATCTGCTCCAGATGGGGGCAGTACGATCAGTACTCTGACAGCTTCTGAAGGTACTCACACCGATGGGACTGCAACCCGGACAACAGATATTAATATCCCCTGTTCTGATGTCGGCACAGTCTCTCTCGCCAATCTAGCGCTTCCGCACCTTTTACCGGCACCGTCAGCGTCTCTGCGACCGGCGGCGGCGATGCTGTTGCTGCAAGCATTCGAGTTGATGATATTGATCCACCGACCCAGACCAGCCCCTGGAATTACACGCCACCGGTGTCCAGCGAGGGTTCTGTAACCTTCTACGCCACAGCAACTGGTCCGACTTGCGGCGTGTATACAGACTCGGCAACTTACAACTACGACACCCTGGCCCCCTCGGTCACCTCGACTGTTCCGGCCAACTCTGCCACTGGTATTGCTAAAGACAGCAGCGTGACCATCAACTTCAGTGAAAACATCGACTGTGCTACTGTCACTACCTCAAGTGTAACCATGATCCCAGCCCCAGGTGGCTGGTCTCGGACCAGCTGTTCCGGCAGCACGGCGGTCTTTGCACCGACCGGGCAGGTGAATTCGCCTCCGTATACCGTCACTGTTGATGCCGCTGATCTGGCTGGCAACAATATGGCCGGTAGCTACATTTTCACATACACCACCGATTGTACCGATTCGATCGCCTCGTCGATCAGCTTCGATGGTGGCCCTTACACACCGTCAGGTGATTTCGCTGGTGCTGATATGGTGAATCCGGTTGATTTGACGAATCTGCAATATCAAATTACCGAGACCACGCCTTCGACGGCGATTACTACAGGTCATGGTGAAACTAGTGACTGTGATAGCACTACTTATACTACCGGTGATATTGTTTATGTTGATTATAATAATCCGGCGGTAGGTAATGGTACCTTGGACACAATAAAGGTAACTGCTGGAAGCAACGGTACTTTAGTGTTTTTCACTGCCTCGTGTACGGCACTCGCAAATCCTACTTGCACGGTCGTCGACTTTACTGGTGAAGAAACGGTCGTGGCAGGACTGAATACAATACCAGTTAACCTCACTATTAACGATGGTAACTATCTTGGCTTTGCCGCGCAGGGGTCTCGCCCCTCAGTTTGTAGAGACAGCACTGTCCCTTATGGCAATGCCGCTCAATTTGATGTGATTGGCACAGTCCCAAGCGTTGGCCTGGGCTATGTTTTAGGAGCAAGTGGCGAAGCTAACGCACTGCAACTTTATGGATCTGGTGCCACATCAGGTGGTGGAGAGGTGATTCGTTATGCTTGGAATAGCGACTTGCAGCTCGCAATGAGCGGCGAAGCACCTGCCACCGCAGCGTTGGATGATCCTATCACAGCAGGAAACACCTATAAGATCTACGCCCGCGGCGACGATGCTGAGTGTGGTGTCAATACCTACTACGTGGGTGGCGGTGCTTCTCCTGGTACCGGTCAACCATTCACCTGGACCTCATGTGTCGATAGCCCGGCCTCGACCATTACTGTAGCCGGTGGCCCGGTTGGCGGTTCTGTCGACGTCAACAGCCTGTTTACCAGTACGCAAAACGTTGCAACATTCTTCTACCGTATCGACGGTGGTGCCCTGACCCCGGTCGGTACCGCGTGGGATAGTACATCGGTTGTTGGTAGTGATATCGCTCCGGTCAATGTGACTGTTTATGTTGAGGGTACTGACCCGGATTGTGGTGGTCAATTGATCAGTCACAGCGCTACGATCAGCGTTGATAACACCTGTACCGACCCCGATCCGTCGACCATCACCGTCCCGGCCAGTCAATCGGTTAACGGCAACAGTGTTGATCTGACCACCCTGTTCAACACCACTGGCGATGTCGCCGGATTTACCTATCGGATGAACGGCGGTGCCGTGACCACGCCATGGGACAGCACCGGATTCGGTGCAGGTGGTCCGGAAGTAGTGAGCTTTGAAGTCACCGGCACCGATCCTGATTGCGGCGGCTCGACTATCGGCCCGATCACGGAGAATATTACTGTTAACAACGCCAACCCGACCGGTATCATCACCATCACCGCCACCGCCGGCGATAGCAAAATTGATCTATCGGCCAGCTACAGCGGCGATGTCAATACCAGCAACAGCCTGCTGATCGAGTGGGATGCTTGTGGTGGCGTCTGCGACGGGACCACCTTCCCGGGCGGCAACGACATTACCCTGGCCAATGCGGCCAGTCCGTATTTGCAAACTATCGGCTCGCTGACCAACATGCTGAAGTACCAGGTCCGGGTCAGCTTCGTTGATGGTGACGGTGTCATCGGGTCCAACCCTGTGACCTTCATCGACCTGGTGCCGACCAACCCGATGCTGCACAACAGCTCTACGACCAGCAGTAGTTATCAGGGCGGCAGTTGGGGACTGCCAGGGACCACATATGGCGAATTCACCTGCGAAACCTGCCACGTTGATTCTTTGGCCGGCGAAGTGACTGACAACGTCAAGCGGATGCGTGAAACCATTACCATCACTGGTGGGCCGTCGGCGACCGGCGCAGCCTTGTTCCTCGATGCCCGCGACAGCAACTACTGGGGCGACAACAGCGATTCGCACACCGCGTCTGACCGGGTCTGCGAAGTCTGCCACAGTGAGACCACGATTCATCGTTACGACACCACCTTGCAGCCCGGTTTCGGTACCCATAATAACGACGGCAAGGCGTGTATCGTCTGTCATGCACATGACACAGGGTTCGCGGCCGCCGGCTGCGATTCCTGCCACGGTTATGCACCGGAAAGTAATGTCTCCGGACCTCCGGGCCTAGCCAATGCACCGGCCACCGGCAGTGTTACCGAAGGCGCACATGTTCGCCACATCAATGACGTGACCGGCCCGCAGTACACCTGTGATGCCTGTCATGGCGTCGGCAGCGGCGGCGGCGGCGGGGCGGCTCATATGAGCGGTGCCATCGCCATCGATTTCAACGCTTTCGGTTCAACCGACGGCACCTACGCCGGCCAAACAGCTGTCGATCTCCTGGCCGGTTACACCGGTGCCAGTACTACGACATCTGATAACAGCCTGACCTGTGCAGCTGTTTATTGTCACGGTGGCACCATCAGCGGCACCCCTCCGACCTGGACCGGTTCTGTCCAGTGCGGTAGCTGTCATAATGCTGATCCGGCCGCTGGCGGCTGGCTCGGTAACCACAGTGTCCACCTCAACACTGTCGGCGTCACCTGTACCGATTGCCACGGTGGCGGTTATACTGAAGATGACGGCACCGGTACTGCCGGAGCTACGCCTGCCGATCACCTCGGCGGTACGGTTACCATCAATATGAGTGCAGTCGATGGCTCGGCCAGCTACAGTAAAGGCGCCAGTGTCATAACCCAGGGTCTGCCAGGTGATGCTGCTTACGGCACCTGTTCGGTTTCCTGTCACGGTTCCGGTAACCCGACCTGGGGCGGCAATCTCGGCGTATATCCGGCCAAGTGCGTGGCCTGTCATAATGACGGCGGCGGCTCCACCCTGCGTGATGCCGTGCCGGGTGCAACCAGTACGGTTCACCAGACCCATAGCGATAACACTTCATATGTCGCTAATAACTGCGATAATTGCCACGGCAACAACGCCAGCCTCGGCACCCACGCCAACCACACCAACGACGGTGTCCTCGGCGACGGTGACGCGACTTTCGCCAATGACCTGACCGGCTACAGTACAACCAATAAGGACTGTACCAACAGTTGTCATATTGCCACCACCAACAACCTCTGGGTGGCTGCTCCGCCGGCTCTGGCCTGTACCGATTGTCATACCACCAGTTACATTGCCGATGATAAAGGCGCGATGCCGACTACCGGTCTGCACGGTGCCACGGCCAGTACGCAGATACACAATCAGACCATTGATACAAATGGCTGCAGCGAGTGCCATGAAACGGAAGCCGGCACTCATATTGACGGCACCTTCGTCGCTGATGCTTCTAACAATAACGATCGTTTCGTCAATCGAAACAGCGGAGGAGTTGTTTTGAACTGGTCGGATGGCGCAGCGAATACCGGTACTTGTAACGGTAGCCTCACCGGTTGCCACAGCGACACCGGTGTCTGGGAACGACTCTGGTCGACAGCCGCCAACTCGGATCTCGCAACTGCGAGTGTCGGCGATGTTCGCTGTGATGTCTGTCACGGTCAGTGGACCAAGTGGCGCCCTGGCACCACCCACTCGTTAGCGAATTTGGACTCCGTCGATGATGCTGCTAACACCCGTGGCGCTGGCCATGATGGTACACCGGATTGTACAATATGCCACGACTTTGGTGGTGTCCCTAACAAGCACAACACTGCCACCCATAGAATTACTATGAACAGCGACGCTGGCGGCACCCCGACCTTATATGCTCGAACCGGCAACACTCACGGCACCGATGGCGCTGGTTGCGGTGATTGCCATGCCGGTGAAGATGTGATCGCCACCGATAATGGCCATAACTTCCCGGTTTCCATCTTCCTGAGCGAGACCGTCGATGGTGTAACAGTGCCGATGCCGGCCTGTGGTAGCTGCCACGGTGAAACTGGTGTCGATGCTTCGGCACCACAAGTCAAGCCGGGAACTTCTGCCCACCTTCTGGTCCCTGGGCAAGCTGGTGATCAACCCTGTGAATCCTGCCACGCAGGTCACGCCAGTGGCACGACCGGTGCTAACGATGTTGAAATAAGTACCGCTCCTGCGACTTTCAATAACAAATACGCAACCCATAGCAATGCTATCCAGTTAGGCGGCACGGCAACCAATGTTGCTGCCTGGTACGCTACTCCTGCCGCTCCGACTGAAGCGGAAATGTGCTGGGGTTGCCACGAGCTTCCTGCTACGGACATCAGCGAATGGGGTACCAACACCGGCGGTACCTATAATTACGGTAATGTTGACGATAATGACCTGAACTGGACCACAACCTACTGGACGAGTGCCGGTTTCAGCTACAAAAACGGTGAATTGAAGGATAAGCCTACGGCTGCCACTCCGACTGGAGACGGTAACAACAATGGCAGTATTCATGCAACAGCTGGTTCGACGGCATCGTCACCGCTGACTGCTGATGATAGCTTGGCCAATGTCAGCTGTTCCGCCTGCCACGACGTTCACGACACTGGCACTGTGAACGGTAAACCATACCTGCGCGGTACATGGCGCCCGAGCCCTTATCCGGAGGATGGAGCTCCAAGAGCTGGAGACACGGCTTACTCGGGTACTGTAAATTTTGGTGCTGTTCCTCGTGGCGCTATTCAGAACAACGCTGGTGCTTGGCAGATTGATCAGAACAACAGCAACCCTAACAGTACCTACACTTATGCTGACGACGGTCTCTGTGGCACCTGTCACAGCCAATCAGATCTTGAGGCTGATTTCCCCTTGCACAGAAATTCTGTTCGTGGCTTCACTAATGATGGCTCTACTCGCGCGAATATCTTTAAGATGGGTAGCACAGGCCACGGAGGTACGACGGGCAACACCGCCTTTGGCGAAAATGATGCTCCCAATATGGGCTACTACAACTCCAGTTCTTGTGGTGGTAAAATGTATGGGTTACGTGATGATGAGGGCACTTGGTCCGAGATAAAGATCTATGCGCGCGCCAACTGCGACGGTAATAATGAAACTCGTTACGCTTATGACAAGTTCCACTGGACCGGCGGGACTCTCAATGATGCCAATGCGGTTGATTCGGACTTCCATAGTTTCAGTTGTTCTAAGTGCCATAACCCCCACGCTTCGCGTTTGCCACGCTTGATGATTACCAACTGCTTGGATGTGGCACGGAATACTTGGGATGATACTATTAATCCAGCTGGGGATAGTAACTGGTGGTCGAATGCCGGCGGTGGTAACCCGGCTGGTGTGGACCAGATTGCTTACATCTCTTCGGCACAGAACTGCCATCGCAAGACAACCTCGGCCAACGAGCCGGGCTGGAACAGCGTAACCCCGTGGTAATTAACGGATGATCGGGGACACTTCCCTGGAAGTGTCCCCTAACGCAAACAAGGAGCAAATTATGAAAAAATATCAAAAACCGCAAGTGGTCGGTAGCAGCAACGTCCATCCTTGCTAATCAATCAAAATAACCAGCAAACCCAAGGGCCGAGAGAAATCTCGGTCCTTTTTTCATCCGGGACACTTCAAAGGGACACCATGCCACGTACCGCTCGTGTCGTTGCCGTAGGCTATCCACATCATATCACCCAGCGAGGGAACAATCGTGAGTCGGTTTTCATCGACGACAACGACCGCCAGGCTTATCTTGATATTCTTAAAAAGAATGCTGATAAATACAAAGTCGAGATCAGATCCTACTGCTTGATGGTAAACCATATTCATCTGTTGGCTGTACCACATCAGGACGTCAGCCTGGCTCGCGGGATCGGATTAACCAATCTGGCATTTACCCAGCATGTCAATCGCAAATATTTTCGTACCGGGCGTATCTGGCAAAACAGGTTCATTTCTTGTCCTATAACGACAGAAAAACATCTTTGGGCTGTATCACGGTATATTGAGAATAACCCGGTTTAGGCGGGGATAGTGATGCAAGCAGAGGACCATCACTGGTCTAGTGCGAAACATCACCTTCTTGGTGCTGATGGTCCTCTGATCATGGCGCACGAATGGCTGCTAGGTGATGACTTGAAAAGTTATCGAAATTTGATGACAAAAACAGATGAACGTTTTGATGATATGCTCAGGCTGGCCACCAGAAGAGGGCAACCATTGTAGAATTGGGACACTTTAATCGAAGTGTCCCCAACAAAGTGTCCCGCAGTGTTAAGGGCGCAGGTAGAGAGGTATTATTGAATCGGCTTCCTGAAGCATGGCGTCTATCCGCTCGGGGATCCCGGGATAATATACCTGTGACCAAGGAAGGGTTTTTAGCTGGGCCAAAAAATTCCTGGCTGGCTCAGGTTGCTTGTCGAGCAAGTAGAGCCCGGCCAGATCCAGTTCGGCAAATGCTGGTTGTGGTAACGATTGTGTTGCTAGCTGCTGCAGTCTTATGGCTTCGGCGATATCTTTACGTTCAAAAGCTTTCATGGCAAGCAAGAGTAATTCAGGGGTGTAACCTACATCAAGTCTGATGGCCTCCAACAGGGCTTTTTCCGCCTCTTCCGATTTGTGTTTCATCTGCTGAATGCGATACATGCGGTAATGTGCGAGTGGACTGTCAGGATTACTGGTTATCATCCTGTTTACTGTTTGCAGGATATCATCGACCTGGTGGAACTCCTGCAAGTAAAGGATCCTGCTTAGCTGTGCCCATTCAACAGGTACCTCCTCAAGGACGGACGAATCGCTCAGCGCTACAGCAAGAGCGCTGCTGACAAACCGCAGTTGCATAGGGACGGCCCCCTCATAGGTCGAAGCGCTAATGCTGATTCCGATGATCCGGGATTGAAGCCGGTTAATTTGTCTGACTATTGAACCAAGAAGTGGGAATAGAGGTGTTTTTACTTCGTTGTTATAAAGTGGTGTGAGATAGCTGAGGTCTATATGGACCCAAAGTGGGCCGCTTGGTGGTGTTTCCTGCCTTAAAGTGCTGAATCTTAAGGGGTGGTTAGCAATGTTTATCTGAGATCTGTTATTGACTATAGACAGCGATGCGAGTTCCCTTTCACTGGCTAGGTCTTCTGACGCCAAATTGTTTTGGATTTGATCAATATCTGGCAAGCGTACACCTTCAGGAAGAGGCAACAGCCAACTGGCGCCTGTAACAAGGTCGGATTCAAGCAAGCTACGCAAGGTTTTTTGTGGCAGTAATATTGGATCGGGAATAAGGAATCTGGAACTGAAGGCAAAGGATTCTGCACCGCCCTTTTTTATGAGTTTATTAGCCCGTACGGCCAGTTCTTGAGGAACCGGTTGCAAGAAAGGGTCGCCGGAGAGTAAGAGCAACCAGGGTTTTTCCTCTGACTGGCGGATCAGCGGGATAGCTTCACCGGGAAATTCGAGTTGGAAAACGCTCTGTCGTGTGATTTGAGCTTCAACTGTTTGAGCTTCAACTGTTTGAGTCGTTGGTGTTTTTGAAAACAGTATGATGATAGCTAACAATATGACACGTGCGGCTAAGATATAAGTGGTCTTGGTATTCATAAGTGTCCTCCGGAAAATTTGTGGCATTATAGTGCAGATGTAGCGAAAAACCAAGGTGCCTTGAATCGAATATGTGAAACCAGGCATGTCGTTTGAATAGAATATTTAACGGCCGATACCATTTTGTTGAAGAGTTCATTTAGCAGAGCAGTAGCTTCTGTTGCTATATATCTGCTCTGCTGGTTTTCCAACGGTATGAGTTGTCTTTGCAAAGGGAGCGAGTCGTAGCAAGAGTCAATTTGAAAAACGAGTGAAGAGGCTCATTGAGTAACTTCGTGGTTTTCATAATGGGTTAACGCCATTATACTTAGGTGCAAATGCCCTTCAGCCAAACTCTTGTTGGTGTTGGGCTTCGGTTGCTGTTCGGGTATGAATTTCCCGGTTCGATGATTGAGATGACTGGTCTGATCCAGAGTTTTGATTTATGTTTGTCTGTTATCTGAAGCAATGAGTTCGGTATTGCTACAGGTGTTATTGAGGGTCCAGGGTGATATGCGTACGATAATGAAGTTGCTGTTTTTCAGTTTGTTCCTGCTCCTGCCGACGCTAGGTGGGTGTGAACGTCAAAAACCAATGACGGTGGCTGTTCTGCCGCTGTTGGAGTATGTTATTTCTCTGGATGGGCATGCCCAGCCTGTCTCTGATTCGATCCTGAAGCATGATCTGCCCAGCAAGAGGTACCAACGCCAGGCGAATGGAATCTACCAACAGAACGCAGCTGACAGCGCCGTTGAACTGACCCTGATCCAGCTACAGCCACATCAGCGTTACCGGGTCACCTTCACCCTTGATCGTCCGGTTAGCCCTGATGCCCTGCGCCGGTCGATGCGTTGTGAAGAATTAACCAGCTGGCCCTTTGGTAAAACGGTCCGGGACAGTGACATCCGCCGGGCCTTCTCGCGACTGCAGATCCCGCGGCCGGTTGATGGTCAACTTGTGAGTGATCGTTACCTGCTGGAATTTCAGTCCCATGAACTGGCCCTCGGTTTGGCATTGCGCAGTTTACCAGGGACCAATGGCCCGAAGCTGCTGCAGGTGACAGCAGTTGAGACGGGCGGTGCGGTGGCATTGGAAACAATGACCGGCCGCAGGTTCGGAGCAGAAGAGCATGCGCCTTTTCTACAGGTTCTGGGCTTGCCTGGGGGTGAAAGCAGTATCGATTATCGCCGTGCGTTTCTCACCTATGGAGAGGGGCGAATTGAAATGGCCCTGCCGCCAAAGGCTCAGGGGCCGCTGCAGATGATGCTTGCCGTACGCCCGCTTAAGGATCAGGACGTCCCGGTCCGCTTGCGTTTGCTTGATTCGGCTGGAAAACTTCTTGGCGAAAAGTCAATAACGGCAGGCCGGCAGAGGGGGTGGATGTCCGTCATGCTGTCCGAACCGCCCGGGGGGTGGCCAGCGACTGAACTGATTCTGGAGCAAGTTGCAGATTCTGTCGAACCAGTTTTGTTGGCGGTCGGCGATCTGCACCTGCAGGCTCCTATTGCGCAGCCCTTGAAAAGTGTAGTGCTGGTGGTGATCGATAATCTACCGGTAGCTGTGCTGGAAGAAACTGCGGACGGGACTTCGGTGGCTCCCGAACTGCGAGCCCTGGCCGCCGAAGGGACGTATTTTCGCAAGGTGTTTTCTTCTGCCAACTGGTCTCGTCCCGCACAGCTTTCCCTGTTGACGGCGCTTTCTCCTGAACGTACGGCCATTCCGGTTGACGAGTTGTATGTTCCGGCTTCGGCTCGCAAGTATTTCTATCAGCAGACGAAGACTGCCGCCGACAGTTTTCGACAGGCCGGGTATCGGACAGTGGCCTTTATGAGTAACTTTTTTCTGGCTGGCACCGATGTCGGGGTCGACCCCGGATTTGACCAGCTAGTCAACGACTATCGTCCCAAGATCGAAACCCGGGCCAATGTCGACCGCGCAATTTCATGGATTCAAGCGAATGGGGACCAGCCGTTCTTTCTCTTCCTGCATCTGAATAGCCCGCATCTTCCCCACGCGCCGCCGACAAATTTTTTACCGGAGCGGTTACGCAGCTTACCTCCGGCTGCCGGTGAATTGTGGGAACGTTTCCATCCGGCGGCATGGGCGAATGTTTCGACGCCGGAGCAGGCTGTGGAGCTGGAGCGTGACCTGTATCTGGCTGAAGTGCGTTATGCCGATGCTGAAGTCGGCCGTTTGATCCGTGAATTGCAAAAGCTTGACAGAAATACAGATACCTTGCTGGCGGTTACTTCGGACCATGGTGGAGGTTTTGGCCAGTTTCCGGGAGAGGCTGTCAGTCATGCCCGAGGCTTGTTCGACCTTGATCTGCAAGTTCCGGTGATTCTCCACGGAGATGGGGTCGTGGCACGGACTGATGAACGTCTTGTCAGTCAGGTCGATCTGCTGCCGACAATATGGGAGATGGTCGGCCTGCCTTTACCCGCCGCGTGGCAGGGACGCAGTTGGTTGCAGGATAAGGAATCCTCTCCGGCGGTTTTTTCCTTGGGCAAAGAAGACCACCGGCTGACGCTACGGGCTGACGGTGGTCGGTATATTTTACACCGGGTTGGGTTGGAGTTTTTCCTGCGCGAGGCGGATATGGCGTCCGGGCAGGACAGCATCAGTTTGCTGCACAGCCCTGAATGGATGTGGCTTGATGCAGAGATCGACCAGCGCTTGTTTATGACTTCACCCGGTTATAACCTGCGTTTTCAGGGGACAACGCGCCAGCGTATTCAGGGAGAAGCACGGCTGGCTGGTCCTATATACCTGGCCCGAGGCGCCCGTATCGAGAGAGATGATCGACTCTGGGTTCGGGGGCAGACCCTCTATTTTGACCTCAATGTTGGCGAGGGGGACCGGGACTGGCTACAGTTGATCCCTCTCGGTGCTCAAACTGATCTGGATCTGCAGGTCAGGGTCGCAGGTCAGCCGCTTGCTGACAATGATCTTCTTCTCGGAACCGATGCGTTACCGTTGGCTGAAGCGCCCTTTCGTTTCAAGGCTGAGGATTTCGAACTGCTGGAGGCGGATCGACTGCCACCGGAGATGCTGAATCGCACCACGGTAAATCTCTGGTACCGCAGTCATCTCGATTTCGCAGCATGGGATAACGAAACGCTGCCGGTTGAATTGCGCAACATGTTGCGTGCTCAGGGGTATATTCGTTGACGCCTTTATCTTATTTCTTCTGTCGGCTGCTATGGTTTTCGGCCCTGCTCTCAGGCTTGGGGTATGGTGTGGTGTTTTTGGGCTGCTGGCTCTCCAGCGGTCTGAGTTACCTTGGCAAGGACAGTGCCGCTGCGACCTCCCTGGTCAGGGAACGTTACCTGGCTGACTATCTGCTCACCAATGCGAAACTGTTTGGCATCACTCTGTTGCTCGGTGCCCTGCTTGGCGTTTATGCGTTGCTGGTTTTGCGTGGTTGTGGTCTGCATCGCCGCAGGCCGGTGCTGCGGAGCTTGATCGTTGTGGCTCTACTCAGTCTCCTTGCCCTGACGGTCGCTTTTTTGCGTGGTCCGCAGCTGTTTATTGAACCCTACCTTGCCGGAGGGCTGGCCGCGAAGCTGTTGGATATCGTATATCGGATCGGCTACCCCGAGCTTTTTCAGTTGCTGTTGTGGGGGAGCCTGCTACCTGCACTGCTCGGGCTTTGGAAAGAGGCCGGAGCAAAAGCTCTGGTGCCGGTGATGGTGCTGGTGTCAGCCCTGAGTTGGTGGTCGTTGCGGCCGATTGTGCCGGTGGCGGGTAAGGGCGGTAATGTTATCCTTTTGCTGGTTGATTCTCTGCGCAGTGACCGGGTCAGCGGTCTAGGTTATGAACGGCAGACGACACCCGAGATCGACAAGCGATTAGCTGATGCAGCTATTTTCCCCAATACCTACGTACCGCTACCGCGCACCCTACCGAGTTTGGTCTACCTGTTGACCGGAACCTGGCCACAGCAGCATGGCATTCGCACCATGTTTCCGCGTCAGGACGAATTTAATCGTCTGCCGGAGGCCCTGCCGGAAAATCTGGGCGAAGCTGGATTCACGACCGTTGCCGTGGCTGACTATGCCGGGGAAATTCTACATGACCTGCCGGTCGGCTTCGACCGAGTGTCGGCCCCGCAGTTTAACTTCCGGTCGATTTATCGACAACGCTCGTTGGAGACCCAGTGGCTGCTGCTTGGTTGGCTGAACAACCGCCTGGGACGACTGCTGTTGCCGGAACTGGCCTTGTTGCCGAACAATAGTGATCCGGAGGCTTTGGTCGACCGGGTCCTGACGACAGTTGGTGGCCTGCCTGAACCATTTTTTCTGATGGTTTTTATGTCGGCGCCGCATTTCCCCTATACCTCCCGCTATCCGGATGATCGACTGTTTGCCGATCCGGATTATCAGGGTCCATACCGGTTTGCCACACCTTTTTTTCTTCCCGAGGGACATCAGCGAACCTCATCCGATATCACTCAGGTCAATGCTCTCTATGATGGAGCCCTGCATGGTGCCGACCGGGCCCTGGGGAGAATGCTGGATACACTAAAAAGTCAGGGCTATCTGAATGACAGTCTGATCGCACTGACCGGTGATCATGGTGAGAATCTATATGAGCCGGATGCCGGGTTAGGCCACGGTGATCACTTCTTTGGGGGGTTGCAGTCGGTGAAGGTGCCGCTGTTTGTCTGGGGAGCCGGTGACAGGCTTCCGCCGGGGCGTTACGATGCGGCGGTCAGTTCCATTGATCTGGCCCCGACCCTGCTTGACCTGCTACAGCTTCCGCCGTTGCCGCAGGCGTCCGGGGTGTCGCTGCTAGTCCGGGATGAGACCAGACCGGTCTACAGCGAAACTGGACTCTGGATGGATCCAACCAATACTGAAAAGTTTGCCGAGGAACGGATCGCTTATCCGGGAATCCTCGAAACCGCTGAGATCGATTTTTCCGGTGGGGATGAAATTGTGCTGCGCGAGCAATATCAACACAAGGTGATCACCGCACGCCACAGGTTGCTGCTTGATGACGATTGGGCGCTGCTCTACCTGCCGGCCCGCAACGGAGTACGCTACGAGCTCTTCCATCTGGTCTCTGACCCTGGAATGACCAGAGACCTGGCTGCTGCTGAGCCGGTTCGCCTGGCTGAGATGCGCGAACAGATGCTTGATTGGCTGAGAATGGAGCCTCAGGCGCAGCTACGGAGGGATTATGTGGTTTTTCCGGATTAGTTTGTTGTTGCTTGCCCTGCCCCTGTTGCTATCCTGCGGCCGGGAAGAGGGGCCTGTTAGCCCGCCATTGAAAGTGGTGTCGTTGCTCGACAGTGCGGAACCGGAAGGTGCCGCAGCGATTATCGCAGAATCAACCCCTGCGGAATGGCGGCTGGTGCTCCATGAGAATTTCGATGATGGACTGGCAGAGGCTTGGCAGGCGGCACCTGGGTTCCGTGTCCCGATACAGGCCGAAGCCGGAGGGAACTGGCTTCTGCAGAAAAACTAGCTGCTGAAAGCAACCCAGAGCTTGCCGGCTGCTGCTGGGCGCGAAGGGCGGGCTCTGCGGATCCGCGGGCCGCTTGCTGGCGACTGGAATGGATATGTTCGCTCACTGAAGGTTCGTAGTGGCCGCCGTTATCGAGTGTCATTCTGGTTGCGTGGTGAGGGCCTGGTTCGGGAGCGGGCTGGCGATAGCGGTTTTGCCGGGTTGCTGGAACTGTCCGGTTCCGTCGCTCCGACCGCTGGGATTTACCCGGCACAACTGGGCTCTCTGCAACTCAACCGTCAGGAGTCGGCCGGTGTCGGGTCGCGTAGCGGTTGGGTGCAGGAGTCCTTCACTTTTGCCGCCCGCGAGGACACGCAATCCCTGCTTCTTTTCATCGGGGCTTCCCGTAATGGGACCTTCCCCTCGGGCGAGGTCTGGTTTGATGACCTGCGTATCGAAGAGGAACAGATTGTCGACCTGCCGGGATTTGTTGCGGCACGTTATGAAACTCCGCGTAGCGGCCTTGTCAACAAGCACACCCAACTTTTCAAGGTGGCAGATTGGGGCTCACCGCTTGAGTTGAGTCGACACCTCGAAGGGATCGTTATCCCCGGCGAAGGGAGTCTGAACTTTACTCTGCCCGAGGGCCGGTGGCAGAAATTGTCTTTTGCCTATGGTCCACTTAAGGAGTTCAGTGGCCTGCAGCAGGGAGCTATACTCTTCAAGGTTCTCGCCGACGGTCGGCAGTTGTTCAGTGAAGAAATCGATTTCACTCGGGGTGAAGGCCGTAACGGATGGCGCAGGGCCGTGCTGGACCTGCCGGATGGCTTGCGAAGCTTGACCCTGGAGACCTCCTGTACGGGGTGCAGTGAGCCGGTGGCCGGGATCTGGGGGGCTCCAACGCTCTGGTCTCCCCAAGCGGAGCCGCTGCGGCAGACTCTGGTGATCTGCGTCGACAGTCTGCGCCGGGACGCGGTCGGGGCTTATGGTGGTCCGTCCGGAGTGACGCCGAATATCGATTCTCTGGCTGCGGGAGGGACGCGATTCGACAATTATTTCAGCGCTGGCAACAGTACTTCCTATGCTTTGACGGCGCTCTTTGCCGGCCGCTATGCCGGGCAGGTCGGTCTGCATCGTCGCACGGTCTACGATGCCCTCAGCGAGGATTACAGACGTTTTTTTCAGCGGGAGATCGACACCTTCCCGGCCCTGCTGCGTGATCAGGGGGTGGCGACCTTTGCCGCCATGGACAATCCTTTTTTTCTCCCCTATGCCACCGGAGTGCATGTCGGTTTTGAGGAGATCGCCAATTACGGTGGAGTGTCGCAGAACTACTCTACCTCTACCGGCCATCTGCTTGAGTTTATAGAAAATTATGCACAGCGTGATTATCTGGCTTTTTTACACTACGATCCGGACCACCTGCTCGGCTACTCTGCTGCTACGGATAAGCCTGATGGAGGTGATTTACAACAACGCTATCTGCGCGAGATTAATCGTATCGATGCTGAAATCGGTCGAGTGTTACAGACTCTGGTGGACAAGGGGTGGGATCAGAACCTGACAGTTGCCCTGTTTTCCGACCATGGTGAGAACCTCAATCCGCAGCGAACCGGCCACGGCAATTTTCTCAGTGATGATCAGATTCGGGTGCCGTTGATCATTCGTCAGCCGGGCGATGCTCACAGCCGGGTTGCCGATCAGCAGTTATCTACTGTCGATCTGGGCCCATGGATTATGCAGCAGTACGGTCAATCCAAACCGCAGCTTTGGGAAGGCCATGCCTCTGCCGTGTCGGGAGGCCTACAGAAGGATCGTCTGCTCTTGAGTGAGGGGGTCTACCAGCATCGTCTCGGTCTGATCGGTCCCGGTTTCCGCTACCAGCTCACCTCTGTTGGCGACGAATTTTTTCTCACGCCCCCCGGGGCACCACCCTTGGCGGATGCTGTTCGGCAGCGCCTACTGAATCGAGCTGAACGCTTTATGGTAGCGACCCGGGCAGGTCTCTATTTGCGCCTCCCTGCCGATTTGGAGGTCCAAATCGACCTGCAGGGGCTGAAAGTCTGGCCGATCGGTCTGGGGGAGAATGGTCGCGCCTGGCAGGACGGAGATGGCCTTCACCTGCTGGTACCCCCGGCTCAGACGCGCTACCTGCTCTTTTTTCCCTTGGAAGAGATGCAGTTTCCCGCGGCTCTCAGGGTCACGGGAACGCAGGAGGACGTTGCTCTAGGTGTAGCAGATTCTTTTTTACCGACAACTGAAGGCTGGTTACGCTGGGAATCCGCAGAAGATCTGGCTCTCTTGCAGTTTCAGGGGCATCCAGTCTTTGATGCCAAGGCCGGTGAAACTCCCCTGCTCTGGCTCAGTTCCGGTGCCGGTGTCGGTGGTATGGCGACTGACGCCAGCCAGCTTGATACGAATATAAAGGATCTGCTCCGACGTTGGGGCTATCTGAAGTGATGCCATTGGACTCACTAGATCGGGGACACATACCGTACGTGTCACCGTAATCATTCCTTTATTCTGAACTCTATTGTTTTTGATTTAAGCTTTTGGGTCTTGCTTTTGCAAATCGCGGTAAAATTTTTCATGCGGCCCAACCATAAGCAGGGTCAATTCGTCATCGTTAAACTGATAGGCGATTAGATAGAGCTGTTTAGTGATTTTGCATTTATAAACATATACACCCTGAAGGTCACCTTTCTTTTGTTCTCCGATCTCTGGGTTTTTAAGTACCCCCAGAATTGCATTATCCAGTTCTCTAATCTGGTTTTTGTGTAGTTTCTTTTTGCTATTGGCGAAGGTGCGGGTTTGGAGAACTTTCCGCATTATTCCCCCTCACCAAAGACATATTCCTCAACCATACCGTGATCAGCTTCTGCCTTTGCCAAGAGAATTTCGCGGATCGCAGCATATGGAAGATCAGGGTTTTCTTCAGCGGCGCGTCCTATGGTGGCCCAGTGCTCCACCTGCCCAGCCAATGAGCGATGTTCGACTTTAGCTACAGTCTTGGCAGATACCACGAGCTCTGAATTAATTCTTACTGATTGTGCCATAAATCACCTCCAGATTGATTGTAGTGTGATGCGCATCAATGTGCAACAAATTGTCGCAAAACTGTCGCTAGCAAATAAACTGTCCGGTGTTGTAGCACAACATCTGTCCGATTCATTCTGTCCAGTAGGAGGACACTATGAAACGAACAGTTCTACAGCAGGAGATCCGGATAATGCGTTTCGAAGAGACATACAGCCTCTGG
>JAJRRB010000032.1 GCA_024279915.1 Deltaproteobacteria bacterium
ATCATTTTGCGACCATTACTTCTGACCATGAAAAACTTAGAGCGATTGGTATATCTACTCTATGGGAAGGCAAAAAGAACATTGTGTTCAAGGTATAAGCAAAGGACTAACAAGGGAATCAAGGGACGGAAAATACAGGGGTACTTCACTAAGAACTAAATCAGATTGCGGTGGTAGGTTGTGCATTCATACCGCCGCCCGATTATCTCAAACCGTTATGTAGTGTCCTAGATGTCATGCCGCTGGCACATGGCCGCAGGTGTCTCGGCCACCAAGGTGTATAGGACGACTGTAGAGGTTTTTGAGAGGTAATGATTGAAGTGTTTTAAGTGCGAATCAGAGTATCGTTTAATATTGTAGGGAACAAATGAGAGATAATGACAAACCGTTCATAGTGTAACAGGGGTATGGAAATGATATGGAGTGAAAAAGGGAAACAGAAGTCGAGTGGAATAAGAACGCTATTTGTCTTGTTGACGCTGGTCACGATCCTGCCGCTTGCGCTCGGTGCGTTGTTGTTGAATGATGTCGGGCAGTTGTTCAATTTACCCACGTCCTGGGTCTTCAATTTCTACTATTATCGCATTCAGATAAGTATAGCTGCATGCATCTTAGCCATTATCTTGGTCATTTATCAGTGTATCCATAAGGTGGCCAAAAAGTCCGTGATGGCTGTTCTGCTTCTCGTGGTCGCTGGCAGCCTTTTCCTGACCCACACGTTTGTCCCAGACGTTTTTCTCCGTTCTATACAACATACGGCGCAATATACCTCCATTCAGGTCGGTGACGAGTTCCTTCAGGGTGGTGACGAAGTCCTCGTGCTTGAGGTCAATGGCGTTGCCCGTGCTTTTCCGCGTCAGTGGATGAGGCTGCCGCATCTAGCTGGCGACGATTTTGCCGGGGGGAAGGTCAGCATGTCCTACTGCGTCTTGAGTGACCTGCCGATCGGCTTCACCTCGGAGTATGAAGGCCAGATTACGGACTACAAGGTTATTGCCCAAGTTCATAACAACCTGGTTTTTGTCGACCGGAACAGTGGGGAACTCTTTCAGCAGATTACGGGAAAAGGAGTATATGGCAACCAGGCGTTGAAACAATATCCGGTACAGAGGATGCCGTGGCATGCATTCCGCTCACTATATCCTGACGGTAGGGTTCTGGCATATCCTGATTTCAACCTGTTGGATCGAATCTCCACCTACCTGTTTGACAGGGAGCTCGTAGATCACTACGCTGGCAAACCGCTCTTTCCCACCCTGGATCTCAAGGACGATCGCCTTCCACAGGGTGAACATGTACTTGGTATAAAGGCAGGTGGAGAATATCTTGCCGTGACGAAAAGCTTTATTGAGGCCAACACTCTTCACATGATTCAATTGGGTGGTGAAAATATTGTTTTGGCCTGGTTCCCCGAATATGAAACTTATGGAGTTTTTAAAGGGGAGTTGAATGGCAAGCCGGTGACGGTAAACCAAGTCGACCCCTACGGTCAGACCCCTGAGGGAAAGCTAGAGCGACTTAATACCTTTCCTGGGGTTTTCTGGATGGTCTGGAGCCACTGGTTCCCTGAAACGAAGCTTCTCAAGATGAAATCTGAAAAAGGTGTCCCATGAACCACGACCCTGGGACATGAGATTATCACTTATGCAATTTTATCTAAACCCTGCCTTATCAACCAGGCAAACAACGGCTTCATCCCTTCTGGCAAGGGTTCTGAGCTTCCAACTGATGCACGTCTCAATTACAGGGTTATAGCTTGTTTAGGTAAGAGAAAATTATAATGAGATCTTATGTATTGAGTATTAAGTATTGAGTATTAAGGAGAGATTTAATGAGTCAACTGCAGTTGAAAATCCAGTCCTGCGTGCAAGCCCTTTTCCTTATTACTCTACTCCTGATGGGAGCCTGTCAAGAACCTCCTCCTCCGCCGCCTTCTCAGCCCCTTGAGGTTGTCGTAGAACCTGTTCAGCAAAGAGATTTCCCCATCTATGGTGTTTTTATTGGTACCACTGACGCTTCACTTGATGTCGAAGTGCGAGCCCGGGTCAATGGTTTCATCCAGGAGATCTCTTTTACTGAGGGCAGCTTGATCAAGAAGGGTGACCTGCTATACCGGATCGATAACCGTCCCTACAAAGCCAGAGTGAATCGACTTAAAGCCAATCTGGAGAGCGCTCAGGCCCAACTGGCGAAAACCAAGCGTGATGTTGCCAGGTACAAACCGCTTTATGAACAGGACGCTGCAAGCCAGTTGGACCTGGATAACGCTCTTTCGGCCAGGGACCAAGCCAAGGCTGGTGTCACGGCCGCAGCGTCTGAACTCGAAGAAGCCAGACTTGAGCTTGATTACACCGAGGTTCTTGCTCCTGTCAGTGGTCTGGTGGGGGCTTCACGAGTTGACTTGGGGGCATTGGTCGGCAGCGGTGGAGAGTCCTTGCTATCGTCGGTCAAGCGGGTTGATCCAATGTTCGTCAATTTTCATATGTCATCACTTGATTATCTGAATGCCCGTCGTCGCAAAGCCAGTTCTGTGGAGATGCGCAAAATCGAACAGGAGGGCAAAGCTGTAGAAGGATATGTGCAGATCACCTTGCCCGACAACACGGAGTACCAATATTGGGGAGATGTGGACTTTACCGAACCGCACGTAAACCCGAAGACAGGGACTTTTGCTGTTCGGGCTCTGGTGCCCAACCCGGACCGGCAGCTGTTGCCTGGGCAACACACTCTGGTACGGCTGGAGCTGGAAGTGATCCCAGAAGCCATCATCATTAACGAAAAGGCTATCCAGATAGAGCAGGGCGGCACTTACGTGATGGTGGCCATGCCGGACGGCACGGCTGAGCGGCGCTCTATTGTTATTGGAGACCGCCATGAAGAGGAAGTCGTCGTTAAATCCGGACTGGCCGCTGGTGAAGAGATCATTGTCGAAGGCTTCCAAAAAGTCAGGCACGGTCAGAGCATTCGAACCGTCAGTGTTGAAGACTATGCTAAACGTTTAGAAGAGGAGGCGGCTGAAATGGACAGGGAGTCTGACCCGGGCGGATCGTCAGAGCCTGACAAGGAAGGCGCCAAGTGATTCCGCACTATTTCATCCGTCGGCCTGTCAGTGCTGCAGTCATTTCGATCGTCATCACGTTGGTCGGTTTGATTGCACTCTTTACCCTGCCGATTGACCAGTACCCCTACATCAGCCCGCCGTCAATCAAGGTCAGTACGTCCTTCCCCGGCGCAACCGCACTAACGGCCTCCGAGTCTGTGTCAACACCCCTTGAGCAGGAACTGAACGGCACTCCAAACATGCTCTACATGCGCTCTTCCAGTTCCAAGAGCGGAAGCGTTAATATCACAGTCACCTTTGATGTCGGTACAGACCCTGACCTGGCGGCTGTGGAAGTGCAGAACCGCGCCAAACAGGCTGATTCGAGCCTGCCTGGAGATGTTATGCAGGAAGGGGTCAATATCGACAAGGAGTCTTCGGTAGAGTTACTGAAAATGGCGTTGACCTCTACTGACCCGAAATTCGATGATGTCTACCTGTCCAACTACGTCACGATCAACATTGAATCGGCGCTGCGTCGGGTCCCCGGGGTTGGCCGTACCCGAAACACGGGAGGGCGCAGTTACTCAATGCGGGTATGGCTCAGGCCTGATTTAATGGCCAGCCACAGCCTGACGACCAGTGATGTCATTAATGCGATCAAGGAACAGAATGCCGAGGCTGCCGCGGGCTCATTGGGGGCTCAGCCGAATAAGGGAAACATCAGCCTCTCCTATCCAATTACCACTCAGGGGCGACTGACCCAGGCCAGCGAATTCGAAGAAATAATCGTGCGTGCGGATCCGTCTGGCGCCATGATCCGGTTGCGTGATATTGCCCGGGTAGAGCTTGACACGTCAGCCTATACTTTGGAATCGAAGCTCGATGGCAAGTCCGCTGCGATTTTGCAGGTCTATTTGATGCCTGGAGCCAATGCCCTCAAGGTGGCTGATGAAGTCAAGAGTGTAATGGCCGATCTCGCTGCGGGCTTTCCCCAAGGGGTTTACTGGCAGGTTTGGTACGATGCTTCAGCTTTTATCGAAGCAGCGGTTTGGGAAGTCCTGAAGACGCTGGTGGAAGCTTTGCTACTGGTACTCCTGGTGGTCTTCCTCTTTTTACAAAAATGGCGCGCCACGCTGATTCCGGCGCTGGCTGTCCCGGTCTCAATTATCGGGACCTTTGCCGCTATGGCAGCCTTTGGATTTACCCTCAACACCATCAACCTGTTGGCCCTGGTGCTCGCCATTGGTATTGTTGTGGATGATGCAATTGTTGTTGTTGAATGTGTTGAACGCATCATGCAGGAAAAAGGTGTCGATGCAGCTACAGCCACAGAACTGGCTATGACCGAATTGACCGGCGCCCTGATCGCCACATCTCTGGTTTTAGCTGCTGTTTTTGTCCCGGTCGCCTTTATCCCGGGGATCAGTGGCATTCTCTATCGTGAATTTGCTGTCTGCATCACCGTATCAGTACTGATCTCAACGATCGTAGCGTTGACCTTGAGCCCGGCACTCTGTGCTCTTTTGCTGGATAAAAATGAGAAATCAAGTAGTTGGCTAAAGCGGCTTTATGCAATCGTTGACAACTGGCTCGAGTTCGGCTCACATTATTACATGAAGGCCGTGGTCTGGACTCTGACACGACACAAACGCGCTCTTGTCGGTTTTTTGGTGCTGGTCATAGGTGCGTTCTTCCTGTTCAAATACCTTCCTACAAGCTTTATGCCTGCTGAAGACCAGGGCCGTTTCTTCGTTGACCTGGAGTTGCCTGATGGGGCGTCGGTCAACCGTTCAGTCAAGATTGCCGATAGGGCGACGAAACTGGTTCAACAGCATGAGGCCGTGGCTCATGTCTTCAGCCTGGCCGGTGAAAGCAAGCGGTCCGGTGCTGACGAAGCTGACTCCACGCTCGAGGTTATCTTGCAAGATTGGGGTGAACGATCCGATTATGACGTGGATCGTGTAATGCGTGAGGTCCAGCCGGAGCTTGAAAAAATCCTGGAAGCAGAGATCCGGCTATTCAAACCGTCTGCCGTGGCCGGTCTGGGCAAAAGCAATGGTGTAGAGCTGGAGTTGCAGGATCGCAGCGGCACCAATTGGCAACAGCTCCCTGTTATTGCGCGACAATTGGCCCGTCGTGTAAAAAAACACCCGGCGGTTAAGAACATGTCGACAGATTTCAATGCTGAAATCCCTCTTTACGAGCTCAAAGTTGATCGTGCTCTGGCCAAGGCGATTGGTGTGCCGATCGCCGACATTTACAGTACAATGCGCACTTTTACTGGTGCCAGTACAGTCAATGATTTCAACCTGTTTGGCCGTGTCTATAAAGTCCGGGTCCAGGCGGAAGGGAAATATCGTGATCGCCCCAATGCGATTAAACACTATTATCTCCGATCACAGACCGGTGAGATGGTACCGATCAGCGTCCTCGCCAACCTGGATGTTACCACCGGGCCGGCCTCGGTTGTGCGATACAATATGTTTGCATCCGCCAGCATGGACGCAGAGCCTAACCCAGGTTATTCAACCGGTGATGTGATTACGGCCATACAGGAAGCTGCACGCGAAATTCTCCCCCAGGGAATGGGCTTTGAATGGACCGGTTTGACCTATCAGCAAATGCGCTCAAGTGGTCAGGCTGCTATCGCTATGTTGTTGGCCTTGGTTTTTGTTTTCCTGTTTCTTGCGGCTCTCTACGAAAGCTGGGTTACACCACTGGCAGTCTTGCTGATCGTCCCGATTGCCATGCTGGGGGCTCTCCTTTCTGCGTGGATCGGCGGGTTGGAGAACAATATTTTTACCCAGATTGCCTTCATTGCCCTGATTGGCTTGGCAGCAAAGAACTCTATCCTGATAGTCGAGTTCTGTAATACCCTCTATCTGCAGGGCATGAAACCGGTAGACGCGGCACTGCAAGCTGCTCAACAGAGGTTCCGGCCGATTATGATGACCTCGATTGCCTTTATTCTCGGAGTGATGCCGCTGGTTTTGTCTGCCGGACCCGGTTCTCTGAGTCGTCAGTCCGTCTCTATTCCAATCTTAGGGGGGATGATCCTGGCTACGAGTCTAGGCATTGTTTTTGTCCCTCTTTTCTTCGTAACTTTGGTTCGGCTCAGACGCAATCCGAAGGATGGTGAAACATGTTCGGAAGGAGTTCAGGGCCATGATTAGATTCATTGTTTCAGTAGCCATGATAGTCCTTCTGGCGGCGTGCATGCTTGGCCCTGACTTTGTTTCACCATCGGCAACAACAGATGTCGGTGAAGAGTTTCGGGTTCCGGATAATCATGCACAAACCTCTAAAACAGTCAGTTTGGCGGAACGTGAGTGGCGTGAAATATATCGTGATGAACAATTGCAACTACTGATCGAGCAAGGACTGCTTAACAACCTCGATCTGCAAACTGCACGAATCAGGCTTGCCCAATCCAAAGCGGCACGCATACGGGCCCGTGCACCGCTGTTTCCGAAAGTCGATCTGGAAGCCATCTGGGAACGTGAGCGGGAATCCCATTTGAGCAAACCCGGCAGCAGTATCGGCGAAGAATATATTCTCGAAGGAGTCCTCAGTTGGGAAATTGATTTGTGGGGGGTCAACCGAAGAACCCTGGAAGCTGCTGACGCAGAATTGTCTGCAGTGCGATACGGTCTTTATGGTCAACAAATCTCAATCATCGCTGCAATCGCAAACACTTATTTTGACTTGCAAAACGCCATCGATCGCCAAGAAATTACCGAAGCGACGATCAAGTCACGAGAGAGGGCATTGCAATTGCTGACCCTGCGCAGAGATGGTGGCATCATCTCCGGTCTGGATGTTCGTCAAGCAGAGGTCGCTTTGGCTCAGGCTAAAGTAAAGTTGCCAGTAATCGTTTCAAGAAAGGTTCAACTAGAAAATGCCCTGCAAATTCTTTTGGGCGAAAAACCGACTCCGGTTGATATTCTCGAGCCTTTGGATACGGAAACTCTGCTGAAAGAGATCCCCGTTGGCCTGCCTTCGGATCTATTGAAGAGACGACCGGATATCCAGGTGGCGGAGGCCAAGTTGCATGCCGCAACTGCCTCGATTGGCATTGCCAAGGGAGCACTGTTTCCCAGCTTTACATTAACGGCTGGATATGGCCGCTTGAGTCCCACTCTGGATGATCTGTTGAAGAGCCAGGGGAAGACCTGGATTATCGAAGGCGGGGTTTTGCAACCCCTCTTTAATGCCGGTGCGAATCTCGCGAATCTCGAAATCGCTAAACTTGAAAAAGAGCAGGTTCTACTCAGCTATGAAAAAACCATCCTGACGGCCCTTGCCGAGGTCAGCGATGCGCTACAGGAATATTACAGCACTGATGAAGTGTTGCTGGCCACCGAGCAATTGGTTTTCTCTAGTCAGGAGTATCTACGTCTGGCTCTTTTGCAATATGGCAATGGAGTCTTGAGCTATCTTGACGTACTGGATGCTCAGAGACAACTATTTGATGCCGAACTGTCCCTGAGTGATGCGAAGAGTAAGAAGCTCAATGCCGTGGTTCAATTATATAAGGCGCTTGGCGGGGGATGGCAGATTTGAATCTCTCTTCGAGGTGCAATAAATGGTTGTTGGGCGTTTAGTTGATATGCGGAGTTCTCTGTCAATTGTGGGTTTTATGAATGTTGGCGGATTTGTTGGAAAGAAATGCGATGAATAGTGATTTGCTTTACTTCAGGCTACTGTTGATCTACCTGCTGATAATGATCGTTCCTGACAAGGTTCTGTCGGCGCAGATTTGTCTGAAAAATGGAGACTGTCTCCACGGACAAATCGTTGATCAGACAGAGACGATGGTTACCATTCAACACTCTAATCTAGGCCTGTTGGTCATTCCTTTAGACGAAACGGTCGCACTTTCAGTCCCGGTAGATGCAGATCCCACCGTTGCGAACAGTGATGCCAAGGAATTGCCCGAGCAATGGAAGCATCGTGTATTTCTGGGGTTTGGTGGCGAAGAAGGCAATGACGTTGGTTTTCATGTCAAGACAGGATTCTCATCTTCTTATGAGGATGATTTTGATCGTTGGAACATCACTGCACGTTATCATTTTGAAACGGAAGACAATGAAAAAGATGATAGCAAGGGTCATTTTCACATCACCAAAGATTGGCTGAATCCAGAGACTCCCTGGCTATATTTTTTACAGTGGCGCTATCATTATGACAGTTTTAAATACTGGAAACACCGTGTCACGTTTTTTGTTGGCCTCGGGTACGATTTTGTCAAATTAGACAACTTTGATTTCATTGGCCGAGCTGGCATTGGTGGTAGCCGGACCCGGGGTGTCGATGACAGGCTTTACCCCGAAGGCTTGTTGGGCATTGAAATGGCTTGGCGACCGAATGAGATTAACGAGTTGTTGACCGAAGTCACTGTTTATCCAGACTTGGGCGATTTAGCCGAATTCCGGACTTATTCCAAACTCGAATGGCGGGTTAAGTTAGATGCCGCAAGGGGGGTGAGCATTCGTTCCTCAATCGAGCATGAATACGAATCGGAAATCAACGAAAATGAAGATGATGAAAGACATTTCGATTTAACCTATTTCTGGGGTGTAGAGCTAGAGTTCTAATTGTTGGCCCCTGCAACAGTCACTTTGGCTACTGAAGGTAAGATCATTCACGATGCCGAGTATTATATTATTGAGGCCCAGAACGGTGAAAGGTGGGCTGCCGGCGACAAACAGATCGACAAGAAGCTGGCTGACCTCCGCAAGAAAAACGGCGGGAAGCTCCTATGCTTCTCCCCCAGTTAGCCAGAATTGTGGGTAACACTAAAGAGGTGTTGGTCACCCTGAGTCCGTTTATCAAACGATGAAAACAAGCTATCGAATAATCAGCATACTACTAGCCCTTTTGGGGTGTGTGGGGCCGGGCATCGCAATGGATCTTGAGCCACGCGCTTATTCAAATGTCCCCGTAGGTATGAACTTTTAACCAAATAGGTCGTTAAATGTGGACTTATGTGGACGTAAGAAATTTACGCGATCATTTAAGGGCTAACCAACTGCTGAAAAAGAGGTGAAAATAATGCAAAGGTTAAAACTCCCAACAATATTTCTATTCTGCTTGCTTGTAGTCGGCTGTGCTCCTGGTGGTATGCATGGCGCTGAGAAAACTGGTTTCTTGGGAGATTACAGTATGCTTAAGGACGGCGGTTCAAACCGTGCCGCACTTACTTATCGTAACCCCAATGCAAATTTTAAGGCCTACAACAAAATCATGTTCGATCGGGTCATTGTCTCCCTAAGTGATGATGCTGATTACAAAGGAATCGACCCGGCTATACTAAAGGAACTTACCGACTATTATCAAAATGCCCTGCTCAATGCTGTTAAAAGCAGATTTGAGATCGTTGACCAACCTGGTGTTGAGGTTCTTAGAGTGAGGGTGGCTATTACTGATGTCAAGCCAAGTAAGCCCGTTGCCAATACCATGTCGACTCTTCTGCCTGTTGGCTGGGTTGTCTCTAGTGTAACCAAGGTTGCCAGTGGTGATAACCTTGGAACAGGAGAGGCCACTACGGAGATAGACGTTCTTGATTCATTAACCTCTGTACGTCTGGCCGCAGCGGTTGATCGTCGTCAGGGCGGCAAGGCTGTTTTTGAAGGAAAATGGAGTGACACCAAAGAGGCCTTTGACTACTGGGCTGTCCGTTTTCGCCAACATTTGGACGAACTCCGTGGCGAGTAAGGCGGTACTACATATAGTGACTTTTTTGGCCAACACGTTGATCGGCCTCGCCGTCATACAGGTAAGAATATGATGAAAACTTTAGTCATGAACTATATGTTGTTTGTAAGGACGATAAAGAGATTGTCGGTAGTTAGTCTCTTTGTCGCTCTGATGGCAGGGGTCACGTTTGCAGGTGTCGAGTCGGTTGCAGCTCCTTCGCCGGACCTGTTGGCTCTTCAAGGCCGCTGGATCCGCACTGACGCCCCTTACGTGATCGAACTCCGTCACGCACAGGATGGTTCATTGCAGGCGGCTTACTTCAATCCGAAACCGATCAACGTCGGCAAAACGGAAACAGCGGAGCAGGTTGGGCTGGTTCAGATCTTAATTGAATTGCAAGATGCCAATTACCCAGGCTCAACCTATGTTCTTTCATATGATCGTTCGCAAGATCTGTTGGAAGGCATCTACTTTCATCCCGTCAGCAAGCAGAGTTATGAAGTGACTTTCGTGCGCCAGTTGGTTAGTCAGTGAGCATCTCTTGTCCTCTTACACTGGAATCAGGGATGGTTGTGATTGCTGACCAGGCCGAAGTCTGGTATTTTGAGCAGCAAATCGACGGTTGTTTTAAACCTGTGATATTCATCAGACGAGGGAAATGACTCCAGACCACCCTAAAAGCCGTCGATCCTTTTCCGATTTCCTTCTGCACCTCCATCCGCGAACTATTCCTGAAGAGAATCTGAGGCTGACTCTGAGCTGGGGACTCGGCGGCATGGCTGTCATGTTGGTCTGTCTGCTTTTTTTGACCGGTATCCTGCTACTTCTTACCTATCAACCCTCCACTGGCAGTGCCTATGCTTCGATTGTCACCTTGACCCGCGAGGTTCGTTTCGGTCTCTGGATCCGCAACATCCATCATTGGAGCGCTAACCTGCTGGTTGTGATCGCCATGTTGCATCTGCTGCGGATCGTGCTGACTGGTGCTTTCGGACAGGGGCGGAGGCTCAACTGGATCATCGGTCTGTTTCTGCTCTTCCTGCTGCTCTCTGCCAACTTTACTGGTTACCTGCTGCCCTGGGATCAACTCGCTTACTGGGCGGTGACCATCTGTACCAGCATGCTCGGTTACATCCCGGTTGGCGGCTTATGGCTACAGGAACTGTTTCGTGGTGGGGCAGAGATCGGGCCGGCAACGCTGTCGAATTTCTGTGTTCTGCACGTGGCCTTTATTCCGGCCACTCTGTTTGTTCTGCTGCTCTGGCATTTCTGGTTGGTCCGCCGGGCGGGCGGGCTGGTGCAGGTAGAACATGATAATCCGGACGATGTACCAGTACAGCGTGTTCCGACTGTGCCGAACCTGATCGTGCGTGAAGCAGCGGTAGGCCTGGTGCTGGTTGCTTTTATCCTGATTCTGGCGATTGTCTGGGATGCACCGTTGATGGAACAGGCCAATCCTGGTATGAGTCCCAACCCGGCCAAGGCTCCTTGGTACTTTCTCGGTTTCCAGGAACTCCTGCTGCACCTGCACCCGGTCTTTGCTTCCTTCCTTTGGCCGCTGCTCGGTGTTGCTGCCTTGCTTTGGGTTCCGTTCTGGCAGGACTCAGCTCTGCCGACTGGAGTCTGGTTCGGATCAAATAGTGGCCGCAGACTGGTTATATGGACAGCAACAGTCGGTGCATTAACAACCCTGGCTATTATCCTGGCAGACAACCTGCTGCTTCAATCAAATGCTGCTGTTGCGGTTGATACCCTCGTCACGCGTGGCCTGCTGCCGACGGCTTTGTTGATTGCACTGTTGGTCGGTTTTTATTTTCTGCTGGTGAAGGGATTGAAATATACCCGTGCTGAAGCCGTGATGGCCGGTATCGTCCTGGTGTTGGTTGCGTTGGCAGTTTGTACGATTATCGGTGTCTGGTTCCGGGGGGCGGAGATGCATCTGGTCTGGCTATAAAATCGGAACACGGGACAAGGGACGCGGAAAATCTTATGGATCAACAAGGCTTAGGTGATGATGGAAAACCTTAACAGTGAAACGACTTCAAACTATGATCGTCGCCGATTTTTGAATCGGATCTGGGCGTTCTTTGGTGTTGTGGCTGCGGTGGAATTCGGCTGGCTGGGGTTGTCGTTTATGAACTCGCGCAAGGAGCGGAATCAACCGGTCAAGACAGAAAGTATTATTGCTGCCGGGCCAATCGAGCGGTTCGCACCTGGTACGGTGACGGCAGTTCCAAGTGGCCAGTTCTACCTGGCCTGTCTGACTGACGGCAGTCTTTTGGCGCTGTCGCGAACCTGCACTCATCTTGGCTGTTCGGTTCCATGGGATGAAGAGAAAAACAAGTTCATCTGTCCTTGTCATGGTTCTACATTCAATTTAACCGGCGAAGTTCTGACCGCACCGGCGCCAAGACCGTTGGATATTTATCCGGTACGGATTGAGAATGGCATTATTAAGGTCGATACTTCCGCGTTGCAAAAGCGTGATCGTTTTGAACCAAGTCAGGCGACACGGATTTAAACCCGAAACGAAGGTTAAGGGGGCAGGGTTAAGGGTTAAGGAAAGGCAAGGGGACATCCCCCGGATTAACAAAAAACATAAAACATGAACCAACCATCTAACGACATAAAACGCTGGGAACGGATCGCACTGGTTGCGGCGATTGTTATCCTGCTGTCACCGGTGCTTTACCTGCTCAAGGCGCAGACTGTTGCACCGCTGCCTGCCGCTGGTCCAGCGGAGTTTGTTGGTAGTGAGAAGTGCAAAAGATGCCACGAAGCCGAATACAATAAGTGGCGCGGTTCACACCATGACCTGGCCATGGATGTGGCTAACGAAACAACGGTGCTGGGTGATTTCTCCGATGTCAACTATACCGATCCATACAACAATGTCACCTCCCATTTCTATCGCAAGGACGGTAAGTTCTTCGTCCAGACTGAGGGGCCGGACGGACAGTTCGGAGATTTTGAGATCACTCACACCTTTGGCGTTACTCCTCTGCAACAATATCTGGTGCCGTTCCCGGACGGCCGCCTGCAATGTTTGAACATCGCCTGGGATATCGAGAAAAAAGCCTGGTATCGCCTGCCGCCATACGAGGTCAAGGATGCAAACGACTGGCTGCATTGGACCAGGGGAGGGCAGACCTGGAACGTCATGTGCGCCGAATGTCATTCGACTCGACTGACCAAGGGCTATGACCCTGATACCGGAGCATACCAGACCACCTGGTTCGAGATTGATGTCGGGTGTGAGGCTTGCCACGGGCCCGGATCAACGCACGTGGAATGGGCAGATAAGCCACCATTTGCTCGGGCACAAGTGGAGAATTACGCGCTGGACGTACACACTAACAATCTAGAGACCACAGACCAAATTAACCTCTGCGCTCCCTGTCACTCGCGGCGGTTCCAACTCGGCGATAACTTGCATGCCGAAGGTGAATTGCTGGATGTGATGGTGCCGCAACTCTTGAGAGAAGGGCTCTATTACCCGGACGGCCAGATCCTGGATGAGGTCTATGTCTACGGTTCGTTTGTGCAGAGCAAGATGTACCAGCACAGCGTACGCTGTAGCGACTGTCATGATATTCATAGTCTGAAACGCCACAAAGAAAAGAACGACCTCTGCACCCAGTGTCATCAAGCAGAAACCTATGACAGCAAGGCACACCACTTTCACAAGAAAGTGCACAATGGCAAGCCGAGTGATGGCCACCTCTGTGTCAAGTGCCATATGCCCGGACGTATCTACATGGGCGCCGATTATCGACCCGATCACAGCCTGCGTATTCCACGTCCCGATCTGAGTGCCGAACTCGGCACTCCGAACGCCTGCTCGGCACAGAGCTGTCATGCTGACAAACCGTTGTCATGGAATGTCGAGCATTACACCAAGTGGTATGGTGAGACCCGCAAGCCGCACTACGGGTCGATCATTGCCGCTGGTCGTGCTTATCAATCAGAGGCTGAAGCGAGCCTGATCCGTTTGGCCGAGGATACGTTGGTGCCAGCCATTGTGCGGGCGACAGCTCTGGAACTCTTGCGGGATTATCCATCCCCAGCAAGTCAGGTTGCTTTAGCCAAGGCATTGGAATCTGATGATGCTCTATTGCGTTACACAGCGATTCGTAGTCTCGAATACTTCGATGCGGAGACTCGGCTGAAACGTATCGCACCAAAACTCTACGACCCGGTCAAGGCTGTACGCATGGAAGCGGCGGTGATGCTCAGTGTAATGCCTGAAGAACGATTGCGAAAGGATGACCGGGAGGCGTTCAAAAAGGGACTCGAAGATTACCGAAGCGCAATGCGTTACAATGCAGACCTTGCTGCCCAGCGCTACAGCCTCGGCAATCTGGCCGCAAATCTCGGCGATGATCCACAGGCGATCGTTGATTACGAGAAGGCAATCTCCATCGATGATCAGTTCTATCCGGCCAAGGTCAATCTGGCCATGCTTTACAATCAACAGGGGGATAACGGGGAAGCCGAACAACTCTTGCAGGAGGTGGTTGATCAGGAACCGGAGCTCTACCAGATCGCATATTCTCTTGGCCTTTTGCTGGCCGAGATGCAGAAGTATAAAGATGCTGAAGTTTACCTGAGCAAAGCCGCCACTGGGATGCCGGACTATGGTCGGGCCCATTACAACCATGGTCAGGTTTTGCTGCTTCTGGATAAGCCCGATCAGGCAGAAACTGCCTTGCTGATGGCTCTGTCAATTGAACCCCGCAACCAAGACTTCTTTGTTGCGCTAGTGGATTTTTATCTCAAATCCGATCAAACGGAAAAGGCAAAAACTTTGGCTAACAACACTGTCCGCCTATTTCCTGGCCACACCGCAGCGATGGAGTTGTTACAATATCTGAGTCGATAATTCCTGATCTTCGGAAAGTTGACGAGTTATTTTGGAGTTTCTTTTCTGTAAGTGTGAACCTCAGCTTTCGCAAGGAAGTTGGGGTTTGACTACTTTTTTAAAATAGCCAACTCATTTACAAACTTACTGTGTTCGTGGCATGAAAGCACGTTGGATGCTTTCGATTATGAACATACTGGCGGCTGTTTAATCGATTGTGGTGCTTTCATTTAGTTTGAATTCCAGTGACATATTATTATTGTGTTACTGGAATAAAAAAGGCTCTTGCATCCCTCGGCCGATATCTATATGATGCGTTTTCTGGTTACGAAAAAAGCTTGACTCGCTTTGGCAATTTTGTTAAAAACCACCCTGCTTTGGGGTGTCGCCAAGCGGTAAGGCAACGGGTTCTGATCCCGTCATTCGGGGGTTCAAATCCTCCCACCCCAGCCAGTAATATCAGGGGAACATTTTCCCCGTGAGAGCATAGTTTATATGCGCTCTTCGTCTAGCCTGGTCCAGGACACCGCCCTTTCACGGCGGCGACAGGGGTTCGAATCCCCTAGGGCGTACCATTCAGGAACCCCGTGACTCATTTGAGTTGCGGGGTTTTTGTTTTTTGTGGTGAGCGAACACAGTTTCCTGAAAGGGTAAGTCTGCTTAAATCATGATTGACCTGCACCTACCACTCTAGTAGAACTTATCGGTATCATATCTCTAAGTACAAACAGAACCAGCACTACAGGACAGATACTTTGACAGACCTCAATAGAAACAACCTTGACCCTCAACACTTTGTTTTCTGGATGCCACCTGAAGGCCATGTGATTCACGTAGGAGCAGATCAGCAGGCGATGCCATTACCGCAAATCCCTCTACCTATCAAGATTGCTGCTATGGATCGTCTTGAGATTGCGGAAGAGGGGCCTGACAACAATGCTGTAGGCGAGGGAGGATACGATTACCTTAGGCAATATCCTGAGTGTCTTAATAATACAGAATATGCCGAGTTACTGCGTGATGGTTATGCTCACTTTCTTGCTGACATGGCTGCTCACGTAGTCATGCTCGACAAGAAAGATGTGGAGCCTGCTTACACTTTTCGCAAGCTAACCTACCTGAAAATTTTGCGATTGCTTGAACCTGAGAATGCTGGACTTCTCTGGCAGCTTGCACAGGGTTTTTACGATTTAGGCTTAACTTTCACAGAGCTACATCAGGTTCGTCGTAATTTGCTCGATTCAATGCGCTTCGGGCAAAATCTGCTAAAACTTAACATAGATGATCCTGCTGCTTTGAATCTTCTCTCAGAAATTGATATCCTTTTTGGCGATTACCCAACTGCAATTACAAGGCTCACTAAGTTGTTGGAGATAATGACCGATGAACCAGCAAAGACACATGTAAAAGCCCGCCTGGAAACCTGCATCGAAGTGGGTTTCCCAGACCATCCTCTAATGGATGATCTGGAGTGTATAGGTGACGTTATGCAGCTTTACGCCGCTAAGGATTATCTTTTGGCTACGGAGTTGCTTGAAAGGCTTGAGGAAGACACCTATTTCCTCTCCGAACTCAAGTCAGCGGACTTCCTCTGCCTGTTGGGAATGTGTCGCATCAAGACCGGTGATTGTGCCGGTGCTTTTGACGCTTTGAGTCAGGCTCTCGAAATGGAACCTGACCACAAACAGGCTCGTGAGATGATTGATTCAATTTAAGGCTAGCAGCCTGTTAGACGAACAATAATCAGGATGTTGGAGGTGATATTATGCAAAATGTTGGTATTGGTGATGTGATTTTTATCATTCTGGTCCTGGGTATTATCCATGGCATCATGTATCTTGTTACACAGGCAAGAAAGCGCAAATCACAAGCCAAAGATGACTCTGTTAACCCAACCGACTAACTCCCTCCGTCCCCAATACACATAGAGAAGAACCCTCTTTCTGTTGTTCGAATAACTCCCCCGTGCTATGCTCTGACCTGTTTTCGGCTTGCACCTATTCAACCCTGTTTGCTAAACGAAATAGTCTAAATTAATGAAACGTGGCATTTCACTTCTCCTGATGCTCACTCTGTTTTGGTGTGCAACTCCTGCGTTGGCATCCGATGCTGCTATCTCCACGTTATGGCCGTTTTTCGACTATCGCGCTTCAGAATCCGCTGACTACCAGAGTACTCATCTGTTCGGTCCTTTTATCAAGTATGAAACCAAAGGGTTTGAAACAGAATATGCCCTGAGACCACTTTTTTACCGGGCCGTTGATGACAAAGGCATTTCACGGACAGAAGTTCTTTACCCCGTTTTTGGTCACAAGAGAGAGAAGGATTACTCCAGTTTTCATCTCTTCCATTTGTTGAACTACACTTTTGAAAATTCTGGAAATTCTGACACAGATATCGACACAACTGAAAGAGACAACCACAAACGCCACTATCTCTTCCCATTTCTCTTTTATGGTGAAGAGGAGCAGGGCACTTATATGGCTTTTTTCCCTATTGGCGGTACTCTTTACAACTGGTTTAGCAAAGACCGGATATCTTTTACTCTCTTCCCTCTCTACAGTCGTACTGAGCGCAAAACCCAGCGGATTGATAATGTCCTCTGGCCGTTCTTCGCAAAGATATCAGGTGAGAATGAGTCCGGTTACAAATTCTGGCCTATTTACGGTTCAAGCAGGAAGGAGGGTGTCTACCGGAAGAAGTTTTTTCTCTGGCCGATCTTTTTCTCGGAGTCTTTGAAGCTTGATAGTGACAATCCAAAAGAAGTTAGAGCGGCCTGGCCGCTCTATATCAGTAAAGAGTCACCGGAAAAAACTTCTCAAACGGCTTTCTGGCCTTTTTTTTCCTACACCAAAGATAACATCAAGGAATCCCAGTCGTGGAACATGCCCTGGCCATTAATACGTGTGACCAGGGGCGAAAAATACCATGGAGTAAAAATACTGCCATTCTACTCAGACGAAACCATGGATGTTAAGAGGGAGAGATGGTACATTTGGCCGATTTATAAAATTGAAGAGATGCATAGCGATCTGATTGAACGTCGCCGTGATCGTATCCTTTTTTTCCTCTATCAGCATTTGAGAGAGAATAAAATGGAGACTGGTGATTCGCTGCATCGTGTTGATCTCTGGCCTCTCTTTGGATACAAACAGACAAACGGTGTGAGTCACCTGCATATTCTTGCGCTACTGGAGACTTTTTTTCCAGGCAATGAGGGGATTGAACGTTCGTGGGCACCTCTTTGGCGCATTTATCAACAGAAATGGGATCAACAGGGCAATAACGTAATCAGCTTGCTCTGGAACCTCTACTGGTTTGAGAGGCAGGGCAATAAGGTCGCTTGGGAGCTTTTTCCCTTGTTCCAGTATCGCAAAGAATCGACACAAGAAATAGATGTCAGCTTTCTGAAGGGCCTGTTCAATTATCGCAATGGTGACGGTGGTAAGCAGCTTAATTTGTTTTACCTGCCTTGGGGGTTGCGTTGGGGAGCCCCAGCCACCAGTCAAATGTGACCTTAGCTTAGATGTGCGCCCTGTCAAGTTGAGATGTGTCCCGGTCAGATTGTGGATTAGATGTGTATCCGATCAACTGTAAATTAGGCGTTTTATGCGTTTTTTAAATACCATACTCACCAAGTTTCTGGCTGTCGCTCAGGGCGTAGGTGAGATGCTTGCGCTCCTTTGCGAGACGGTCTACTTTTTCAAAGAAGCCCCGCGAAATTTGACCAGCATCTTCCGCCAGATGAGCATCATCGGGATCGGTACACTACCGATTGCCATGCTGGTCGCTCTCTTTGTCGGTATGGTGCTTGCCGTGCAAACAGGCTCAGAATTGGCCAGGTATGGCACCCAGGAAGCGATTGGTGCAATTGTCGGTATCTCAATGGTTAAGGAGCTTGGCCCGGTCATGACCAGTCTTCTGGTTGCCGGGCGCATTGGTTCGGCGATGGCTGCCGAGGTTGGAGCCATGCAGGTTTATGAGGAGATCGATGCTCTGAAGACACTGGAGATTAACCCGGTCCGCTACCTGGCTATGCCGAGGTTGATCGCCTGCCTCTTTGCTGTGCCAGCACTTGCTGCATTTGCGATGGTTGTAGGTGTTCTGGGTGGTGGTGTCGTTGCAGACATCAACCCGAAGATTGACGTTCCCTTTAGTGTCTACTACGACAATATGATTCGCGCCATGGGCTACAGGGAGATATTAAATGGTCTTCTCAAATCCATGGTTTTTGGTGGGATTATCGCTCATGTCGGCTGTTACATCGGTTTTAAAACCACTGGTGGTGCGCGTGGCATCGGTGAGTCGACGACCCGGTCGGTTGTGCTGTCTTTCTTGCTGATAATGGTCGCGAACTATCTCCTGACCCGTTTGATGATGTAAGGAATCTTGTTTTGAACCCTATAGGCTCTTTCTGGACCAAACTTGCACATGGTTTCGCAACCGATCTCATCGGCGCTGACGTATGTCAGATCGGTTACGAAGGTTCTGATGGTGTGAGTATTGAAATCAAGAATCTGAACAAGTCTTTCGGTGATAATCATGTCCTTAAAAACATCAACCTGAGCATCAAACCGGGTGAGACGTGCTCTATCATAGGGCCGTCCGGTACCGGTAAAAGCGTGTTGCTTAAGCATATTGTCAAGCTGATCGATGCCGACAGTGGCCAGGTTCTGATTAATGGCCATGATATCAATGAGACTAAAGATATAAATAAAAACCTTAATTTTCGTTACAGTATGGTTTTTCAGTCATCAGCGCTTTTCAACTCTTTGTCGGTTGGTGAGAACGTCGGTCTCTGGCTACGTGAAAAGCGGATATGCGGTGAAGTCCGTATCCGACGGATTATCAGGGAAAATCTTGAAAGGGTCGGTCTTGCTGGTAAGGAAGAGATGCAGACTGCGGAGCTCTCTGGGGGCATGAAAAAAAGGGTGGCAATCGCCCGTTCCCTGGCGATGAATCCTGATCTGATCCTTTATGACGAGCCAACAGCTGAACTAGATCCGGTAGCGTCCGACCATTTGGCCAAAGTGATCATGTCACTGAAGGAGAAGGTCAATTTAACGACGATTATTGTCAGTCATGACCTCAGCTTTGCGCTTTACCTCTCCGACCGGGTTGCGATGATGCATGATGGCGAAATCATTGTTATTGGTACACCGGAAGAGATCAAGAAGAGTCAGAACCCGATCGTGCGAAACTTTATCTATACGACGACCAAAGGTATTCAGGAGGAAAAGGAATAGTATGGCGATCTCAGTCGAACAGAAAGTCGGGTTGTTCTTTCTCGCAGCTCTCATTTTGGTTGCCGTAATGATCGAGCTTGTGGAGGACTGGCGCCCTTTTGAAGATCAATATCCATACATCGCTAAATTCAGCTCTGCTGTAGGGTTGAAAGTTGGCGATCCGGTCAGAATTGCCGGGGTTAATGCTGGTAAGGTTAAAAAGATAAGTATTGAGGACAGTCAGGTGCGCGTCGACTTTTTTGTCAATCGTGAAGATAGCGTTCGTGAAGACTCGCTTGCACAAATCCGACAGACCAGTATGCTGGGGGGCGTTTTTCTCGGTCTTGACTTTGGAACACCAGAGAGCCCTCTGCTCCCACCAGGTAGCCTGGTTCGTACGGAGAATCCGACTAACCTTGACCAATTGATTACGAATATCGATCGCAACCAGGATCGTGTTTTACGTCCGCTAGGCGATATTATCGAAAATAGCCGTGAACCGCTCACAGAGACGGTCAATCGTCTCGAACGTATTGTTACCAAGATTGATAAAGGCGAAGGAACTCTGGGCCGCCTGGTTAACAATCCTGCTTTATATGATGAGCTGACGACAATGTCTGTGCGCCTCAATCAACTACTGGCTAAACTTGAGAGTGGTGAAGGAACTCTCGGCAAACTGATTGATGATCCGGCACTGTATGACAATCTTAACCACACAATGATCAACCTTGCCGACCTCACAGATCAAATAAAATCCGGCAAGGGGACTTTTGGCAAGCTGCTGACAGATGACCGTCTCTACGAGGAGACGACTCTGACTTTTGCCAACCTCGGTGAGATTACAGAGAAGATCAACCAGGGTGAAGGTACACTTGGCAGATTGATGAATGATGGTGTCCTCTATGACAATGTCCGCGACAGTATGGCAAGGATCAACAGTATCGTAGCTAAAATTGATGATGGACAGGGAACATTGGGCCGTCTGGTCAACGAAGACGATCTCTATCGGGATGCTAAAACCACTTTGCACAAGGTTGAAAAGGCTGTTGATGGCATCAGTGATACAGGGCCACTTTCCGCCCTTGGGGTTGTGCTGGGCACGCTTTTTTAAAAAACTTTCATAATCTATCGCTTTTTTTCACGTTTATTGCATACCACACTAAGTTAGGGGACATTTACCCCTTTACTAGTCTTATCACGGATAAAGCGCCACTATTTACACCGTATCGGCATGTGCGAGGTCCGTTGCTGGCTTCACTTCTTTGGGTCTGAGGGGACTTTGTGAAGCGTTTTTGCATCTTGATCATATTTCTTCTGAGTGCTTGGCTCTGGATCCCTTCCGTGGCTGATGCTGCAGAGGAGCGTCTGATTGCTGTCATCATGGCAAACTCCCAGCAGCGCTATCAAGACATCCACACTGTTTTCGTTGAAAATTCAAAAACCTTCTGTGGGGACTCCTGTAAAATCTACGTTCAGACTCCTAACGCTGATATTATGTCGCTACGCAACAGTGTCAGAAAGGCGGTCGCTTTGGGCGCCGATCTGATTGTTACTTACGGTCCTTCCGCAACCTTGGCAGCAAAGGCGGAGCATCCTCCTATACCAACTCTTTTTGCGGATGTGTATGATCCCGTCAAGCTGGGCATAGTTTCAGCTAAGAAAAAAACTGGCCATAACATGACAGGAATCCGTGGTGATGCACCGGTTCAGGCGCTCTTCAAGTACTTTGTTGAGGCAACGAACCCCGGTGAGTTGATCGTCCTATATGACACCAAAAGCCCGGAGGGAAACCTGCAAAAAACAGTTTTGCTGGAAGCGGGCAAAAAGCGGGGAGTGACAGTGACTCCTCTGGCGGTAGTAAATACGGAGGATCATATCGCTCTTCTTGAATCGGTTCCCGCCGATGCAGATGGCCTCTTTCTAGCTTGCAGTGAACATGCTGATTCCCAGCTCAGTCAAGTTTTGAACTTTGCTGCCAATCGTCAGCTGCCTGTCATTACCATGCGTGCAGGAGCGGCTGAGACAGGTGCTTTTATGGTTCTGGAAACCAGCGATGTGGAGCAGGGTCAAAAGCTCGCAGAGATGGCTGAACAGGTTCTTGCCGGCAAAAAAATCTCTGATCTCCCCATGCGTAAACCACACCAGGTTGCTTTTATTGTCAATCTGAAGGTTGCCAAAGAGTACGGCATCAATGTGCCGTTTCAGACCCTGTCTGTTGCTTCCAGAATCGTCCGTTAACAGTTTCTGCCCGGAAATCGCCCTTTTCCGCGATCTCTGCGTCAATCTGCGCATTTGATTGTGCGGCGTAAAGTGCTACGCCTCCGCTCAAATACCTGATTTCCTTGACCTTGCGAAAAATTGTTGATTTCCAAATCAGAAACGCACCTCACGCCCATTCAGAGTTTTCTGACGTTAATAATTGATCTCCACTGACTCAACGAATATAAGCGACAATAATTCCTCTGTTTTTGGTGAAATTGCCATTGACAATTCTTAACCTACCCTGATTAAATACAGCCGCGTTAACGAAGCGCAAAACAACAAATCAGCAGCCTGTACGGACAATCAATTAGCTGGAGGAAAAAAATGAATCCCTTAGCCAAAGAACTGAATGAACACCTCAGTCAACATAACTCTAACGTACTTGAATCTCTCTCGGATCTGGGCAAAAAACTGTTCTTTCCCAAAGGGATCCTGACTCAGTCTGCAGAGGCGAAAGAGAAGGCCCATCGCTTTAACGCTACGATCGGCATTGCAACTGAAGGTTCGGGGCCAATGTACCTACAGTGTATTCAGGACAAACTGAGTGAATTTGATCCGAAAGATATCTTTCCTTATGCACCTCCCGCTGGAAAGCCTGAATTGCGTTCTCTGTGGCGTGAAAAAATGCTGCGTGAGAATCCCAGCCTTGTAGGAAAACACTTCAGCAATCCAATTGTTACTAATGCTCTGACCCATGGCTTGTCGATCGTTGCTGACATGTTCGTCGGCGAGGGTGATCACCTGATTCTCCCTGACATGCTCTGGGGCAACTACAACCTGACCTTCGTCACCCGTTGCGGTGCGATTGTCAAGAAATTCCCAACCTTTACCACGGATCGTGGCTTTAATGTCGCGGCCTTCAAAGCTGAGTTGAAAAACAGTGCCGAGGAAAAGGGCAAGGTCGTGGTACTCCTCAACTTCCCAAATAACCCGAGTGGTTACACGCCAACTGTAGCAGAAGGCGACGCAATCGTTGCAGCCATCAAGGAAGTTGCCGAGGACGGTTGCAATGTTGTTGCTGTAACCGATGATGCCTATTTCGGCCTGTTCTATGATGACTCAATGAAAGAGTCTCTCTTCGGCAAGCTGGCTAATATCCACCCCCGTGTACTGACGGTCAAACTGGATGGGGCCACCAAAGAAGATTACGTCTGGGGCTTCCGCACCGGCTTCATTACTTTCGCCGATGGATATGAGTATGAGAATGAGCCCGTGATTACGGCCCTGGAGAAGAAAACCATGGGTATTATCCGTGCCACTATCTCCAACTGTCCGCACCCCTCGCAGACATTTGTCATCGAGACGCTCAAGGCCCCGGATTATGCCAGTCAGAAGGCTGAAAAATTCGAAGTGCTGAAAGGTAGGGCCCTCAAGACCAAGGAAGTCCTCGACAGCGGTAAATATGACTCTTGCTGGAGTTACTATCCTTTCAACTCCGGTTACTTCATGTGCCTCAAGTTGAAGAAAGTTGATGCCGAGCAGCTACGTCTTCATCTGCTTGATAAATATGGTGTTGGTGCTATCTCAATCGGCAATACTGATTTAAGAATCGCTTTCTCCTGTATCGCTGAAAGTGATATTCAGGAGCTCTTCGATCTCATCTATCAGGCCGTTAAAGACCTGTCCTGAACCCTATGATCACTACAGGGGCTCTGGTTAAACCAGTGCCCCTGTTTTTTAAGTTCGGCTTTTTCTCCAAAGGGAAGTGCTATGCAGGTCGCCATCGACAGACTGCCTGACGCCTTGTACAGCTGCCCTCATTTCGATTGTCTCCTTACTCTCTGTGCGAAACAAAATGCTTATCTGGTTGGTGGTGCCATTCGTGATGGATTGATCGGTCGGCCAATCACTGATCTGGATCTGATCTCTGCCTCCGATCCCACCCAAATATCCAAACTATTTGCCCGGCAGATAGGTGGTCATTGGTTCTGGCTGGATAAAGAAAGGCTACAGAGCCGGGTGGTTGTCAATAATGGTGACGACAGTTTGCATTACGATTTTGCTTTGTTTCGTGCTCCGGATCTTGAGGGTGATCTTCTGGACCGGGATTTTACGATTAATGCGTTGGCTTTACCGCTATCCGAAGAGCTATCAGGTGTGACTCTGGTTGATCCATGCTGTGGTATTGAGGATTTGCAGCAGAACTCTTTGCGCATGGTAGGCAAAGATTCTTTCATCAATGACCCCTTACGGATTATCAAAGGAGTTCGTCATGCAACCACGCTTGGTTTGGAGATTGACTCAGGCACTCTAAAGGCCATGCAAGTTGAAATTGGGGGTCTGGAACGTGTTGCACCAGAGCGGATTCGTCAGGAGATATGGAAAACTCTGGCGAGTGAACATGCTGGGCAAGGACTTCAGTTGCTGCATGAATGTGGGGCAGGGGAGAAGCTTCTTGGTGCTGACTTATCCTCGTGTGTCGACAGGTTACAAGAGAAGCTTAACGCTTGTCGTGAACTATGGTGCCTGCTTACTCAGAGCCATCCCATTGTTAGAAAATGGTTGGCACAAGAGATTGAGCAAGGCTTCAGCAGTGAGATCTTACTCCTTTGGACTCTCCTGCTGACGTTAATTAATCGTGATTTGCCCATTCAGCTCGCCGAGAGGTGGCGCCTCAGTCGTAAAGCAAGGACCAATATCACCGCCCTTGGCGCGTTGGACCAGGTTGCGCTGAATGAGTTAGCCACTATCAGTCACAACCAAAGAGCCTTTATGTTGTGGGCAGACCGTTATCATATTGATCCGAAGCTTCTGCTTTTGTACATGACTGTTCTTGGTTCGCCAGAGACAACATTTACTTTAGATGATATTGGTGTATGGGTGCCTCTGGTTGCTCTGCTTGACGGTCAGCGTCTCAACGATCTGGTCGATGGCCACTGGCTTCGTAGTGAACTGGGTCTCAAAGAGGGTCCGGGGATGACAAAGGCTTTGTAACTCCTGAGAAATGCAGAAATTTTCGGGCAGGTCAGTAATACAGATGAGGCTCACCGTTTTCTTGTAGAGTCTTACCAGAATAAGGATTGACTGGTGATTTTCGACACCCTATAATCACGCCCCTGAGCGGTTATAGAATTATAAAATTTGCGGGAATAACTCAGTGGTAGAGTGCAACCTTCCCAAGGTTGAGGTCGCGGGTTCGAATCCCGTTTCCCGCTCCATTATAAAAACAGCGGCTTACGATGAAAATCGTAGGTCGCTTTTTTTGTTGGTAATGGGCGTGAGCTTGCTCAAAAATTAGGACACTCTTGGGTTCCTGGGCCGCAATTGGAATATTGCTGAAAGTGGCGCTGTGTGCTTGTAATGGGAGACCGAAGAGAGTTATGGGGCTGTTTTTGGGGTCCAAAATGAGCCTATAGCATCTAAAAACGCACTTTTATGGGATGTTTATCTTGTAAAAACGGGATGCTAGCTTGGTCCGACCCCGATAAAATTGGAGGTGAAATGCTGGTCGAGGGTTAACGCCAATGTCCGGTTGAGGGCCTGAGAGAACGGTGAGGCGATAACTCTGATTGGGCCAGGCAAGGGTCGATCATTTGGGTCAAAGGTTTGTGCGGATGTGCGTGGCCGAAAGGAGAACAGGATCAGATCTACGGTGTGGTCAGTATGCGGGTTGATGTTAACTCGGTATTGGCTTTGCCGATGGTGATGTATTATATTGTGTGCCAGTATTAATTTGTGACTGAAGGCAGTGGCACCGGAGATGCGGGACGAGTGTCGTCAGATCTTTGCGACAGCCTATAGGCGGCCCCGGGGAATTAAGAGCCTCAACCTGTGCGAGGTATGGGTTTAAGGTGATCGTCCCTCAGGCGTCACCAGACCTAGCCTGACAGCAATGTTGAACCAGACCCAATGCTCCTGTTAGGTATCTGTAATGCCCTCCATAGGGCGTCATGAGGAGTAACTCTGGCTGGGCAGGTAAGGGCCAGACTTGGGGCAGAGTGCTGTTGGGCAGACGCTTTTAAAGGGAGAGGGAGAACTCATGCTAGGGATGGAGCCGATTACCACGACCAAGCTTCTCGGGTTACCAGTAAACCAAGCGACAACATGGGTTTTGACAAAAGCTAAAAACAAGTTAACGGATAAAAAGATTAATGTGATCTTTCATGAGGCCTTTGGCAACAATGATTACCACATTATCCTTGCCTTATGTGCGGACGAAACATTTCTCGGTCTGCTGTTTCAAGTCGCTGAAGGCAAAATAATTGATACCGTGAAACTATCAGAGCGGGGTCTCACCCTTGCAGAGACAGGCAAACTCAAGATCACCGCTACTGAAATTGACAGCCAGTTACGGTCATTCGCCCTCGACCTGTTGGAGCGTTACCGGGGTCAAAAAGGTGGAGCAACAGTTGGGGACCAATCCACAGCGTTCACTCATTTTTTTGAGCAGATGGATCGACGCTTGAACAGTAATTCTAAGTATACTTCTGAGAGTCCACTTCAGTACAATCTTCAACCTGGTTTTTATCTCGATCATGGCTCAAACGCCAATCTTTGCCACACGGGAAAATGGACCAGAGAAATATTTAAAACACTAAAGAGCCAGTCAAGAACCGCCATAGCTCAGGGATCTCTCGTTGGTGAAGGTGGAATTGGCAAAACAGCCATAGCGATAGAGTATGCACACGAATACCAGCATAATTATGAGGGTGGAGTTTATTGGCTGGAAGTTGATCAAGGTATAGAGCTCCCTCTCCGGAACATGCTGGGACGATTGGGTGTGGCAATTTCACCCGATGACACTGATGAAAGCCTACTTACCCTCTTTGTCGATAGTTTAAACAGGATACAAGAACAGAAATTGGTTATTCTCGATAACCTTGAAGACACAAACTTACCGAACCGCTTTGCCCTATCCAAGGGACATATTCTCGTCACCACACGTATGCCTAAAATAGCCATGCCGACAATTGACATTCTACTGCCGCATGACGATGAGGCACTCGACATCCTTCTCGGTTATTCAAAATACAAAGATTCAGCACTGACCGACGAACAGGAAAAACTTGCGCAAGATCTCTGCCAACGATGCGGAAACCTTCCTCTGGCCCTGGAAATTCTTGGAACTATGCTCACCACCTTCGGGCTTGAATATGTCTCAGCTATGTCCGTAGACCTGTTAGATGAGGTTGAAAACGTCACCTCGAAAAAAGCCAAAACCACCATTCGTCAGGTTCTTGCCTTGGCAGAAAAGGAGTATAAACATCCCGAGGCCATGACTGCGTTGGTACACGCTGCTTATTTGCACCCAGACCATATTCAACCTGAGATCATTTCTTCTGCACTGTCTGTCACCCAACAAGAAGCTGTCAAAATGCTCGCGGCTCTTGCCGAATGGTCGGTTTTGAAGTCTCATAAAGACGGAAAATATACTTGCCACCGTCTCCTGAATGAGGCAGCACGAGATTTGGACGTTGATGATTCCGCAGGTGAACGAATGGCCGTTATTGTGGATTGCATGGTCAAAGATGAAACAGAGAAGGGGCTGTATCTCCTCGCCAATGGTTCTATACCCCATATCCTTCATCTTTCTGGAATGGCTGATGAGTCTACTGAAGAAGAAAATCTCCCAAGAAATTCTTTTATGTATAAGTGGGCCAACTTTTTGAAAGATTGTGGTCACTACCAACTATCGGAAAAGCTACAACGCGTTTGCAGCGAACGAATCAAGCTTAGCAGAGGGGACGGACACTATGATTACGTAATTGGTCTCAACGGGCTTGCCCAGAGTCTTTCTGACCAACATAAATTTGAAGAGGCTGAATCTCTTTATCGTTTGATATTGAGCCTTATTGTTAAACACCATGGAACAGAACATCTGCACTACGCTTATGCCCTTAACAATTGGGGCCTGTTGATTTGTTCTCATGGTTACGTCCTTACAGATGAGAATGATCGTCAAAGAAGGTTTAGAGAGGCAGAAATGCTTTTTGAAAAGGGATTGTCAGCCCTCGCTATGGTTCAAGGAGCTGACCATCCAGACCATGCTGTCTTCCTTGCCTCCATGGCTCTTGCAAAGGGACGTCAAGGCAAATACGAGGAGGCGGTATCCCTTTATATCCAAGCGATAGCGATTGATGAGAAAACTATAGGTACTGACCATCCCAGATATGCCAAACGTCTTAACGGTTTAGCTGATGTGCTTGGAGAACAAGGGGAATATGAAGAGGCGGAGAAATTGTATCGGCAAGTATTGATCATCCAAGAGAAAACTATAGGTACTGACCATCCTGTTTATCTCACATGTCTAAACGACATGGCATATATTTTCTACAGGAGGGGCAAACACAAAGAAGCTGAAAAGCTCTATCTACAGGTATTGTCAACAGCCGACGACAAAATGCATTCTAGGTATCCAAATTATGTTTTGACTTGCAAAAACCTTGCTGATCTGTATCGAAATCAAGGCAAGTATGGAGATGCAAAAGCTCTCTACCGGAAGGCATTAACCATCTCAAGAGGCTCCAATGGGGAAGATCATCCTTTTACGTTGCAAATTGAAACAGCCATTGCAGAACTTGATAAACAGTAAGGGGCTGGCCTGAGATTGGGGCAATGAACTGCATGTAAGAGTTTGATCCTAGTGCTGGTATTCTATAACCGACAGGTCATCAGGGGGATGCTTCATGTCTTCAGCCTCCACCCCAGACAAACTAACATCGGATCTATACGGTCACGTTTGATCGGGCAACGACCATCTGGGTATGTGTTTTCGTGGGACATGCAGAACCTGACATAATCTGACGAGTTTTTCTGGGAAAGGGGTCAGGGAAAGGGAAAGAGGAAAGGGGTCAGGCTTGACTAATGGGCATTAGGGAGGTCCGCGACACGTGACTCGGGGGACGTAATACTGATTCTAATGCGGGAAGCTGACCGAGTTTCCATGGCCATCCACCTCAGCCCCTTCAAACACCTCATTAACCAACAACACCGCCTCAATCCCATCTCTGCAGATCCCCGCCATTCTCTCAACCTCGTCAGTATGAAAAACAGCCGTGCCGGACGATTGGTCCAGGAGCGTTTTTGCCCCTTGTCTCGTATCTGCCACAAGATAGGTGTGGACTCTAGCCCGTTAGCAAACTCGACAACAGTTGGAATGAGTCACGTATATACTTTACCTTTCGTTGAACACATAACGCCGGAAGGTCAATGCTGGAAGATAGTTAATAATTCGAGCAAGAGCCATCGTCACTATAAGTGAAAAAATGAGCCTCCCGAGCAGTAGCCCTGAATAGTGCCCACCAAAGGCCATAATGAACAACGTATCCTCCAGCAGACTGTGACACAGGCACATAAAGGAGAGAGACAAGAAAATATCCTTGTCAGACAGAGAACCTGAGCGGGCTTCTTGAATGATAAGGGCTCCCCCGTAAGAAAGCCCCAGCAATGCTCCTGCCATTGTCATAGATGTTGCCTTCTCGCCGATACCCATGAGGCGTAATAAAGGAGATAAGCATTTTGCGATCAACGGGGTAATCTTCAAGACATCAAGCATTTTCAATCCGAAAAGCAACGCTAGGATAATCCAGAAGATTGAGAAAAGTGCTTTGGTGCTACTTAGTGCCCATGGGAGCCAATCTTGTGATGCAGGACTGGTTGAAAGAAAGACAACTTCGGCAGGTTGTTGAAAATCGGCAAAACCAGAATAGATGATGGACAACAATATTCCGTAGACTAGAGCGCAAACCAGACGGAGGCCCGTTGTGAAGAGAATGCCAGCCCCAGCTTTCTGGGCAATGCGCTGTTCTATTGGCAAGGAATGGGCGATCAAGATCATGGACCCAAGTACGGTTGCTTGAGCGACAGTCAAAGGGTGTTCCGGTAACAGGATGAGCAGAGCGGCCGCTCCAGCGTAGATATTGACGACCATGGCGGTTACCCAGACAAATCCCATCTCCCCTGGAAGTCCAACCAGTTGCATCACGGGAGAAATAACTCGACCGATAATCTCAATGACACCGAACTCGACAGAGAAACGCACCAGAATCATCACCGGGACCATAACCTTAAGCAGTTCCCAGTATAGAGTGATGGTGTCGAGCAACAATTTTTTAGTACCGATCACAACCATGTTCATTCGAAAGCTCCAAACTGTGCAGTGAATGACAGGATATACGGTGAGCTACAGAATTTGGATTTAAACATTGTTCTCGTTTGAGATATAATTCGAAAATAACGACTGGAGAGGAGAATAGTTGCAAATGGACGCAATGGACGGAAAGATTGTCGAAATACTACAAAACGATGCAAGCTTAACCAATATCGAGTTGTCGGAACGGGTCAACCTGTCACCCTCAAGTTGCCTGCGCCGTGTTCAACGCCTAAAAGATCAGGGCATATTGCTCAAAACGGTTGCGTTGGCAGATCCAGATAAACTCAATCGTAGCCTCATGGCAATTGTCGATGTGACGCTAGAGCGCCATAGCGCTGATGCTCGTCAGGGATTTATGGAGCAATTGCTTTTGGAGCCCGCAGTTGGCCAAGCCTATAGTGTTACTGGAGAGACTGATGTGCTACTGATTATGAACTTAGCTGACATGAAAGAGTATCAGTCGATTTGTGAACGACTGTCTAACCACGACCCCAATATAGTCAAATTCCGCACTCTCTTTGCAATGGAGCGCCACAAATACGAAACGGCTATTCCACTCAATGTTACCTAAATGGATTTTCTATTGATCACCTGGTAACAAAATATAAAGAAACATCGCAAAGGCTGCATTCTGGGAAGATCGCAACAAGACCTTGGTAAACGTGCAAACTTGGACATGAATGCTCTACGGTGCATACTGTTACGGAAGGGGGTGTCATGAGTCAACTCATCACTTTGTTTCTTGCTGTGCTGCTCACCGGGTGCATCGGTCCCATTGACGACCACTCTGTGCAGGTTGATTTAAATACTCAGACTGTTGAGCGCTCTTATGCCTTATGCAAAAGTACAGTGGACTCAACTCCCGAGGCAATGAGACTAAGTGAATACTTTGTGCTGGGTAAGAATAGGGAAAGTTATTATTTAGAGAAAATAGCGAACGAGAGCTACGCAACAGATGAACAGATATCAGATATTCGCAGCTATCATGACAATTTAAGTCTTTGCCGTGATAAGGCTGTCGAGAGCTTGCAGACTTTTATTGCCAGCTATGCACGACTCGTGTCAGATTATTTTAGCAAAGACGACGAAATAACAGCTGGTGTTGTAAATAAAAAAATAACGATTGGAGACGCGAACAGAAAGGTTACGGAATCAGAGTATCAATTCTCTCTTAAAGAATATGACTTAAAAAACGTAACGAATCAGTAAGGTAGCCACCAAGTAAACATGGATATGGTGAAGAATTAACCGAACTTCCCTCAGATCACGCCTTTACTGTCCAGATCCTTGATGACCGTTTTTACAAAATCCTTCAGTAGTTTCTGAAGATTCCCGTCAATAACAGTTTCCAGCTGTGCCGACCAGATCATATCTTTGGTTTTGGTGTCGTAGAGGTTCGCTTCGACAGTGACAATTTCAAATTGTGTGATGGTCGCAGGCTCGTAGATGACCTCACGGCGTTGATTGTAGTAGCTGCCGTAGTTGCGGTAATAGGGGCGCTCGTAGTAGCGGCCACCATCGTATGTCGTGATCCGGCCCGGGTTAACCACTTCTTCAGTGCGCTTGCCGGTTGCATGAACCATTAGGACCGAGTCGGCACCGTTGGTCTTGATGTTTTGGGCGATTTTGAATTCATCGATCTCTTTGCTTATGGGTAGGTCCTTGTAGCTAGAGATTCCTGTCACCCCATGATCGGCCAGTTGCTGGTTTAAGTCGTCTTCGAAGATTCGGCGGTGGATCTCCTGATTGGCGATACCGACAATGTAGACCTTTTTGACCTTGCTGTTATAGTCTGGGTTCTTCCAGGCACCGTTGAGAGTTGTTGATGAACAGCCTGCGAACAGCACCCCGGCCAAAAGTAGGGTCGTCCAGAATTGAATTGCTTTCATTTTATTGCCCACCTCCAAATTAATTCATATTTTATCTGTCGCATCATAATAGAAAAGAGTTTGATCGGCAATCTTCAGTTTGCATTTTTTTATGACGAATATTTAATTTTGCGTTCTTACAAAGGGTTTGATGCTTTTTCTGTTATAATTGTGCATGCTGAAATCTCAAACTTTCTATGTGGATAACGTCTTCAGTTTATTCAAAAAAGGGTTGTTTTCATGAAGTATATCATCGTCTCTTCGCTACTCCTTCTGCTCTCTGTCTCCTCTTCCCTGGCAGTCAACTTGCGTCTCATGACTGGCCCCAAACAGGGAACCTATTATCAGGTCGGTCAGGACATTGCCGAGCAGACCGAGGAGGTCGGGCTGCACCTCGAGATTATTCCAACTGAAGGCTCGTGGGCGAATATCGTCGGCTTGTTCAACAATGACGCTGAGTTCGCTATCTTCCAGATTGACGCTTTTCGGCAAGCGGCAAGGAACCTCTATAACAACAGTGCCGAAGATATTCACAATGAAATCAGGGTGGTTATGCCACTCTATAATGAAGAAATTCATGTTATTAAAGCAAAGGGGAGAACCCTTGATTTTGCTACCGAAGAGCAGTTTGTCGTAGGTTGTGGTCGTGAGAATAGCGGTTCCTGCCTGAGTGCTGGTGTGATCGCTGATTTTTATGGCAAAGAGTTTCGCTATGTCTACAAAGACTACGAAAATGCACTCGACGATCTCAGGGCAGGATCTCTTGATCTTGTCGTCATTACTTCTGGTAAGCCACACGGCCTGTTGGTCAATCAGCTTGGTATTGACCTGGTTTCTCTGCCACGTACGCGTAAAGCTGTTGATATCTATCTGTACACCGACATTACCGCAGACGATTATCCCTGGCTGGATCAACCAGTTGAAACCTATGCCGTTCGTTCCGTTTTGGCGACCATGATCCAGGAGCAGGAGGGGCTGGCCAATGATCTGGTCGGCACGCTCCATTTTGCAATCCAGGTTAACCAGGATAAACTCAAAAGGGATGGCCACCCCAAGTGGCGGGATGTTTTTTTTACCGGGTATATTGAGAACGCCGGACATGTCGGTGCATTGCAGTCGATAGGTGTCTGTAAATTCATGAAGCGCTATGGGCATCGTTGTAGTGAGATGGCCACCAAAGAATAGCTTATTGTCTTGATTCGTTTGTGTTTTCAGCTATTTGTCGTACTATTATAGGTGAAAGTCCTCTTGTTTCTGCCACGGATAATTGTTTGAATGCATCAGATAGCCTGCCACGAATGTGACCTGATCCACGACATCCCTCCGATGCCTTCACGGGGGGCGGCGTGTTGTGTGCGTTGCGGTTCGGTACTGTTCCGAGCCCAGGAAAACAGCATCGACCGTACCCTGGCCTGGACCATCGCCGGATTAGTTCTCTATGTTGTCGGGGTCAGCTTTCCATTTCTGGCCATGAAAAATGGTCCGATCAGCAATGAAACAGGTCTTCTCACCGGAATTCAACTGCTTTTTGACCAGGGTATTATCCCGCTGGCGACCTTGGTCCTGCTGACTTGCGTTCTGATCCCACTTCTGCAGATGCTCGGTTTGCTCTATATCTTTATCCCGTTGAAACTGAACATCAGGGTCAAATATGCGGTTCCTGTATTTCGTCTGTTTAAACACATCAAACCCTGGAGCATGATGGAGATTTACATGCTCGGTATCCTGGTCTCCATTGTCAAACTGGGCAAAATGGCAACGATCGTGCCGGGTCTGGCTGTCATCGCTTTCGGTCTGCTGATCTTTGTGTTGAGCTTCGCACTTTCTGCGGTTGATGAGCATATGGTCTGGGAAAAGTTGGGGGAGGACTCGTGAAAGCGACTCACGCCTCAGCCCGACAGCTCGGCCTGGTCAGTTGTCATGCCTGTCACCTGCTCAACCGTATCCCGAAGGTATTGGGTCATGCCTTCGCTTATTGCTCACGCTGTGGCGAGGAGTTGCATCAACGTAAGCCGAACAGCCTCAAGCGGACCTGGGCCCTGCTGATTGCGGCCATGGTCTTCTATATTCCGGCGAATGTTTTGCCGATGACGATCACCTCGGCGCTTGGAACGACTCAGGCAGATACCATTATGAGTGGAGTGATCTACTTCGTAACCAGCGGTTCATGGGAAATCGCCCTGGTCATTTTCACCGCAAGTATTTTCGTACCGTTCCTGAAATTTACCATCCTGATCTACCTGTTGCTTTCTGTGCAGTTCAAATCGATAAAACGGCCCAAAAATCGTACCCGATTATACCGATTCACGGAAGCGATTGGACGCTGGTCGATGCTCGATATCTATGTTGTGACCATTCTGGTTGCCCTGGTCAAACTCGGTTTTTTGGCAGACATTGAGGCCGGACCGGCAGCCATCTATTTTGCTGCTGTTGTTGTTACCACCATGATTGCCGCAGAGAGTTTTGACCCGCGGTTGATCTGGGATGTTGTGGAGGAAAAGCATGAATGAAGGGAACTCTGAAATGAAGCATGTTGAGCAGGCACCAGAAGCACAGATCCAGACCAAACGCAGCTTTTCAATCATCTGGGTGGTGCCGATTATTGCCCTGCTGATCGGCGGTGGGTTAGCTTTTAAGGCAATGTCGGGAAAGGGCCCGGAAATCACCATCACTTTTGAGACAGCCGATGGCCTTGTGGCAGGTAAAACCCAGATCAAGTTCAAGGACGTCGAAGTTGGCAAGGTGACGCAAATTGATTTGAGTGAAGACCAATCCGGGGTTGTTATCACTGCCGAGATGAATACTAACGCTAAGCTTTATATGACAGATAAAACTGATTTCTGGGTGGTCCGAGCTCAAATTGCGGCTGGTGAAGTCTCTGGGCTGAGCACATTACTCTCAGGAGCTTATATTGGTTGTAATCCATCAACCGAGGGCCAGAAGACAAAACAATTCAAGGGCCTGGAGAAACCACCGTTGGTTACCTTTGGTATGCCTGGCCATCACTTTACTCTGCAGTCTAAAGATTTGGGCTCACTCGACCGTGGAGCCCCAGTTTATTATCGGGGAATAAAGGTCGGTCAAGTTGTCGATTATGATTTCAACCACGAACGTGATGGCGTCGATATCAAACTGTTCATCGAAGCTCCTTTTCACGACAAAGTTCACGAGAACACACGCTTCTGGAACGCCAGTGGGGTTGATTTAACCATGGATGCGACAGGTATCAAATTAGACACCCAGTCGCTGGTTTCGATCATGCTTGGCGGGTTGACTTTTGATATGCCCAAAGATCAATCTCCCGGTGCCCTGGCTGAAGATAACAACATCTTTAAGCTCTTCAAAGACCGCGCAAGTATCGAAGAGAAAACCTACACTGTCAAAAAATTCTATATGATGTACTTTGACCAGAATGTGCGTGGTCTATCGCCTGGAGCGCCGGTGGAAATGAAGGGAATCCGTATTGGTGAAGTCGTCGATGTCAAACTGCAGATCAATAAAGAGACTCAGAAGATCGCGATCCCGGTCCTGATCATGGTGGAGCCAGAACGAATTGATATACTGGTGACCGAGGAGGGGGTAGTTGCTGATGCGGAAGAAAAAAAAGAAGAGTTTGAAGAAAGTGGAGATAACCGATACGACTTTGTTAAAGCCGTTTCAAAAGGGCTCCGTGCGCAGCTAAAGACAGGCAACCTCTTGACTGGGCAGCTGTATGTGGATATTGATTTCTATCCAGAGGCCCCTCCGGTTATAGCAGAACTCGGTGGGACTTATCCGGTCATCCCCACCATTCCGACACCACTTGAGCAGATTGCCGAGAGTGTTTCGAGAATCGTCAAGAAGGTCGAGAAGATTCCGTTTGATAAGATCGGCAAGGATTTGCAGGTTGCCATAGAGTCACTGACAGCGATGCTTGATGAGATCAAGGTTATGTCGGGTAATATCAACCAGGAGACGATACCTAAGGTCAATAGCGCACTCGACAGGCTTGAAGAAGCAATGGACGGAATAAAGGCGACCTTGGGCCCTGATTCTGCGCTTAATTACAACGCTCGCCAGGTGACGAGCGAGATGGCACTGTCGATCCGGTCGATCCGGTCACTACTGGAGTACCTGGAACGTGATCCTCAGGCGTTGCTTCTCGGTAAGAAGGGAGATAAAAAATGATCGGATATGCTATGCGTAAATGTGGCTCAGGTGTCGTACTGTTCATCGTTGTCCTGCTGCTTTCCGGTTGTCTCGGTCGCAGTTCGCCAAAAGTTACTTATTACAGCCTGTTGAACATGGAGCAGTTGGGTGAAGTGCAATCGCTTGCAGCTCTCCCTGATGTCAAACTAGGAATAGGCCCCATCTCGATTCCAGACAGTCTGAAACGTTCGCAGATTGCAACTCGTCAGCATGGTAACCAGTATGACTTTGACGAATTCAATCGCTGGGCAGGGCTTCTGGAAAGAGATTTAACTACCGTTTTGGGGGATAACCTTGGACAACTGCTTGGTGTGGAAAAAATCGGTTTTTTCCCGTGGCTACAGCATTTCAAGCCAACCTATCGGGTCATTGTTAATGTGCTGCGGTTAGATGGTGCAATCGATGGCGAAGCAGTCCTTAGTGTCCGTTGGGCTGTTGCCGATGCCGATGGCAAGGACTACCTGGTTGGTAAGAAGAGTGAATATAGACAGCTGCTCGAAGATGCCAGTTATACTTCATTGATTAAGGCTGAGAGCCAGGTAGTCGCCGAATTGAGTAAAGAAATCGCTGAAGAGATCGTTGCTCTGGTGAAATAATTGTGAGGGGACTGTCCCTGTTTCACACGGGGCTGTCCCCGGTTTAAATAAGGTAAAGGTACAATTCAAGCTTTTAAGACCAGGGACAATCCCCTTAACTGCGGGGACAGTCCCTAAAAACGGTAACCCATGCCCACCATGTGCAGGTTGAGACCTGGATTGGCATCGTACATACTGCCATTGGACGTGTGCTGAAAGCGGTAGTTGAGAACCATCGGTTGCCAGTTAATGGCCAGGCCGACGTGACTGGTAAATTGCAACCATCCACCGTAATCATCTTTGCCGTATTCCTGGTCGGGCATCCAGGTCGGACGAAAGCCGATCTCGAATTCCATGGCATCGTCCCAAAAACCGAGTACCAGATCCGCACCGACAGCCAGCATACCGCTTTCATCATCTCTGGACTCAAGGTAAATTACCCCCATGTCGAAACGAGTAGTTAAAGTGGTCTGATCCCCAATACTGGCGCCCCAAGGCAATTGTTTCAAAAAGTAGATTTCTGCAGCGACATAACTCTCTTCCAGATATGGCCACTGTCATCTGCTCCTCCACGCATACCGATTTCCACCTCAGCCGTTGTTGCAGCGTTTGACAATCCGGGCATCATGAAAAGACATAGCACATTTATTAAAATATAGTTTCGCATAGATTGAGTGTGTGATTTCCTAGGAGATTGATTCAAAGAGGCTTTTGTAAAAAGTGTATGTTTCCATTCCAAGTGGATTCCCTTGTGATGCCAGAGAATCGATTCTCAGGAATTCGAGTAGCAGGGGGAATCTCGGGTCTGTCATATATTTACGTTGGTTCTTGCTGAGATTACTGGCTTTTTTTAACTGCCAGGAATGGTGAAAAATGTGATGGCGAATGGTCCAGATGATTCTATCACGACGATCGGCTGGCAGATCAAGATTGTTGAGAATGATGTCAGCCATCTCTGCACCAAGCTTGGCATGGCCATAGGCGGTGATTCGTCCGTTCTCATTTTGACTCGTCGTTTCCGGTTTTCCTATGTCGTGTAGCAGGGCAACCCACAGCAGGTCGGGGTCGCAATCAGAAGGGCAGGTCTCGATCGCCAGACGGGTGTGGATGGCGACATCGCCTTCGGCGTGAAATTCCTGTGGTTGCGGGGTCTCTGCCAGTGGAACCAGCTCAGGGATCGCCTCACAGAGACGATCCCACCATCCGGTTTTTCGTTCTCTTAGCTCCTCTTCGAGGCGGTCAAGCAAAGTCATCTCTATTTCTTCTCTTGGCCGGTGCCTAAAGAGACTACAGACTTCTCCAAGTTACTCTCCCAGCGGCTGCAGGCGATGACGATACGCTGCCAGCCGTCTGGGATGATCTCCTGGGTGTGGGCCAGATTATTTCGCAAGCTCTCAAATTCTTTGACCGCCTTGCGAGTCTCCTGACGTGACTTGTGACCTAAGGATTCCCGGATTTCTGCGTCGTAAGTGATGATCCAGCCCTTGTCTCCAAATTGCAGGCAGTCGATCAGTTCAACCTGCTGACCGCGTCGGTTCCTCTCCTCTTGAAGCTTTTTCGCCAGGATAAGGCGCTTCTCTGAGAGAAAGTCCTGCCATGAATTGTCAGCATAACGTTGCCGTAAAATCTCCGTCATGGTCATTTCGATCATAGTAATCATGCCAAAGAGGAACATGCGCATCGGGGGTTTTTCCAGATCGGTCAGGGTGATGATGGCGCCGACCCGATCCAGGATAGTGACAAAACATTGCTGGTTAATGGCCAGTGATTTGACCACATCAATGAGGTTGGCAGTGTCAGGGACCAGGTCGTCATCGGGCGTGAAAGGATGGAAATGATCGCCACAGGTCCCTGAGGTCAAATCCTCACGGCGTACATAACCTTCGATCAGGCCATCTTGACGGACGCCGACAAGATTGAAGCCCTTGTCTTGCATAAACTGTTGAACGTCTGCTGCCTTGGCATAATCGTCAAAAGAAACCAGGGGCTCAGCAACATCCATGGCCGAGAAACCTTCGAGAAAAAGGCGACGCAGACGTGAACTTTGAGTATCTCTCCAGGGCATGGGGCCTCCGTAAATGAGTAGTTATAGGGCAGGGGTGCACACCAATTTGACGAATTCGTCAATAACTTGTTGTCTCTCAGGGCTATCCTTCGGTTCACATGATGCGGCAAAGATCCTGTCGCCGTGGTTGAAACTATGCATAAGCCTGGAGCGTAGTTCGGCTTGCATCTGGGAGAAGCCTTCGTCGAGGAAAAGACTTTTCATAAAATCAATTCGCCGTCGTATGACTCGGCCAATAACTTGTTTTGCATGGTTGTCATGAGTAGACCAGGCGACTAAAGCGAGTTCCAGATCTTCATCAACATGGGCGTTCACCAAGGCTAACAATCGGCTTAACTTCTCTGGTAAGGGACCTTCAATAACGCTCACTGCTCCGATGATCTCGTCAGTCAGAACTGTTTCCCAGTGGTTAAGCATACCCTGTAATAACGCTTCACGATTCAGGAAGTAACCATAGAAACCGCCCTTCGTAACACCGAGCTCACGAGCTAGGGCTTCGATTTTTACAGCGTCTATACCTTTGCAGCGTAACATCTCCAGCCCGCACTGAATCCAGTCCTCTCTCGTGTTAATCACTTTCATTATAAACCTGTCTAATCATTGAAATAGCTGAAATCCTTGGTACATTGTATAACTTTCATACGCTTCCGTATGTATGCTCCCTTATTGCACTGTCACAGGAAGCAATGTTAACACCATGTAAGTAAAACAGAAACAATCAACAAGTTCAAATACAAGATTGCTTACGGCCTTAATAGCAAGATTACCACATGGGTCACGAAGGGCTGCCAAACAGCTGAGGAGTTGTTCAATGAACGTAGTTCCAGACCGTGCTCGCCTTCTCTTTGTGGCCATTATGGCCGTAGTTATGGGATTGGTGATGTCATTGGTCATGACCTTGGTGAACGTTGGATGGTCCGCTACGTTTCTAAGTTCGTGGTTCAGAGCATTCTGGATCGGGACAAGCGTAGCTTTTCCCGTAGCACTGGTGGTTGTACCGTTAGCTGATTTTGTGGTCGCCAGAACTCTGGGTGACTAAACGACACACTGAAAACAGTTAAAATGACAGAGGTGAAGGGTGCAACCGATGGGGAAATGGCAACAGGTAACAATCGCGGTCATGGTTCTGAGCTCACTGGTTTTTTGTTCCAATAGTTATGCAGATTCAGGAGAGGTATATCAGAACGCGTTTATCGAGCACCTCGATCTGGGACCGGCCAGCGCCCTGAACATCGAGGCTCACGGCAGAAGTTCTGCAGATATCGATAATAAACTCACAGAGATCTACCATGGTAATGGGCTGCAGCCTTTTTGGATAAAGGACGGTATGCCCAGCTCACGTGCCGTCGATATTATCTCGGTTCTGGACGATGCAGAAAGTCACGGGCTCGATTCGGCCAATTATCTTGCAGACAAAATCCACAAATACTGGGACAGCAAGGATGCGACCGGTCTGGTACGGTTGGACATCCTTTTGACCATGGGTATGATGCGTTACGTGGCTGATCAGCGCGAGGGTCGCATAGCACCGCGTGAGATTGATCCCGTACTCTTTGAAACGGCTCATGATGCTGAGGTAGACTGGGCCGCTCTCATGCAGGTAGCTTTTGAGACGCTGAATATGAAAGCCTTTCTGGAGCAACAGGCACCGCCTGCCTTACAGTACCGAGAATTACGAAAAAAACTGTCTGAATATAGGGCTCTTGCTGTTAAGGGCGGGTGGCCGGAGATCCCAACTGGAGAGACTTTAAAAACAGACATGGAGGAGCAACGGGTAACAATTGTCAGGCAAAGGCTGGTCGCCACAGGAGAGTTAGCCACAGAGAATATGGTCAGTGCCGTCTTTGATGAACCTTTGGCTGAGGCCGTCAAGCGATTCCAGAGGCGTCACAATTTAAATTCGGACGGTGTGGTTGGCAAGCTGACGCTGGCGGCCATGAATGTCTCTGCTGAGGCCCGAATTGAACAGATAGTCATCAATATGGAGCGGTATCGATGGTTAAAGCGGTTCAAAGGTGATCGCCTGGTAGCAGTCAATATCGCAGGGTTCGAGGCAACGGCCGGCAAACCGGGGGAATTCGACTTAACCATGCCGGTAATAGTTGGCAAAACCTATCACGAAACACCGGTTTTCAGTGACACGATAAAGTATGTTGAATTTAACCCTTATTGGAACCTGCCAGCGAGTATCGCCCGCACGGAAACACTGACTAAACTGAAGAAGGATCCCCATTATCTCAAAAAGCATAATATGCGTATGTTCCAGGGCTGGGAGCCGGATGCTCAGGAATTAGATGCCACAACCATGGATTGGAGTAAGATTTCTGAAAGAGACATGAACCGATACCGTGTTCGACAGGATCCGGGCCCCAACAACGCCCTTGGCACTTTAAAAATTATGTTCCCGAATAAATATTCTGTCTATCTGCATGACACACCGGCTCATGGCTTATTCAGTCAGGATAGGCGCGCATTCAGCCACGGTTGCATTCGCATGTCCCGCCCAGCGGAAATGGCGGCATGGGTGTTAGGCGGAGAAGAGAAGGGTTGGAGTCTTGAGCGGGTTAATAAAATTGTCAAAAACCGCGAGCGCAAAGTGGTCGTGTTGGATGAACCAATACCTGTATATATTTTGTATCGCACGGCGTTTGTGAACCCAGAAGACAATATGCTTTATTTTTATGAGGATATTTACGGTCGGGATAAACTGCTTGTAAAGGCGTTGTTTGGTGTTGGTAACTGAACATGAATTAAGAAGTACTGACTTCTCGCTCGTTTGCTCTGCCATTCAAACAAAGCTATTGAATTCGTTTGATTTAATCTGTAATGTTTAAGTCGTAAATACGGGTTCGTATAAACCAATAAAAATGTAATTACTTCTCGAAATCACTGTCTTAATTATCTTTCCTTAAAGGAGTTTGTTATGACTGTTACTCGTTGCTCAGTAATGTCCGTCGCATTTTTGATCGTACTTTCCTTTTCCGCTTCTGCCTTGGAAGTGCCTTCTTTCCAAAAATTGCCCATCACCCTTTCTGCCACCAAAACGTTACCTGAAGATTTACAAAAAGGCTCCAACTACCAGGTTGATGATGCGATCATCAATGATGGTCTCATCAATACCTATTACCTGCAGACTGACTACGGCAAGTTGAAGATCGTCAGTGATGCGCTCTACATTGAACGCATTAACGAACTTCGCGCGCTGGAGCATATGGAAAAGCTGGAGCAAACAAAAGAGTTTGGGGAGGCAATGAAAAAGGGGGTAAAGGCGCCGATCAATACGGTCAAAAGTATGGCAACAGAACCGGTCGACACGGTAAAAGCCATTGGCAGCGGCATCAGCAACTGGGTGTCTGACATCGGTAATGCAGTGGTCAGTGACGACCCCAATCAGGCCGGGGTGTTTTCGACAGCTATTGGTTACGCTGCTGCCAAGCGCGCATTTGCTTACGAATATGGCATCAATCCATACACCGATTTTCAGCCGGTGCAGGATAAAATGGGTGAGATCGCCCGGGCCAACGTGGTCGGCGGTCTGACTCCGAAAATAGCCTTTGGTTTGATCAAGAAACCCGTCGGCACCGTCCTAAAAGTTACTGCGATGGCTGACACTATGAAAAAAATGGCTCGCGATATGTCCCCTGATGAACTGGAAGACATCAACGAAGAGAAACTTAAAGCGATGGGGGTTTCCGACTCACTGAGCAAAAGGTTCTTACGCAACTATAACTACGATCCTCAGGAAAAAACTTTGCTGGTCGGGGCCTTGGACGGCATGAAAGGGGTCGCGCATCGGGATTTAGTCATCCTTTCGGCATCTCATGCTCCAGACAAGTCTGTAGCTCGTTATCTTAGCGTTCAGGCCCAGATGATGTTGGGTTATCATCAGAATATATCGTCAGCCCAAACCATTCTAAGCATTAATGGCGGCTTGGCATTACAGAACACAAAAGGTGTAGTCGTCGGTATCTCTCCGTATGATTATGCTGCCTGGACCAGCACCTTGAACAATAAAGAGATGGTTGCAACTGAGGTACTGAAACGGATTCAAGGGGTTTCCGGTAAGGAGCTTTGGATTGCCGGCAGGATAGCTCATCCGGCTCGCATTGCTATCGAGAGTCGTGGATGGGTGGTGCATGAGCAGGTGAGGGAGAAGTTGATCAAGTAGATATGGTTTCCATCCGTATTTTGTTTGATGATTTTTTGGCAGCGTAAATAAGCGCAAGGGTGTCACAAATGAGTTTTAAAATCGTCATGTCGTACTCGTTCATAGTTTGTATTCTTCTGATGGCACTCCCTTCTGCTGCAGAACACAATGCGCCTGCTGACAAAGACTGCCAGAATATCTACAAACTTATGATTGTCGGCGAGATAGAACACGTTACCTTCAAGTTAAAAGATCTGCGTCTGAAAGCACGTATCGACACTGGAGCAACAACCTCGTCTCTTAGTGCTCAGGAACTACAACCGTTCGAGCGTGATGGCAAGAAATGGATAAAATTCTCGGTTACAGACCCTGTGAGCGAGAAGTTTTACGACTTTGAAAGGCCTGTGGTGCGTATTGCAGAGATCAAACGACATGGTGCTGCGGCTCAAGAGCGACCGGTCGTCAAATTGAAGATCATGCTGGGTGATGTCGAAATGGAACGTGAGTTTTCGTTGACTGATCGTTCCAGATATACTTTTCCGGTGCTGATCGGGCGCAACGTTCTGAGTGGCAAATTTCTGGTTGATGTTAATCGTAAATTCTCAACCAACCACATTGGAGAAAAAGAAGAATGAAAGCGCGCCCGCAAATTTATATCATGGTCTCCCTCTTACTCTTCATTGGCCTCGGCCTGACGATATATAAGTGTTATGTGCTTGGGTTTATGTTTACACCGGGTACGGAAACCGTGTGGCAAGTTCAGGCTCGTATGCAATTCGAAGCAGAGGGCGGGCCAGCTAAAGTCATCTTGACTATGAATGCACCTGATAAATCTATCCGACCTGTTTTCCGTGAAAAGTTCTTTGAAGACTACGAATGTGTCTTTGTTAACGAAGATGGTGTTCGCAAGGCCGTGTGGACACGTGATGATGCCCAAGGCATGCAAGTCATTTATTTCCGCGCAGATTTTTATCGTCTGAGCCCGCCCGTAGAACAAGTGCCCCCAACGGATGAAAATCCGCAGGATGTTCTGGAAGGACCACAGAGACTTGCCGGAGAGGACATCCTGCTGAGGGCAAGTGAGACAGCCACATCAGAGCTGGCACTTGCAATCAACGTCCTCGGCATGATGGATGAGGAAAGAAATGACCCTTATGTGAAGGTGCTGCTCGAAGAGGTTGAATACCGTACTGAATACATGGGGCAAGTATCAAAGGTCATTGCCATGGAAGGAATCCACTCCAGGGTTGTGAGGGGCTTGCGGCTACAGGGCAAGTATACCCAACGCTCCATTACTACCTTTATCCAAGTCTTTGCAGAGGGTAAATGGGTCTTGTTAGATCCGAAAGCACTAGTCGAGATACCGTTCTCAGAGGTGCTCTTGTGGCCTGAGAACACGCGCGGCCTGTTGGACGTTTATGGCGGCAGCAATTCGAGCGTTACTTTCTCTGTTTCCAGTGTCAAGAATAGTGCAGGTCAGCTGGCGGTAGACGCTGCACAATTAAGCGAAAGTAAGCTGGGTGATTTTTCGATCTATAGCCTCCCTATTGAAGATCAGAATACTTTCAAGTTGTTGCTGCTGATCCCTGTCGGTGCCTTGGTTGTCGTTGTTTTACGCAACCTTGTGGGCATCCGTACCTCAGGGACTTTCATGCCAATCCTGATTGCCTTAACTTTCATGCAGACTACGTTGTTGCTGGGCCTTCTGTTGTTCCTGGTTGTGGTGGGCGTTGGCCTGGTGATGCGCTACTACCTGAGTCATCTGAACCTTCTGCTGGTACCTCGCATCGCTTCTGTGCTGGTCTTCGTAATCATTATCTTTGCGGCCATCGGCATTGCCAGTCACAAGCTTGGCTGGCATTCGGGTCACGCTGTTATGTTCTTCCCGATGATCATCCTGTCATGGACGATTGAACGCAGGTCTGTGCTGTGGGAAGAAGAGGGTCCGCATGAAGTGTTGATTCAGGGTGGCGGCAGCCTATTCACAGCTTCATTGGCCTATTTGGTTATGATCAGTCCCAATCTTGAGCACCTGGTATTCAACTTTCCAGAGCTCTTGCTGGTCTTGCTTGCTATCATCATCATGATCGGTAGCTACAGCGGTTTCAGGCTGCTTGAACTGGGGCGTTTCGAGCCGATGACAAGGAGTGATGAATAATGTTCAAATTCACCACTCCCGCTAAATTGAATAAGGCTGGTGTTATCGGTATGAACCGGCGCAATGTTGAGCTGATCGCTCAAAACAATCCTCGTCGCCTGTATCCTCTTGTCGATGACAAACTCAAGACCAAACAGGTTACGCAAGGTGTGGGCATCGCGGTGCCTGCCATGATTGGTGTTGTTCGTACGCAGCATCACGTCGGGCAATTGGGCGAGTTTCTGAGTGACCTGAAAGGGTTCGTTATAAAACCTTCCAAAGGGAGTGGCGGTAAAGGCATTCTCGTGATTACTGGTCGCGATGGTGAGGACTTTGTCAAACCAAGCGGTAGCTGTGTCACTCTCAAGGAGTTACAGCACCATGTTTCGAGTACTTTAAGCGGGTTGTACAGTCTGGGTGGTAATCCGGATGTGGCTATGATCGAGACGTTGGTGGAGTTTTCAGATGTGTTTGAAGGATTCTCATACGAGGGTGTTCCTGATGTGCGCGTTATTCTCTTTCGCGGCTATCCGGTGATGGCGATGACGCGTCTATCCACACGTGAATCGGATGGTAAGGCCAATCTTCATCAAGGTGCCGTAGGGTTGGGTATCGATATTGCCACCGGTCGTAGTCTCAAGGCGGTACAGCATGGAAAACCGATTGAACACCATCCTGATACCGGGCGAAAACTGTCCGAGCTCAAGGTGCCTTACTGGGAGACTTTACTGAATCTCACAAGCCGTTGTTACGATGTGACCGGGCTGGGCTACCTTGGCGCGGATATCGTGTTGGATAAAAATCTCGGGCCTTTACTGCTGGAGCTCAACGCTCGACCGGGTCTGGCAATTCAAATTGCCAACGGCATGGGGATGCGACCACGATTGTCGCTGATTGAATCACAGCGTGGCATAGAACGTAATGCAGAAGAAAGAGTAGCGTATGCAATGGAGGCCTTCGGGTAGAGTCTTAGAAACCCACCACCAGATAGACGACCGGTCCCGGCATATCAACATCGTAAGTTTCCTTCTTGTTATTTGTTTCATAATCTACATCTACCGAGATGTAGGAATAGCCAGCGCCTACACCGACATTCTTGTATGGCCAATACTCCAGAGCACCTCTGGCAAAAATCAAATCACCATCGTAATCGCCATAGCTCATACTCATCCAACCGCCACCATAATTAAAGAGCACATCATCTCTGAAGGCGTAAACACCACCGACATAAAGATTTGGCAGGGGAGCGGTGAGGCTCTCCCCCCCGCTGCCAAGATCGGTCTCGTTGCCATCAACAGTGGCTTTGCCAGAAATCTTCAAATCAAAGTCAGCAACATGAACACCGAGACCAATACCAAAGTTTGCTTTTCTAGATCTATAAATGTCGTAGCTGAGGTTGGCTACATAGAGATCTATGTCCAGACTGGAATCAAGGGTCCCGCCAACAGGGATAATCACGCCATCAAAGTCAAAGTCTTCCTCGACTCTCTTGTTTGCATCATCGCTGTAGCGGAAATAATCAAAACGGATGCGCCAGCGTTGGCCAATACGGAGGGTTGCTCCGAGGGTAATGTCCACTTCGTTCTCTTCAAGGCCAAGATCATCCATGTCGACCTTGGTTTTAGGTTGTCCCGACTTGGTGGTACTGAACTCCCCGGTCATATCGTAAGCAATGGCTCCGGCTCGTAAGGTGAAGCGTTTGTCCCAACCTTGGGTCGCAACGTCAGCGGCCCAACCATTCAGACAGAAAACCGAGCCTAATAACGCCAACACTAGAATTGAAATTTTCATTGCATGAACTCCCTATGATTTTTTTGGATAAGGTCTCTCTGAGCTTGCCTGGCCCTCGCGTTTATCAATACGCTGATTTTGTTTACAAAAACACTATTGCACAACCTGTTAATTACGATACTCCAGACAAATTGAACTTGTCAATGTGTTGGTCTAGATGTATATTTTCACAGTTATACTGTGCCGTACATATCAGCTGTCAACTATGAAGTGCAATGTTAATGTCAACCCAAACTAAACGTTAATAATCGGTGAATCTAAAAACAATCTTTTAGTCTGATTTTTTCAGGAGATTGCTATGGCTGAAGAGAAGAAGAATTCGGTTGAAGTATCAGAGGACGAGGTAATGGCCCCAGCATCTGAGCCTGGCGGGGTTGATGAGGGCCGGCGTAATTTGCTTAAACTCGGCATTGCTGGTGCCGGCGTCGCCGCTGCTACGGCGGGTGGCGTGGTTATTGCCAAAAAGCTGGAAGGAATCCCGCACGATGAGACCTATATCCCTATCCGTGAAGATTATAAACCTTTTGATGGTCGCAGCCTTATGCAGGCATTTGCCAGCAGCAAGCAACTGATTGCTAAATATCCCGAAAGAGTCAAAGCCTGGGAAAGGGAAGTACGCAAGCGGGATTCCAAGTGGGATGTCGTAGGCGGCAACGCGGAGTTCCGCAAGGGCAAGATGTCCGATGTCCCAGGTTTTACTCAACTCGATTATGCTCTTTCCCACGGGGCCTGGCACACGCAATCGAAATTTCATGGTCCTGCTTACGGTACCAACGTCGGCCTGTTCTCCTGGGCCCAATCTGATGTCGCAAAAAACAAGTGGAAATTCAAGAGCCGGTTGGAAGCTTCAGATACGATAAAAAGTGCAGCCAAACTCTATCATGCTGCACGTTGTGGCATCGCCCCACATGATCCTCGCTGGGACTATCACCCGCTCTACGATCCGGTCACCGAAAAGGAATATAGCTGGGAGAAGGATTTCCCTTTCAAGCCGAAGTCAGTCATCGTTCTGCTCTCTGAAATGGATTATGTTGCCATGGCCGCAGCACCGACCGTCCTCGCTGATGCGACCAGTGGACAGGGCTATACGGATATGGCGAATCAGGCCGGAAGTATGGCCAAATTTTTGCGCGGACTTGGCTATCAGGCGGTTGCTGCCGGCAATGATCTCGGTATCAGTACGGCCTATGCGGTTGCCGCCGGACTTGGTGAACTGGCACGCGCCGGGTGGGTCATTGCACCTGAGCTCGGTCCACGGATTCGCATCAGCAAGGTTTACACTGATTTCGATTTTGTCGAATACGACAATCCCCGCGAATACGGTGTGACCTCCTTCTGTGAAAACTGCAAACGCTGTGCGGTCGCCTGTCCCGCAAAGGCGATCACCCTTGATGACAAGCGCACCTTTGAACCGGTCTACGAGGGTGCCGAGGACCCTGATTATACCTGGAACAACAACATCGGAGTTTTCCAGTGGCACAGTGACAGCAAGAAGTGCTGGCAGTACTGGTGTGAAAGCGGCAGTAGCTGTGCCGCCTGTATCGCCGCCTGCCCCTACAACAAACCGGACTTCTGGCATCATCGCTTCATCGATGCCCAGAACGTAATCGCCCCTGGATGGGTTCACTCTGCCATGCGCGAGTTCGACATTCTCTTCGGCTACGGTGACATCAACAACCCACAAAAGATCAAGGACTTCTACAAATCAGGGAGGAAGCTATGATGGATCTGACCTGGTACTTGTTGGGTGTTTTGACCGGAATCTCAGCGCTGATGCTGCGTTATCTGGCAGCACGCATGCAGCTGACATTGGTCACCTGGGGTGGTCTTCTCGCAGGTATTGGTGCTCTCCTGTTCTGCATTGCCTGGGCTGTGGGGGCCTACCTCGAAGGCGTTCCGCGTGCGGCCGCGATGGGTCTATTGATGTTTGTTCTGGGCGGGATCGTTATTCTCACGGTTACTGCTCGCCTCATTGCCAAGCAAAATAGGGATCAACAGGGAGGTGCGTCATGATGAGCCTGACCTGGTATCTTCTTGGCTTGCTGACGGTCGCTTCAGGAGAAGGGCTGCGGCAAGTGAATTTACGCTATAAACTTGATTGGATCGCCTGGGGTGGTCTCTTCTCCGGTATCGGTGCCCTCCTGTTCTGTATCGCTTGGGCTGTCGGTGCCTATCTCGAAGGTGTGCCAAGGGCTGCGGCCATGGGCTTGTTGATGTTTGGCTTAGGCGGCATTGTGATACTGGCGGTCGTCTCGAAGTATATTAATGCTCGACTGGAAAAAAGAGTTGTCATCGCGGCCGGAACACCTGCAATCGGTCCTGCGGCAGTCAAGAGCACAACCGTCGTCTCCGGTCCTCTCAAAACCTCTGTAGCAATCTCTCCTTTTGAAAAACAAATCTGGTCGGTACTTGGGCGTCTCGCTTACCTGAGTCTGGTCATTGCCTTCTTCCTCGGTTTGATGAGTGATGGCAAAGACTACGAGACCATGCTCCACCTGAAGTTTCCTGAAGCGAAATTGACCAAGCTTCGGGACAATCCAACAGTCTTCCGGATCGGTGCAGAAGAGAGCGGCAATTACGCTTTGATTCAGGAAGGGCAGGGCTATGGCGGGCCCTTCGTGATCGGTCTTCGCATCATGGAAGACGCCAAAATCCATGAAGTCGTGCTGTTCGACAACAAGGAGACTCCTGCTTTTCTCGACAAAATCGAAAAGGCGAATTTCCCGGCTCAGTTTGCTGGCAAGCACGTAACGGATGACTTCCTGGTCGGTGCGGATGTCGATGTCATCAGCGGTGCCACGGTCTCGACTCGTGCTGCCACGATGGCGGTGCGCAACGGTGCCCATATTGCCGCCACCGAATATTTCAAATTGAAACCGACCTGGAAGCCAGTGCCCTGGAATTTTGGCCTTGGCGAAATTCTGATCATATTGATGTTTGTTTTGGCGTTCGTCCCGAAGATCCACAAATCGACCCCCTGGAAACATCTCTACATGGTCGCATCGTTGGTGATCGTTGGTTTCTACATGAACGCCTCTATTTCTGTCAGTAGCCTCTCCGGGCTAGCTCTTGGCTTCATTCCGCCACTGAAAGAGCATATCGTCTGGTGGACCCTGGTGATGGGCAGTGTGTTATCTGTTGTACTGCTTGGCAAGAACGTCTACTGCTATCGCATCTGTCCTTTCTTCTGGGTTGAATGGCTGCTGAACAAGATTGGCGGCAGTGGAGTTAAGCTTTCTCCTGAGTTGCAGCTACGGTCGCGCTACGTAGCTAATGCCTGTCTCTGGGTGGCCTTGATGCTTGTTTTCCTCTCAACCTACCCTGGACTGGGCAATTATGAACCTTTCGCCATGATGTTCTCATTGGATGGAGTCGGGGTGCAATGGTACCTCCTGCCGTTGGCGTTGGTTGGTTCTTTTTTCCTGTCGAGTTTCTGGTGTCGCTTTTTCTGTCCGGTTGGCTACAGTTTTAACCATCTGTTGAGCTGGCGGCGCAGGATCTTGGATAAATTTAAAACAAAAGAAGAATCGATGGAGGTTTGATTATGGAAAAGCAGGAAAAACAATCAGTGGCGCAACCGTCTCCAATAGAAACGCATGCATGGGGTCAGATGCTGGCCAACAGCCTCTGGGTAGTGACCTTGCTGATGGTGCTGGCTTTTTTCTGGCAATCTTTCGGCGAAATGTTAGCGAAGTAGTAATTGCATATAAGATGAGGATTCATGAGTCAGGAATTTGACGACAATCATACTCCGAATAACGACACCACAGAAAGTGTATCTGAGCCAGTAGAGCACGTTGATAAAGGTAAACGGACTTTTCTCAAGCTCGGCGTAGCTGGCGCCGGAGTTGCTGCTGCGACAGCAGGCGGTGCGTTCATCGCCCACAAACTGGAAGGCACACCGATGGATGACATTGTGCCACCGGACGGGATTGCCAAAGACTTTAAACCGATGGATCAGAGAAATCTGATCTTGACGTTTGCCGGAAGTGAAGCTTTGAATAAAAAACATCCCGAGAGAAAAGAACTCTTTAACAAGGTCCTGAAAAAAGAGAACCCTGACCATCCAGAATTTGATTTCAGAAAAGATTACAAGGCTATGCGTACCCGTCCCATTCGTGATGAACCGGGCTATACGCAGCTGGACAAGGCGTTGCAAATGTCCACAATGTCCACCTGGAAATATGTTTCTCATAATGAAGGTAATGGTCAACCTGGCGATGGCATATTGAATTGGGATCAGTCCAGCGTTGCCAAACAGAAGTACAAGTTTGACAGTAAAAATGAGGCCACTCTGGCCATCAAAAGCGCTGCTCGCATCTATGGCGCACAAGCTTGCGGGATTGCCAGATTTGACCGGCGCTTTGTTTATGAGCCGATGTATGATATGGCCAAAGAAGAGACTTTGAGTTGGGACAAGGATGTCCCGTTTGAACCCAAATCAGTCATCGTCATGTTGTGGGAGATGGATTACCATTGTATAGCCACGGCGCCAGCCTGGACAGCCGATGCAACCGTTGCTGAGGCTTATACGCGGCAGGCTACAGGAGCCGCCCAGATGGCCCAGTTTCTCAAAGGCCTCGGTCACCATGCGATCGGTGCCGGAAACGACATGGCAAACAGCGTTGCCTATGGGGTGCTGGCTGGGTTGGGCGAAGGCGCCCGTAACGGCCACCTGATTGCCCCGGAAGTCGGTTGCCGGGTGCGCATCAGCAAAGTTTTTACAGATTTTGATTTTTTCGATTACGCCCAGCCACGTGATTTTGGGGTCAAGAGTTTCTGCGAGCACTGCAAACGGTGTGCTACCTCATGCCCATCCAAAGCGATCAGCTTCGATGATAAGCCGAGTCTTTATCCCACTTATTCGGACAATAAAGAAGACACCTGGAACAATCTCAGTGGACTTTACAAGTTCCATAGCGACGCCAAAAAATGTTTCATGTTCTGGACTCAGAATGGCAGCGGTTGTGCCGCCTGCATAGCCGCCTGCCCATACAATAAACCGGATTTCTGGCACCACCGTTTCATCGATGCACAGAATGTCATAGCCCCTGGCTGGGTGCACAGCATCATGCGTGAGATGGATATCGTCTTTGGCTACGGAAATGTCGCTGACCCGGAGAAAGTGAAGAAATTCTGGAAGAGAGGGAGTAAGGTGTGAGCTGTTATATTTTTCTGAAACTACTTGTGATCACAGATGATTTTATCACTTGTTATGACTTGCGAATTTAGCTTTGTGTTGTATCCTATGTATCTATAACCTTTGAATTAATTTGAAGCTTTACCGAGGGCTGATAACCCCCATCATATGTTGTATAGAATCACGTCATTTATCGCCGTTGATTGAATCTTCAGGAGAAACACATGCGTTTTTTTGTTGTATTGTTGTTGGGCGTTGCTCTGCTGACGCCCGGATGTATCAAAGTTGGTCCCGATTTCTCCACAGCGCCAGCACCTGTCTCCGATCAATGGCTTGATGCCGAAGAGAAACAGATCAGATCCGAACCTGGTGATCATGCAGAATGGTGGAAGACCTTCAACGATCCGATTCTGGATCAGTTGGTCCAGATGGCCTATCAGCAGACCCTCTCGCTGCAGGTCGCAGGCTTACGAGTTCTTGAAGCTCGTGCCGAACTGGGTTTCGTGACCGGTCATCTCTTTCCTCAGGTCCAGCAGGCAAGGGGGGACATTTCTACCGTCGGTGCCAGTAAGAATGAAGCGAATACTCTCGGTATAGACCCGAGCTGGAAGACTGGCGGCCTTGGTTTCGATACCGCCTGGGAGATGGACTTCTGGGGCAAATTCCGACGTGGAGTTGAATCGGCCGACGCTTCCCTGATCGCCTCCATCGCAGATTATGATGATGTTCTGGTGGCCCTGACCGCTGAAGTCGCTCGTGCTTATACTTTGATCCGCACTTTCGAGGAACGAATCCTGATTGCCGAGCAGAACATCAAGATCCAACAGCGTTCTCTGGAAATTACTGAAGCTCGCTTTGAGGCCGGTCTGGTTACGGAACTCGATACACAGCAGGCCAGAGCCTTGCTGAACAGTACCAAGGCATTGATTCCTGGCTTCAAAGCAGGTTTGCGGCAGGCCCAGAATGCTCTGAGTGTTCTGCTCGGAACCCCTCCCGGAGATTTACATCAAATCATTGTTGCCAACGGATCGATTCCGGCAGCCCCGGTTGAAGTTGCAGTAGGTATTCCGGCAGAGTTGTTGCGTCGCCGGCCAGACATTCGCCGTGCTGAAATGCAGGCAGCTGCCCAGAGCGCTTTAATCGGGGTTTCCAGGGCAGACCTTTTCCCGCATTTTTCGCTGGTCGGCTCAATTGGTCTACGTTCCAGTAATAACTCTCCAACCCGAGCTGGTGGCGCAGGAGGTAGCAGTTTTGGTGACCTCTTCGACAGTGACAGCTTTGAATATTTCGTTGGGCCAAGCTTTCGTTGGGACATTTTGAACTACGGCCGCATCAAGAACCAGGTTCGTGTTCAGGACGCTCGTTTCCAGCAGCTGCAGGTCAATTACCAGGAGACTGTCCTGCGTGCTGCCAGGGAAGTGGAAGACGGCATGGTCGGCTTCCTGCGCAGCCAGGAAGAGGCCGGTTTCCTGACCAAGAGCGTCAACGCCTACAAACGTTCCGTTGACCTTGCCCAGATCCAGTACCGTGAAGGTCTGATCGATTATCTGCGGGTACTTGACAATCAGCGCGCATTAACTGCTGAACAGGACCGGTTGATAGCGACGCAAGGTGATGTTGCTTTGAGCCTGATTGGCATGTATAAGGCGCTGGGCGGTGGTTGGCAGATCCGTTCTGGACAGAATCTCGTGCCTGAAGAGATGCAGCAGGAAATGGCCGAACGCACCGATTGGGGTGATCTGCTGAATCTTGAGGAGCAAGTACCGCAAACGACAGAAGAACGCTCTGACTGGCGTTGGCCGGATTGGTAGAAAAGACAATTTTGAATTTGTAGTTTTGAATTTTGAATTATATAGATAACAACTGAACTAATTGCCCGTTACTGGTCAACAGTAACAAACGACAGGTGAAACATGAAAATCCAACGTATCTATTTAGTCCCGTTGCTTATTGCAGCTCTTTTGCTGCCTGCTTGCAAAGAGGAAGTCGAGAAGAAGGAAGTAATTCGTCCGGTGAGGTCAGTACGGGTGGCTGGAGAGTTGCAGATGTTAGCCGGTCGTTCCTTCCCCGGCAAGGCGACTGCCACGCAACAGACCAATCTGGCATTTCGGGTCGCCGGCCCTCTTACTGAATTTCCGGCCCAGGTCGGTGACGAAGTCAAGAAGGGTGACGTCCTGGCCAGAATCGACCCGCGAGACTTTCAGGTTGAACTGCGCAATGTCCAAGGGCAGCTGAAAAGGACCCAGGCGTCATTGGAGCTGGCAACCAGTGATTATGATCGAGTTAAACGCGTTGCGGCAAAAGACCCAGGCGCCATCAGTCAGGCTATGATCGATAACAAGAAGGGTGCCCTTGACAGTGCTAAGGCCCAGGTACAGTCGCTACAGGCAACCGTAGCTACCGCTAGAGATAATCTGAACTATACCTACCTCAGGGCGTCTTATGATGGAACTGTGGTCGAGACGTTTGTGGAAAACTTCGAAGATGTGCAGGCTAAACAATCGATCATCCGCCTGGTTGATACCCGTAAGATGGAATTTACTATCAATATACCGGAAAGCCTGATCTCCCGGGTTGCTGATGTCGAAACCGTGCTGGTTCGTTTCGATGTCTTCCCCGACCATGATATCCCGGCAACTATCAAGGAAGTTGGTAGAGAGGCCTCGAAGACCACCCGAACCTATCCGGTCACGTTGATCATGGACCAGCCTGAAGGACTGCGGATCCTGCCCGGTATGGCCGGAAAGGCCTGGGCAGACAAGGTCTCCGCAGAACTGACCAAAGATACGACCGGAGGGCCAACTGTGCCGGTTGCTGCCACTTTCACCGAGAACGGAAAATCCTATGTCTGGGTCATCAATGAGGATTCCATGACGGTGACACGACAGGAGGTCACATTGGGTCGCGTTACCAATGATGGGGTTACGACACTCGGCGGTCTCAAGGGCGGAGAGCTGATTGTCTCAGCTGGCGCTCATTCCGTGGTCGAAGGACAGCAAGTTCGTATTTTAGAGAAACAATAAATTGGATAGACAATAAACGGGAGAGTTCCGCGTGAACCTTGCAAAAATAGCCATTGAAAAAAAGGTTGTAACTTACTTTGTGTCCTTCATGATGTTGCTTGCCGGGGTCGGCAGTTATTTCTCCCTTGGACAGTTGGAGGACCCGGAATTTTCAATCAAGTCTGCCCTCATCGTAACAACTTATCCAGGAGCCAGTGCCGAAGAGGTAGAGCTTGAGATAACCGATCGTATTGAGATCGCCCTGCAAGAGCTCACAGCGGGAGATTATGTCGAATCCTTTTCTTCTCCCGGACTGTCCGAAATTAAGGTCGAGTTCAAGCCGGAATACTGGTCCGACCGTCTTCCCCAGGTTTTTGATGAGCTGCGCCGCAAGATTCGCGACATTGAAGCAGACTTGCCGCCTGGTGCCGGACGGCCCGTGATCAATGACGATTTCGGTGATGTCTACGGCATGGTGCTGGCCCTGACTGGTGACGGCTATACCTACCAGGAGATGGAAGAGGCGGCCAAAAGTTTGAAAAAGGAGTTGAGCCTGGTCAAAGGTGTGGCCCGAGTCGAACTCTGGGGCGTACAGCCCAAGGTCATCTACCTTGATTCTTCGGAGACCCAGCTATCCCAACTCGGCCTGACCGATTCCAGCATCATCTCTACCTTGAAAAATCAGAATATGGTGGTCGATGGCGGTGGCTTGAACATCCAGAACAAACGCACACGGTTCGCTCCGTCCGGAGAATTTCAGTCTCCCGAAGACATCGCCGATCTGGCTATCCGCGCCTCTCTGGCTGATGAACTTTCCAACCTGGCGTCTGCCAGTTCAGGCGACAGCCTATATCGTACAACCGACGACCTGATCCGCATCCGTGATATCGGTACGGTTAGCCGTGGCTATCTCGACCCAGCCAAGACTTTGATGCGCTATAACGGCGAACGGGCTCTCGGGATTTCTCTCGCCAACGTCTCCGGAGCCAACGTCGTTGAGGTCGGCACAGCTATCGATACACGTCTTGATGAATTGATTGAAAATCTGCCTGTTGGCTTGGAGTTGCATCGGGTTCACTGGATGTCAGATATCGTCGATACGTCTGTCAAGGGGTTCTTTGTCCGCTTGGCCCAGGCAATTGCTATCGTTCTCATTGTCTTGTCTGTGTCCATGGGTTGGCGTATGGGCCTGATTATAGGTACCGACCTGATCTTTACGATTCTCGGCACTCTGGTTTTTCTGGCTGTTCTGGGTATTGACCTGCAGCGGATGTCACTGGGTGCACTGGTTATCGCTCTGGGTATGATGGTCGACAATTCGATTGTAGTTGCAGATGGTTTTGTTGTTCGTCTTCAGAAAGGAATGGACCGCAAACAGGCTGCTGTCGAAGCAGCCAGCCAACCTGCTACTCCGTTGCTCGGCGCGACAGTGATTGCCGTAATGGCCTTCTATCCAATCTATGCTTCGACCGAGAGTGCCGGTGAATATTGCCGGACCCTCTTTACCGTTGTGGGCATCTCTCTGATGTTCAGTTGGGTGATCTCACAGACCCTGACGCCGCTCAAGTGTATGGATCTGCTTCCTGACCCCAAACAGGATGATGAAGGCAGCGACCCCTATGACACCAAGATGTTCCGCGCCTTCCGCAGTGTTCTTGATAAAGCGATCCGTATGCGGGTTCTGTTCATGGGCTGCATGCTTGGTCTGCTGGTTCTGGCTGGCGGGGGTTTTGGCTTTGTTGATCAGCTCTTCTTCCCCGACTCGTCGATGACCAAAATCATGATTGATTACTGGGGAGACCAGGGAACCCGCATCGAATTTGTTTCAGAGGATATTAAGCAGATTGAGGAGAGGTTGCTTGCGGATGAACGGGTCGAAGCTGTCTCAACTTTTGTCGGTGCTGGTCCACCTCGTTTCTATCTTCCGGTCGACCCGGAAGGGGCTAACACGGCCTATGGGCAGTTGATTGTCAATACCACTGATGCCAAGTCGATTGATGCTCTGATTGCTGATATCAAGCCATGGCTGGATGAAAGCTTCCCGAATGCCCTGATCCCGATTCGTAAGTACGGAGTCGGCCCTAGTAATACCTGGAAATTTGAGGTTCGTATCAGTGGTCCTGCCATTGCAGATCCTCAAGTATTGCGTGGCCTGGCCGAAGAAGGTTTGGAGATTCTGCGCAACGAGCCGGTTGCGGGCGAGATGCAGACTGATTGGCGTCAGCCAGTCCCCAAGCTGGTGCCGCTCTATAATCAGGAGCGCGCTCGTTGGGCTGCGATCACCCGTGAGGATGTGGCGAACACCACGAAACGTGCTTTTGACGGTCGAAGTGTAGGGCTCTACCGGGAGAATGATGACCTGATCCCGATTGTCCTGCGCTTGTCTGAAGAGGACCGGGAAAATGTCAACAAGCTGGAGTCGCTACAGGTTCAGGGTGCCATGAGCACTGAAACGATCCCCATCGCTCAGGTGGTCGACGGTATTGAAACAGTGTGGGAGGACTATTTTATCGGCCGGCGTGATCGTCGTCGGACCATTACCCTCCAGGCTAACCCTATCCTCGGACAGACCAATCCGACCCTGGTTGCCGCCGTTCAAGACCAGATCGAAGCGATCGAACTGCCCCCGGGGTACACCATGGAGTGGGGTGGCGAGAAAGAAGACTCGGCCAAATCACAGCAATCGCTCATCCCTGGAATGATCCCGGCCTTTGCGGTTGTGCTTCTTCTCATTGTGGCACTATTTAATGCCATAAAACCACCGCTGATTATCCTCTGCACCATCCCTTTTGCCTTCATCGGCATTACCGCTGGTCTGCTCGTGTTTAACACGCCTTTTGGTTTTCTGGCTCTGCTTGGGGCCATGAGTCTGGCCGGGATGATGACCAAGAATGTTATTGTCCTGCTCGATGAGGTCAATATCCAACTGGAAGAGGGGAAATCGCAATACGATGCGATTATCGGCGCGGCTATGTCACGCCTGCGTCCCGTGGTGTTGGCGGCGGCGACAACCGTGCTTGGTGTTGTCCCGTTGCTGCAGGATGTTTTCTGGGTCGGATTGGCGGTCACAGTTATGACTGGCTTGACCTTTGGAACTATCCTGACCATGTTGGTGGTGCCGGTACTTTATTGTATGTTCTTCAAAATACCGTCACCAAAAGTAGAATAAATACAAGGTGTTGGGCTTTGGGTGTCGGGTTTAATAGCCTGGGTCATAAGTTAAAGAAATAAACATGGCAGGTTGCTTTTTTTGAGTTGCCTGCCTTTTTTCTAAATGGAATTGTTGAGAATTAAAGATGAAAAGAAAGTCATTCCCTGCTCGCTCTGTTCTCATGGTTGTTCTCTTGTTTAGTGCAGTTCTGCTCTGCGCGGGGCATGTTTTTGCTGCAACGGGCAATGTGCCTGCCACAGAGTTCCCTCCTGATCTGCAAAGTTACAATGATGCAGGGCAAGGTGTTCTTGAACGCTTGATCCACCGGGTCAAGGTGAACCCGTTCAACCTGGTGGGCTCTCTGATCTTCCTCTTTGCCATTATCCATACTTTCCTGGCGAGTAAATTTACGGCCATCTCCCACCGCCTGGAACATGAGCATGATGCCAAGAAAGAGCAGGGCCTGGTCCACAGGAACTCGGTTTCTCACGGTTCCAGGTTTATGCACTTTATGGGTGAGGTTGAGGTGGTTTTTGGTCTTTGGGCTCTGGCATTGATGTTTGCTGTTGTAATTTTCTTTGACTGGTCAACAGCTGTTGATTATATCAGCTATAAGGTTAATTTCACCGAAGCACTCTTTGTTGTGGTCATCATGACGCTGGCCTCCACCCGTCCGATTTTGAAACTCTCTGACATATTCATGGAGAAAATCGCCAATTTGCTCGGCGGTTCTCTGGCCGCTTGGTGGCTGACGATCCTTACTCTTGGCCCGTTGCTTGGTTCTTTCATTACTGAGCCGGCCGCCATGACGATCTCAGCATTGTTGCTGGTTCGTAAATTTTATGTGCTGAAGCCGAGTACCAAGTTCAAGTACGCCACGATTGGTCTGCTATTTGTCAATATATCCGTCGGTGGCACTCTGACTCATTTTGCCGCACCACCAGTTTTGATGGTTGCGGAACCATGGGGCTGGGGGATGGGCTTTATGATGGTGAATTTCGGTTGGAAAGCCGCAATCGGCATCGTGCTTGCCAACGGGTTTTACTATTTTATGTTCCGAAAGGAATTCAGCCAACTGCAGGAACAATTCACATTCTTTAGATTGAAAAATGAAATTTTAACCAAACATCTTTCTCGTGAAGAGATGGAAACGGCTATTGATACTATTGGTGAAGAGATCAGAACCGAAGGTGGCTTTCGTGAGAAATTGACAGATCTGGTCGATGAATATGCTACGAAAATAAGAAAACGAATGGAAGGTCAATACTTGCAAGATTGTGAGCGTCTGGATATTGATCTTGATCTGGCCCGCAAGGCTTTTCATAAGCGTTTTGAAGAGGTTCGGTTGTATCGGATGAGGAGGGAATTCCCTCATCTTCTGAGTCAAGAGGAGAGAGCCCCATTCGTTGATCCGGAATGGAATACTCGCGAAGACCCTGTGCCGATCTGGATGATGGTTGCCCATATTCTGTTCATGGGTTGGACTATCTTCAATGCCCACCATCCCGAGTTGTTTATCCCTGGTATGTTGTTCTTTCTCGGTTTTGCCGTGGTTACAGCCGACCATCAAAATGAAATTGACCTCAAGCCAGCGTTGCTGGTTGGGTTTTTTCTTGGCGGATTGGTGACTCACGGTGGTGTGCAAGGCTGGTGGATCGAACCGGTTCTTGGGAGCCTTTCTGAATTACCTTTGATGGCCGTTGCCACAGTTCTGACAGCGCTCAATGACAACGCAGCCATTACTTACCTTAGCACTCTGGTCCCCGGTTTTACAGATAGCTTGAAATACGCTGTGGTCGCCGGAGCTGTAACCGGTGGTGGTCTGACCGTGATTGCCAATGCTCCTAACCCGGCTGGTCAAGCGATTCTCAAGGACCACTTTGAGAACGGGGTCGCGCCCTTGGGCTTGTTGCTGGGCGCGCTTATTCCTACGTTCATTATGTTCGCAATGTTTCTGATCTTCAGTTGAATTAGTCTTTACTGTCAAAAGGCGCTGATGTGCTGTTGTTATAGCGAAGTGGGCTAACGACAGCTCTGAGTATTTATTAACCCCCAAACAGTATGGAGAACGCCATGTCAGCCGAACAGCCACACAGCTTTATGCACAGTGTCAAACGGATGTACGATTTCGCCGTTTCAAAAATGGACTTACCGACAGGGATTGCTGAACTGTTGGGCGAATGCCGTACCGTTTATCAGGTTCGCTTTCAGGTCAAAATAAATGGTGAATATCAGGTATTCAAAGGCTGGCGTGCCACCCACAGTGAACACCAGCTACCAGCTAAGGGTGGCATCCGGTTTGCCACCGAAGTTAACCAGGATGAAGTCGAAGCATTGGCTGCCCTGATGACCTTCAAGTGCGCGGTGGTTAATGTCCCCTTTGGTGGTTCCAAGGGTGGTCTTTGCATCGATCCGCGGGCCTACAGTCGCGAGGACCTCGATATGATTACCCGCCGTTTTGCCCTGGAGCTGGAGAAAAAGGGGTATCTGAGCCCCGCTCTGAATGTGCCGGCTCCAGATATGGGGACTGGCCCACGAGAAATGGCCCTCATGGCTGATATCTACCGGACACTGCATCCTGGTGATATTGATGCAGCGGCATGCATCACCGGGAAACCGCCCGAGATGGGGGGAGTAGAAGGTAGGACCGAAGCCACCGGGCGTGGAGTGCAGTATGCCATGCAGGAATTTTTCCGTCATTCAGAGGATATTGCCGCTGCTAGCTTGTCTCCTGGTCTGACCGGAAAACGTGTAGTTGTCCAAGGCCTTGGTAATGTTGGTTACCATGCTGCCAAGTTCCTTGAGGAAGAAGACGGTTGCCTGATTATCGGTATCATTGAACGTGACGGCGGCCTTTGGAGTGAAAAAGGTCTTAATGTCGAAAGTGTCTTTGCCTATCTGCAGGAGCACGGTGGCGTCAAGGGCTACCCTGATGCCGAATACGTTGCTGATGGTAATTCATTGCTCGAAGCAGATTGCGACATCCTGGTGCCGGCGGCACTTGAGAGCCAGATTCACGAAGGAAATGCTGAAAAAATCAAGGCCAACCTGATTGTTGAAGCTGCTAACGGCCCGGTTACAGCTGAGGCTGACGAAATCCTGCGTCAGCGCGGTAAGATTATCATCCCGGACATGTATGCCAATGCCGGTGGAGTAACAGTCTCTTATTTTGAATGGACTAAAAACCTGGCGCATATGCAGTTTGGTAAGATGGGCCGCCGTTTCATGCAGTCCAGAGCTGAATCAGCGGTAGATGCTCTGGAACAGGTTATGGGTGACAAGTTCCCTGAAAAGCTTCGTCAGGGTTTTGAAAAGGAAGCCGACGAACTCAACCTGGTACGCTCGGGTCTGGAAGATACAATGTGCGAAGCTTATCAGGAGATTCGCGAGATCTGGCATTCTCGCGACGACGTGCCTGACCTGCGAACTGCAGCGTATATTCTGGCGATTGGCCGTGTAGCTCATTACTACACGGAGTATGCGCTTTGATACACCTATTAACGCACGACCACAAATCATAATCTTATGGATCCCATATTTATCACGATAGCTTTTGTCCTCGGCTTCCTGGTCCGCCAGGTTGGCTTACCTCCGCTGGTCGGTTTCCTTGCGGCCGGGTTTGTGCTCAACGGCCTGGGTTTCGAAGGCGGGGAAACGTTGCAAACCTTTGCCGATCTCGGCGTAACTCTGTTGCTTTGCTCAATCGGTCTCAAGCTTGACCTGAAAAGTCTCACCAAACCGGAGGTCTGGGCCGGTGCTTCGCTACACATGGCTATTACGGTTGCAGTCTTCAGCGTTGGGGTGTTCGGGCTCGGCATGGCCGGGCTACCGTTCTTTGTTGATTTAACCTTTTCCACGGCAATTCTGGTCGCTTTTGCACTGAGCTTCTCCAGTACCGTCTTTGCTGTTAAAATCCTCGAAGAGAAGGGCGAGATGGGGGCTATGCATGGTCGGGTCTCCATCGGTATCCTGATTATGCAGGATATCTTTGCCGTTCTTTTCCTGACTTTCTCCCTCGGCAAACTGCCGTCCTTCTGGGCAATCCTGATACCCGTTGCTCTCTGGGGACTGAAACCGGTCTTGTACCGTTTGATGAGTCGTAGCGGACATGGCGAATTACTGCTCATGTTTGGATTGTTCGCTGCACTGGTTGTTGGAGCGAGTGGCTTTGAACTGGTTGGACTCAAAGCTGATCTCGGTGCCTTGATCCTGGGAATCCTTCTGGCGGGACATGCAAAGAGCTCGGAGCTGTCAAAAACACTGCTTAGTCTCAAAGAGCTTCTGCTGGTTGGATTCTTCCTGAACATCGGCATGTCGGGTGCTCCGACTCTGGCGGCGGTCGGAGTGGCTGCTCTGCTGGTGCTTGTAGTCCCTCTGAAAGTTGCTCTCTTTTATATTCTTCTGACGCGGTTCAAGCTGAGGGCGCGTTCCTCGCTCCTCGGCTCGCTGAACCTCGCCAACTACAGCGAGTTCGGCCGCATTGTTGCCGCAGTGGGGGCCACGCAAGGCTGGCTGAGTCCGGAGTCGTTGGTGATCATTGCTCTGGCTCTTTCCGCGACCTTTGTCATCGCTTCACCACTGAATACTGCGGCTGACGTGCTCTACAGTAAATATCGCGAGCGGCTGTGTAAATTTGAGACCAATACACGACACCCGGATGATCAACCGATTGATCCTGGTGATGCAAGTATCGGCATTTTCGGCATGGGTCGGATCGGCACCATGGCCTATGATTTTATGCACGAGAAATACGGCAATACCGTTCTCGGTTTTGATTTCAATCCCGAGAAGGTCAAACAACATTGCGAAACAGGTCGTCGTGTTGTCTATGCAGATCCAACGGATCCGGATTTCTGGCCTCGTATTACACGACGGCAAGGACAATCGCGTATGATCTTACTGACCATGCCGAAACATCAGGCCAATCTGGCCGCAGTCCGGCATTTGGTGGAGATCGGTTTTCAGGCAAGATCGCTGCGATCGCCAATTTCGATGACCATGTCACGGAATTGAAGGAAGCGGGAGCTGAGGCGGCTTTCAATTTTTACAACGAAGCCGGACTCGGCTTTGCCGAACATGCCCGGAAGATTCTCGAAGATCAGAAAGGGCACGAGTCCGAGTCATGAAACTACACGTTCCTGGTATAAAAACCTTCATTCTGGGTCGTTACGGCAGTCTGTTGATGGTCTTGGTCTGTCTGATCATTTTTCAGCCCCTTGTTGAGACAATGGTCGGTCGGTTTCTTGTAGAGGTTTTGTTCGTTGTTGCTCTGCTTGCGGGTCTACGTGCCGTGCAAATTAAACGGGGATTGTTCCGTTTTGAAATGTATCTGATGATAGCCAGTATTTTGATCGGCTATTCCGGAACAGTACTGAATAACGATTTCTTGTTCAGTGTGGGTCTGGCCGGTGAATCTTTGTTCCTGGCTCTGGTCGCCATGATCATCTTGTCCGACCTTTTTAAAGTTACGAAGGTGTCAGGGGATACCCTGGCTGGGGCTGTTTGCGTCTACCTGCTGATCGGCTTGATCTGGAGTTATCTCTACCTGCTGGTTGAAATATGTGTCCCGGGATCATTCTCCTTCACACAAGGGGATGCACGTCTGCAATTGTGGGTTGCAAAGGAGTTTTACCCCTTCTTCTATCTCAGTTTGGTCACCTTAACCACGGTTGGCTATGGCGACTTGTTGCCCGTTGGTACCATGGCAAGGACACTTGCCACTCTGGAGGGTATCCTGGGTCAGGTTTACCTGACCATCCTGGTGGCGCGCCTGGTCGGGATGCACCTGGTCCACCAACAGGGAAAAGTGGCTTCAACCGACAGTGAAGATTAGGAAGGTCCTTGATGGATTGTTAGGTGAGGATTGCTGTTTTCTCTGGAGTCCTGTCTCTTTATCTGCTTTATTAAACGCCGTACGGTTGCCCCGAAGATTTACAACATGGTAATTTGAACAACACGGAGTTTTTTAAAGATGAAGAGACAAATCAAATGCCCGCAGTGCAGCGAGTCGGTAGTCTGGCAAGACAACCCGCATCGCCCGTTCTGTTCGGAGCGTTGTAAGTTGATCGACCTTGGTCAGTGGGCTGACGAATCTTACCGAATTTCCGGGCCATCTCAAGAACCCTTTTCTGATGACAACGTAATTTAAATACATACTGAAAAAACGAACTATTGAAAGGTTGTAATAGATGTATCACTTAATGATAAAAACCTCTTTTGCTGCAGCTCATAACCTGATTAACTACCAGGGTGATTGTGAGAATTTGCATGGTCACAACTGGCTGGTCGAAGTAACTGTTGGGGCAAAAGAGTTGGATAAATCCGGCCTTGGTATTGATTTCAAGATCCTCAAGAAAGAGACCAAGGCATTATTAAATGAGCTTGATCACAAATATCTGAACGATCTTGAGCCGTTTAAAAATGCCAGCCCTTCTTCGGAGAATATCGGTCGCTACCTTTTTGATTGTTTGAGCGACAATTTGAATAACGACAATATTACCGTTGAGCGAGTTAACGTTTGGGAATCGGATAACGCCTGTGCCAGCTATACCCGCGATTGATGCTCCTCTAATAGAAGTCTTTTCCTCCATGCAGGGGGAGGGGGTGCTGATTGGTTGTCGGCAGGTTTTTGTGCGTTTTGCAGAATGTAATCTGGCTTGCGAATATTGCGATACGCCTTATCAACCGGGGCCAACCTGCCAGATTGAGTCAAACCCTGGTTCGGGGCAATTTTCCAGCCACAACAATCCTGTCAACCTCACTGAAATCACCCGTTTGGTCTCACAGTGGCAACATAACAGCAATAACGTCCATCATTCTGTGGCTCTTACTGGGGGTGAACCCTTACTCCACGCTGATATCCTACGTTTGTGGTTACCAGAAATGCTTACCATCCTGCCGATTTTTCTTGAAACCAATGGCACCCTCCCGGCCGAACTTGAAAAGATTCTGCACCTGGTGAAGTGGATTTCCATGGATATCAAGGGTTCTGCTGTCACTGGAGCACAAACTCCGTGGGTAGACCATGCCGATTTTCTTGCTCTTGCCAAAGAGCGCCTCTGTCAGGTAAAGCTGGTTGTTGATGAACGTACGACTAATGACGAATTACTTGAGGCCGCGTGTCTGGTAAACCGTCATGCACCGGATGTTCCCTTTATTCTGCAACCACGTACTCTGGGAGCTGGACCGTCTCTGGGTGGGGATGTTTTGCTTGGGTTACAGGAAATTGCTGCGCAGGAACACCACGACGTTCGCATTATTCCGCAGATTCACCCATGGTTGGGTGTCGCCTAGCAGCCTGTCGAACTATCAATGAGCTGGCTGTTGTGATCGAGTATGATCCGGGTGTGGGTAAGGGTAAGGGTCTTATCTAAACTGTTGGTTTCGATTCAGAAATATATTTACGTTAAATATTTGTGTGTCAATCAGGAAGGTGAAATCAGGCTTTGTCATGAACGTCGCTGGCAGCCTCATTTAACGCCTTGAGTAACTCTTTGATGTCAACGTTATGCACCCCGGCGCCATGCTCGACTTCTTCATAATCAGCAATCTGACATTCCATGCAGTCGAGACCGAAAGAACGAAACACACCAATGGTCTTGGGATGGCTGGCAATGATTTCAGCAATAGTCATCTCACGTGTAATCATAATTCCTCCCTCAAGTGTTTATTACGTCTTGCCGAACTTCTTTTCCAGAGCTTTTTTGATCACTGGCGGAACCAGGCTTTCGACCGATCCCTGCAAACTGGCAACTTCCTTGACAATTGAAGAGCTGAGGTAGCCATACGGTACCGAGGTTATCAGGAAGACGGTCTCTATCTCACTTTTGAGATTGTGGTTCATTTGAGCGGTCTGAAATTCATATTCAAAGTCGGAGACAGCTCTTAAGCCACGCAAGATGACTTTTGCCCCCTTGGAAGCAACATAATCGACCAATAACCCGTCGAAAGTGTCGACAATAACGCGAGGATTGTTGTCTACAGCCTCCTCAATATGGCCGATGCGCTCTGCTGTGGAGAAAAGGCTCTTCTTCTCGGAGTTGCGAGCAACAGCAATAATGATTTGATCGAAGACTTCAAGCCCGCGTTCAATAATATCCAAGTGGCCGTAAGTAATCGGGTCAAAAGAACCAGGGTAGACGGCTATCTGCTTGTTCATGTTAGTCCCTCTCCAGGAATGGTATAGAAGTTTATCATAATTGTGCCGTAACGGCGTTGGTCAATACGCTGGAGCCGACCAACAGACTCAGGTAATATCTCATTTGCACCTGTTTCTGCACAGATAATCCCATCTTGGTTGAGTATCCCCAGCCTGTCTATTTCCACCAGGATATGTTCTACCAACTCCTGGCCATAAGGCGGATCCAGGAAAATCAAGTCAAAAGAGCAGGGGGAGAACTCGGCCAAGGTCTGTAGGGCATCTCTGATAATCACTTTTGCCTTGTCGGACAATTTGCAACGATTCAGATTCTCACGAATGATTTTTTCTGAAGCATGCGCCTTGTCCACCAGACAGGCAGAGGTTGCACCACGACTCAACGCCTCTATCGCCAGGGCTCCTGATCCGGCGAAGAGATCCAGAACTCTCAGGTTGGTAAAACTGCCCAGCTTGCTTTGCAGAATACTGAAGAGAGCTTCACGAACCCGGTCTGGCGTTGGCCGGACATCTCGACCCTCGAAGAGTGTCAGGCGTCTGCCACGTGAAGTCCCAGCAATTACCCTCATTGAAGCTCCTCCGGAAATACCTGTTTAAGCACGTAAGATACGAAAAGAACTAGCACAATCACATGCTATGGTCAAGCTGTCGAGCCTGTAATCGTCTGCCTGTAATCGTCTTGACAGAAAGCTTGTGCCATGGCTTAAATAGATGATCGGTATGAGTCAATCATGGAGTGCTTAATGGAACGACAAGACCTGGCAGGATATGCTGCTCAAAGTGAATCATCACGCGGCAGAAAGCATAGCGAAATTTACAAAGACGATCGCCCTGCTTACGAACGTGACCGCGATAGAATTATCCACTGCGCTGCCTTCCGGCGTCTCGAATATAAAACCCAGGTTTTTGTTAATCACGAAGGTGATTACTATCGCACCCGCCTGACACATTCCCTTGAAGTCGCCCAGATTGGTCGTGGCATCGCCCGACGTTTGAAACTGAACGAAGACCTGGTTGAGGCTCTGGCTCTATCCCACGACCTGGGGCATACACCTTTTGGGCATACAGGTGAAGAGGTCCTCAACCGCCTTATGGCTCCCTATGGTGGTTTTGAACACAACCGCCAGTCCCTGCGCATCGTCGAGAGCCTTGAGGAACGTTACCCTGATTTTAACGGCTTGAACCTGAGTTGGGAAACTCGTGAAGGAATCATCAAGCACTCATCCGATTATGATATACCCGATGATTCCGGATTTGAAGAGTACTGTCCCGGTCTGCGTCCTACCCTGGAGGCCCAGATTATCGATCTGGCTGATGAAATCGCATATAACAACCATGATATTGATGATGGCCTCAAAGCGGGTTATCTGGACCCAAAGGTACTGATGAGTGTTGACCTTTGGGCCGAGACATACGCCAGGGTGGCAGAGAAGTATCCATCATTACCAGAGGAACGTCAGGTTCTGCAGACGATCAGCCATTTGATTGGCTACCTGATTTTCGATCTGGTTGAACAGACACGGAGCAATGTTGATGCGGCGGGTATCCGTTCTTTGGATAATGTACGTAAGCATGGCACAAATCTGGTGATGTTCAGCAATGATACAGCAGTACGCAACCGCGAACTGAAGGCCTTTCTCTACAAAAACCTGTACCGTCACTACAAGGTCGAACGCATGCGCATCAAGGCAGAGCGTTTTTTGACCATGCTGTTCGAGAACTACCAGCAGAACCCGACCTTACTACCAACCAGTTACCAGGATAAGTATGAGCTGTATGGCCGGGAATTGGTCTTTTGTGATTATATTGCTGGCATGACTGATCGTTATGCCCTTGATGAATACAAACGGCTCTTCGACCCTTACGAGAGGGTTTAAGGCAGGGTGATGGTCGGTTCCTCAGCAGATCGATAGAGGAGGAACGTGTGTCCGATGATCTGTACTACGGCGGAACCCGTCTCGCTGGCAAGCTCAGTAGCGACTGTCTTACGGTCTGTCAGGCATCCTTCCTGGATTCTCACCTTGATGAGTTCGTGTGTGCCGAGGGCTTCGTGTGTGGCTTTGACAACGTCTTCGCTGAGGTGTTGCTTGCCGATCATAACGAAGGGGCGCAGACCATGACCTAGTCCGCGTAAAAACCGGTTCTGCTTGCCGGTCAACTGGGGTGCTACAGGTTGCTCTGACATATGTTTTATCCCTTAAAAGATTGCTGTAAGAATTGACCGCATGTGCTAGTGTCGTGACAATGATAAATTGATGCGACACTGAGCACTATAGCATCCTCGCTTGAGTGCGTGGAAGCTTGTTTCTGGAAAGAAATTATTATCTAAGCTCATGACTCTGCAAATTGCCATTGTTTGTGAAAATACTGTTGGGCGACCGATTTCTGCCTGTGGAGAGCACGGTTTCTCCTGTCTGTTGAAAACGTCCACTGGCAGTTGGCTCTTTGATACCGGAAGCGGTGCAACACTTCTGGAGAATCTGGCTGTTCTTGGTTACGATGCGCATCAGGTCGATGGAGTTATCCTCAGCCACGGCCATTATGATCATTGTGGCGGCCTGCTACCTCTGCTCAAGGTTATCGGCCCACGTCCTGTCTATGCACATTCGCAAATATTTTCTGAACGATTCTGGCAAGGAGAGCATGAACATCGTGACATCAGCCTGCCGCACAAACGTAGTGAGCTCGAGTCTGCCGGTGCCAGATTTGATTTCCTCGATGTTCTGACAGAGCTCGGCCCCGAGCTCTATTTCAGTGGTCTTATCCCACGACTTTTTCCGCTTGAGGCTGGTGATCCGCATCTTGTACAACGTTCCAAAGATAGCAAGGAGTGGGTGGTGGATGACTTCCCCGATGATGCCGCTCTTGCCATTGAGACGCCAAAAGGGCTAGTGATCCTGTTGGGCTGTGCGCATGCTGGCCTGGCCAATACAGTCGAACATTTTCGCAACAAGTTAGGCAACCCCCGTGTCCATGCGATTATTGGTGGAACACACTTGGGACCTGCCAGCGACGAACAGTTTTCCCTAACAGTTGACTATCTGATGCAGCTTGATTTTGACCGCCTTGGCGTTTCGCACTGTACTGGTCTGCTGCGTTCTTCTCAACTGCACGCCAAATTCCCCAATAAAGTCTTCTTTGCCAACGTCGGCACGACTTTGGAGCTGTAAGGCAAGGTTGTAAGGCTGTAGAGCTGTAAGGTTTTAGGGCTGTAGGGCCTTAAACACTATAGCCTTAAAGCCTTACAGCATATTTTTAGGTATAAGTTTATGGGTACACCTCTTTGTATTCTTCTTGTTGATGACTCAAAGTTTTTCCTAGTGCTGGAAAAACAATTTCTGCGTAATACTCCGGCAACCATTTTAACTGCGTCATCCGGTGAAGAGGCTCTTTCTTTGGCCAGTGAGCATCGTCCAAGCCTGGTATATATGGATATGGATATGCCGGAAATGCATGGTCTTGATTGCTGCAGAAAGTTTAAGTCGAGCCAGGATCTTCAAAAGATTCCCATCGTTTTGATCGGTGCGAAAACTTCTCCAACTGATGAGCCGGATGCTCGTGCCGCTGGCGCTGATGACTACCTGTCAAAGCCTCTGGATCGTCGATATTTTCTTGGAACAGGTCATCGCTTTCTGATGAGTATTGATCGTCGCGAACCGCGCCAGACATCTCAAGTTATGGTGAATTTTCTCTGCCGAGGTTTACGCCTACAGGGGCGTTGCCTTGATGTCAGCAGCGGTGGTATGTTCCTTGACTGTCAACCGACAGCTCAGAAAGGAGAAAGCCTGCTGATGAAATTCTCTCTCCCTGATGAGCAACAGACCCCTGTGGAAATTAATGGACGAATCGCCTGGTCCAACTCAGAGGAAGAGATTATCAAAGAGAATTACCCGCTTGGTTACGGTGTCGAGTTTGTCGATATCTCAGATTCGGTCGGCACGGCTTTACGGCGATGTTTTGGCACTTAATAACATCAAGTTTGTCTGGATGAGGGGGTTATGAGTAAAAAAATTCGCGTACTTCTGGCAGATGATTCCCGTTTCTTTCGAGCCATTGAGGGTCAGTTCTTAAAGAAGACACCTGTCGAAATTATTGAAGCAGACGACTCAGCTCTGGCTTTGTCAATGGTTCGTAACGAAAAGCCCGATATGGTGTACATGGCTTTTTCGTTGCACGGAGATGGCGGTGGAGCGTGTTGTAAAGCGATCAAAAATGATCCGCAACTTCGCTCTGTGCCCGTTGTGATTATCTGTGATCAGGATAAACCAGAGCAGCCGGAGATTGCCCGCAGGAATGGCTGTGATGCTTATCTGGTCAAACCGTTGGACAGGCATAGTTTTCTTCAGGTTGGACGTCAATTCATCGAGGAGATTCGTGAGCATCGGCAACCAAGCTTTTTTCCGGTCATCATCTCGGCTAACGGCGAAGAGTTTAAGGGCAAATGTCTGGATCTTTCCGGTGGCGGTATGTTCCTTGAGAGCAATGCCGAAATCCCTGCAGGATCTCAGGCAAACCTGAGTTTCAAGCTACCGAATGGTCCTGCAACTGAGATCACATGCAGTGCAAAAGTCATGTGGCAGAATCGCAAACCAAATCCTATGAAACCTCATTATCCGCATGGGTTGGGAATCATGTTTGTTGAGCTGCCAGTGTCTGTTCATAAAGCAATTTTACACTTGTCAGACAAGAAATCTTCCCGCTGAAATATTCTTTTTAGGAGACAGTTGACTCACCATGAAAATATATATCGATAAGAATAAATGCCACGGCTCGGGCGAGTGCCTCAAGGTCTGTCCCCATGGTGCACTACAGATCATTGATGGTAAGGCTGTTGTTAGTCACGACAGATGCGACCTGGACGGGCTATGTATTCCTGCTTGCCCGCATGACGCCATCAATATTGTGGAAGATGCCTAGAAAAACCAAACTAGCGGCCCGTAACTAAGATGATTAGTCCCGTTGTTCGCAGACTTAAGCTAACTTTATTGATGTTGTTCATTCTGTTTAGCGTCGTATTGATCGCTCGTGCAGATATGATTAATCTCGGTCGCTGGAGTGAAGTCGATCTCTCGAAAATTATCTCTTCAGCAAACTTGATCGAAAGTCCTGGTGCCCAGGTCGTGATGCTCTCTAATCTTTTTGTCGACACGTCTTATGCCGAGAACACTTTGGTCGGAGGCCCTCATAAAGTTGAACAGCTGGTTCTGAACCTGGATGGGTTTGACTGCTTCACTTTTCTTGATGTGGTTGAGTCTCTTCGTCGTGCTTCAGATAGTGAGAATCTCCTGGAGCAACTGAAGGGTGTACGTTATACCAACGGCATGGTTACCTATGCAAATCGCAGACATTTTTTTAGCGACTGGGTCGCTGAAGATGTTACTGCCATTGAGGATTTTACAGACAGAGTCGGGCAAGGCAGAACACTTAAAGTGAGCAAACAACTCAATCGCAAGGCAGACGGTTCGCTTTGGTTGCCCGGTATTGCTATCAGGCCGCGGCAAATTTACTACATTCCAACTGCAAATATGGATACTGACATGCTCTCTGCGTTGCAACCCGGAGATTATATCGGTATCTACTCAAATCACGCTGGACTTGATGTCAGCCACACTGGATTGATTGTTAAGCGTGAGGGGAGGGTCCTCTTGCGTCACGCTTCGTCGCGTAGTGACACGGGGCGGGTTGTCGACGAAGATTTGCTTGAATATCTGCAGAACAAACCCGGCTTATTGATCTATCGCGTCAAACCATGATGAGTATTAAGGATCGGCCATACCTTCTGCTGACTTTGGCAGTACTCTTCTGGGCCGGGAATTTCATCCTTGGCCGTGCATTCCACGGTGAGATCCCTCCGATTGCTCTTGCTTTCTGGCGCTGGGTTGGGGCTGCCTTACTGGTTACCTGGCCTGCGTTACCCCATTTGCGTAGAGATCATCGGGCCTTGCGTAAGAGCTGGCCAGCAGTCCTGTTGCTCGCAATTCTTGGTATCGCTGCATTTAACACTCTTGCCTACAGTGGTCTGCAATATACTGAGGCGATCAACGCTTTTCTTCTACAGTCGTTGATGCCTGTCCTTATTGTGCTACTTTCCTTAGCAATCTTCCGTGAAAAAGTTACCAGACAACAGTGTTCCGGTATTCTGGTCTCGCTTTGTGGCGCTGTCATGATCATCGCCAGGGGAGACACTGAGGTTTTGTTGTCCCTCTCTGTCAACCGTGGCGATATACTGGTTTTTACCGCGATTGCGTGCTATGCGGGATACACGGTGATGTTACGCAAACGTCCTCATGTACATCCTCTGGCATTTCTCTGCACAATTTTCTGGGTTGGTTCCATAATCCTTGTCCCGCTTTATCTTTGGGAAACAATGACAGTAGCCAGTCTGGTTCTCAACCCTGCGAACCTTATGGTCATAGGCTATGTTATGGTTTTTCCGTCAATCGTCTCATACCTCTGTTACAACCGTGGAGTCGAGCTGGTTGGCGCGAACCGCGCCGGTCTCTTCATTCATCTGATGCCGGTTTTCGGCAGTATCATGGCCGTTGTTTTCCTTAACGAAGCCTTCTGCTGGTATCATGGTGCGGGAATAATGCTGATTGGGTCGGGGATTTATTTAGCGACACGTAAATAGCGGGATGGCAAAACTGACTCATTTCTCCGAAAACAAATGCATTCTGGTATTGAAGAATGTATAAATACAAAGGTTTTTTGTTAGCACAAACCCTCCAAACTGTAAATAGAAGGCAAAACATGAAGCAACATGACACTATCTTGATGTACGGTCTGTCTGGCGTCAGCGTTATCAGTTCTTTCCTCTTTATTATGTATGGCATGAGCATTATCCTCTCCGAAACCGCGGCCCAGGCGGGTATCATCTTCGCGTACGTCACTACTGCCTATGGACTCGCCAATATTGCAATTCTTAGCGTGGCCTGGAGTAGTCGCGAAAGCTGGGCAGAAGGGGCAAACAAATTTATTGCTTTGTGTTTCCTCGGGGTTTTCGTGATGGATATGGTGAATGCCGGGATGAAAAGCCGTCTTGGGATTGTCGGTATCCTCTTTGTCGCTCTGATCATGCTGGCCAACTGGTTTGCAGTCAAAAAAGTGATCAGCAGGGCCTGATCGTTTGCTGACTTCTCCTGTGCTGTGCTTGACATCCCGTTTTAACCTGAGAACATGAAATAGACTCCACTTCTTGCTTGCCTGAGGAGATTCTGACCATGTCCATTATCCCCGGTTACACCCCTCCCGATTTTACTGATTCACCGCTGGTTAACGCTCCTGTTGTTACCGTCGAGCTAGCACCGGCAGACGGTGTCGTGCCGAAGAATTATCACGGAACCTCCAACCACCCCGAATATCTCCATCTGGGTGCTGGCCGTTGGGTGCTTGCTCCCGAAAGCCGAATGGACGCCGTTATGGTCCTTGATGGAGACAATGTTGACGTTGTGGAGGCCCGTCGCGTTCGTAAGGGCGATCAGGTTGTGGTTGGGCGCACCGAGAATGGTGAAGAAGGCATCTACGTACACGTAGTGGGCTTTGCGCAACCGACTGAGGGATCGGCGGATAAGTTTACCTTCCGTACTCGCGGCACCCGGGAGACACCTTTCTCGCGCCACTACGATACTCTTTATGACGTCTTGCGTCATGATCGTGATCACGGTCATATCGTCTGGGTTCTCGGCCCCGCTGTTGCTTTCGATAAGGATAGCCGAGATGCCATGCAGGGGCTGATCGAAAATGGCTATTGCCATGGCCTGCTTGCCGGTAATGCCCTGGCGACTCACGACCTTGAAGCTGCGTTTTTTCGGACTGGTTTGGGCCAGGATATCTATTCACAAACGTTGAGGCCTCTCGGTCATTATAATCACCTCGACATCATTAACGAAGTGCGCAGTCGTGGCTCTATTGCTAAGACGATTGAAGAGCTTGAGTTGAACGACGGCATCATCTATGCCTGTGAAAAACATAAAGTTCCATACGTACTAGCTGGCTCAATTCGTGATGACGGGCCGTTGCCTGAGGTGATTTCAGACGTCTACCAGGCCCAGGATGCCATGCGTGAACATGCCCGCAAGGCGACCACGGTTGTGGCCCTGGCGACTCAATTGCATTCAATCGCCTTCGGCAACATGGTCCCGAGTTACCGGATTTCGGATGATGGTAATGTCCGCCCGGTATTTTTCTATATCGTTGATATGTCTGAGTTCAGTGCGGACAAACTTGCTAATCGCGGTTCCGCACAGGCTGTCGCGATCTTGACCAACGCACAGGATTTCATGGTGAATCTTTGGAATAACCTAAAAGATTGATTGACGATGCGAAAGGCGAACTCATGAAGAAATCTGTGCAGATTATAGGTGTACCGATCGACCTGGGCCAGTCGCATCGCGGTGTTGATCTTGGACCTGGGGCCTTGCGCTATGCCGGTCTTGCCGCTCGCCTTGAACAGCTTGGTTACAAAGTCCACGATTCCGGCAACTTGAAGACGCCAGTGCGTGAATCGCTCACCTCTGAACGTCAGAATAACTATCTGCCATCGATCAAAGCAATCTGCGAGGATGTTTGTCTAGCAGGACAAAAGGCTGTTGTTCAGGGACATATCCCGATCTTCCTTGGTGGTGATCATTCCATTTCTGTTGGAACCATTGCCGGTGTAACTCAACAACAACCAGCTGGTGTCCTCTGGATTGACGCCCATGGTGATTTCAACACGCTGGAAACGTCTTCATCGGGCAATATCCACGGCATGGCACTGGCACTTTTGCTCGGCCGGGGTTCTCCTGATCTTGTTGGTGTCGGCGGTCCGGGTGCAACCTTGCAGCCGGAAGATGTTGTCATGATCGGAGTGCGCGACCTTGACGACCGTGAACGGCAGAATCTGAGCGAGAGTGGTGTCGCCATTTATACGATGCGTGATGTTGACGAGCGAGGGATGGGGGTTGTCGCCAGCGAGGCTCTATAGCGTTTAAACCACCGTGAACGATTGCATGTCAGTCTGGATGTCGACGCTCTTGATCCGCAGGCCACGCCCGGAGCCGGGCCCTTGGTGCCCGGTGGTTTGACTTACCGCGAAGGTCAGCTGCTGATGGAAATCATCGCTGATTCAGGACGACTCAGCTCTCTTGATATTGTCGAAATCAACCCGATTCTGGATAGTCTCAACAAGACAGCGCTCACTGCAGTAGAATTGACGGCTTCTCTCTTTGGCAAGCGGATTCTCTGATTAAGCCAGAGGGATGACGTAAAAAAGCACTGCGAAGAAATGCAGAATGCTTCCAGCCAGAACGAATCCGTGCCAGATCGCGTGATGATAACGCAGACTCTTCCAGAGATAAAAACCGACTCCTGAGGTATACGCCAACCCACCAAGCAACAACAGGATCAGCCCGCCAGGCGCAACAGCGTCGAGCATTGGTTTTATCGCGATCACTACGACCCAGCCCATGCCGATATAGAGCGACAGGGATATCCCCTGCCAGCGACGGAGTAGCGAGACTTGAAAGAGTACGCCGAGCAGGGCCAGAGTCCAGATGATGCCGAATAGTGTCCAACCCCATGTGTCGCGCAGGTTGACAAGCATAAACGGTGTGTAGGTTCCGGCGATCAACAGGAAGATTGCAGAGTGATCGAGGACACGCATGATACTCTTTGCACGCGGAATCTGAATGCTGTGATAAAGGGTCGAAAATGCGTATTGCAGGATCAGGGTTGTCGCAAAGACCGTGCAACTGACCAGATGCCAGATATTACCCAGGCGACTGGCAAAACCTATTAAAACAGCCAGCCCGGCAATGGCCAGTATCAGGCCTATCCCGTGAGTTACACTGTTGGCGACTTCTTCGCTGGTGCTGTAGCGTGGGACAACGTTTGTGGATATCATGATTCTACTCCGCTTTGTGGGACCTCATTACCTAACCATTGCTCGCCATTATGCATTGATCAGCAAAAAACCAAGGTAAAACTTTTGTAACTATTAGTGGCCTGAATAAATATGTGCGATGATGCCCTCGCATTATCACTGTGGTAATATCACGACTATTTTTCGAGCGTCTTTATCGTCTGTTTTTTGGGAGCAAGCATGTCAGCACACGGAAGTAATCCTACCAGGGCGATCATGTACGCATTTTTCGCTAATCTGGGCGTCGCCATTGCCAAGGCGGTGGCAGCGTATTTCACCGGTAGCAGTAGTGCCATTGCCGAGGTCTGTCATTCGGTAGCCGATTGCGGCAATCAGCTCTTGTTGCTTGTGGGCATCAAACGCTCCCAAAAAGCTGCCGATGCAGAACATCCACTAGGATATGGCAAGGCGAGCTATTTCTGGTCATTCATTGTTGCTATCCTGCTTTTCTCGGTCGGAGGACTCTTCTCCATTTACGAGGGAACGCATAGGCTTTCACACCCGGAGCCGATGAGCAACGCCTGGATTCTGATCGTCGTGCTTGTTGCTTCGATTGTGATGGAAGGCGCTAGCCTGCGTGGTTGTCTTATAGAGATCAAGAAAGCGAGAGGGGAGAGGACGCTGCGTGAGTGGATCAAACATACTCGCAGCTCAGAACTGCTGGTGGTCCTTGGTGAAGATTATGCTGCACAGATCGGGTTGTTCCTCGCCCTTGGTTTTGTCATTCTGGCAATTGTTACCGGTAACCCGATGTATGACGCCATGGGGTCAATCTGCATCGGCGTACTCCTGGTTATTGTCGCCGTTTTTATCTCGATTAAAGTTAAGGCCCTTCTGATTGGCCGCTCTGCCGATCCTGAGACAGTCGCTAAAATTAAAAGTATCATTGCTGACGATCAGGACGTTCTGGAACTCTTTAATGCGGTCACTTTACAGATGGGGCCGAAGGCCATGCTTGCCATCAAGATACGTATGCGCGAGGATATGCCAGTCGGCGCTGCTGCCAGGGCTATCAATGAGCTTGAGAGGGATATTAAGAAGGCAATACCGGATATCGGCTGGTGTTTTGTTGAGATCGATGTGACCGATTGATCCTGGTATGTTAGTTACTGATTCCCATCTTCTTCAGACCGCAATCTCTCCAGCTTTGGCAAAGGACTCTTGTTGCCATCGATGTCCACTTGAGCAAAGGTTATGGTGGTTGAGAAGACGTCGGTCTCGGTGGCCGAGCCAGGGGCGTCAGCAAAGACATCGACGCTGTATTGAACTGAGGATTCACCGCGCTTGGTTGGTTTGATGTTGAAACGCAGGATGGAACCGTTGGCGACTGGTCGGCGAAAACTGATCTGGTCCATGCCGACAGTAACAAGCGGGCAGCCTGGAAAATCAAGAGACGCGACCAGCCAGGCGTATTCGTCTACCCATTGCAGAAGTGCGCCGCCAAAGAGAAAACCGTAGTGGTTGAGGTGTTCCTGGCGAACTATGGCATAATTATTCATCAGCCCATCTCGTTTAATTCAGGAGACATGTTCCGTAAAGTGAGTATTCTGAAATTTATTGCTCTAGAGGTTCTGCAGATGTTTTGAGCGACTCTTCAATGCGTGCATGACATTCATCAACCCAGTCAAAGAGGTCACTCAATTTAAACGGTTTGCGAAAGTATTGGATGCCCAAGTCGTTCAGCTCGTTCATATAGTGGATCGTCAGGTAGCCGCTCATGATTGCTACATTGCCTTGGACTAGAGGATGACAACCTTTTTTTTTGAGCTTTTTGAAAAAATCGATCCCTTCAATATTGGGCATAACGTTATCTGCTATCAGGATGTCGGCACAGGGCTCATTTGGCAGACAGGGGCAGATCTCTCTGTTAATGAAAGGAAACTCGGTTGGATCGGAGAGAGCCGTGACCTCATGTCCTTTGCTGCTCAGAGCTGTCTGTAACATGGTGCGGAACTCTGCATCATCATCAAAAACCAGGATACGCAGTTTCATCTTACCCTCTTTGAATTACGATATTAGTCAGGTTTGCCATAAATCTTAACACAACTTTTTAGTTTTTAAATGTAACGGGGAATGTTTCTTAGTTTTTTTTAGCAATTGGGCAACTGGTCGCATGTCCCGCCGGAAACAAATGCCTGAATCTGGCAAAAAATGCGTATCCAGCGCGTGCTGTTAAATGGATCCCCGGCAGGCCGACAACCGTTGACAATAGAGGGTAGAAAGGTGATGGCAATGCCTCCCAGAGTTGGCGGAATGCTTCAACTCCTGTAAAATATTGACCATCTGCATCCCGCGCATGCAGTTGTGCCTGAAACTCACCAATCGTCTTGCCGAATGTCTCGGCGTCAAAATCAATGGCTGCAATATCGACAAACTCTACCCGCTGGTCGGCAATTGAACGATAGTAACTGATTTCTGTGGAGCAAACGCCACAGGCGCCGTCAAAAAAAATGCTAAGGGGATATTGAGTCGTCATGATTCTATCCTCTTTCTCTGTAAAAAATGTCTTTGTCTCTGTTATTATAACCTTAATTCAAATGAGGCTTTTGCAAAAATCATTGATCTTCATTTTCGCTTATGCGGGAATCCATGTTCCTTGACAACCTCTGGATTCCCGCATGCGCGAGAATGACGTCAAAGACATGAGTAGCATCTGAAAGACTTGGACTAAAGCCCATAGTTTTGATCTAGCGTGATGAAATAATAAAAATATGTCCAAAGGAGTAAGTTATGAAGGCAAGCATTGAATACTGTACTATGTGAAGCTATGAACCTCGTGCTGTCAGTTTGGCAGCCTTATTGAAAAAGCATTGTGGTTACGAGGTCGAGTTGATTGGATCAACGGGTGGCGTTTTCGAAGTAGTGGTTGGTGGAAAACTGATTTATTCGAAGAAGTCGACCGGTGAATTTCCCGATGAGCAGCAACTGTTGAAACAACTGGTCAATCCATAAAAGGAGTGACATATCCAATGTCTGTGAAAACTATCTTCATCACCGGCGCATCATCCGGTTTCGGCGAAGCCTGTGCCCGTGCTTTTGCCGCTGCAGGAGACCGTCTCATTCTGACGGCGCGTCGTAAGGAGAACCTGGAAGCGTTACGTGACGAGCTGGTGGGTGCTGCCGGGGTGCATGTTGTCCAGCTTGATGTACGCAACTTTACGGCAATTGAAGCTGCGGTTGCGAACTTGCCCGCAGAATTTCGCGAGATTGATGTGTTGGTCAACAATGCTGGTCTTGCTCTTGGTCTTGAGCCGTCCCATCAAGTTGATATTGCAGATTGGGATGTGATGGTCGATACCAATATCAAGGGGTTGATGTATTGTACCCGCGCCATCCTGCCTGGCATGGTGGAGCGCAAACGTGGCCATATTGTTAATATCAGCTCTACGGCTGCCTCATGGCCTTATCCGGGAGGTAATGCTTACGGAGGCACCAAGGCCTTTGTCTCACAATTTTCTCGTAATCTGAGGGCAGATTTGCTTGGCAAGAAGGTTCGGGTAACTTGTATTGAGCCTGGCATGGCGGAGACGGAATTTTCTAACGTTCGTTTTAAAGGTGATGGCGATAAAGCTGATCAGGTTTATGCTGGCACAGAACCGCTTACGGCAGTCGATATTGCTGAGACAGTGACTTGGGTGGTTAACCGGCCTGCTCATGTGAATATCAATAGTCTTGAGGTGATGACGGTTGATCAGGCTTGGGGGCCGTTTGCGATTCATCGAGAGGGGTAGGGGGCTTAAAACTTTCCCCCCAACCAATACAGCAACATCCCCACCAGCACAGTCCCACCCAGACTCCGAGTCTTCAAAGAAAAAAGCAAAGTAGGGATAGCCACCAGCAGCTCCAGCTTGCCAAAAGCAAAGCTGCGCGTTACGGCATCTGTAAAGAGTGATGGGGCTAGCAGGGCACTGAGAATCGCTACAGGGATCAGACTGAGCCAGTCGATCAACCATTGCGGCATTTTCTTGTGCGCCAGATAGAGCAGGGGTAGGGCGCGTGGCAGGTAGGTTACCAGGCCCATGCCGCCGAAGAGAAACAGGTAGTCGTTAAAAGTCATCTGCTCCTCCGATAGTGTCGTTTTAGAAGAAAACCGATGGTTGCCGCACTCATCGAGGCCCCGACGATATAGGAATCACCAGGGATCAGCAGGTACCAGACGACAGAAAGGATCGCAGCCAGGAGGCCAGTGATGACATAGAGGCGCCCTTGCAGTTGAAAAACCAGCAGGCAGATAAACATGCCGGTCAGGGCATAGTCTATTCCCAGGGCTCCTTGGGGAACAAATTGACCAACCAGAGCGCCACAGATTGTTGCCATAATCCAGACGGAATTGGCCAGATGGTTAACAATCAACGCTCTCCAACGATTCCACTCTCCATCACGAAAACGAGTTAGATTAACAGCGAAGCTTTCATCAGTTACACCATAGGCATAGAGTGCCAGAAACTTGCGGTTAACCCCTTGCAGATAAACGGCCAGGGCAGAGCTCATCAGGACATGACGCAGATTGACAACGAAGGTGGTCAAGATGATGGCAGGGGTTGATGCACCAGCAGCGATCATGGCGACACAGATAAACTGGGCGCTACCAGCAAAGACCAGCACCGACATCATCGCCATGGCCCACCATGGCAAGCCGGCTTTCTGTGCCAGCACGCCGAGGGCCAGACCGATGGGGAAGTAACCAAGGCATATAGGCCAGGCGGCGGCCGCTCCTTGACGAAGAGTTTGTTTGTGATCTTGAGGAATAGTCATAAATTGTAATAAAAAAGGGCGCTCTGAAGCGCCCTTAAAGTCGAACAATGAAGTTTTGCCTTAAAGAACCTGTCTCAAGAAAGCCTTGGTGCGTTCTTCCTGTGGATCTGTAAAGAAGTGCTCAGGAGTTCCTTCCTCAACCAGTTTACCTTGGTCCATAAAGAGCACCCGGTCGGCCACTTCGCGGGCAAAACCCATCTCGTGGGTGACCACGACCATGGTCATGCCTTCGCGGGCTAACTGCTTCATGACTTCGAGAACTTCTCCAACCATCTCCGGGTCCAATGCGCTGGTTGGTTCATCAAAGAGCATGATTTTCGGGTCCATAGCCAGAGCACGTGCGATGGCAACGCGTTGTTGCTGACCACCGGAAAGGCGAATCGGGTATTCGTTCTCTTTCTCGGGGATGCCGACCTTCTCTAAGAGCATACGGCCTTTCTCTTCAGCTTCAGCGTCTTTACGTTTCCGAACCACTTGCTGGGCCAGGACGATGTTTTGCAGTACTGTTTTGTGTGGGAAGAGATTGAACTGCTGAAATACCATACCGACTTCACGGCGCACCATGTTGAGGTCGGTTTTCTTGGCTGACAGATCAACACCATCAATGATAATTTGCCCTGAGGTCAAGGTCTCCAGGCCGTTCAGGCAACGCAGGTAAGTCGATTTCCCCGAACCTGACGGGCCAATGATAACCACAACTTCGCTGGGCTTGATATGAGCGGAAATGCCATCGACGGCATGCACTGTCTGACCGTGCCCGATAAATGTCTTTTTAAGGTCAACTGTCTTAATCACTGACTGCAAGCCTCCGTTCCACCCAGGCAATCACCTGGGACAGTACCGACGTCAGCATAAGGTAAAGGAAAGCGACGACGAACCAGATCTCGAAGGTGGCAAAAGTCGAAGTGATAACCTCGCGTCCACTTTTAGTGAGATCCGTAATAGCGATAATTGAAACCAGCGATGAATCCTTGATCAGGCTGATAAACTGACCAGCCAATGGTGGCAGGGTGCGTTTAAATGCCTGGGGCAGAATAATGTAGACCATCGCCTGGGGGATATTCATACCAAGTGAGCGGGCAGCTTCCATCTGGCCCTTTGGAATCGACTGGATCCCGGCGCGAATAATTTCTGCGACATAAGCGCCAGCAAAAATTGCCAGAGCGCTGACACCGGCAACAATCCGGCTGATATCGAGAACGGTGCCGAAGAAAAAATAGAAGATGAAAATCTGCACCAGCAGAGGGGTGCCGCGAATCAGCTCAATATATGTAATCGAGAGGCTACGCAAGGTCGGATTATTGGAAACCCGGCACAGGCCGGTGCCCAAACCTATAATCATACCGAAAATGCTGGCGACGGCCGAAATCCAGATCGTGGTCCACAAACCAACCAACAGTGGGCCAGCGCGCCATTCAAAGGTTGCGCCCAGGTAATCACCTTCATAGAGGGTTCCACCTTCAACGACTTCAATCGCGTCGCTGTCGACTTCGAACGTTTCTTCTTCGCCGTTATCACTGATAACCTTGATCTGGGTCTTGTCGCCAAGCTTGGAGATTGTGGCAACATGACCATCAAACGGAGCCGGGATCAGGGTCTCGTTGGTGTAGATGAAATACTGCGGGACACGGTTCCAGCGCCAGGTATAATCGATTTTTTTGGTGGCGACCCAAAGACCGGCGCATAACGTAAAGAGAATTACGAAGGTCAATAAGTGCCAGGGCCAAATATTTCTGTTTGTGTTCA
>JAJRRB010000001.1 GCA_024279915.1 Deltaproteobacteria bacterium
CGCCCCAGCTCATCGATCACGGTGCGGCGAATTTTCTGCAAGGTTCGGTTGTCGACGGCCATGTCGTTCATCAGCGTCCTTTGCCCAGTCTGGTTAAAATCCGGCCCTTTGTTTGCAGAACCTTTGTGGTATGGAATTGCTTAATGCTATTTTCTCTAAAACGATGTTGTAGCAATCAACATGCCAGACCAATGAGTTTACATATACTGCTGTTTTTAATGGTTTTTTGGCACAAGCCTATAGAGGCAGAGAGAACCGAAGGGTATAACCCTGGTTATGGCAAAAGAGGTACGATTGGACAATAACTAGCGAGGAATGGGAAGTAAATGACGAAGAGGTTCTAGTTATAATTATAACCGAGGCTATACCCCTTTATCGTCAGTTTGGCGGCGTTGCTTAAGACGTTTACTCAAAGCGGGCTGTGAGATCCCCAACAGACGGGCGGCCAAGGACTGATTATCCGCTGCACGGCCCAAGGCTGCGTCGACCAATAGTTCCGTGGAAGCACTTATGGTCGGCAGTTCACACATTGCAATAAAAGGATTGTCCGCTACTGGCACCAGTTGCTCGCGAGATTCTCCGATTCGCTCAATAAAGGGAGACATCGAAAGGACTCCACCACTGTGCCGACTGACTGCATCATGCACCATCATCTTTAACTCACGTAAATTGCCAGGGAAACTGTAGCTATTGAGAAGTGCTGCCAATTCGCGCGGTGGGGTCGGAACTGGTTTGCCGAGTTCTTCCGCCGACGTTTCAAGAAAATATTCAAGCAGCAGAGGAAGATCCTCACGACGCTCTCTTAATGGCGGAAGTCTAACCATGTGAGTATTCAGGCGATAATAAAGATCTTTGCGAAAGGCACCCTGCGTGACAGCCTCGTTCAGGTTTTTGTGGGTAGCGCAGATTATCCGCGCACGCAATTGACTGGGGGTATCACTGCCAAGGCGGTAATATTCTCCTTCCTGCAACAGGCGTAGTAGCTTGACCTGACTTGCAAGGGATAGATCACCAATTTCATCGAGAAAGAGGGTACCTCCAGCGGCTTGTTCTATCAAACCGCTGCGCGATCTCTCCGCACCGGTAAAAGCGCCTTTTTGATGGCCAAAGAGGGTATCAGTAAAAGCATTGTCATCAAGGCCAGCAACATTGACACTGACGAGCGAACCCTCATTGTTTTCAAGCTGGTGAATGCCATGAGCAATCTGTTCTTTACCAACACCGCTCTCACCCAGAATTAGAATGGGGTGACGAGAACCAGCGATTGACTCAAGGTAGGAAAAGACCGCTTGCATCTTTGGATTACGCGTCACAATCTTGTCAAAAATTTCAGGATGCTCAAGTTCACACTTCAACATGTGGCGACTGAGCTGTCGGTTTTCACGCTGCAGTTCAACCATCCGTACTGCTCGATGCACCCCGCCAATGAGACGGTCCTCTTAGACAGTCTTGACAAAATAATCGAAGGCCCCCTTGCGCATACAACCCACGGCCACTTCTAGTTGATTTATCCCTGAGAGAATAATCACTGAGATCTCCGGGTATTCTCGATTGACCCTCTCCAGGAGTTCTTCCCCACCGATGTGCGGCATATTCAAGTCCAGCAACAACACGCCAACATCGTATTGCTCCAGTAAGCCCATAACATCGCTGCTTACACTCGTCTGCAGCAGGTTAGTAAAGCCTCCGGGGCCTTCAAGTGTCATTCCCAAACTGCGCAACCAAGAAGGCTCATCATCAACGATGAGGATCGAAAATTTTGGGTATTTATCAACGTTCACGCGTTTCATCCTCCGTTGGCAGCAGTAAGCTGACGCAAGTCCCTTCACCCGGCACTGAATCAAATTTGAGTTGGCCACTATGCTCCATCACAATTCCCTCCGAGATCGAAAGACCTAGCCCCGTTCCACCTGTATCACGATTGGTCGTAAAGAAGGGGTCGGTCAGCTTCTGCAGATGCTCACTGACGATGCCACAACCTTGGTCCTTGACTTCAAGCAGCAAGTTTCCGTCCTCAGTCAGTGCCGTGCGTAATTCTATTGATTGCTCGCGATCAACAAGAGCCTGACAGGCATTCAGCAGCAGGTTAACCACAACCTGCTCAATCCGCTGAGAATTTCCTCGAAATTTCGGCAGACCACTAGCCAAATCTGCCTGAAAATGATTGGTAGCCTTCTTCAACGAAGTATCGACTAGACGTCGTGCGGTATCAGCGACCAGACTCAAGTCGACAGATTCGCTTAATTCGGCGTTACCTTGGCGGGTGAAGTCCTTCAGGTCCTCCACGATTCTCTTGATTCGCTCGGCACCCTGCTGCATTTCATCGAGCATCTGTGGAATTTCGTTGCTCATGCGCGAAAAGCTGAACCAGCCGAGCTTAAAATCTCCATTTTGCTGGAAGTGCTTCTGTAGTATTGGAGATACATCATTCCAGGCTTTTTTGAGAAGCGGCAGGTTCAGCAGAATCAAGCCATTGGGGTTGTTGATTTCGTGGGCAACCCCAGAGGTCAGAATTCCAAGAGAAGAGAGTTTATCCGCCTGGATCAGCTGCTGTTGGTGAACCTCCAATTCGTACAGGGCCTGCTCTTTCTTGATCACCTCCAACTCCAGAGCCTCGGTGCGTAACGCAACTTGACGCCCTAAGGTGCGCGACCAGAAGACTGTCATTGCCAGAACGAGGAGTAACGGCAATACAACTATGGCACCAATCCTGACAATCTTCTCAGTCGAAATACCCGGCTGAGGCAGCACGCCAAGCCACTTATCGTAGATTTGACGAAAGCGACCTGACTTTTTCAGCAACATCAGCCCTTCGTTGAAACGGGCCAACAGCTCCGTATTGCCTTTCCTGACCGCGTAACCGTAATCTTGAGCCACCAGAGGCTTGGCAATAGGGACGATATTGTTCAATCCGGTTTTCTGGACCAGATACTCTCCCGGCAGTTTAGCGACCAGAGCCGCGTCATACTGCTCTTCAGAAAGTTTCCTCAGAGCGTCTTCAAGTGTCTGTACCGGATGCAGTCTGGCATGCAAATCAGAGTGTTGCAGCATAAAATCATGCATAACCGCACCGCGCATGACTATCACATCCTTGCCCTTTAGATCATTTAAGGAGTCAATCGACGACCCTTTACGGATCCAGATTGATTGATGCACCTTAGCGTGTGGGATGGAATAATCAACCTCCTTAGTCCGTTCGCTGGTCCAGGCCATTCCCTGTAGAACATCAATCTCTCCCAAACTCAACCCTTGGCGCATACGCCCCCAGGGACCAAGCCTGATCTCTACATCCATCCCCATGACATCGGCAACCGCGCGGGTTAATTCTACGTTGAAACCTGCAGACTGGCCGTCATCGTTGATAAACTCATAAGGGGGATAATTGTGGTCACCACCGACGATAATCGGAGCATCGAAATCATCTGGTTCCTCAGCAGTGACCACGGAGACGGTCGCAAGCAAGAATAACAATACCAATAGCCACTGTGGGGTATGTTTGACTAAGCTAAGTTGCAAAAGGACCTCTCGCATTTAGAGCTGGCTTGCGAGCCTGAGACTATACATAACAAAGACACCGGCCACTTAAAAAACCAATAATATCTCGAAGCTACATCTTTCCAATGAGACGGTCAAGCGTTGGACCTAAACAATGAGCCAAAGGTCAATCGTCAGGATCTTTACGCCCGCCGCTGACAATAATCAAGGACCTTCTGCGAATCCTGGTACTTGAGAAAACTATGGTATTGGCTGCTCTTTATTTTCTATGAACCGATATGCCCAAAAACCCTTCAATTCTTCTCCTGCGCTTGAGACAGAAACAGCGGCCCTCAGAAGGTTACCGTTTCATCAGCAGCCCTTGATGTAGCCCGACCACACAAAGTACGCTACCAGCCAGTTTATTGATTGTCCGACAGGCTGCTAGAAGTGTCTATATCGTTTTTAGCAGAGGACTCATACTTTATTGGCCCTCTGCGAGGGACAACATCCGGCGATTTTCACATTTTAAAGATTGAAAGTCGGACAAACGGCTAGCCGGTTTTTTGTTGACTTTTATTTTTAACCCCACATAATGTCGACATTCGACAGTTGACATTTACTCTGGGCAGGGAAACATTATGGCAATAGAACGTTCCACCTACAAAGATCACGTCATAAAACACATTTACAACGGACTGCAGGAAAACCGATTCAGGGCTGGCGAAAAGATTCTCGAAAGTCATCTGGCCAAAGATCTTGGCATCAGCCGTGCCCCAATTCGTGAGGCCATGGCCGATATGGTCAGTGCCGGTCTGTTAGAATATCGGCCTCAGGTTGGCAATTTTGTCGCTGCCCTTTCGGCAAAAGAGATTATCGACAGCTATGTTGCCCGCGGTGTACTTGAAGGTTTTGCTATTTCCCAAGGAATCAACAACTTTTCAAATAAAGATCTTCTCCGGCTTGAAGAGATGGCACACCAGATGGAACAATTCGCGCGACAGGACCAACGCAAAGCGCTTATCGATATTGGCCAGGAGTTCCACGAAGAGCTGTTCCGTCACTGTACTAATTCTCAGGTCGTTCTCTTTACCAAACAGCTCAGCCTCAAATTGCACCTCCTCTTCTACAAACACTGGGCTAATGTTTATACACCCGAAGAGATTCGTGACAGACATCTGGAAATCATCGCAATGATCCGCAAAAAAGACCCTGTTAAACTCGAACAGCTGATTCGCCAGCATTACATCGACACCGGCCATAAGATTGTTGAACAAGAAAACTAAACAACGATAAAAGTGAGGACACACATGAAAACAGAGTGGCAGCAACAGATGCGAGACTACGTGGATACGATTGAGAAACTTGAAACATACATCAATCTATCTGACTCGGAACGCAAGGCCCTGGAAACACTTCAGACCACTTGGGGAACAACGCCTTATTTTGCTTCGCTGATGGATCGCGACGACCCGAACTGTCCAATCCGCAAACAAGTCATCCCCTCGATGCATGAGACGGAAAACCGCTTCGGCATGAAGGACTACCTGATCTGGAAAGAGAATCGGGCGACCGATGAGATCCGGCCGGACTGTATCGCGCGGCAGTACAAAGACCGCGTTGCGTTCACAGTCACTCAAGTTTGCGGAATCTACTGCCGACACTGCTTTCGCAAGGAGTTGGTGGTCGATAAGGATCTGAAACTGAGTTTCGATGTTGATGAAGGGCTGAAGTGGATTGCCGAACACCCGGAAGTTCGTGACATTTTGATTACCGGCGGTGACCCCTTTCTCCTCAGCGACGAACAACTGGATTATCTGGTCAGCAAGCTACGTGAAATTCCACATATCCAAATGATCCGTTTCGGATCACGGCTACCCGTCGTATTGCCGCAAAGAATCACTCCGGGGCTTCTCAAGGTTCTCGGTGGCTACCACCGGGTACCAATCTGGCTTAACACCCAGGTTAATCATCCGAAAGAAATCACGGAGCAAACCGCCAAAGCGGTTTACGACCTGCTCAGCAGTGGAGTCAATGTCGGCAACCAGGCGGTTCTGCTGAAAGGCATCAATGATGATGTCGAAACCTTCCGTGAACTCCATCTAAAACTGTTGCGCGTGCGCATTCGCCCGTACTACGTCTTCTACTGCGAACCAGCGCCTGGTATGGATCATTTCCGCCCCCGCGTCGAAAAGGGCGCCGAGCTGATCCGAGATGCCCTGCGAGGTCACACCACCGGGCTCGCTCAACCGATGTACGTGATTGCTACCAACATTGGCAAAATCCCCCTGATGCCGGATTACTATATCCAGGACTCAACAGACACCGAATACACCTTGCGTAACCACTTGGGGCAGGAAACTACAATTCCAAACGTTCCGGAATAGTTGCTCGTTCATTTATGCCCCCTGGCAAAGTCGGGGGCATAATTTTATTAAAACTTTTAACATAACGGTAATCAGGACAAAGGAGATGACCATGTCAGAGCTTGCCTTGGAGCAGGACCGACGAACATCAGACAGTAATGTGAGTATCACTGAGCAACTGAAGGGCATTGAATCGGTGAAAATATTTTTTACCGACCTCAATGGTCGCCTGAAAAACCTGGATGTCAATCCAGCTCTTATTTTAGATATCATCAAGCATGGCGTCGGCATCGACGGCAGCTCAATCCCCGGGTTGGCGACTGTTGACAATTCCGATCGAATCATGTTCCCGGTCCTGGAAAGCCTGAGAATCCTGGAGTTCCCAAAACGTCGGGTGGCCTTTTTTGTCGGCAAACTCTACGCGCAATCGGGCGAACGTTCCGATTGCGACCCGAGAGCTGTGCTCGAAACGGTTCTGGAGAGAGCTGAAAAAGAGTTCGGTGTTCGTTTCCTTGTCGGTCCTGAGCATGAATTCTTTCTGCTTAAGGGCGATGAATTCAACGACGACATTCACACGGACCGGGACGGTTATTTCGGCAGTTCCCCAGGCAACGAAGGCGAACTGGTCCGGCAAAGAATAGTTGATCTACTGGGGAAATGCGGTATCAATTACGAGAAAACCCACCACGAGGTCACACCTTCGCAACATGAAATCAACCTGGAGCCTGGCAACCCTCTCGAAGTGGCCGACCGCACCCTGCTCTTCACTCATGTCACCAAAGAAATTGCGGCAGAGTTCGGCATGCATGCGACCTTCATGTCCAAACCTTTCGACAACATGAATCGCAATGCCTTTCACATCCACACCTCGATGACGGATCTGGATGGCAACAATCTCTTTTACGATAGCAATGCGGAACATCACCTCAGCACAAAGATGCGTCATTTTATCGGCGGTATCCTCAAGTATGCCCGCGAATCATCAATCATCATGGCCTCCACACTGAACTCCTACAAGGCCTACATCATGGATCGCGAGGCACCGATCATCCGTGGCTGGGGCCTGAAAAACCGTAGCTCGATGGTACGGATTCCTCACGCCATCAACCCCAAGGGAACCCGACTTGAGTTACGCTGCCCCGATGCTACGGGCAACGTCTATCTGCAACTGGCTACCTTGATCGCAATGGGCTTGAAAGGCCTTGAAGAGGAGCTTGATTGCGGCAGCCCCGACTCTGGCAGCACATATCAGAAAACCAGCCACAAACGGATCTATGACAAACGCTTCATCCCCAAAGATATTTTCGAAGCTCTCATGGAAGCCGAGAAAAGTGACTTCCTCAAAGAGCTGCTGGGAGCCCCGATTTTCAATAACTACCTCAGTCTCAAAACGGCCGACTGGGAAGAGCACCGCACTCATGTTACGCCACTGGAACATCGCAAATACCTTTCTATATAAGCGAAAATAGCTATAGCGCATAAACAGACCCCGCATCTTCTGATGCGGGGTCTGTTTGTAGTTTCAACACTTCATGTAATATCAACACGCCTGTTAACAGTAGAGGCTTCTTTCAATCCCCCAAAGGAACAACCAAGACTGGCCTTAAAGTCTTGCGCAACACCTTTTCGGCAACACTGCCAAGGAAAGCATAACGCAGCGCCCCCTTGCCGTGTGTCCCCATAACGATCAACTCCGCAGAGAGGCGGTCTGCTTCCGTAAGAACACCGGCCACGGGATTGCCATAACCAACAGTGATTGAGGCCACTCTAGCCAGTTCCTCCGGATAATCAGCCAATTCTTCAGCCGCAAAGCGGTCAAGCTTTACACGAATTTGCTCACGCAGCTCCTTCTCGTGATCAAACTCGATGCCGGCAAGTTTCTCTTCGCCAATAACGCTCGACACGTAACTGATGACGGATGCATCCATTTCCTGCATCATATGCAAAATATGAATTTGCGCATCGTACGCTTTAGCCAGAGAAATCGCATGGCGAAATGCGTGTGCAGCATTTTCAGTCAAATCGGTTGCATAAAGGATGGTGCTGTATGTTGGAATCATAAGTACACCTCAGCTCTGGGTTGCGGGGGTGGCTGATCCACCCGTACGTAGTTAAGTAACTGTCGCCACATGTCGCTTGGCTGAAAAGCTTCAAATAACCAACGTAATTAGGTAGATAGAAACAAACAGCTGTCAGTATAACAGCGTTTATCAGAGTGGCAACAAAGAACAAACTGGGTTGTTTACAGTTGGATCGCCGAACCAAGACTTTTCGGTAGGACAAACTCTTGGCATGGTCATTGAAACATCCTCTTTACAATGAGGGGGGCTATCGAGATAGGGAGGACAGCTAAGATGCTGAAATTACTGAGACCTTTATGGCCGGGGAAATGTGACAAGTGCACACGCCACACGCTTGTGAGGGCACGTTACATGTACGAGACACAAAAATCGCTACAAGTATGTGTCAGCTGTGTGCCAGCCGATGGTGATGATATGACTCACGAAAGCAGCAAGCTGGTTATGGCCGGATATTAGTTCAACAGGTCAGGCTACCGTTGAGAATCACTCGTTGATTAGGCGGTCGGCCTGCTGCGAGGCTCCATGTTTGAAGCAATTATACTACTTGTTTTACTTGGCCTGGTTCTTTGGTTCATACTGGCAGAAGAACAGGCAACCTCGGCGCAGAGGACCTACTTTATTGACCTATCGGCGGAGCTGAAACCGTCGGCCCAAAAAGCATGTAAAAGACGCCATTCATAACAACCAACTTTCTTGTCTGCTTTACTCCTGTAATCTTCAAAAAGAGTTAAGCCTGCGCAAAAACGCCTTGAGCAGGCCATAGTTACGTCGGTTGAATTGAAACACCAGACGCGGCAGATCCATGAGATCTGGCTGATCCCCTTCTTCCGGTAGTGCGCTGGTCAACTCAAGGCGACTACCCGGCTCAAGAATTTCGTTGAATTCATCTTCAAGGGTTATCAGGTTCTCTGCACTTAACGGCTTGTTGAGACGAATAACAAAGGTTGATCCCACCCACCGACTGGAATGATAGATACGATAGAAATCGTGGATAACCTGAGCTGCTTCAAAAGGATCGCGGGTGATGGTGAAGAGACTGAAATCTTCTCCTGAAATCAGACCACGCTTAAGCAGGACCTCCTTCATAAAATCTAACCAGGGCTCCCAGTAGCTGCCATCATCATCGTCGACCAGAACCAGTGGAATCGGCGGATTCTTACCAGTCTGCACCAGGGTCAAGGTTTCCATTGCCTCGTCCATGGTACCAAAACCACCAGGAAAGAGGACTACAGCGTCTGCCTCTTTGAGAAAAGCCACCTTGCGCGTGAAAAAATACTGGTAGGTAATGGAATGTCCACTGTTTTCCATGACCGGGTTGGTTCCCTGTTCAAAGGGAAGACGGATATTAACAGCAAAGGAGTTTTCTGCTCCGGCGCCCTCATTACCCGCCTGCATGATGCCGGGACCACCACCGGTAATCACCATATAACCGAGTCGCACCAATTGACGGGAAAAGGTCACGCATTTCTGATAGATCGCTTCATCCGGAGATGTACGGGCTGAACCGAAGATGGTCACCTTCTTGCGCTCACGATAAGTGCCGAAGACTTTACTGGTGTAGCGCATCTCCTTCATAGTCGTACGCAACATCTTCAGGTCAGCGAGATAATCGTTTTCCTGACCAGTCTTCAAAGCACTGATAACCATCTCCCGGATGATTTCCGGGTGGTGCACATCGGCCATCGATAGAATTTCGTCGACTAGGTCATCCAGGGGGCCATTGGTTTTTTTAAAACTGATGTCCATAGCAAAATCCTTCTCAGGCTTACACAGGTTAAACGCTCGTTCTAGCACGTTCTCAGATGAGCTGAGTAATTGACCGTCGCCGATGCGTTTCAATGCGATCCATAGACCACGCGGAGTGGCAGCAGGATATCGAGAGCAGCAATACGTTGATATTCGTTACGCAGTAGGTTATCCAGAGTTCGTAGATGCGGTTAATCCTTTGCAGGATTTCCGGCCAATCTGGTGTATTGGTTTCAGACTGTTCGGTCATAAACTCAGAAAACAACGGCACCCGGAGATCAGCCCAGGTGCCATCATTATAGATCCGTAGATAAAGTGGGAAATGTGGTTGGAGAGAACCGTAAGCCGGGTTCTGTTCCGCAAAGCAGTTACCTGCGATGCGGCGACGATCATTCCTCTAGGGCCGTTGTTGCCAACGGACTCAAGCAGCCTGACCCGGGAGTTTCGGACGGGCCGTCCTCAGACACTCCCCTATTTGGCCTTGCTCCGGATGGGGTTTACCTAACTGCCGACGTCACCGCCGGCACTGGTGAGCTCTTACCTCACCCTTTCACCCTTACCCGCTTTCGCCGAAGCGCAAACGGGCGGTCTTCTCTCTGTGGCACTTTCCCTGGGGTCGCCCCCGGTCCCCGTTAAGGACCATCCAGCCCTGTGGAGCCCGGACTTTCCTCCCGTCCAAGTTCATGGACCGGCGATCGCCTGGTTGTCTCCAACCACGTTAGATTATCAGAACCGAAGATCAGTCCGGTGCGGTCACAAAAAGCAAACGGCTGCAATGTGGACAGGACTGAATCTCGTCGAGAACAAAGAGGCTGTTGAACATCTGCGGTGGCAGATGCATATGACAACCGAGGCAAGCTCCGCCGCGAGCCTCGACGATGGCTAAACCGGCACGCCGAGACATCAGGAGTTCGTAACGCTTGCGCAGGCTTTTCGGCAACTCTTCCAACAAGCCACCACGTTGACGTTCCATCACAGCAAGCTTCTTATTCACGGCAACCATAGAAGCATCGACCTCGGCACAGCGAGCGTCAGCCTGCTCTCCGTTCGTCGTCAACTCACCATCTTTTTCTTCCTTGTCGGCGTTGAGAGACGACAGGATTTCATCCTTGGCATCGATGTTTGTCTGCAGATCTTTGAAAAGCTTCTTGGCGGTATCGACTTCCTTGAGTACCGCAACGTATTCTTTTTGCGTTTTGATTTGGGGAAGTCGACCCTCTGAGCGTTCAACATTTTCCTGCTCCAGAGCCTTGGCGCTGACCAATTCGGCTTGTTCGTCTTTCAGCACACTGATCTCACCAGCCAGGCTATCAACCATCTGCTGAAGACGATCAAGTTCAGCCTTAAGAACCTGCTGCTCATCGAGACCTGCCTGCCGTTCGGTTTCAACAACGTTCTTCTCTGTATCCATTTCCTGCAAATCTCGCAGTAACTGCAACTGCTTCTGCACGATAAATGCCTCCCTTATCAACGATCTTTTTTTGTATCAACTGCCTGGGCAGTCGAGCTTCTAGTATAACCGGAAAGGATCCACTGCTCCGGTATAGGCTTCGAAAACAATATCCCAATGATGTTGCCGGGCAGCCTCACGCAACGAGGCTGTTACCTGCTCAATCATCAATTGTTCAGTGGCAAAATGTCCGGCATCTATGAGTGCAATACCAAGTTCCTCTGCCAGACGTGCATCATGATACTTAACATCACCAGTGACCAGAACATCAGCACCCTGACGATGAGCCGTTTGCAGCAGAGTGACACCACTACCACCGCAAAGGGCAACCTTATGAATGGCACGGTCCCCAGCCCCAATCAGGCGGAGATGGTCACAACCGAGAGCACTCTTGACTCTGGCAGCAAAGGCATCCAGCGTCGTCGCTTGCTGTAAACGACCGATTCGTCCCAAACCGGCACCCGGCACCTGATTCTGGAGTGGTATAAGATCGTAGGCAACTTCTTCGTAGGGATGGGCCTTGTGCATTTTTTCCAGGACACGGGCCAACTTGCGCTTGGCAATAATCGTCTCAAGACGAACTTCTTCGAGCTGTTCTCTTTGACCGACCACACCGATGAATGGGGTGGTGCCTTGACCAGGCCGGAAAGTCCCTTCGCCACGACTGCGGAAAGAGCATTCGTCGTAATGACCAATCTGTCCGGCGCCTGCCGAGAAGAGCGCTTCAGCAACACTTTGCTCATGCTCGGTGGGAACGAACACAACCAATTTGAGGTAGTCGCCAACAACTGGCTGCAAGGGAACGTTCTGTTGCACACCAAGCCGCTCAGCCAACCAACTATTAAGACCATCGACGGCACAATCCAGATTAGTGTGGGCGCTGATGATTGCCACACCATCACACGCCGCTGTCCAGAGTACCTTTCCAACGGCATCCTCCGGTGTCAGACGTTTGATTGGATGGAAAATTAGTGGATGATGGGTAACCAAAGCCTGGGCATCAGCATCCCGTGCCGCCTGGACTGCAGCAAGACCGGGATCGAGAGCGACCAGAACTCGCTCCAGCGGGGCGTTGGGATCACCGACCTGTAGTCCGACATTATCCCAATCTGCGGCCAGCTCTGGAGCGTAAAGCTTATGAACCAGGCCGACTAAATCTTGTATGCGTTGCTTCTGCTTTGCCATTATCCTCTGTCTGTTTTGCCAGGTTTTTCTCTCTATCTTTGTCAAGGGAACCGACCTGTTTTACCAGACCCCTGATGTAAAAAGAGTGCAGCCTGGTTTTCGGCTGCACTCTCTTTAACTTTGAAGATCTATGTGAACCAATACATTTCAATCATGGCTTTCTGGCGGGTGGTGGGCCCACCAGGGTTCGAACCTGGGACCGACCGGTTATGAGCCGGTGGCTCTTCCAACTGAGCTATGGGCCCGCTAAAGTTCAAAGTAAAAGTGTATGTTGCGCTATCTTTTCTGTCAATCACTTTCCAGTGCCTGACCTCTTTCCGGGGCAAAATCACAACAAGTGAGTTTCCATCCGGAACAACTTAAGTTAGTACCCGTTTCTGATTTGAAAATTAGTTATTACTGTTGGTTTCCATAAAGCTCTTCAACCGTTTGGCTCGACTCGGATGGCGCAATTTACGTAACGCCTTGGCTTCAATCTGGCGGATACGCTCGCGGGTAACGGCAAAGTCCTGACCGACCTCTTCGAGGGTGTGGTCTGATTTTTCACCAATACCGAAACGCATGCGCAGGACCCGCTCTTCACGAGGCGTCAAGGTTGCCAGCACCTTGGCCGTCTGATCGGACAAGTTGCCCTTGATGACAGCTTCAAGTGGCGAGACAGCCCCTTTATCTTCAATGAAATCACCCAATGAGGAATCTTCCTCTTCGCCAATCGGTGTTTCCAGACTGATCGGTTCCTTGGCAATTTTCAAAACCCGACGCACCTTTTCGAGCGGCAGCTCCATACGCTCGGCAATTTCTTCGGGAACCGGCTCACGCCCGATCTCCTGGACCAGCTGGCGGCTTGTACGGATCAGCTTGTTGATCGTTTCGATCATGTGCACCGGAATACGGATGGTGCGGGCCTGATCGGCAATCGCGCGGGTAATGGCCTGACGAATCCACCAGGTCGCGTAGGTGGAGAATTTATAGCCACGCTGATATTCAAATTTATCAACGGCCTTCATAAGGCCGATATTACCTTCTTGAATCAGATCGAGAAACTGCAGACCGCGGTTAGTGTATTTTTTGGCAATGGAAACCACCAGACGCAGGTTGGCTTCAACCAGCTCGGTCTTGGCTTGCTTGGCACGCCACTCGCCCTTATTCACAGCCTTCAGAGACTCAAGCAACTCTTCGGGAGCAAAACCGGATTCCTCTTCAACCCGGATGAATTTTCGATCGGTACTCTTCAAACGCTTCTCGACAACCAACAGGGTATCCATTGGACGATCGAGTTCTTCGGCTACAGCGCGAGCATCTTTTTCGCTCTTGCGCATCCGTCGTAACATTTTGCTGATCTCTGCATAAGGGCGACCAAGAGCCTCTTCGCAGGCCTTAACCTCTTGTTTGGCCTTTTTTACCTGCCGGGCCAACTCTTTGAGACGATCAACGATCTTGGCGATCTGGTAATCTTTGAGACGGACCTGATTCATCAGGTCGCCCATTTCCACCGTGAGCGTTTCCATCTCTTTATCAAGGGGCTTGCGTGCGGTCTTGGTGGCATCAGCGGCTTCATCACGCAGAGCCATAAAACGCTCGTAACGAATTTTTAGTTCGTCGATCAGGCCGACGACCCGCTCACGTTGCTTCTCTTCCGCTTCTGCGCCCTCTTCCTCATCATAGTCCTTGGTAATCTCGGCAACACTGATCTGGCCCTTATGGTGCCGTTCACCAAGATTGACAACTTCCATGAAAGCAATCGGAGTCTTGACGATCACCCGCGCAACCAGAGCTTCACCCTCTTCAATCCGCTTGGCGATTTCGACCTCGCCCTCGCGGGTCAGTAGAGAGACCTGGCCCATCTCACGCAGATACATGCGCACCGGATCACTGGTCCGACCCATGACATCTGTGTCAAATTCCGGTTCTTCCTCGCTATCATCACTACTGGAGGATTCGGCCTGTTTTTCCTTGGTCGCTGTAGCTTTCTGCTCCGAGTCAACCACCTCAATATCCATTTCTCTGAACATGCTCATGACATCGTCAATCTGTTCAGAAGAAACCATATCGGCAGGAAGGATATCGTTCACCTCTTCATAGGTGAGAAAACCTTTCTCCTTGCCGAGGTCGATCAACTGTTGGACTTCTTCGATACTGGTCTTTTTAGCCATCTATGTTCCCCTCAAGGATCCCTGTGCAAATCAAGGACAAGCATTTTTTAGACAAGCTTTGCATTATATGGACAGGCCTCTATTTTTCAAAGCTTTTTTTTGAGTTTCTGGTTGATTTCTATCCGCTCTCGCAAATATTGCATCAAAGCGGCTTCGTCGTTACTGTTCCGTGCTTCCTCTTCAAGTCGACCGACCTCTTTCAAGCGCTGCTTCAAGAGATATTTGCTGACGGCCAGACGGCAATCAGTGAGGATCTTTTCGGGGTTGTCAGCCCACTGCTGGTCTTCCTGAAACTTCAGGCTGGCCAGAAGCGACTGTTGGGCTTCATCGAGCGAAGCATCAAACAGATCTTCTGGCAACTGGCCGTCTTCATTCTCACAACCAAGCAGATAGTCAGCCAGTCCACGGAAAAGATCATCAAGAAAAAGCCCCTCGGTTCCCTCTTCACGGACACGACAGCGCTGTTGATCATCAATCAACATCAAGCGTAACAGGTATTTCTGGGTTTGTCCTGTCTCGGTCAAAGGTCGTCGTGCCGAGAGAGATTGAGCTACGGGACGGCGCGGTGAAGCTTGAACAAGACTGCCGCCACTTACTTTCGACTTCAACAGTTCGACATCAAGGTTGGTCAATTCCGCCAGTCGCTGCAGGTAAAGACTACGCTCCAGATCCCCTGGCAATCGCCGAATCCGCTCGAGAGCCTGTTCAGCAGCGCGCGCGCGCCCTTCAACGCTCTGGTCATTGATACGCAACTGATCCTCAATAAAGACTTCCAGAACCGGACGAGCAGCATCCAGACAATTGCGAAAGCCATCTTCGCCTTCAGCCTTGATGAGTGAATCTGGATCCTCTCCAACAGGCATGGCGACCACGCTAACGGCCAGACCGACTGGCAACAGTGCATCCATGGCGCGAACAGTCGCCTTGCGCCCGGCAGTATCCGCATCGAAAACCAACAGGATCTTGTCAGCATAGCGTTTGAGTAGTCGGGCGTGGTCTGCGGTCAAGGCGGTACCGCAGGTGGCCACCGTTCCGGAGAAACCGGCCCGATGCAGAGCCAGTACATCGAAATAGCCTTCAACAACCAGCGCTTCGCCACTGTGACGCATGGCATCACGCGCCTGGTAAAGACCATAAAGAGTCTGACCCTTGTGATATACCGCCGTCTCCGGGGAATTGATATATTTGGGCAGGCTGTCATCGAGAACGCGCCCGCCGAAAGCCACCATTTGGCCTTGTAAATCGTGAATCGGAAAAAGCAGGCGATTACGACACAAGTCATAATGCCCCCGGTCCTGCTTACCGGGACGGACCAGCCCCGCCTTCTGCACATCACCACTGGAAAAGTTTTTATCAGCCAGATGTTTTGCCAGAGTCTCCCAACCTTCTGGTGCAAAACCAAGCTTAAAGGCGCGCACAGTTTCTCCCTCATAACCCCGTTGCCGCAGGTAGCGACGACCAAGCACACCAGCTTCATCCTCCAATAGCAGTTGATGATAGAAGCCCCCGGCAACTTCATTGATGCGCATTATCCGTTCCCGCTCTTCGCGACGACGGATTTCATCGGGGGAAACCGCTTCTTCTTCAACCTCAACACCGACTTTTTCGCCAAGCCGCCTCACTGCATCAGGAAAGCTCATACCCTCCATACGCATCAGGAAAGAAAAAACATTGCCACCTACCCCACAACCGAAACAGTGAAAAATCTGTCGTGCAGAGTTAACGTTAAACGAGGGGGTTTTTTCCTGATGGAAAGGACAAAGACCCTGATGATTTACACCGGAATGCTTGAGAGGAAGATAGCTGGAAACGACCTCGACAATATCTGTACGGTTACGGATCTCGTCAATTTTTTCTTCTGCGATACGTCCCATCAGTGTCGTAACTCCACAAGTGTCACGTTATCACCACCATGCTCTGCTCCAGCAGCCTGAAAAGCAGAGACCTCTCCGCGCTCGGAAAGAAACTCACGCACGGCTTTACGCAGGATCCCCTGCCCTGCACCGTGCACAATCTCAAGACTCTGCTCACCATGGAGTAATGCCTCATCAAGGAACCGACCAAGCATGCCTTGAGCATCATCTACCCGCTTACCAACCAGGACCAAACGCGGTTGAAAAGCCTTGCGTTCAACACTGTCACGAATCCGTGGGGCTTGTTTCTGCTGTTTGACATAACGACGTGGCTGACACTGGCGCAGCGTCGAGCGGGTTTGGCGCAACTTCTTGCCGCCAGCCAGAAGTTCAATGCGCTCACCATCGACGCGAGTGACTTCAGCTTCAATCCCCAGCACCGGCACGTAAAGCAGCTCCCTTACGACAATCTCTTCCGGGATCTGCTCCGGTCCCTTTGGCAACGGCTCGGGCAAGGTTTCGCGTAGCGTTCTAACGGCACTGGTCAATACGGCCCGCTGTTTAGGCTGAACCGTCCCTGCCGGGACTTGACGAAAGAGTTCCTGCAGTTTCCGTTCAGCAACATCGAGCATCTGTCTGCCCTGCTGCCGCGCCTCATCGAGAATCGTCTGACGCCTGGTCTCCAACTTTTCAGTTTCACGGAGAATGCGCCGCTGCTCTTCTTCCGCAGCAGAACGCAATCGCTGAGTTGCCCGCAGCTCGTCATCCAGAGTTGCGCGCAAGGTCTGCAACCGCTCAATGATCGCCACGCCCTCGCGTTCGCCCTGTCCCAGGTAGCCTTTAGCAGCAATCAAAACTTCTTCAGGTATGTTGAGTCGCCGGGCAATCGTGAACGCATGGCTGGCACCGGGGATACCGTAATGTAACCGATAAGTCGGCTGCAGAGTTTCCGTATCAAATTCTACCGCAGCATTTTCGACCTGATCTTCGAGTTGCGCATAGCCTTTGACAACATGCAGGTGCGTCGTCGCCATAATCCGTGCACCAGCATCACGCAGACTGTCTACTGCAGCCAGAGCCAATGCCGAGCCCTCACCAGGATCGGTTCCGGTACCCAACTCGTCCATCAATACCAGCGTTTCGTGATCGGCCCGTTCCAGGATATTGCGTAAACGCAGCAGATGCCCGGAAAAGGTGGAAAGGCTCTGTTCGATGCTCTGTTCATCACCGATATCCGCCGTCACCGGAGCGAACGGGAAAAGTCGACTTCCCGGCGCACACGGAATCGGTAGGCCAGCACGCACCATCAGCACCAGCAGTCCGGCCGTCTTCAGTGTTACGGTTTTGCCGCCTGTGTTCGGACCGCTGATAATCAGGGTATGACACTCTTCTGGCAGACGCAGATCAATCGGCACCACCTCTGGAGCATCTGCTTTGCTCTTTTTTGCCACGACCAGTAAAGGATGACGGGCATCACGCAGGGCAAGCGATGGCTCAGTTGCCAGCTCAGTAACCATACCATTCAGGTCGACGGTCAGACGTGCGATTGCCTGGCGCACATCAAGCCTGGCCAGAACGGCCTGATTGTCAGCCAGCGGCTGCCGTTCTTTACGGACGTCAGCAGTCAATCGTGCCAGGATTCGTTCTTCTTCACGCTTAATCTGATGCACCAGCGTCTGCGCACGGTTATTACTTTCAAGGGTAACTGCCGGCTCGACATAAAGGGTCTGACCGCTGGCGGAAACGTCATGGACAAAACCTTTCAGGCGACCACTGTGATCGGCACGCACCGGCACGACGTAACGACCGTTGCGATCCGTGATCAGCGATTCCTGAAAAATTCCCTGAAGTTTTTCGTCCTGCAACAACCGGTCGAGCTGGCGTTTGACCCGGTTGCGTTCATTTTTGAGATTGTTGCGCAGATCGGCCAGTTCGAAGGACGCCGAATCAAGGATTTCCGCACGCGGACCGATACTGCGGCGAATCTCTGCAGACAGTTCCGGCAGTGCGATCAACTGCTGTGCAAAGGGTTGTAGTGAGGGACAAACGTCACTGTTCAATAGCTGTTGTCGACAGACCGCCGCGGCCTCTAAGGCCGCCTGTACATTACGGAGCACTTCGGGGTCCAGCCTGAGACCTTCGGTCTGCAAGCGAGTAAGATGTGGCAACAGGTCAATGCCGGAGCTAAGCGGTAGCGGTCCACTCTTCTGCAGTAGTTGCCCGGCCTCCGCGGCTTCTCGAAGAGCCTCCTCAATCATGCTGCGTTCGTAAAGGGGCGTTAGCGCCGCCGCCAGGGCACGACCGTAAGGTGTCTGGGCCTTGGCGATAACCAGATCGACAACTTTGGCAAACTCAAGTTGAACCAGACTGTCCGCTGTTGTTTGGTGTGAAGGAACCAGATTCTCTACCATCATTTCAGAACACGCTGGCTCCCCTCCAGAACCGCTTCACCCAAATCAACAAAAGGTGGAGCCAGGTAGGCTGTTTTCATCATCTTGTCCATCCCCCATGGCAAAGGCTGCAAAGAGAGGGCAAAGACCACCACCGCCAGCAGCAGGACACCTTGAAACAGGCCAAAGAGTCCACCGATCAAACGATTGAAGCCCCCCAGGAAAAGCAGCTTGATAAAACGTGACAAAAGGAAGCCGAGTACCAGAAAAAAAGTCATGGTGGCCAGAAAAAGCACTGTAAAGGTGATAGCTACGGCAATCTGGGTGGGCAGATCAACCTGCTTCAGGAGAGCATCTGCCAGGGGTCCATGGTAGCGGAACGCCAGAAACGCGCCGATAAAAAAGCCTGCCAAAGAGCAGACTTCCTTGAGCAGGCCGCGTAGCAACCCCTTCAGCAAAAAGCCGCAGAGGATGACAATGATGGCAATATCGATGCCGTTCATGATTGAATCAGCTCCTTTTCACCTATCCCATCAGTTGTTTGCGAACCAGAGTGCTGACCAACTTGCCATCGGCACGACCGGTCGTTTGAGGAGTAATCAGCTTCATGACCGCCCCCATCTCTTTCATGGAACTGGCACCACTCTCAGCAATCGCCTTGGCCACCAATTCCGCTACTTCAGTTTCGCTTAGCTGGGCGGGCAGGAACTCTTGTAAGATCACCACCTCAAGCTCCTCTTTCTCTGCCAGCTCCGGGCGGGTGTCCCGATAAGCTTCGGCCGCTTCACGCCGCTGTTTGACCAAAGTGGAAAGGATTTTGATTGCCGCTGTTTCGTCAAGTTCCTGGCGTGCATCGATTTCGGCATTCTTTAAAGCGGTGCGGGCCATGCGAATTGTGGTAAGGCGCAGTTTGTCCTTGGCCTTCATTGCCACTTTCATCGCGTCGAGCAATTGATCCTGAATACTCATATTTATGCAATCTCCTCAAAATTAACTTTTAAGTTTCTATACAACCCATAAAGAAGGGTTAATGCAGAGTCGCAAAGCACGCAAAGGGAGCGCTTATATTCCTTGTGAAAGATAATTGAATCGTGTTCATGACTCTTTGCGTCTTAGCGCCTTTGCGTTAAAAAAGGTTTAAACCCTCTTTAAACTGAAGCTTCAATCTGTCTACTTTCGTGTCAGCTGGTTCGGCTGGCTTTCTCTTCCAGGCCAGAGGTGCCAAATCGACGCTCCAATTCGGCGTAAATACGTTCTGGCGGCAGATCGTAATAACTGAGCAGCACCAGAGTATGAAACCAAAGATCTGCCACCTCGCTGACCACTTCGTCGACCTTGCCGCCCTTACCGGCGATAGCGACTTCCGTAGCCTCTTCGCCAACCTTGCCGAGGATTTTATCGAGGCCCTTGGCATAGAGTGAGGCAACGTAAGATTTTTCCGAAGCATTCTGCTTTCGCTCCTGAATGACCTTATAGACTGCGTCCAGAATTTCCTGTTGAGCTTTTTCTGCCACGAATTACTCCTTAATCCAGGCTACGAGGGACTGTCCCCGTTCGGGGACAGTCCCTGGCGAGCAGGAACGTTGTGTTTGCGTAGGTATTCCTTGCATTCACCGATCGTGTATTCACGAAAATGAAAGATACTCGCCGCCAGAGCCGCACTCGCACCACCTTCGACCAAGCCTTCGCGAATATGCTCGAGGTTACCAACACCGCCGGAGGCGATTACCGGAATTGTGACCCGGTCGCTGACCGCGCGGGTCAGGGGAATATCATAGCCGTCTTTGGTGCCATCACAGTCCATCGAGGTCAAGAGGATTTCACCCGCACCATAATCTGCCATTTGCTTGGCCCATTCGAGGACATCGATACCGGTCGGGTTCCGGCCACCGTGGGTATAGACCTCCCATTTCTGCGGATCACTGTCAGGTATTCTGCGCGCATCAATAGCAACCACGATACATTGGGAACCGAAACGCTCAGCCGCCTCGCGAACGAACTCGGGTCGATGAACGGCAGCTGTATTGATCGAGACCTTATCGGCACCGGCATTGAGCAGGTTACGAATATCGGCAATCTCGCGCACACCGCCACCAACCGTGAGTGGCATGAAAACCCGTTCAGCAGTCCTTGCCACCACATCGAGGATGATGCCACGCTTGTCACTTGAGGCCGTGATATCGAGAAATGTCAATTCGTCGGCACCCTGGGCGCAGTAGGCCTCGGCTGCCTCGACCGGATCACCGGCATCGCGCAGTTCGAGGAACCGCACGCCTTTGACCACACGGCCGTCTTTAACGTCTAAACATGGAATGATTCTTTTTGTCAGCATGGTTTACCAATCAATCGAGTGATTATTTTTTCGTTAGAGCGACGGCTTCACGTAGATTCAACGCGCCGTCGTAAATCGCCTTGCCGGTGATGACCCCTTCAATACCGGAGGCTTCGATCTGCAACAGGTTGCGGATATCATCCAGGCTCGATACGCCCCCGGAAGCAATCACCGGGATAGAGATGGCTTCGGCCAGAGCAGCGGTTGCTTCAAGGTTCGGACCTTGCATCATGCCGTCACGGGCAATATCAGTATAGATGATTGCGGTCACGCCAAAAGCCTCCATCTCGCGGGCCAGATCAATCGCCTTCTTCTCAGTCACCTCAGCCCAACCACGCACTGCTACTAAGCCATTCTTGGCGTCGATGCCAACCACGATCTGACCGGGAAACCTCCGGCAGGCCTCTGCAACCAGTTCCGGGTTTTCCTTGGCGACAGTGCCGAGAATGACACGGCTGATGCCAAGCTTCAGATACGCTTCGATTGTCTCCAGATCACGGATACCGCCACCAAGTTCGGTGGGAATATCAACGGCAGCCACAATCGCCTCAATCGCTTCGCGATTCTTCGGCACACCAGCAAAGGCTCCGTCCAGGTCAACCAGGTGCAGGAACTCGCCCCCTTCGTCCTGCCAGTGGCGAGCCATCGCGGCCGGATCATCAGAGTAGACAGTATCCTTCTCCATCAGACCCTGCTCCAAACGAACGCATTGGCCATCTTTTAGATCAATTGCGGGTAGAACGATCATGTAAATCTTCCTGTATGTTTATGAAATTTTAAAGTTTTCCAAATTTGTCAAAAATATTCAGGCCAATGGTCTGACTCTTTTCCGGATGGAACTGGGTTGCCATAAGATTGTTACGCCAGACAGAAGCACAAAATTCGATCTCACCGTAACGACAAGTCGCAGCGACATCAGCAGGGTTATCAGCCGAGCAATAGTAGGAATGGACAAAATAGACGTAACTACCATCTTCTGTGCCCTCGAAGATCGGTGATGGCTTCTGGATCTGAATATTGTTCCAGCCCATATGCGGAACTTTAAGCCGCTCACCACCTTCAGTCATATCGGTAGGAAAGTGAATGACCTTCCCCGGCACCAGTCCCAAGCCCTGATGACGACCGAACTCTTCGCTTTCGTCAAAAAGCATCTGCATGCCGACACAGATGCCGAGCAGCGGTTTGCCAGATTCGACATGCCGTAGTAACGGTTCGACAAAACCACCGGCACGCAGGTTGTTGATGCAATCGCGGAAAGCACCGACTCCGGGCAGGACGATCTTGTCTGTATGCAGAAGATCCTCTGGATTACTGCTGACCCTGGCGGCATGACCAAGCTTTTCAAAAGCTTTCTCGACGCTGCGCAGGTTACCCATTTCATAATCAATGATCGTGATCATTTATCGTTCCTACTCAAGGGTTCCCTTTGAAGAGAGGACACCTTCGACTCTGGGATCAAGCTGAGTCGCTTCGTCCAGTGCGCGAGCAAAAGCTTTGAACACAGCTTCGACGATGTGATGCAGATTATCGCCGTAAGCCAGGTTGACATGCACGTTGGCACCGGAGCGGTTGCAGAACGCAGTAAAGAATTCTTCGACCAATTCGAGTTCAAAATTGCCCACTTGCGCTTTCGGCAGAGGGACATTGAAGACCAGAAATGGCCGTCCGGAAAAATCAAGGATCACGGCGGCCAGAGCTTCATGCATCGGCATGGTTCCACGCCCATAGCGGCGCACTCCGACCTTGTCGCCAAGCGCCTTCTTGAACGCTTCACCGAGGCAAATGCCAACATCTTCAACCGTATGATGGGCGTCTATTTCCAGGTCGCCCTTGGCACTGATCTGCAGATCAAAGAAGCCATGACGAGCGATCTGGGTCAGCATGTGATCGAAAAAAGGCACTCCAGATTCGATCTGGTGCTCACCACGACCATCCAGGCCGAGAATCACGTTGATGCTGGTCTCTTTGGTGCTGCGATCAATTGTGGCAGTTCGTGCCATACCATCCTCCCCGAGAATCAATTTTGCATTCAAAATTAGTCTTTACGCAATCTGATTGATACCGATTTTGCGTGAGCTTCCAGACCTTCAAGCTCGGCAATTTTAATAATATCTGCTCCCAACCGATTCAAACCTTCTGCACTGAACGAGATCAGGCTCGATTGCTTGACAAAATCCTCGGTCCCAAGCGGCGAGAAGAAACGTGCAGTACCACCGGTCGGCAAGGTGTGATTCGGCCCGGCCAGGTAGTCACCGGCCGCTTCAGGGGTATTATGGCCAAGAAAGACCGCACCGGCGTGGCGGATTTGCGGCAACAGCTTAAAAGGCTCTGCGACTGCGAGTTCCAAATGCTCTGGAGCTATCTGGTTACTGAATGCTGCTGCCTCGTTAAGATCGCGGGCAAGAATGATCGCACCGAAGTTATCAATTGACTGACGGGCGATTGCGGCGCGCGATAACTGCTCAAGCTGGGTCTCCAACTCCTTGGCGACCTGCTGGGCAAAGGTTTCATCGGTGGTAATAAGCAACGAGGCGGCCAGTTCATCGTGCTCGGCCTGCGAGAGCAGGTCAGCAGCAATATGGGCCGGGTTGCCACTGCCGTCATTGATCACCAGGATTTCGCTGGGCCCGGCGATCATGTCGATATCGACCGTCCCGAAGACCAGACGCTTGGCCGTGGCCACGTAAATATTACCTGGACCGGTAATCTTATCGACCTTGGGCACTGTTTCTGTACCATAAGCAAGAGCCGCCACGGCCTGGGCACCGCCAAGCTTGAAAATTCGATCCACCCCGGCAATATGGGCTGCAGCCAGGACATACGGGTTAACCACACCGTCCGGCATCGGCACCACCATGATGATTTCGCCAACGCCAGCAACCTTGGCCGGTATTGCATTCATCAGCACCGACGATGGGTACGCAGCTTTACCACCCGGCACATAGATACCAACCCGATCGAGAGGCGTGATCATTTGGCCTAACTGGATGCCTGGCTCGTCATCAGAGAGCCAGGTTTCTTCCTTCTGTTTAGCGTGAAAAGCGGCAATCCGGTCTGCAGCTAGCTGCAGAGTAGCCATTGTCTCACTATCGACTGTAGCAAGGGCCTGGTCTATCTCAACGGTAGAAACTTCGAGGCTGTCAGCTGTCAGTTTGAGACGATCAAAGCGCTCTGTGTAATCACAAAGCGCTGCGTCGCCGCGTTCACGGACATCGGCCAGAATCCCCTGAACGGTCTCAAGGACTCCAGCGGGGGTCGTCTCGCCGCGCTCACTCATCTCGCGGAAGGCCTCAGCAAAGCCGGCATCTGAAAAGCGCAGAAACCGAATCATAATTTATTCCTCCAGAGTTCCGGACTCAATCGGAAATCCGTGGTCCGTCTTCAATCACCTTTTCCAGATCCTCGATCAACCGGGAAATGCGTCGATGCTTGGTCTTGAGGCTGGCGCGATTAACAATCAGACGGCTGGTCACCTCAGCGATCGTTTCTACTTCAACCAGGCCATTCTCACGCATGGTGCCGCCGGTTGAAACCAGGTCGACGATTCGTTCAGCCAGCCCGACTAGCGGCGCAAGTTCAATCGACCCATAGAGCTTGATGACTTCGACTTGAATGCCCTTAGCGGCAAAAAACTTTTCTGTCACATTGGGGTATTTGCTGGCAACCCGGATATTCGACCAACCAGCGGGGTCATCATCCTGACGCAGCTCTTTCGGCTCGGCAACCACCATGCGGCAGTAACCAAACTGCAAGTCGAGCGGCTCATACAGATCTTTGTCCTGCTCCAGCAGAGTATCTTTACCAACCACGCCGATATCAGCACAACCATGCTCGACATAAGTCGGCACATCCTGAGAACGCACAGCCATGAAACGCAACTTGTCTTCGTGGTTCACAAAGACCAGTTTGCGACCGGGATTATCCATCTCCGGGCAGGTAATACCAATCTTGGCAAACAACTCCATGGAGTCTTGCATAATACGCCCTTTTGGAAGGGCAAAAGTCAGGTAATCATTCATAGTATTTTCCCGAAGCTGATGGCTGGAAGCTGAGGGTTCGCTCAGCAACTTAGCAGTGTAACCACTCCCCAGCCCTCAGTCACTGTTTTTTATGCTGGAACACGCTCGATATCAGCACCCAGACTGCGGAATTTCTCTTCCAGCTTTTCGTAGCCTCGATCAAGATGATAGATGCGGCTGATCTCGGTGGTACTGTCAGCGGCCAGTCCGGCAAGCACCAGGCAGGCGCTGGCCCGCAGGTCCGTCGCCATCACCGGTGCGCCGTGTAGAGCAGAGACACCATTGACTGCAGCCGTATGACCTTCTATGGAGATATCGGCGCCCATCCGTTGCAGTTCGCTCACATGCATGAAACGGTTTTCAAAAACCGCTTCGGTAATCATGCTGGTGCCGTTGCCCAAGGTCATCATCGCCATGAACTGGGCCTGCATATCGGTGGGAAAGCCTGGATGCGGTTGAGTCTTTATATTCACCGACTGGATCTCTTCCGGGCCTTCGACCCAGAGAGTTTCCGGAGTCGAAGCAACCGTCGCACCAGCTTCCTCAAGCTTACTGAGCAACGCCTCCATATGTTCGGCACAACCACCTTTGACACCAACCCGACCACCGGTCATGGCAGCAGCGACCAGAAAAGTGCCTGCCTCGATACGATCCGGCATGACCTGGTAATCCATCGGGGTCAGATCGTCAACACCTTCAATTGTGATGGTATCGGTACCAGCGCCCTCAATGAATGCACCCATGCCTTGTAAGGCCTTGGCAAGATCAATGATTTCCGGCTCCCGCGCAGCATTTTCGAGGATCGTTGTCCCCCTGGCAAGCGTCGCGGCCATCAGCAAATTTTCGGTGCCACCAACAGTCGGGATATCAAAGTGAATCCGGGCACCTTCTAAACGTCTGGCACTGGCTTCGACATAACCATTCTCAAGATGAATATCCGCACCCATGGCTTCAAGCCCTTTAAGATGCAAATTAATCGGCCGGGCACCGATCGTACAACCACCAGGCAAACTGACCCTGGCTTTGCCGTAGCGAGCCAGCAGCGGACCGAGCACCAACACCGAAGCGCGCATGGTACGCACCAAATCGTAAGGAGCTTCCATGCTATTGATCTGCTCGGTGGTCACCTTCAGGGTGCCATTGCTGCTGTCGACCTCAGCGCCAAGCTCTGCAAGCAGTCGCTCAGCGGTGGTAATATCGCGCAGACGCGGAAGATTGCCCAATCGGTGCGGCCCGGGAGAGAGCAACATTGCAAACAACAACGGTAAGGCCGCATTCTTGGCGCCACTGACCGCAACTTCGCCTGCCAGTCGCTTGCCACCATTTATAATCAATTTATCCAAAGTTTCTTACCTTTTACATTTTACAGCGTTATAGATTTGTTCTTCCCATAATAACCCGTGGGATTCCAGAATAGTCATCACGATGCTTGATCTCGGTGAGACCAGCAGCCTGGAACAGGGTCTCGACATCTGCCGCTTGATCGATACCGACCTCAACCAGCAGCCAGCCACCCGGGACAAGGACTTTTCCAGCCTGAGCAGCAAGCCGGCGATAGGCGGTTAAGCCATCATCGCCACCATCGAGGGCCAGACGTGGCTCATGATCACGCACCTCCGGCATCAATTGCGCCAGATCCCCGGTTGGAATATAGGGAGGGTTACTGACAACCATTTCGAAAGGACCCGGCGGCAAATCAGCAAGATCGCCCATCAGACAAGTCATCCGATCAGCCACACCATTACGCTCGGCATTGGCTTGAGCCACTTCGAGCGCCTGCTCACTGCAATCAAGAGCCGTTACTAGAATCTCCGTCTTTTCATGGGCCAGAGCGATCGCAATAGCACCACTACCAGTACCGACATCGAGAACACGGGCAGATCCTTCGATCCGGGTCAAGGCTTCTTCGACCAGAACTTCCGTATCCGCTCGCGGCACCAGAACCGCCGGGCTGACATTAAAAGGTAGTGACCAGAATTCTGTCTCACCGAGAATGTACTGAACAGGTTCCCGTTGAGCACGCCTTTGCACCTGATCGCGAAAAGCAGCCAACTCGGCGGCATCAAGTGGCCGCTCAAAATTGACATAAAGGCCAACGCGGTCCATGCCAAGGGTTGCAGCCAGCAACAGTTCGGCTTCCAGACGCGCAGAGTCAATCTGCTTGCCAGCAAAATAATCAGCAGTCCATTGCAGGATTTTGAGGACCGTCCAGCGCTCGTTCAAGTGAGTCCCCTGTGCCAACAGTTATCTTGTCCCACCATCAGCTATCATGCCCCGCCATCAGTTCAGCCTGGCCATGCGTGATCAAAGTATCAATCACTTCATCCAGGTCACCCTGCATAATGGCTTCGAGTTTATAAAGGGTCAAACCGACGCGGTGATCGGTGCAGCGTCCCTGGGGGAAATTATAGGTACGAATACGTTCGGAGCGATCGCCACTGCCAACCTGGCTTTTGCGATCAGCCGCCATCTTAGCATTCTGCTCAGCCTGCATGGCATCAAGAATTCGCGACTGTAGAACCTTCATCGCCCGGGCCTTGTTCTTATGTTGTGATTGTTCGTCCTGACAGGCAACCACGACGCCGGTCGGAATGTGGGTAATCCGTACCGCCGATTCGGTCTTATTACCGTGCTGGCCACCGGCACCAGACGCCCGGTAGAGGTCAATGCGCAGATCGCTCGGATCAATATCGACCTCAACATCATCGGCTTCTGGCATCACTGCAACCGTACAGGCAGAGGTGTGAATACGTCCCTGAGCCTCGGTGTCCGGCACCCGCTGCACACGATGAACGCCGCTTTCATATTTGAAGCGGGAAAAGACCCCTTTGCCACTGATCAGAGCAATGACCTCCTTGTAGCCACCGGCTTCGGATTCAGCCGTGTTGAGGACTTCAACTTTCCACCCTTGGCGGTCAGAGTAGCGACAGTACATGCGAAACAGGTCACCAGCAAAAAGAGCCGCCTCATCACCCCCTGTTCCGGCGCGAACTTCGAGAATAATATTTCTCTGGTCGTTCGGATCTTTGGGAAGCAACATAAGCTTCAGCTGTTCCTCAAGCGCAGTCTGTTCGGTTTCCAATTCGGCGACTTCGGCACTCGCCATCTCACGAACCTCTGCATCAGAATCTTTAAGAAGTTCCTGACTACCAGCGATTTCGTCTCTGATACGGCAAAACCGCTCATAACCAGTGACGACATCGGTCAGAGCGGAATGCTCTTTGGTCAAATTGCGATAACGCGCCTGATCTTTGATCACGTTGGGATCAGAAAGTAAACCTTCGACCTCACGGAACCGGTCAGCGACTTGTTCAAGTTTATTCAGCATGGGAATCTATCAGTATTTTTGAAGTTGAATCTGCCTGCATCAATGTGCGGCGGACTCGGGGTTGAATTACAGTTGCGAATATTCTTCTCGTACTTCTTTGATTGCACCGCAGGTCATAGTCCCCTCGGGGCAGGGCCCGCTCAGACAGCTAGGACCAGCCTCGGCAAAGAGCAAGGGAGAAGCCTGGCGAACCAAGCGAAGCATTGCTTTGGCCATGTCCTGAATTTCCCATTGGGCGCGCCGACAACAGCGCAACGTAAAAAAGTGATGCAACTCACGGGCATTCATGGTCATCACCAGTTTGGTTGAAGCCGCATTGGGCAGTACAAAGCGAGCGTCTTCTGCAGGAACTCCCGCGGCCATCAGGTCACGATACAGCTCATGGGTCTTTTGCATATGCACATCAAGACGCTCCAGCAGTGGCTGATGCTCACGTATGCTTTCGGGAATGATCGCCTCGAAAGGCTGGTCATGAGCAACGTAACGCTGGCTTTGCTGCGAAAACGAGGCAAGCCGGTGGCGCACAAGTTGATGGGAGCAGGCTCGGCTGATCCCCTCGATGCCAAAAGTGAAGGAAGCGTGTTCGAGCACCGAATAGTGGCCGAGCTCGAGAATCTTCTGCAACAGTTTGGCGGCCTGATCTGGCGCCTGTTCAAGTAACTGCTCGATTGAAGAATCAGAATAGCAAAGCCGCGCTGCGGCTGCCACAATCTGTTCCGGATTGGGAGTGTTCGTGAGAAGTTGGACAAGCATGGCCTTCGTTTCCAAATGCGACCGCTCCGTCCGGGGAGCCGGGCCGTGTCCCGGAACGGGACGCGGAGAATATTGTTCTGATGCTTATGAGTTAGAGAACATCTCAGCCGGGGAACCCGACATCAAAAATAAAGGGACGGCCCAGCAGGGCCGCCCCCTAGAACTCTAGTCTTTCTTTTCGTACCGCTTGCGGAAACGTTCGATCCGACCAGCAGTATCCATCAGCTTCTGCTTGCCGGTATAGAAAGGGTGGCATTGAGAACAAATCTCTGTAGTAATATCGCCACCTTTGGTAGATTTTGTTTCAAAAGTGGACCCACAGTGACACTTAACTGTGGAAGCCTCGTACTTGGGGTGAATACCTTCTTTCATTGTTTAACTCCTGTTGACCTGGCTTGGTACAGGTCGCGGATTTAGTGAATTCTAGGGCTTAAAAGAGTGACTTGATACCACTATTTAAAAGCAATTGCAACCTTTTCCGGTGCAATCGTTTATCGATTCATACTGTCGAGGAATTCCTGGTTGGTCTTCACATCACCGAGTTTATCCAGCATGAATTCCATACCGTCGACCACGTTCATCGATGAGAGTACTTTACGTAACAACCAGATGCGTTTCAGACTCTTTTCCTCGACCAGAAGATCTTCGCGACGGGTACCGGACTTATTGATGTCAATGGCCGGATAAGTCCGTTTGTCAACCAGACGACGATCGAGAATTAATTCCATGTTGCCGGTGCCTTTAAACTCCTCAAAGATGACTTCGTCCATCTTACTGCCGGTATCGATCAGAGCAGTTGCAATAATCGTCAGACTGCCTCCCTCTTCGATGTTACGGGCAGCACCGAAAAAGCGCTTCGGCTTGTGTAAAGCATTGGAATCAACACCACCGGAAAGAATCTTACCGGAAGGCGGCACTACGGTATTGTAAGCGCGGGCCAGGCGGGTAATAGAGTCGAGCAGAATAACCACATCACGCTTGTGCTCCACCAGTCGTCTGGCCTTCTCGATAACCATCTCGGCGACCTGGACGTGGCGGGTGGCTGGCTCATCGAAGGTCGAAGAGATAACCTCACCCTGAACTGTGCGCTGCATGTCGGTCACTTCTTCGGGACGTTCGTCGATCAGCAACACAATCAGGTAGGCTTCTGGATGATTGGCAGAGATTGAGTTGGCAATATTCTGCAACAGGACTGTCTTGCCGGTTCTTGGTGGAGCGACAATCAGGGCGCGCTGTCCCTTGCCGACCGGCGAGACCAGATCGATGACGCGCGTCGACATGTTGTCTGGAGTTTCCAGAGTCAGACGCTGATCAGGATAAAGAGGTGTCAGGTTATCAAAAACGGTCTTCTCACGGGCGACAGACGGATTTTCAAAGTTGACTTCGGCAACCTTGAGCAGGGCGAAGTAACGTTCACCTTCTTTCGGCGGTCGAATCTGACCGGAAACCGTATCACCGGTGCGCAGGCTGAAGCGCCGAATCTGCGAAGGTGAGATGTAGATGTCATCCGGACCGGGCAGATAGTTGGCATCAGGAGCACGTAGGAAACCAAAACCATCGGGGAGGACCTCAAGAACCCCTTCGCCAAAAATAGCTCCATTTTTAGCGGAGGTCGTATTCAGAATAGCGAAGATCAGATCTTGCTTGCGCAGAGCTGATGACCCTTCGACGCCGAGTTCTTTGGCAATAGTCAAAAGATCGGTAATTTTCTTTTCTTTCAGTTCCTTCAGGTTCATCTGTTCTCCTTAAATCTGCATGTATCAAGATTAGTACACCCGCATAACGACAAAATTCTGCCGCAATTGCTGCATACCTGGTTGGTTGTGAATATTGAGGTCTTTTTCTCCGAGTTTTCGCGGTCCGAAATGATTTGGATGTTTTGGAAGGTTAACTTTGCAGAGCAAAAACTCCGTATTGCCCCACGCGTTTATTTTGTCGAGAGTGTCTTAAGGTCGAGGTCAGTCCGTGCTTTGATTGGATATATTTAGAAAGGAAAAATTATCTATTAAGGATACAGGTGCTGTACCACTCACTTTAGTTAATAAGAACTGTTTACCGGCTTTTTAGCTGTCTGTCAATGGGCTTTCGTACTTTTTTTAAGATCAGGCAACAAAAAGTTTTAGATCACAGGGGAAGATCAGTCACCATTAATCCCTCGGCAGCAACCGGGATTTTCCTTTGATCAAAGTTTTGGATAGCCCATGCCAGGAGTTCTTTTGGTGGAGCCCCCTGCAGGCTGCCCGGCACTGTTTGACCAAGAAAACGCAAGGACCGAGCAATCAATTCTGCAGCATTATGATCATAATCAAGTTGGACGGGACCATGGCGTTTGCTGATTTTCTTACCCTCTTCTTCCATAGCCAAAGGCAGATGGACATATTCGGGGACAGGATTGCCAAGGCAGGCATGTAGGAAAATCTGCCGAGGTGTAGACGAAAGCAGATCGGCACCACGAACAACCTGGTTGATACCTGCGGCCTCATCATCGACGACCACCGCCAGTTGGTAAGCAAAGAGACCATCTGCCCGGCGCAGGACAAAATCACCGACAGCTTCTGACAAGATTTGCTGAAGAGGACCAAAAACGCCATCAGAAAAACAGACCTGTTCTTTGTTCACTTCGATGCGCAACGCACGCGGCTTGCGTCCGGGTCGCAGGCCGGTTCGACAGGTACCAGGATAGATGGGACCATTTTCGCCAGGATGCGGGGCGCTTAAAAGGATCTCCTTACGCGAGCAGGCGCAATCAAAAACCAGCCCCCTTTGCCGAAGTTTCTCTACAGCCTCAGCATACGCTTCAGTACGCTGACTCTGCCAGACGACTTCACCATCCCAATGCAATTCCAGATTATCCAGAGCTGACAGGATCTCATCTGCAGCACCCGGCACTACTCGCGGGGGATCCAGGTCTTCCATGCGCAACAACCACTTGCCCCCGTTCCGTCGCGCCAGGCAATAGCTGCCAACTGCGGCGATTAACGATCCGAAATGCAGAGGACCAGTAGGGCTTGGTGCAAAACGTCCAACAACCTGTTCAGTAGACATTTGAATAAAGGTTCCTTTTATTAAACTGATTCAGTGCATGAATATAATGCCTTTATTAAAAAGGAACTGTCAATCGACCAGAGGCAGGATTAAAGAGGAACAGATAGATGATAAATGATTGACATCGCCGCTCAAGACATTTATTTTATTACAAATCTTGTCAAGTATGTCGTTAAAGGAACTTACCTTGATTATTACCCGTGCCACAGAATATGCCATCCGCGCAATTCTTCATATGTCCCGCCAACCGGCCGGGGAAATCATCTATAAAAAAGACATCTGCAAAGATCAGGATATCACGCCAGCGTTCCTGACTAAGATACTCCAGCCATTGATCAAAGATGGCATCGTCGGCTCCCAGCGTGGGGTTGGTGGCGGCTTTTTCCTGGTGAAAGAGCCCGCAGAAATAACCCTGCTCGACATTGTAAAGTCTCAGGAAGGCCCAGTTTATCTCAACCAGTGCCTTATTGAAGATGATCCTTGTGATCGTCAATTTTTCTGTCCGTTACACGGTGCCTGGGCAAAGATTCGTGAAGAATTCATGGCCACTTTATCACGCTACGATTTTGCCAGCCTGGTCGCCGAGCAGAAAAAACTCCCGCCCCAGTGCAGCGAAAACTCCAACAAATAATAGCGATCAGAGACAAAAACGCTGGGAACCAGGAGGGGAAAACTCCAGGATTAAAGGCGAAATTGCGTCCAGCGTCCAGAAAGAACCGGAGGAATTCACTCTTTCTCTTGAGAAGGACTTCAGACAACACATCATAACAATTCGCAACCGTCTCAATTTAAATCGTAAAATTCTTGATGTTAGATGGCAAAATACTCATAATAGAGCTGTTTGTGTTGATATTATCTGGGGACTTTCCACTTTAATAATATTTTGCAATCTGGGTTCGCCGTAGATATCTGGAGGTATGCCTTGCAATATCGAATTCCTCTGTTCCTTGTCCTGACAGGCATACTTGGTGCTGCCTGTACCGACCTTTCCACATTACGTTCATCACAACCGATAGCACCTGTCAGGAGTTACGAAACCCTTCTGGTCGGCAATCTCGATGCCAATTACATCGGTGATGAGAACTGTCTGACAAGCTGTCACACTCACGACAAGGTTGCTGCGGATTTCAAACATTCTATCCACGGCGACCAGATCTCGGAAGATACGGGCCTGCCACTGGTCAATTGCGAATCGTGCCATGGCCCGGGCAGCATAGCCGTAGAACATGCCGCTGAAAAGAAAACCTGCGACTTCAAAACCCTATTACCTCTCGCCGAGTTTCCGGCCCAGGCCCAATCAATGCTTTGTCTGAAGTGCCACTCGGCGGCCTCCACTCCGAATCTGAGCAGTTGGAACTCAAGCGTACACGCACTGAACGATGTAAGCTGCTTTGACTGCCACAAACTGCACAAAGGGCCGCAGCAAAAAGTTAGCCGTCATGAGCAGGAAGAGCTCTGCACTGGCTGCCACACGCAGACTAAAATGGAGTTTGCCCAGTTTTCCCATCATCCGGTTCCGGAACACAAGATGGCCTGTACCGACTGCCATGATCCACATAGCTCGACCAACCGTAACAACCTCAAGGGCGTCACAAGCAAAGCCCTCTGCACCCGCTGCCATATGGAGTATCAAGGGCCGTTTGTCTACGAACATGCCGATGTCACCGAAGAGTGTACCAACTGCCATAGTCCCCACGGTTCACCAAACGAACCGCTGCTGGAAGTATCCCAGCCCTTCCTCTGCATGCAGTGCCATGCCAGCCACCACGGGGAAGGAACCGCGTCGTTAAGTTCGCCAGCCATGAAGCAGGCGTTTTACACCAGATGCACCGACTGCCATTCATCGATCCATGGAACCGACATTCCATCCTCCCATGGGCGTGGAACATTTATTGCCAGATAGTTTTGTCATCTACTTAGCTTATAAGGTTTTATCCTGACGGTACGGAAACACAGGAGATGATTGTGATGGTCCAAAAAAGCTTGCACTATGGGGTTCTGATATTTGTCATGGTGATGCTGACTCCAGGCTTCGGTCTGGCTGACCTTGGTGACAAATCTCAACTGGAGGACGACAGAAGAGTTCTGGACTTATCTACCGGCTACCGTTGGGTCAGCACTGACGATAATCCCAATAGAGCTGCTGAATACAGCGACCTTGACGACAGCCAAACCTTCAGTCTGATCTACCTGCAGGACTTCGGCGACCAGAAATTCTCTCTAATCGGGGAGTTCATTACTGACAACGACTATTTTGTCGAAGGAAACTTCGACTATAAGGCTCTCATCCGACTGAATGCCAGATCGGAGAGGCTATATCATAATCTCGACCATATTCCTTACCTGGATCACCCTGAAGCGCGGCAAGCGGCCCCTCCGGATGTGTCCTATGAAGACCATAACCCGGGCGCTGATTACAACCGCAGAATCACCATCAATGAAGTCAAGCTACGCGGCAAGCTGCCCACCTACCCGGCGCACATCAACCTCTCCTACTGGCGCATGGAGAAAAAAGGTAAAGAGCAGCTTCGTTTTGTCGATGAGAATTGTGCTGGTGCCTGTCACATGCAAAGTAATTCCCGAAAGGTTGACCGGGCTACAGAAGAGTTCACCGTCGGTTTTGACGCACATCTGGGCCCCGTTGACATCGCCTTTCTGCAAACCTTGCGCGAATTCCGGGAGAATGAGAATCCACCTGCCAATGATTTTAACCACCTCGACAAGCTGGGTCGACCTGCAGGTGAATACATCCATGACGAAGCCCCTGATTCCAAGCTCTCAGAATCAACTTTCACGATCAACCTGCCCCCTTCGGGCGGTTTTGTCTCATCGGCCAGCTACACGATTGGCAAACGTGAGAACCAATCGAATCTAGCGAATGGTCACCGCAAAGACCCCGAGACCGATTATCAGAAACTGGCGGCCGACGCCACCTACACGCCGGGAGAGAACTGGACGATTAATTTCCGTTACAGAATGCTTGACCTCGACAACGATAGTCCATCTTCACTCACGTCAAATGAGCTTGCCTTCAATAATTTCGGCAACCCGATATCAGTCCGCCAGAGTATCGATATCGATCGCAATAATTATGCGGCGTTCGTCTCCTATCGCCCTTCGCATCGCCTGACATTAAAGGGCGAGTTCGAATACGAAGATACCGAAAGAAACCATACCGGTGTCGGCCAGCACAGTTCGCTTGCTGACCCTCCCGTTTCAAATCCATACTGGGCCGTCCCGGATGACGAGACGATCAGCCGGTTCCGATTGACATTCTTCTCACGGTTACTGGAGAAGTCAGCTCTCAAACTGAGCGGCTGGTACGAATACACAAAGATTGACAACCCGGCCTACGGCACCAGTTTAAGTGAGAGCAACGAATTCTTTTTCAATGCGAGCTACAGGCCTTCAGCACTTTGGGGAGCGACTGGCAGCATCGATGTCCTGCGCGGTGAGAATGATGACCATACTGCAATCCAGTTTGACAACGGTCCAGTCCCTTATGACCTTGACCGTGATGAGGATCGCGAGAATCTGGCCCTCGGTTTCTGGCTTATCCCGAATGACATCTTCTCTGCCGATTTCAATTACGGTTGGCTACACTCCAAGATCGACCAGGACGTCCTCTTTGGTAGCGAGCCAGCCAACTTCACCATTCTGGATGATAATGCAGAATTTGAACAACGGGTCCACACCCTCTCTGCCGGTATCAACCTGCGTATTATGGAAAGGCTGAACTGGCGCCTGGAGGGGTATCATATTCGCTCTCATGCAGAGTTCTCCCCGGATTTCGATTCAAGAGACCTTGACTATGACGGCAACATTCTGCCTGCCAGCCCTGATGGGTTGCAGGACATCAGTGAAGTAGACATCCGCCAGAACGGTTTTAAAACCCGTGTCCGTTGGCAACTTTCCGACATATTGACTGCTGGAGTCGAATACACTTTTGACGATTACGATGACCGCAACTCCAATGCATTTGATGGCTCAGTGCAAACGTTCCTCACCAATCTCACCGGGGTTTTCTGATCGACGCGGTTCTACTGGAAACGCTAGCGCAACGCATGTAGTATATTGAAAGTGTTTACGTTCGCTATCATCACACTCTATCTTGGATAATCATATGCTAAGCATGAAGTTACGTGGAAAACTCGTTCTTGTCCTGCTGCTGGTTGCAGTCGTCCCCTTGCTGGTCAGCCTGATTTTCCTTTCCAACTTTACCAAAGACCAGATCCGCAGCAGCATGGTGCAGTTCGCTGAGAAATCGAGCAATTTTGTTGAACGCAGCACAGCCAACAGCCAGCAGGAGTTGTCAAACTATCTACAACTTCTGAGCAGCTCTTCGGATATGGTCAATGCCCTTTACTATGCATCTTTGACTCAGGATATTGAGCAGTTACATGCGTTAGTCGACACAGTCCATAATCAGTACGATATGGATATTCTGGAAGTGCTTGGCGCCGATGGTACATCGGTTTTAAGAGTTAATGCCGAATAATTGACTTTACCCGAAGAACCGGAAATCGACCATCCTCTTCTCATTGCTGCGCGGCAAACAGGAGAGACTCAGGCTGCCCTTTCAAGTTACCTTGGACAGTTGACAATTCTCGTTGCCACTCCGGTAAGGCTTCAGGAAAAAATCGTTGGCTTTCTGGTTGGAGCCTACCTGCTGGATGACGACTTTGCCCGCCGCGTCAAAGAGATGGGAGGTGTTGAAGTTGCTTTTCTGGGGGAGCAGGGTGTCGTTGGAGCTTCGCATCCCGATTTCCAAGGCATAAATCTGACTAAGCATACAAATGAAATTCTGCTCGGTGACAAACCATATTTACCGATCATACGCGATCTGTCCGGCACTAATTTTAAACTCGCAATAGCGCAAGATCTCAATAGCGCGTTAGAGGCACAACAATCGTTACGCAACTTAATGATCATTCTGATCGGAGTTGTCATCGCAATTGTTCTAGCTGCGGCCTTGCTTTTCTCTCGTGCACTCACCCGACCCTTACTTGAAGTTGTCAGCAACCTCAAGGAGATTTCGCAAGGAGAAGCAGACCTCACCAAGGCCCTGACAATCAGTAGTAACGATGAAGTTGGTGAACTGGCGGGGAATTTCAACAGCTTCGTAGCACGTTTACGCGAGATGGTCCTGCGCATCCGGGCTGCAGCTGGCGACATCGTTACGGCCACGGATAAAATTCGTCGTACTTCTAAGGATGTTAATGATGGCACAGCCAAACAGGCGGAGGCTCTGGAAGACTCCTTCCAGGCAATCCAGGGGATCGATGAATCAACAATCGAGGTCGGCAACAGCATCAGTGCTCTGCTTGAAGCCGTCGAGATTTCATCATCAGCAACATTGGAGTTGGGAGCCACCATCGAGGAGATTGTTTCCCAGGTTGATCGGCTCTTCAGCACAATAGAAGAAGTCTCCAGTTCAATCACTGAAATGTCTGCATCCAGTCAGCAAGTTGCCGACAACCTGGATAACCTCTCCGCATCTACAGAAGTCACAGCATCATCTATTACCGAGATGGATGCCTCGATCAAGGAAGTTGAAGAAACTGCACAGCACACCAACGAACTTTCCGAGCAAGCTAACCGCGACGCCGAAATTGGCAAGGCCACCGTGGCTGAAACGATTGCCGGTATCCAAGCTATCCGCGAGTCAGTCGAAGATGCCAGTCGAACCATCGAAGATTTGGGCAAGCAGTCTGGTGAAATTGGCACCATTTTGACGGTTATTGATGACGTTGCCGATCAGACCCGCCTGCTCTCGCTGAATGCATCGATCATCGCTGCGCAAGCCGGAGAGCACGGTAAAGGCTTCGCGGTGGTGGCCGATGAAATCCGTGAACTGGCTGAACGTACGGCCACGTCAACCCAGGAGATATCGTTTATCATCAGGCGCCTACAGTCAGGAACCGTAGAGGCAGTCAAGGCGATGCAGATTGGCAGCGAGCGAGTTCGCGAGGAAGCAGAGCGTTCAAAAGTCGCTGAAGAAGCCCTGGAGAAGATTACCGAAAGCTCTCAGCGCTCATCCGAGCAGGTTAAGAGCATCGTGCGGGCCACTCAGGAGCAGTCACGCGGTAGCCGGCAGATCACCGAAGCAGTCAACCAGGTTGCCAACATGCTGCAACAGATATCATCCGCCGTGAAACAGCAGTCAGATGGGATTCAACAGCAGGCACGGGCTGCTGAGGCGATGAAGGACATTTCATCTCAGGTCAAGCTCAGCACTGGCGAACAGGCCAAGGGCAGCCATCAAATTAGTGCGAGTATGGAAAACATCCGTAACATGATGCAGCAAATTGATCAGGCCTCTAAGGATCAGTCCACACGCAGTCAACAGGTGGTTGAAGCTGTTTCTGCTGTCCGCAAGATTGCTGAGAGTAATGCTGCACGTACTGCCGAACTAGACAAGGTCGTTGACAGCCTGGCTGAACAAGCCGAGGTTCTGGAGAGAGAGATCGGCTCTTTCAAGTCCTGACGAGAGCTGAATCCGTTAGGCAAATGGCAGACTCAGGATCGCAAACAGTTTGACAATACAGACGGTTTTCGTTAGAGTTTCGTCAACATAGCAACACAGTCTTTATCAAGAGTGGTGGAGGGACCGGCCCTTTGAAGCCACAGCAACCGATTCACTGAAGCGATAGCAACGGTGGATGCCAGGTGCTAAATCCAACTCACTGGCAAGAAACGCCAGCGGGGAAGATGAGGACGGAGCCCGCGATACCAATTTTTCATGTATCTGCTGGCCCCTTCTCATTTTTCGGGAAGGGGCTTTTTTTGTTTTTACGGAAGCTGGCCATAAAATGAGCGAACTTGACATCGTCAAAACTGAACATGTTGACTTCAATGTCGAGCTACGGCTGGAAAGCGGCCGCTTGCTCGGTCCATTGACAATCGCCTATGAAACCTATGGTGAGCTGAACGGTGACAAGAGCAATGCCATCCTGGTCGCCCATGCCTGGACCGGTGATGCCCACGCTGCTGGACGTCACAACTCCGAGGATCGCAAACCAGGCTGGTGGGACGACATGATCGGCCCAGGCAAGGTGCTCGACACTGACCGCTATTTTGTCATCTGCTCAAACGTTATCGGCTCCTGCTTCGGATCAACGGGACCTGCCAGCAACAATCCCAGAACCGGCAAGCCCTACAACCTGCAGTTTCCGGTAATCATGGTTCGTGACATGGTGCGTGCCCAACAGCTACTCATTGACCACTTGAAGATTGATCAACTGCTCACCGTCATCGGTGGCAGCATGGGAGCCATGCAGGCGCTGGAATGGGGCATCCATTACCCGGAACGCGTCCGCTCGATCATCCCGATTGCCGGCACCGGACGGCCTTCTCCTATGGCCATTGCGCTGAATGCCCTTGCTCGTCAGGCTATCTACAACGACCCGATGTGGCGCAAGGGCAATTACCGTCCAGAGCACCCACCCGCGGATGGCCTGGCCCTGGCTCGTGCTGTCGGCCATATCTCGTTCCTCTCCGACCCATCCATGAACCTCAAGTTCGGTCGCAGGTTCTCTGCCCGGGACGGTCAATATGATTTCTTCGGACAGTTCGAGATCGAAAGATACCTGTCTTATAACGGCCGCAGTTTCGTCGACCGTTTTGATACCAACAGTTTCCTCTATCTCGCTAAATCCTTAGACCTCTACGACGTGGCCTGGGGGTTTGATGAACTGGAAGAAGCTCTGAGCAATCTGAACTGCCAATCTCTCTGGTTTGCTTTTACTTCAGACTGGCTCTATCCACCCTACCAGACGGAAGAGTTGATTAATGAGTTGCACAAGCAGGGGAAACCGGCGGAGTATCATCTGATCGATTCAGATTATGGTCATGATTCGTTCCTGGTGGAACCGGAGAAGTTTACGCCGAAGATTGTGGAGTTTCTTGATCGGTTATCTGGACGTTAAGTTTTTAAACCACAATTAGTGAAAACAACGGGCAGCAGATTGTGAATCTGCTGCCCATTGAAAACAGCTACACTCTACTTCTATTCATCCCCATCAAACAACCCCATCTGGTCAAACCGATGTTTCTCAACCTTAAAAGGCAGGGGAAAATACCGCGGACATTCTAAAAGCAGATTAGCCGCCGGTTGCTTGCAATTACGCAAACACTGGAGGCAAAGAGGATTCACTGTTTTAGCATCAGGTGATGACTTCATAGCGCTGTCCGTTCAGTCAAATATTCTGCAACCATTCTATCAGTCTGCGACATCCTCAGTAAAGTACTCACTACGTGGATGCTGACTTGCCCAACACTTCAGCAACTGCAGATTCGATACGCTCCATCACTGTCTCTTCTGGTTGCAAATCAACTTCAACACGCCTTTCCGGCAGAGTGTGCCTATAAAGCGGATCGTAGTAATTCACCATCAGCTCACTGACCAGCTCAGACCAGTTGCCTTCTTCAAGCAACTGCAGATAACGATTCATCGTCTCTTTGCCGAGTTTCTCTTTGAGAGCACGGATCGGGCGAATAAACTCGTCCTTGAGTTTTTCGACCGCAGGATAATCAGCGAGGATATTTCTGACCCTTGCTTCTAAAGAAGCATTCAGCCAGATCGATGTCTCGATTTGTAATGTCTGGTAAACCCTGGCTGGCAGAGCCACCCGACCAATATGCCGGCTCTCGCCTTCTGCCAGGATATAGCCATCGCAGGGGATCTTGCGTAGCTCATCCCAGAGCAGAGAATCGAACATTTTCTGGTTCGGTTGCGGCGGCAAACCAAGGTTGCCGAAGGCGCTACCACGGTGGTTGGCCAATCCTTCCAGGTCGACAACAGGATAACCCTGTTCCGCCAGGCGATGCAGATAATGGGTCTTACCCACACCGGTCAGGCCACGAAAAACCAGCAACTTAGCCCACTTGCCGTGTTCAAAATAATCCAGCACATGACGGCGGAAAGCTTTATGGCCTCCAGACAACTGCCGTGCCGGAGTGCCAGCGAGCTCAAGAAACTGAGTCAAAGCAAGACTACGCATGCCACCACGCCAGCAGAAGATGACGACCGGCTGGGATGTTCCAGCCTGCAACCTGGCAATCGTCTCAATCATGGCGGGGATTTTAGGGGCGACAATCTCAACACCACGTTGTCGCGCCTGCCGCTTGCCAACCTGCTTGTAAAGTGTGCCCACCTCGGCCCGTTCAGTATTGTCGAGGATCGGCACATTGATCGCACCGGGAATGGTCGCCTCGGCAAATTCATCCGGACTACGGGCATCAACCAGCAGTGCACCCTTATCACGAAGTGCCAGGGCTTGTTCCAAAGTAATTGTTGTAGACATAAGTAAACTCTCTCTGATGAGAAAGGTTATACTCCAAAAGGAGTCAACCAGCAAGCAGGAGAGCATGGGCCAGAAGAAAAAGACGAAAGAAAAGGTTGACAACCCCGCAGGCATCCGATAGTTTGTCGCCTCTTGTTGCGGGGTGGAGCAGTCAGGTAGCTCGTCGGGCTCATAACCCGAAGGTCGGAAGTTCAAATCTTCCCCCCGCTACCAATAATATCAGGGACTTGCATTAACTTGCAGGTCCCTTTTTGTTTACACTGTACCCTTTTGTGTACCTTGGGACCCGATAAACATGGTAAAAGGAGTGCTATCATGGCCTGTCTCAAGAAACGCGGAAAAACCTACTACGCACAGTACAACCTTGGTGGTCAGCAAAAACGTGTGAGCCTTCACACCTCTTCTTTGCAGATCGCTAAAGAGAAAATCAGACAGATTGAATCTGCGATTGCAAGAGGCACAGACATTCCGTTACCAACACGGACCCCTGTATCCCAAGTCGTCAAGGCTTACGTCCAATACCTCAATGCAGTTAAAACTCCCCGCAACGTTCAACGTGATATCCATTACCTCAGAAGCACCTTTGGCCCGATCTGCACAGAGTTAGAACTAAAGAATGCAAAGATCAGCCAGAAGGGCATCAAGCGTCCCAGTAAAGAATATGTGGCTCCGATAGAAGTGAACTTCTTTGAACAGATCACAACTGCTGACATTGCAGGATTTATTTCTGCCAAAGTTCGCAGCAAGGATCTGTCTCCAAAGACAGCAAACCGTTACCGGGAAATCCTGACCCGTTTATACAATTGGGCCATGGAGCAACACGGCATAAGAACCCCTGACAACAGAAACCCCGCTGCCAAGGTTGAGCGTTACAAAGAGAAAGCGCCCAACATCCGGTTTCTAAGCATGGAGCAAGTCAAAGAACAGCTTGAAGTTCTCTCTGACACTCCACAGCTTCAAACTATGGTGGCGGTCTACATCTATGCCGGGATAAGAAGAGAAGAGGCCTTGTGGCTTACTCTCGATGATATTGACTTAAAAGCTGGCCCCAATGGCATGATCCGTATTCGGCCCAAGACAATTGATGATGAATACTGGGAACCAAAGACAAAAGTGAACAGGGTTGTGCCGATCAGCAAAGCCCTTAGGGGCTACCTTGATCAATACAAAAGAGCCGAGTCCGAGTCGGCTTGGTTTTTCCTCACACCTAAAGGTTCAAGGTGGGATGGGAATAATTTTTCTAAAGCGTTGTCAAAAGTGAATAAGGCTAAAGACATTCTTTGGACTTGTTTGGATTATCGACACACCTTTGGAAGCCAACTGGCGATGAAGGGTGAAAGTCTTTACAAGATTTCAACCTTGATGGGAAACTCTCCTGAAATATGCCGCAAGCATTACGCAGCCATATTGCCTGAGTTATTAGCTGACACGGTTGAATTTACCTGAGCCGTTCGAGTCCAGCTAGGGGAGCCATGCTTGACTCGAACTACGGGTTTACTTTCCCCATATGTCACGACTCACAGTAAAACAAAGCCCCAACCTGTTTTCAAGGTTGGGGCTTTCCTATAATTCCTATCGCAACTGTTTTTTACATCACCTAGGGATATTCAGTAACCGATAAATGAATCTCCTACAGTTTTATAGACTCTCCCTGACCAGTCACAAAAAAGCCACCCGCAGTAGTGCGGATGGCTTGGCATTAATAGATCATATCCCCAAAAATTCCTATTCACCAAGCAACTGACACACTTGGCAATATACGCCGATCATTCTCAAACGTTAAAAATCGGAGTGTCCTAGATGTTGTTCCAGAGACTAATGAAAGTCAAAATCTGTTGATCTGAGTGATTCCTGGAAACCTTGCCACTGACACACAACAAAAAACATCATTTAGCCGGATATTTTCAACGTGCCCCTTCATCAACACAGAACGCAAACAGAGCGAAGAGTAAAAGGTTTACTGAATATTGGAGAGACTCGGACTGCTACTGAGGATTGATTTTACTACCATCCCCTCCATCCACACGTTTTAAAATTGCAACCAACGCCGCCAACTTCACTTTGCCGACATCACCGCGAAAGCCCGCAAGAGAAATCAACCGGAACCCGTTTGTCGTCGGCACAATCCCCACAGCATAAAATCTAACAAAGAAAACCAGCAGAATAGCCAGGGTCAAAATGATACTCCCCAACCAGACCAACGGCTCGCCGGGGTCTTTAGAGAGCTGAAAGCCACAGGTCCAGAAGCCTGATTCATCACGACTATAGGCTGTCTGATAAATTGCTACACCACGATGAACAAGAGGCGTGTTGACCTCGATAATCCCCTGGCGTACGACTTCGTCATTCTCCAGACTCGAAACTTCTGCGTGTAACTGGTTGAGAAGTGGATCACGAAAAGCGGTCGGTTTGATCTCAACACCTGGATCGATACTGTTTGGATACGTTCTTTCGCCACTCAAGCTATGATACTCGCCGATCAGGGCACCCTCACGAACAATACCAAGCACCAGATGCTGCTCTTCGGGGAAAAATCGCAGCACCTACACACTCAAATCAGGAGAGAGAGCCACGGTTTCTCCTTCACGGGTAGTGAATTCCTGCAGCTGCTCACGAGTCTCCTTATTGTAAGTGGCAAAGCGCAGATCGATTGGATAATATTGCGGCTCAAAATGATCAAGGCGAAAGGTGAAGCCCAGTGGACTATCAGCTTCGATATCCCAGTCGAAATATTTATCACTCTGATGGGTCACATAGAGATTCATGGTGCCGACAAAGCCGAGTTGGGCGGCCAGAGCCCCAATCATGATAGCCAGAATTGACAGGTGCAGAATCGGCAAAGCCCAACGTCCGACCAGGCCACGTCGGGCGAGAACCCGGTCTCCCGAAAGGGTGATGCGATAGCCCAGATTCTGCAGACGTGAAGAGAGCTTGTCAACGTCATCACAAGCCAGATCGTGATCTGATTTTTGAGATGCTGGCTCACTGCTTTCCAACAAGCTAAGCAGGCGCTTCTTTTCGCCAAAAACCCGCACGAAGGTACGCCAGGTACAGGCGGCCAGATTCAAAGCTAAAAGGCCAAGCAAAAGGCGGAACCAGAGAGACTGGTAATAGAGCTCAAAACGCTGTATCGTGCCTTGTTCGACAGGCCAGATGGTACCAAAAACAGCAACAACTGAGAGCCCCAGCAATAGGGTCAAGGTCAGCTTTACAGAGCTGAAAAAATCTAGAACAGGTTTCATAAGTCAATCTACTTTCTATAGGATGGCGGCATACTATCATTACTTTTAGATCAACAGCAATAACAGGTTGCTAACAGCCTGTCGGACAATCAATAAACTGGCTGCAAATTCGTCTGTTTGGTCCATATCTCAGCTCCTTTTCGACCAATAGCTACGGCTATTAAGCTCTCAAATTAGCCAAAGTCTGGCCTCAAACATTCAAATTTTCGCTTCAGTCCTGATTGTCCGACAGGCTGCTAATACTAAATACTGGAGAACAACATTATGATGGAAATCACTTTTCCCGCTGGCGTTAAGGTCAATGCACAATACAAAGGTTTTGAGATCGCCACAGATCAACCGGAAAGAAACGGCGGCGAAAACACGGCGCCCGCTCCCTTCGATTTTTTCCTCGCTTCTCTCGGTACCTGTGCCGGTTTTTTCGCTTTACGCTTCTGTCAACAGCGCGACCTGTCGACCGATGGCCTGCGCCTGCAATTAACGACTGAACATAACTCTGAGACCAAGCGGCTTGATCGGGTGGAGATCACCATGCAATTGCCGAAGGCCTTTCCAAAAAGATACCGCAAGGCTATCATTCGTGCCACCGACCAGTGTGCGGTCAAAAAAGCCCTGCTTGATCCGCCGACGATTGAGCTCATCACTCTTTAGAGGGGTGGAATAATTTCAGGGGCAGCAACTTCCTGTAAGCCAACTTCTCCGGCAAGCGCCTCAAGCAACGGCTCGACATCGCGAACCCGGCTTGGTGGGTAGGCAATCTCGACCACGGCAATCTGGTTATCCAGAGTCCGCGCGAAAGCCAGGCCATCATAACTCTCCAGGATAAAGCGTAAGTGACCGATTTCGGCACGCGGCAGCTGGAAGTAGCGCTTGTTGAAAGTTTCTGTGGTCATGTCTCTACCTTCATCAGGTCAATGTCAGGGCTTTATCAAGGATATAGCGAGCGATACTACGTTTGGGCGGCAATTCAGGCAGGGCATCAACGGGGAACCAACGCGCATCGGCTAACTCTGTCGTATCAACCTGAATTTCCCCCTCGACATAATCGGCGACAAAACCAACCATCACCTGGCTCGGGAAAGGCCAACACTGGCTACCGACATAACGGACGTTGTTGGCAATAATACCTGTCTCCTCGGCAACTTCACGCATAGCCGTCTCTTCCAGAGATTCAGCAAATTCCTGAAAACCAGCCACCAGGCTGTACCGCTTGGGTGCCCAGTTCGGCTTACGCGTCAGCAGCACTTCTCCTGGTCGAGTGACCAGAACAATAGCACAAGGGTGGATGGTGGGAAAAACATGCTCGCCGCAGGAACCGCAGCTCCGTCCCCATTCGCTGGCCTGCCAGTTGGTCGGCTGACCACAGTAACCACAGAAACGACTACGTTCCTGCCAATGCAAAATCATGCGTCCCATCCCGCCTATTGAAAGCAGGTCGATAGGCAACCGTGGGTTTTCATCGAGCAGTTCACATATCTCTAAGTTTTCAGGGAGACCTGTTGCGTCATCCATATCAATCAAGTAACAGGGCTGGCCCTTCCAGCGACCAAGATAGAGTGCCGATTCATCGGACCAATCCTCAAATGGCAAGACGAAATTGCCCTGTGATTGTACCGTCAGCATTCTGGTGCCATGCAGCAAGACCCCGTATCCCGGACCACCCGGGTTGTCACCAGGCCCCTGCAGGAGAAGCTGTCCGTCGAGGCAGGCCCGGTTAAAGGGCAGGTGCATTGGTGAAGCGTAATGGGCAGGCAGACTGGTCACTGATCATTCTCCGCACAGAGTTTTTGATAAAGCAATAGCGACAACTGTGTTTTGCCGTCGAGGATTTCACCATTCTCAACTTTTCCCACCGCCTCGGCAAGAGTCATAGGGCAAAGATCAATGATCTCATCAGGCTCCAGCTTCTGTTCCGTAACGCTGAGCTCATGCCCCTGAAATAGATGGATATATTCATCACAGAAACCAGCCGTACTCCAGAAACCGCCAAGCGGTAGAATTTGCGCAGCGGAATAACCGACCTCTTCCATCAATTCACGACCGGCACAGTCTTGTGCGGACTCTCCAGGTTCAAGGCGTCCCGCTGGGATTTCATAGATCATCTCACCGATCGCTGGACGAAACTGACTGATCAACAGGACTCGACCATCCGACAACACTGGCAGGATAGCAGCACCACCCGGATGACGGATAATTTCGAAACTCGACTGCCTGCCATCTGGCATCTGGTGTTTTTCCACTGCAACATCCAGGACACGCCCGGCAAAGACAGTTTCTCGCGATATAATTTTCGACATAAAAACTCCTCACAGAGAGGCAAAAGCGGGTAGAATGAAAGAGTGATGCAGAATCATGAAACAAAAGCAGAGGGACGCCTACTTGCTGTTGGCGATATCCATGGCTGTCTGGACCAACTTGACGCACTGATGATTCAGGTCGCACCAACACTTGGAGATCAGGTCATCTTCCTCGGTGATTACGTCGATCGTGGCCCTGCCAGTTTCGGCGTGATCGATTACCTGATTGAATTTGGCAAATCCTTGCCAGCAACGGTTTTTTTGCGTGGCAACCATGATCAGATGTTTACCGATTATCTCGATGGTCATGATGCAACAATTTTTCTCATGAATGGCGGGACAAAAACCTTGCACAGCTACCAGAGCAACGGAGAGTGGCCAATCCCATCATCTCACCGGTTTTTCCTTGAAGCACTCCTCGATAGTTACGAAAAGGAAGATTACATTTTCGTTCACGCTGGCCTGCGCCCCGGTATCCCCCTGGCCGAGCAGGACATCAGCGATCTGCTCTGGATACGTCGTGAGTTTGTCACCTCGGACTACGATTGGGGGAAAGCCGTGGTCTATGGTCACACACCGCTTGCGGAGCCCCTCTTGACCGCGAGCCGAATAGGACTGGATACCGGCTGTGTCTACGGCCGCCAGCTAACCTGTTGCGACGTTCGCACCAGACAGATATGGCAAGTCTGAGTTGATTACACAGACTTATCGTTCCGCCAGCGGCGTAACATATCTCCGGGCTGCGTTCCTGCTGGCAGGGCCATGCGCACAACAGCGTTCGGCTGAACAGTTGTAATAGTCTCCCCTTTTCCCTTGACTGCTTCACCAAAGACGAATTTCCCTTGACGCATGGCCGGCCCGATGATTTCCAGGCGTTCTCCACTCTTACAACGGTTACGCCCTCCCACCAGCCAGTCGCCGTCCGGTGCTTCCCCTTGAACGATACCGACAAAATCACAATCGCGAAGATAGTCACTATTCTCAGCAGTAACAAAGGCATGGTCCTGCTCAAAGAAGAACCCGGTGCCATAAGGACGATGACTGACCGCTCCAAGCTCTCTATGCCATTGCGGATCGACCTGGTAATTGTCTGGATCATCACGCCAGGCGTCAAGCGCCGCCCTATAAACTCTGGTCACGGCAGCCACATAGTAGAGACTCTTCATGCGGCCCTCGATCTTCAAGCTATCGACGCCGGCGTTGATCAAGTCCGGCAGATGGCCGAGCAGACAGAGATCACGACTATTAAAAATATAGGTTCCCCGTTCATCCTCCTCAATCGGCATATACTCCCCCGGTCGCATCTCCTCCTGCAGTGAATACTTCCAGCGGCAAGGCTGACTACAGGTGCCATGATTGGCGCTGCGTCCGGAAAGACCGGCTGACAGCAGACAACGGCCGGAATAGGCCATACACATGGCTCCATGAACGAACACCTCCAGCTCCAGCGTTACAGACCCACGGATCGCAGCAATCTCCTGCAAGCTCAGTTCACGAGCCAGATTCAGTCGTTTGACGCCCTGGTCCTGCCAAAAATGCGCAGTAAGACCACTCGTAGTGTTAGCCTGAGTTGAAAGATGTATCTCTCTATCTGGATCAACCTGACGCACCAGGTGGAGCATGCCGGGGTCCGCCACTATGTAGGCATCCACTGGAATCGACAGCAACGATTCCAATAGTTCTCGAGCCGCAGTTTCCTCACCGGGACGGAGGAAGGCGTTTAAGGTCAGGTAAAGACGTTTCTCCAGAGAGTGCGTAATTTCACAGGCACGCAACAACTCCTTGACAGTCAAATTCCCTGCCAGAGCTCGCAAACTAAACCGCTCAACGCCACAATAAACAGCATCGGCCCCGTAAAGCAGGGCTGTTTCTAGTTTTTCCAGGTTTCCGGCCGGAGCCAGGAGTTCAGGAACCATTAAGGAACCTCCAGAGCATTAATCGCACTTTTCATATAGAAAACGAAACATCGCCGCTCATTCTATCACATCAGGCATATTTCATGCAGAGCAAGATTGACATGCTGACTGCCATGATGCTTGACAAGGCTTGAAAAAGACTATAATTTTTAGGGAATTTCAATTCTAACAGCAGCCAATAAATAACATGACAACCCTTATTTGCAGAATTCTGACAGTTGCAATGTTCATCGGGCTACTGAGCGCGTGTACGCCGCCGCCAACAGTACCGGTCTCCAACAACCTGACGCTTGAAATGCGTCGGTTACACTCATCGTTGAACAAACAGGGGCAGACTGTCCAGAAGCTCTCCCTGCAGGTAGCAGAACTGGAAACTCGTCTGCAGCATCAGAGTGATGAGATTGAACAGCTCCGTAAAGCACCACAAACAACGCAAGGGGGATATCTACCAGCTCGGACAGTACAGCCTGATGGGGCTGCGACAACTCTGGCCCAGGGCGAGGGGTCCCCTACCGAGGTTTACCTGCAAGCTTTTGGCGATTATGCCTCAGGCCGCTATCAGGCAGCCATTCACGGTTTCGAAACCTTTCTGCAGCGTTTTCCCAACAACAGCTACGCCAGCAACGCACAATTCTGGTTGGGTGACTGTTACTTTAACCAACAACAGTATCCTTTGGCGATCCAGGAGTTTGAGCTTGTCCTCAATGACTACCCGAGCGCAGCTAAAAGCCCGGACGCCCTTTTAAAGATTGCCATGGCACAGTTGCAGTTGGGGGCGACAGATGAAGCTCTCCAGGCGATTAACTCACTCAATCAACGTTATCCGAAAAGCACAGCAACTCAAAAGGCCCAGGAACTGGCAATACCCTAAACAGGTTGCCACCAAGGGGGAGACATGAATCTCAAACGCACTATTCTGACATTTTGTTTTTTACTCATGATCTGGCCAAGCGTCACCTTCGCCAAAGAAGAGCCGATCATCTACACGGTCGTGCAAGGCGATACCTTGTGGGATATCTCTCAGCGCTTCATCAAAGATCCTTACTACTGGCCTAACCTGTGGTCAAACAATCCAGCCATCGGCAACCCCCACCTGATCTATCCGGGTCAGAAGCTACGCATCTTCGACGGCCGCATTGAAATCATTCCGATCGGTGGCGAAAGTGGCGATGGAAACGTTGGCGATGTTGGTGCGGCAGTCATGACCCCAGAGGAACTTCTGCTCATTCCGACCTTTGGAGGAGCCCAGAGCTTTATCAGCACCACAGAGGTGGATACGCTTGGCACTCTGGTTGATTCTGTGGACAATCGCACTCTGGTCGCAACCGGCGACGTCGTCTTTCTCGCAATGTATGACCTCGCCGCTGTCAAGCCTGGTGATGTTTTCGAACTGATCACCATGGGTCCAAAAGTCATTCACCCGGCGGCTAAAAAAACCTTCGGCTATCAGTTTGCTGATCCGATCGGCTTTCGGACTATCCAACTCGGTACTGTGGAAATTACTGAAGTGACCGAGAATGTCGCAGTGGCAACCATTAAGAATGCTTTACGCGAGATCAAGCGCGGTTCAAAGGTTCGCCCTTACCGCCGTCTGCCCGACCGCATCCCTCGCATTTTTGCTAGCGAAGTTCTGGAAGGCTATATCGTCTCGGATGACATCGGCAAACTGGCCATGGGCCAATGGGAAATTATTCTTATTGACATCGGCGAAGAAAGTGGCTTGCTGGTTGGCCATGAGCTGGATCTCTACCGCAAGCGCCAGGTCACCGACGCAGCCGACAAAAAGAAGGTGTTGATTTTGCCCGAGATCGATCTGGGTGATGCCATCGTCCTTGAAGTCCGTCAAGGCTATGCCGAAGCGCTGATCACCCGCACCAGCAATCTGCCAATTTTCCGGGGCGATCAGGTCAAGACCACGCTTAAGTAGAGTTCAAACGGGAGCTTCTCCCGGAGTTTAGTAGACCGTTTCAGGATGGGCTGGACTGCCAGCCCATCTTTTTTATTGCATTGATGTCATATTCTTATGGAGGGATCCGATGGATCACCAGCTACCCTGGCTGCGTCTGTAGCTCACGCCAAACCTTGGCCGAGTCGGCCTGATGTCTCTGATCAAACACTTTGAAACCCCTGAGAATGCTCTTGATGCCGCCAGCAGAGGCTGGCCAAAGCTAGCGGGGCTACGTCATGGCCTGGCCAGACTAGTCCCAGAATCGGCCGACCCCACAGTACAGAAGGCCTGTCGATGTCTGCATAAAATGGACGGCTGGATATGCACCTTCTGGGATTCTGATTACCCGCAATCACTCCGCCAGATTCCAGATCCTCCCGCCCTGCTGTACGGCTGTGGCACTTTACCGGAAGAACCGGCTCTTGCTATCGTTGGCACCCGCCATCCCACCACCGTCGGCAGGATCTTTACGGAACAGCTGGCAGAACAGATCGCGGCGACGGGTACAGTTGTTATCAGCGGCCTTGCCCGCGGCATTGATGCCGCAGCACATCGCGGTGTACTGAATGCCGGCGGCAAAACCGTAGCTGTCCTCGGTTGCGGCATTGACCGAGTGTATCCACGAGAGAACGCCAGGCTTTATCGGCAGATCATTGAACAAGGCGCGCTACTTTCCGAATACGCCCCCGGTACCGAACCTTTGCCTGGACACTTCCCTGGACGAAATCGGATTATCAGTGGCTTGAGCAAAGGCACTCTGGTGGTTGAAGCGTCCCGTAACAGTGGTTCTCTGATTACCGCCGAGTTTGCCCTCGAGCAGGGGCGAGAAGTGCTGGCTGTGCCCGGTGGCATTGACCGAGAAACCAGCTATGGACCAAACCTTCTGATTAAACAGGGCGCGCACCCGATCACGGAAGCTTCTGATATTCTGGAGATTCTAGGCATGGGAAAACATGTCAGAAAAAGACAAGTTCCCTCTGAATCCGCGGATCTAAACCTTCCCGAACCCGCCAACTCGGTTCTCGCCAAACTCGACCTAAACCCCCGTCACAGCGATGAACTTGCCGATGAAAGTGGGTTGACACCTATGGAGCTTTCCGCTATTTTACTGCAGCTAGAGCTTCAGGGTTACGCTGAGAGGCTACCAGGTGGACGCTATATTCGTGGTCGCCAGGCGTACTAACTTACTAAAAGAACAACGGAGACCGCTTGAGAGAACGGGTCCTGGCGATTGTAAGTTTCATCGCCCAATATTTTCTCGATGATCGCGACATGGTGACAGAAACCGATCTTGTCGAAGAGTTACTGTCCGTCGGCTTCGAATCAGAAGAGATTGACGCCGCATTCGTCTGGATGGAGAGTCAGGCCCTCTGTGCCCCGGCTGGCAGTGAGACATCATTGAACGCACCACCTCTGAGCCACAGGGTCTTCACCCTGGAAGAAAACCGGGCGCTTTCTTCAGAAGCACGCGGCTTTTTAAGCCGGCTACGAACCATGGGTATCCTGGATAATGAACTCCAGGAAGAGGTCATTGAAAAAGCCCTCTTGATGTCAGATGACGAGGTCTCTTTAAAAGAGATCAAAACCATTACGGTCCTCGCCATGTTTGCTAACTCACAAAACGAATGGCGCCGCGAATTCGACTGTTTGCTCGAAGACGACTGGCAACGATTACTGAACTGACAAGCTACGGGCTGCGGGACATCCTGCAGCCTTTTTCATTTTCCAGGCAAAGACTGAATAAATATTATGGCAAAATCTCTGGTTATCGTTGAATCCCCCGCTAAGGCCAAAACCATCGAGAAATTTCTCGGCAAGGGCTACAAGGTCTTGGCTTCCTACGGTCATGTACGCGCCCTCCCCAGCAAGCAGGGCTCAGTGGACACCGAAAACGGCTTCGTGCCAAATTATCAGGTGATGCCAGAGAGTCAGAAGCACATTGACCTTCTGAAGAAAGAAGTGGCCAAGAGCGATGAACTGATTCTGGCAACTGACCTCGACCGCGAAGGTGAAGCGATCGCCTGGCATCTGCTTGAGGCTCTTAATATTGACGAGAACGGTGACCACCCACTGGTCAAGCGAGTCACCTTTCATGAAATCACCAAACCGGCTATCGACGCCGCGATGGCCAGCCCACGTCGCATCGACCGTGGTCTGGTTGACGCCCAACAGGCTCGCTCCATTCTCGATTATCTGGTCGGCTTCAACCTCTCCCCTTTTCTCTGGAAGAAGATCCGCTACGGCCTCTCCGCCGGCCGCGTCCAGTCAGTTGCCCTGCGTCTGATCTGCGAGCGCGAAGGTGAGATCGAAGCCTTTGAACCCCGGGAGTACTGGTCGATTGAAGCCCTGCTGGCGAATGCTGCAGGAGCAGGCTTCGGCGCAAAGCTGCACAGTCTGGACGGCAAGAAGCTCGACAAATTCGCCATCAGCGACCAGTCCGCAGCCGAGGTCATCATGGCTGACCTGCAGCAGGCAGAATTTCGGGTCGCCAATGTCGAGAAGAAGGAGCGTAAGCGCAACCCGGCGGCGCCCTTCACCACCAGCACCCTGCAGCAGGAGGCTAACCGCAAGCTCGGCTTCTCGGCGCGCAAGACCATGTCTACCGCCCAGAAGCTCTACGAAGGGATCGATATCGGCGATGGCAGCCAAGGTCTGATAACCTACATGCGTACCGACTCGGTCGCCTTGTCAGCGCAAGCCACCAGCGAGGCCCGCGAGGTCATCTGCCAGCTGTACGGCAAAGACTACGCCCTCAATAAGCCGCGCACCTTCAAAAACAAGAGCAAGCACGCTCAGGAAGCCCATGAGGCGGTCCGACCCACCTCGATCGCCCACACGCCTGAGAAGATCAAGAAATACCTTACGACCGACCAGTTCCGTCTCTACCAGTTGATCTGGAAGCGCACCGTTGCCTCGCAGATGACGCAAGCAATCTTTGACGCAACCAGCGTCGACATCTCCGCCGGCGAGCGCTATAGCTTCCGCGCTGCTGGCCAGACGATCCGCTTCCCCGGCTTTATGACCCTCTACATCGAAGGCACCGACAACGGTGACGACGATGAGAAGGAAGGATTACTGCCGCCGCTCGACAAAGATGAGACCTTAAAGCGTGAGGAGTTGACTCCTGAGCAGCACTTCACTCAACCGCCACCCCGCTTCACTGAAGCGAGCCTGGTCAAAACCCTTGAAGAATACGGCATTGGTCGACCCTCCACCTATGCCAGCATCATGAACACCCTGGTGACCCGAAAATACGTCAGACTGGAAAAACGCGCTTTCTACCCGGAAGATGTAGGCCGAGTGGTTTCCAAGTTGTTAACCGAGCACTTCAGTCGCTACGTCGACTACGACTTCACCGCTGCCCTGGAAGAGGACCTTGACGCCATTTCTCGTGGCGAAAAAGACTGGACACCGTTGGTTGAGCAGTTTTGGGGCCCGTTCATCGCCCTGATCAATCAAAAGGAAAAGGAAGTCAGCAAGGCAGACCTGACCACAGAGAAGACCGACAAGATCTGTCCGGAGTGCAGCAAGGAGTTGGTGATCAAGCTGGGCCGTTCTGGCCGGTTCATGGCCTGTTCCGGGTTCCCCGACTGCCGCCATACCGAACCACTGACAAGCTACGGGCAACCCGCTGAAGAACCAGTGATGTCGGATGAGAAGTGCGACAAGTGCGGCGCCGGCATGCTGATCAAGACCGGCCGCTACGGAAAGTTCTACGCTTGCAGCGCCTATCCGAAGTGTAAGAACATCCAGCCGCTGGAAAAGCCTAAATCCCTCGACATCGCCTGCCCACAGTGCAAGGAAGGCGAGATGATGGAGAAGAAGAGCCGTTACGGTAAGATCTTTTACTCCTGCAACCGCTACCCGAAATGCAAATACGCCCTCTGGAACCCACCGAAGCAGGAAGCCTGTCCGAAGTGCTCCTGGCCGCTGACCGAGATCAAGACCACCAAGCGTTGGGGTACGGTACAGAGATGCCCACAAGAAGAGTGCGACTGGGAAAAGGAATTGATCGCACCAGAGAAGAAAGCTCCGGCCAAAAAGGCTGTGACCAAAAAGAAACCGGTGAAAAAAACTGCCGTAAAGAAACCGGCGGCCAAGAAAGCCACCTCAAAGAAGGCCTGAGTGCCGACTTGAAATCGTTATGGAAAGATCGGCCGGGCAAACGCCCGGCCTTTTCTGTCCTTTACTCTGCAAACCCAAAACAGCGAACCTGACTTCGGTTAACTATTATGCCCCCTATTACTATCATCGGTGCCGGCCTCGCCGGCTGTGAAGCCGCCTGGCAAATTGCCCAACAGGGTATCCCGGTCGAACTTTTTGAGATGCGTCCTCAGCGCATGACACCTGCCCACCAGAGCGACCGTCTTGGCGAACTGGTCTGTTCCAACAGCCTGCGCGGCACCGGCATGCATAACGCGGTCGGCCTGTTGAAGGAAGAGCTACGCCGTTGCAACAGCCTGCTTATCACCACAGCAGATGCTCATGCCGTTCCAGCTGGAGGAGCTTTGGCTGTTGATAGAGAAGGTTTTGCCGAGCAGCTGACCAGAGTCATAGAAGAACACCCACTCATCACCCTGCATCGTCAGGAAATCACCGAAATCCCTGATGACTGCCTGGTCATCATTGCCAGTGGTCCACTGACCTCTGACGCCCTGGCTGAAAAGATTGTCGCATTGACCGGTCAGAGTCATCTCTACTTTTACGATGCTATTGCACCGATCATTGAGGCGGATTCAATCGATCGCGAACAAGTCTACGCAGCATCACGCTACGATCGGGGTGGTGCGGACTATCTCCACTGTCCTTTTAACAAGGAGCAGTACCTCGCTTTTGTCGAGGCCCTCTGCAAGGGCGACAAGGTCGTACCTCACGATTTCGAAAAAGTCGTGCATTTTGAAGGCTGCATGCCGATTGAAGTGCTTGCTGAACGCGGTGAGATGACTTTGGCCTTCGGCCCGATGAAACCGGTCGGCCTGCGTGACCCGCGGACCGGTCACGATCCATTTGCCGTCATTCAGTTGCGCCAGGACGACAAGCACGCCAGCCTTTACAATCTGGTCGGCTTTCAGACCAAGCTCACATATCCGGAACAGGAATGCGTCTTCCGTACGATTCCGGGGCTGGAGAAAGCTAAATTTGCACGCCTCGGCAGTATGCATCGCAACACCTTCATCAATTCGCCAGCATGTCTAACCGAAAGGCTGCAGCTTAAATCATCACCGAACATCTTCTTTGCCGGGCAGATTACCGGCGTCGAGGGCTATGTCGAATCTGCCGCCAGCGGCTTTCTGGCCGGTCTCTCTGCCGCGGCCTATCATCAGGAGAAGAGTTTCCAGACACCACCACTGACGACTGCTCTGGGTGCCTTGCTCAACTACCCTGTCACGGCCTCATCTGAAAATTTCCAGCCGATGAATATCACTTACGGCCTTTTCCCAGATCTTGAAAAACGCATCCGTAAACGCCGGGACCGGCGCCAGGCTCTTGCGGATCGCGCCCTGGCGGATCTCGATAAGTGGCGTACCGACCTGGGGATTGCCTGAAAACTGAATACCTGCTAGCATTAGAATTTAATAGTTAAGAGCATCATTCAAGCACTGAGATAGTGACTCAGCGATTCCACAGAGAGGGGCAAATGGTGGCATTAACAGGCACATCCATCAAACTGGTCGACCCACGTGACCTGCTTGAAATGTTACGCCCTCACCCGCTTACCGTACCTTTCAGTTTGTCCCTCTATTCTGAGCAACATGGCCGTAAGGGCCTGATGGACGCTATCCTGACGGTCTGTTCTCCTCTGGAAGATGAAAATTGTTGTACTCCAGAGTGTTATAATGGCTGGGAAGAAAAAGTTTCCCAGGCTCTGCTGACCAACCAACCAGTGGTCCATTCCTGTACGCAAGGGTTCCTCTGCTTCATAATCCCTCTGCCAGAGAATATAAACTTGCCTGATTGCCTGATTGGCGGCGGGGTCTTTGAACGTAAAGTAATGACCAATCGTACCGTAGAGGCGGCCGAAAGTTCAGCAAGTGACGCTGTGACAATCGAGTCGACACAGCACCCTCAGATGATCAGCATATCGGAAGCGGAAACAATCGCTGAAGAAGTTTTCCGGGCGCTACCGCGTCTGCTCGACCAGCAAGTCCATACTCTCAGCCTGACCCGCACCACGCAACGGCTTGAAGCAGTTCAGAAACTGGCACGAGATCTTGCCGACTGTGAAGAGAGCGAGCAAGCAGTCACTGTCGTAAGTGAAGCATTGGTGGTGCTGTTTAATCTGCCCAAGGTTCTGATTGTCTTGCAGAAACCAGGGCAATCGATGACGATCCATTCGACTCTAGGTCTTGACCCAGAAGTTTTTAAGCTTGACCAAAAACGTCTGGCTGATCATTTCACTCGATGTTCCGGTCATCCAGAAGTTCTGCCAGGAGAGGAGCTATCAGCCATCCTCCCCGGCCTGGAGACCCGCACGGCCTACCTCTTCCCTTTAAGGGAGAATGATAGACAGCTTGGAGCGATAGTCATTCTGGACGTTGACCTGCACAGTCGCGATCAGGCTCTGATTGAATTACTGGTCAATCGCCTGGCAACGCGACTGGAGAGCCTGAAAACTAAGGAAGGACATCGTCTGGAACGACAATTCTCCTCGCGACTGGTTTCCATGATCGGTTCCCTTGCCCTGGTCGACAACCGTCAGGAGCTCTACCGGCAGATTCTTGAAATGTCCTCTGAGCTACTAACCGCAACCAGTGGTTCACTCATGCTACTCAATGAAACGGACGGCACGTTAAGAATAGAAGCCGCCAAAGGTATGACATCCTCACTGGCAAAGACCATGTCGGTTCCCTTTGGTGAAGGCATCGCAGGCCGGGTTGCCAAAAGTGGTTTTCCTATGCTGGTCAACGATATTGAGCGCGACAAGCGAGTTGCCACCAAAAATCGGCCGCGTTTTAAAACCAAATCGTTCCTCAGTCTGCCTCTCGAAGTCGAGGATCGTCTGATTGGCGTTCTCAACTCGGCCGACAAAAAGAATGGCGGCAACTTCACCGAAGCTGATCTCAATCTGATCCAGTCCTTCACCAATCATGCAGTGTTGATGATTGACCGAGCTGCGACTCTGGAAAAGGCGGGCATGTTCGAAAAGCTCGCAATCACAGATCCATTAACAGGGCTATACAATCGACGATTTCTGGAAAATCGTCTACAAGAGGAATTCAGCCGCGGCGAACGTCAGCAACAGAATTTCTGTATCATCCTGGCCGATCTGGACAGCTTTAAGATTTATAACGACATCTGTGGACACCTCGCCGGAGATAACGCCTTGCGCAAAACAGCCGACCTGATGCGTCGTTCGGCACGCGAGATGGATGTTGTCACTCGTTACGGTGGCGAGGAATTCTGCCTGATCCTGCCAGGCACCAGTAAAAAAGAGTCACTCTTTGTCGGCGAGCGTATTCGTCGTGCTATCGAGGCCGAAAGTTTTCCTGGCGAAAGCCATCTACCCCTCGGTCGCCTGACCATCAGCATCGGTGTCGCAACCTTCCCCGCCGATGGCGTCACCGCGAATGAACTGATCCATGCCGCCGACCTTGCCCTTTATAGCGCCAAGGGTCAGGGCCGCAACCGTCTGGTCCTTTACGAACCCTCGATGGAAGGTCAGGCCCTCCTCTCACATCAAGATTAACCCTAGGAGGCTGTCGGACTTGACAGTCTCCTAACTATCGGAAACCTGACATGTCACACAAATCTCTAGATATCGTCCTCGCTTCGGCATCCCCTCGTCGGCGCGAGCTTCTCGCCCAGGTTGGCATCAACTTTCAGGTTGTTCCAAGTCATGCCGCTGAAATCGTGCTTGCGGACGAAACGCCGGAAGCACATGTGATACGTCTCAGTTGCGACAAAGCCATGGAGGTCGCCAACCGGCCAGAGCAGGCTGGACGCTGGTTTATCGGCAGCGATACAATCGTGCTCCGCGACGATGTCATTCTCGGAAAACCGGCTGATGCGATGGAAGCCACAGCGATGCTTACCAGCCTTTCCGGGCGCAGCCACTGCGTCATCTCCGGCTACGCACTTTACGACCGAAAGAACAACCGCACTCTCAGTGCCGCCGTCACCACCAGAGTCTTTTTCAAGGATTTGACAAGCCGGGAAATCGAAGGTTACATTGCCACGGGAGAACCCTTTGACAAGGCAGGCTCCTACGCCATTCAGGGTATCGGTTGTTTCATGATACCCAAAATTGAGGGTAGCTATAGCAATGTTGTCGGCTTACCACTTTGCGAAGTAATTTCTGCCCTCGAAGAGTTGGGCGCTATCAAACTTTTTGGAAACTGAATGAATATCTCTACAAACATCACCCGGATTCGGGAACGCATTGCTGCCATATGTCAAAGCTGTGGTCGTAATCCCGACGAAGTCCGTCTGGTTGCTGTCTCCAAGAAAAAACCAGCCTCAGACATTGAAGCCGCGATTGCCGCCGGGCAAACACTTCTTGGTGAAAGCTATGTGCAGGAATGTGTTGCCAAGATAGATGAGGTCAAAGCCACCGCCGAATGGCACTTCATCGGTGCACTGCAAAGTAACAAGGTCAAGTATCTGCGTGGCAAGGTTGCCATGATCCATTCCGTCGACCGCCTCTCACTTGCCAAGGAAATTGACCGCCAATGGGGTAAGGATGACTCCTGCGTCGACATTCTGATCCAGATCAACCTTGGCGAAGAAGAAAGTAAATCGGGAACCACGGCCAACGACCTGATCGCTCTGGTCAACCAGGTTGCCCTGTTGCAACATGTCCGTATCAAGGGGCTGATGGCCCTGCCTCCCTGGGAAACTGACCCCGAGGCAGTGCGTCCATATTTCCAGCAACTACGGGAACTGGCCAGGCAGATTGACAAACGAAACCTGCCGAACGTCACCATGCAGGAGCTCTCCATGGGTATGAGCCACGATTATGAAGTGGCCATCGAAGAAGGCTCCACCATGGTACGCGTTGGGACGGCAATTTTTGGTGCAAGATTATAGCTGATTTTTCTTCTCTCACGGTTTTCTTATGTCTATTGACGTTTTTCTCTTCGATCTCGACGGCACCCTGGTCGATTCAATCCCCGACCTGACCAGAGCCATTAACCTGCTCCGGGAAGAGCTTGACCTCTCTGCTGTAACCAGCAACGAGGTTCGCACCTACGTGGGTGATGGTGTCGGTCTGTTGCTGCAACGGGCTCTGCCAGACGAACACGTGAGCCCGACCCGCCGCAAGCGCTTCATGGAGATCTACACCGAGCATCTGACTGATGAGACTGTAATTTACCCGGGTATTCTGGAGTTTCTTGATATACACCGCGACAAACCGATGGCGGTTGTCACCAATAAACCTCAGCATCTTGCCGATATCATCGTCAATCGCCTTGGTATGGCACCGTTCTTTCGCCACGTCATTGGCGCCGAACTTGCTCTACAAAGGAAACCGCACCCGGACATGGTTCTTCACGCCTTAAACCTGCTTGACTGTGTGCCCGAACGCACCGTTTTACTCGGCGATCATCACGTCGATCTACGCGCGGCCCACGCCGCCAACGTCAAATCCTGTTTCTGCGCCTGGGGGCTTGGCCACGACGATGGCCTGCAAGCTGATTTTCAGGCCGTAACACCCGCTGAGTTACCAAACCTCTTCCCCAAGACAAATCAGCCTTGAATAATGTTCGACTGACCCAGAAGGACGTTGCTCTCTTTTTCTTTCCGTTGCTACTCAACGTTCAGTTGATGAGTGTGTCCCACTCGATCATCAACGCCGGACTGGCCCGTCTGGACAATGCCGTGGTGGTTCTGGCTGGCTTTTCTGTGGCCATGGTCCTGCACCTCTTTGTCGCATCGCCATCTTACCAGAACCATACGATTACCATCGCCATGGTGCGTGGACGCAAATCTCTTATCGGCATGACCCTGTTTGTCTTTCTGATTGCAACCTGGGTCTCCATCCTGCTCGCCCTGCTTGCCTTCAGCCCGGTCGGCACCTTCGTTCTTGACCACATGCTCGGAGTTTCCCCGGAGGTTGCCAAAGGCGCCCGTGAGTCTCTGGAATTATTGGTGTTCCTTCCCTTCATGACCGGATTTCGCGGCCTTTTTCAGGGTTTGGTCATACGTGCCCGTCGCACCAGCCTGGTCTCCTTTGCAACAGCAATCCGCATCGCCATGCTCTTTGCCTACCTCTGGCTGGGACAGCGATGGTTTGCAGGCACCCAGGTTGCCGCTTTTGCACTGCTGGGCTGCGTCGGCACAGAGACTCTGGTTATGGCCTTCTTTGCCTGGCGGATCAAAAGTCCCAAAGGAGATGATGAGGAAAAAAGCTTTACCGAGATTCTGCGTTACGGCCTACCACTAGCATATTCCTCAGGCATGCAGCAGACTGTGCCCTTACTGATCAATGCCATCATCAGCCGACTACCTGACGGCACTCTGGCACTGGCGGCCTTTGGTGTGGTTCGCGGCTTTCTCTTCCTCCTGGCCGGGCCGATGCGCAACATGCAGCAAACCTACCTGACATTAGTTCGCCAGGAAACAGACAGTGCTGTTCTGTCGCGCTTTCTTGTCAAGGTCAGCTTCGGTATGGCCCTGGTCATGCTGTTAGTCGCCTGGCCACTGAACAGTCCGGTTCTCGGAGCCATTATGGGGCTTGATATGACAATGCGTATTTACATCGCCTGGCCGCTAACAGCCTGCGCGTTCTTCCCACTCCTTTACGGTTTCAGCAATCTTCTGCGCGGCTGGTTTGCTGGAGCGCATCTCACCACCAGGCTTGGTCGCTCCACCGGTTACAAAGCACTTCTGATGGTCGCTCTCTGGCCAGTCATCCTTGCCTTCCCGTTGCCCATACCTGGTATTGCCGTTGCTATTTTCCTATTACTTGCAGCTGAGCTTTGTGAAGCAGGATACCTTTATCGCCAGCGCAAACAACTACTGAAAAGCCATGGTCTTGTGCCACTCGGAGCGAACAAAGTAAAATAGGGGTATGAATGTATGTGACCAGAAACATCCCTGTCCCGACTGCCACCATTGCCAGTGGTGTTCGGATGACCGTTGTCGACTCTGTTTGAAGTCTGGGAATGGTTGCCGGAAGAAACTTTCAATTGCCGAGCAGATTGCCCTTTTCGAACGGCTCAATAAAACCGAGGAGTCCATTTAATGTTGAAGCGCGTCCTTTTCCTTTGCACCGGCAATTCCTGTCGCAGCCAGATGGCTGACGGCATCATTAACCATGATTTCGCCGGACAAATCAAAGCCGTTTCTGCCGGGACCGACCCGCACGGGCTCAACCCCAAAGCCGTTCAGGTCATGGCTGAAATCGGCATTGATATCAGCAACAACTCTTCGGACCATATCAGCCTTTTCGATGGAGAGGATTTTCACTGGGTCATCTCTCTCTGCGACGATGCTGACAGCAAGTGCCCCACTGTTTTCGGCGTAACCGTACGGGCGCACTTTCCATTTACAGACCCACCACGTGCAACTGGAACGACAGAAGAAATCATGACGGTCTACCGCCAGGTCCGCGCCCAGATCAGATCCCAGCTTGGTGAGTTCTTTCGCCAGCAGCTACAGAGGAACTGAGGAACTGGTTGCCGAAGACCATAACGATATTGCCCGTTGAAGCTTCACAGCCTGTTTTTACTTGGAAAATCATGTAAAATCTATAAAATGGAAGCGTTATCCCGTTTCACACTGATAATTTCCCAGGGGGGATTTCTGTGCAATCCGAATTGATTATCAAACTGCTGAATGGTGGCGAACGTTATGGTCTCCTGAATCAGGAGTTCGACCCGAGCTCCGCTCGCATCGATTTTTTCTGTACTACTGAGCAACGCAGCGAAATACTCGATCTCCAAGAAATCTGTTTCATAAAATTTCTCGGTAAACCTGATCTGGCCGATTCATTCAGCGAAGATGAATTTTTCGAAGATGTCACCACCCTCACCGGAGATCGGTTTCACCTCCGTTTGAAGAAGAGCGGCAAACGCGTTCCCGAGGGATTCTTCGGCTACCCAGTCGAAATTGACAGTGATTTCAAGTCAATTTTCTTTACCTCCGCCAGCCTTAAGAAACGCAGTCACGACCAGCCTCTTGGGGAAGTATTGAGCCAACAGGGGCTGGTGGAAGAATCCGCTATTGATGAGGCGTTGACAGAACAGCAGCTGTTGAGGAGTCGACGGGTTGGAGAGATTCTTGCCGAAAAGGCGGCAGTGCCTCAGGAGATTGTTGATCAGGCAATTAGCAATGTCACCAGCAATGGACAAAAAAAGAGTAAAGCTCGTGTTGGTGACATACTCATAGAAGCGAAACTCGTTACCCTTCAGCAGGTTGAAGAAGCACTGAACGAGCAAACATCCGGCAAACGCAAACGGATCGGACTGATTCTCATCGAGAAGGGCCTGATTACAGAAGATCAGCTCCTCACAGCATTGGCCCAGAAGTTCGGTTTACAGGTTATCAATCTTGATGAAACCAAGATCAGCCCGGAAGCTCTCAGACTGATCCCGCGTGAGATGATTGAGCGCATGCAGGTTGTGCCGATTAGTCTGCAAGACACTGAGCTGACTGTTGCGACAGCGACCCCAACCGACCCGACCATCAGTGAAAACCTGCGTTTTGCTACCAACTGTCAGATCAAACTGGTCTGTGCCCGCTCCACCCAGATTGGTGAAAAGATCGCAATGCTCTTCGACAAGCACGACAGCGTTGAAGACCTCATCGATGAGTTGGAAGACCTCGACGTGGTGGTTGATGATGAGCCAGAGATCGACAAGATCAACGAGTCGGACTCCAAAGTCATCAATCTGGTCAACAAGGTCCTCCTTGATGCCAGTAACAAGGGTATCTCCGACATACACTTCGAACCTGGAATGGGTACACAGCCACTCAAGATCCGCTATCGCAAAGACGGTATCTGTTACACCGTGCATAAGATCGCGGCGACCTACAAAGCAGCGGTTATCTCACGTCTGAAAATCATTTCCAAGCTTGATATCGCTGAGCATCGTCGGCCACAATCGGGCAAGATTCTCCTGAAACAAGCTGGCGAACGTATCGAATATCGTATCGAGATCACTCCGACAGTCGGTGGTCAGGAAGATGCCGTACTGCGTGTTCTGGCTTCATCACACATCATCCCTCTTGATGATCTCGGTTTTTCTGCTATCAACCTGGAGCGTTTCAAGGCGCTGTTGCATAAGCCTTATGGCATCATTCTCTGTGTTGGCCCGACCGGTTCGGGTAAAACAACCAGCCTGCATTCAGCCCTGGCGGAAATAAACACACCAGACACTAAAATCTGGACAGCAGAAGATCCCGTAGAGATCACCCAGGAAGGGCTGCGACAGGTTCAGGTCCACCCCAAAATCGGTTTTAATTTCGAGGATGCCCTGCGCTCTTTCTTACGCGCCGACCCCGATGTAATCATGATCGGCGAGATGCGCGATCCGATCACAGCTAAAACCGCGATCGGTGCATCACTGACTGGTCACCGGGTCTTCAGCACCCTGCACACCAACAACGCCCCCGAAACCGTAGTTCGATTAATCGAAATGGGTATGGATCCCTTCAACTTTGCCGATGCCATGCTCGGCATACTCGCCCAACGACTGGCACGACGCCTGTGCAATGAATGCAAGGAGCCCTACCACCCAAAACGTGCCGAATACAACGACCTGGTTGAAGCGTACGGTACCGAGCAGTTTAAAGAGGATGGTCTGCCGACATTTTCCAAGGATCTGACCTTGATGAAAGCTTCTGGCTGTGAGGAATGCGATGGCCAGGGCTACAGTGGTCGAATTGCTGTACACGAACTCATGGTCAATTCTGTAGAGATCAAGCGAGCGATCAAGCAAAATGCGGGTGTCGAGCAAATCACAAATCTCGCAAGGGAGCAAGGGATGCGCAACCTGCGCATGGACGGCATTCAGAAAATCTTCCTGGGCCTGACAGATTTCCCCCAAATTAATAAGGTTTCTGCATAGTCTCTATTCAGAGATAAATTCACCAAATAAAGCTCAGAGCGGCGAACGCTCTTCGCAAGGAATCTTCACCTGGCAAAGTCCGCAGGGGGTCGCCCCAGTACCGTAGTTATCACGCACGTAAGGTGTAGTGACATTACGAATATAATCAAAGCATTTCGGTTTATCGTGACCCTCTTCGCCGATTGCATCAATCGGGCAGCGCTGCATGCAGACCCCACAACTCCCTTTCGCATACCAGAGGCACCAATCCTGATGGCCAACATAATCACGCAGTGTCGCTTCAAGAGCCAGCTTAACTACGACCGAACCGAGACGCACCGCCTTGCCGACACGAGTAATTAAACCGTCAGAGAGACCAAAAGTGCCAAGACCGGCAATCCAGGCCGTATGCCGCTCCGACCAGTTTGAGGCGATCCCGAAGCGGTCACTCTGTCGATAGTCGAAGCCAGGTAAACGCTCCGGCGCAACTGCAGGAAATCCCGTTTTGGTCAACTGCTCGGCCAGGTGTAAACGCAGTGCGCAGTTGAAATTTTCACCGTGAAACCTGGAGCGTGCCCAACGTTCCGCTGGCACTTCTGTTTCGGCAGCCTGGTCGAGACGAGTCGCTTTGGTTTGAGGGAGGATGTAACAGATAACCGTCAACTCAGAGGGGTCAACCTCTTCATCTGGATAAGCCAGCAGGTAGGCTTCAGCCGGTGTCCAGTAGAACGGGCCGATATCAGCCTTGACCTGTTTAAAGAGAGGGTCATCACCACAAGCATAGGCAAAGTGTGGAGCGTCCCAGGCTGGTTCGTCCGTACCATTTTCCAGACTGTTGGCCGATGAGGCGCAGAATTCACGGACAATCTTCTCGATCCAGCTTTTGTGCTCTTTCTGACCGATAGTCATGAAACCTATCCTTCGCAAGAGAGTAGAAATGACAGCTTCATGTATGAAACACTGAAGTTTCTATGATGTCAACAAGATGGGAAGAGTTAAGTTTGATAAGTCGTGATGACAACATTGGCCGCCTTATCACGCAGAGGAATCAATGATTGGTATTTTTCAGAGTTGAACCACCGACCCAACATTGATTGATCGGAAAATTCAATAACAACAACGAGATCTTTATCATGTTTCCCGGCAAGGACTTCAAGAAGTTTGCCCCGAAAAACAATTTTGGCCGCAAAGGGAACGAGGGATTCCTGAACGCCGGTCACATACTCCTGCCAGAGGTCCTCATCCTTAACTTTGATCTGACCAATAAGGTATGCAGCCATTCATCACTCCTGAATTGAGGACACTTCTGTGTAAAATGTCCCTGCTACTGCCTGGTCAAACTACGATACCGAATCCGGTGCGGCTGGTCAGCATCCTTGCCGAGGCGTGTTTTGCGATCCTCTTCGTACTCCGAATAATTCCCTTCGAACCAGACCATCTGGGAGTCGCCTTCAAAAGCAAGGATATGGGTGGCGATGCGGTCGAGGAACCAGCGGTCATGACTGATGACCACAGCGCAGCCAGCAAAGTTCTCGATTGCCTCTTCGAGTGCCCGCAAGGTGTTGACATCAAGGTCGTTGGTCGGTTCGTCAAGCAGCAGTACGTTCGAATCCTCGCGCATGATTTTAGCAAGATGCACGCGATTACGCTCACCTCCGGAAAGCACGCCAACTTTTTTCTGTTGATCACCGCCAGAGAAGTTGAAACGGGCCACGTAGCCACGCGAGTTGACCAGTTTGTTGCCGAGCATCATCTGCTCCTGGCCACCGGTAATTTCCTCAAAGATGGTTTTGTCGCCATCGAGAGGACGGTCCTGATCGACATAGGCGAGTTTAACTGTATCGCCGGTCTTGAAGGTGCCGCTATCTGGCTGTTCCTGACCGGTAATCATACGGAACAAAGTGGTCTTGCCAGCGCCGTTGGCACCGATGATGCCGACAATACCGCCAGGTGGCAGCATAAAGTTAAGATTCTCGTAGAGCAACCGGTCGCCATAACCTTTGGAGACATCTTGCGCTTCGACAACAACACTGCCGAGGCGCGGTCCGGGCGGGATGTAGATCTCCATATTGCTCTCGCGATCAGCAGCATCCTGGCCCAGCAGCTTTTCGTAAGAGTTGATACGAGCCTGGCCTTTGGCATGACGTGCCTTGGGGCTCATGCGAATCCATTCGAGTTCACGCTGCAAGGTCTTCTGGCGATTACTTTCGGTTTTCTCTTCTTTGCGCAGACGCTCGGACTTTTGCTCCAGCCAACTCGAGTAATTTCCCTTCCAGGGGATACCGTGGCCGCGGTCAAGCTCGAGAATCCAACCGGCGACATTATCGAGGAAGTAACGATCGTGAGTGACAGCAATGATGGTACCTGCGTAACGCTGCAGGTGCTGCTCCAACCAACCAACGGTCTCGGCATCGAGATGATTGGTCGGCTCATCAAGCAGCAGAATATCGGGCTGCTGCAGCAACAGACGACAGAGAGCCACACGGCGCTTTTCGCCACCGGAAAGGACTTCGACCTTCATATCACCAGGAGGACAGCGCAAGGCATCCATGGCCAGGTCGAGCTTTGAATCGAGCTCCCAGGCATCCAGAGTATCAAGCTTGTCCTGCACCAAGGCCTGACGGTCGCAGAGTTTTTCCATATCAGCATCCGGGTCAGCAAAAGAATTGTTTATTTCTTCGAACTCCTTGAGCAGATCAACGGTTTCTTGTACGCCCTCTTCAACCACTTCTCGGACTGTTTTGCTACAATCAATCAGCGGTTCCTGCTCAAGAAAACCGACACTGTAACCGTCGGAGAGCATCGTCTCGCCGTTGAATTCTTTATCGATCCCAGCCATGATTTTAAGCAGGGTTGACTTACCCGAGCCATTAAGACCGAGTACGCCGATTTTGGCGCCGTAGAAATAAGAAAGAGAAATGTCCTTGATAACCGGCTTGTTATTGTAGCTTTTGCTGATGCCCATCATCGTATAGATGATTTTTTTGCTATCTTCACTCATGAGTTGTCTTCCTCTTTTTAAATATTTTGATTGATAACGGCTTATACCCCATCTCTCGTCTAGTGGCAAGGAATGCAGCCTTGAACAATGTAATTCAGAATTTAAATTATTCAGCACAATCCAAGCTGTTAGCAAAAACGTCTGTCATCCTCGAATGGTTCTATCAGGGATCCATGGTTTTAAGGCCTGGATTCCCGATTACACCCTCGAGAATGACATCTTTTCTGTCATGGAAAATAGTTACAACTTTAAATTGTCTTTATACATTAGGTTGACACTTGGTGTGCGAAGATGTTCAATCATCCGACCAATTAATTGAAAGGCAGAGGCCATGAGTTTTTTAAAGAAAATGTTCGGTAAAAAGATCCCGTTGACGAGATGCGTCAGCTGCATAGTCAGCAAGACTGGGCGGGATTGTTGAGCGTCGCAAAAAGTCTTGAGCGAAATGGTCTGAACGAAGGCCTCCAGTCAGAAATCACCGCGTGGGAACAAGAGGCTGGCGATGCCCTGGCAACCATCAACCTTGAAGAGGGTGCCTGGGCACAGAAATCAGGCAACCTGCTACGAGCCCGCGAGGATTACCAGCTGGCCATTGAGCATGCCCGCTCGCCAGAATTACGTGAGCGCGTTGAACAGGCTCTGGCTGCCCGGGATCGCGGCGAGTCGCCATCGGCAACCACTGTCGCCGACGACGGCCCAGCCATCCATGCTGGATGCAGCAGCAGTTGCACAACGACAGCAGGCTCCGCGGCGGACCCTCAAGAGATGGATCTCGATGAGGAAACTCGCCTTGAACTGCTGCTGGCCACTATGCCATCCGAGCTAGCGGAGCGCTACATGGCTGCAGGCCCGGAATTCCGGCAAGCCTGGCTGACGGCCCAAGATGGTGATGAAGAGCAGGCTCTGACGTTACTGAATCAGGTCCCGGAAGCGGAACGTAACGCTCTCTTTCTCTTTGAACGTGGCGCACTAATGACTCGCAGCGGTCAGCATAAAAAAGCTCATCAGGATTTGCAGGCTGCCCTGACGATCGAGCCGGATCTGTTTCCAGCCTTTGAGACCCTGATTGACGTTCTGATTGCCACCGGACGTATTGATGAACTGGAAAAAACTCTCAAGCAGAACCTTGCCAGCGAACGTTTCGTTGGTTACTGCTGGGCACGTCTGGCGGAACTGCACGCCCAACGCAGTGAGCTGGAGCTGGCCCTGGCCGCAGGACTCAAGGCGGTGGAGGAAGGAATCGTAGATCCAGGTCTGTTCTCTCTCTGTGCCCAGTTGCGGGAGCAGGCGGAACGTTTTGATGAAGCAGAAACATTGCTGATGCGTATGCCGGGTGGCGGTTGTGGCGGCGGTGTCCATCCGCTGCTGGCAGAGTTCTGGTTGCGTCGTGGAGAGAATTTCGACCAAGCTCTCGAATCATTCAAAGGTGCCATGCGCCAGGAACGTGACAATCCCCGCTGGCTGCTACGCATCTCCCAAGTTTATCTGGCCAAAGGTTGGCGTAAAGAAGCCACTGAGCCGATTGAGCGTCTGATGCGGCAAGGAGATCTTCCAGAGCAGATTCGTGCCGAGGTTAAATCCGTGGCGAACCAATTACAGAAAAGCTAGCAGCCCGTCGGACGATCAGGGCTGAAGCCAAAGTCTGGACTAAACAGGCAACTTTGCAGCCAGCTCATTAATTGTTCGACAAGGGGGGGGCATGAAAAGGCAGCAACACTTACAAAAGCTAAAAGACGGCAGCACTTTTGACCTGCTGATCATTGGTGGCGGCGCAACCGGGTGTGGGATTGCTCTTGACGCAGCGACTCGTGGCCTGAAAGTAGCACTGATTGAAAAGAATGACTTTTCGGAAGGGACCAGCAGCCGCAGCACCAAATTGGTCCATGGTGGTGTCCGCTACCTGGAAAGAGCAGTCACCAAACTGGACCGGGTGCAGTACAACCTGGTTAAAGATGGTCTCCGCGAGCGGGGGTTCCTGTTAAAAAATGCACGTCATTTGTCAAATCGTCTACCTCTGGTCACACCGCTCTACAAATGGCTCGACATCCCCTACGTTTTTCTCGGTCTCAAACTCTACGACATCCTCTCTGGCAAGCAGAATATCGGCCACAGTCGCCTGTTAAGTCGCAAGCAAGCCTTGCGCCGCTTTCCAAGCTTGAAAGCAGCAGGACTCAAGGCTGGAGTCCTCTACTACGATGGTCAGTTTCATGACTCTCGACTTGCTCTTTCTCTGGCTTTAACAGCAGAGCAGCATGGGGCAACGATTGCCAATCATCTTGCCGTTTCTGGCTTGGATAAAGAAGATGGAAGAATTTCCGGTGCGAAGTTAACAAATTCTTTGACTGGAGAATCCTGGCAGATCAAAGCCAAGGGAGTGATCAATGCTACCGGGCCTTTTGTCGACCAGATCAGGATGATGGATAAGCCCGCTGCAGCCCAAATTATTTCTGCCAGCACAGGGATTCATCTCGTACTCGATAAAGGTTTCGCCCCACCCGACACCGGCCTGATGATTCCTGAGACCGAAGATGGCCGGGTGCTCTTTGTCCTGCCCTGGGAAGGGCATGCCTTGATCGGCACCACTGATGAACCTGCAGAAGTGACTGAACACCCCCGGCCCCTTGCAGCAGAGGTTGACTACCTGCTGCGTCACGTCAGCCAATATTTTAACCTGCAAGTCAAAAAATCAGACATCAAAGCCGTATGGTCAGGGTTGCGACCACTTGTATCCCATCCCACGGCAACCGACACCGCCGAACTGGCCCGCGACCATGTGATTGAAGAGAGTGACAGTGGCTTACTGACCATCGCCGGTGGCAAATGGACAACATATCGAAAGATGGCTCTTGATACAGTGAATCATGCGCTCGAACAGTTCAACTTATCAGCACCGAAACCGGCTTGTCAGACCGAACGGTTACCGATTATCGGCAGCGCCAACTATAACGAGAAAAATGATCTTGAACTGAGAAAGAAATATGGCTTTGCTGCGGACATTGCCTCTTACCTGAATCGAACTTATGGCGATCAAGCCGAGCGGGTTGCTGAATTGGCTGATCCAGAAAAAGGCATCCGGTTAGTCGAAAAACACCCTATTCTGGAAGCGGAGGTTCTTTATGCTGCGCGCTTTGAAATGGCTGAACGAGTTATTGATGTTCTCGCCCGAAGGACACCCATCGCACTGCTGGATACCGAGGCAGCAAAGCAGGCGGCACCCAGAGTGCTGGCAATCATGGCAAATGAACTGAGTTGGAATCAGCAGCGCTGTGAAGAAGAGAGGCTATTGACTGAAAAGAGGTTGTCTGAGGCACTTTAATCAGAGGGCCGTCAACAGGACAATACTGGAGAGTTCAATCAGGGTATGAATCAGCAGGTAGTTATACTGACTCAGCAGAAAGGACAAAAGGCCGACCGACAGAAAAACTGTCAGACCGGCCTTGGGAGACAAACGGGGTATTATTGAGTACAGATCAGCGCCAGAAAATCGTTGGGCCGATGCTGAATTATTGTTGAAAGGATCAGATTGTTCGCCCGGCATGACCAACCCTAACCTGCCGGTGAAGACCGATGCGAATTAACCGATTTTTTCCTGACGCTCCTGCTCGGTCTTGCACTCGATGCACAAGGTGGTAACCGGCCGTGCCTTTAGACGCGCTGCGCCAATCTGGTCGCCACAATCTTCGCACTCACCGAATTCACCGGCCTCAATACGATCAAGGGCCTCGCGGATTTTGGAAATCAGCTTGCGCTCGCGATCACGAATACGCAGTTCGAAGTTGCGGTCGGATTCAAGCGACGCCCGATCGGTTGGGTCAGGGAAGTTGGTCTTTTCATCAGTCATTTCGGAGACCGTCTTATCGGCCTCACGCAGTAACTGATCCATCTGTTCCTGAAGAAGCTCGCGGAACTCCTCCAATTTGGCTTTTTTCATAAAAAACTCCTCAAAGTTGAACTGGCACAAATTAAATTAAATTGATCAACAAGTCAACTTAAATGCCAAATCAAGCTTTGAACTGAGCAACCAGAACATAAACCAGAGCGATTACAGCAAACCACGCCGTAAAGATATCCGCCTGTCTTGAAATTGGCTTGTTCGCCAACTCTTGTGTCTCTTCAGTGACCGTTCCTTCAGGAACCTCAGCGATCAATAAATCTACCAGAGCAGGAAAATTTCCGTAAGAGTTGGAGATAATCAGAAAATCATCGTCACCAGCAGCCAGCGTCATAAAAACCCGATTGCGTACGCGAACTGTTTCCAGGCTGGTCACATCGGCAAAGCGTATCTGGCGCTGGCGAAAGGGGCGAAATGCCGTAATGCCATCCGGAGCAACGACCAGACGACGAAAAGCACTTTCGATAAAAAGTGTCATGACTGGCAGAATAAAAAACACCAATAGAATGATTTTTGCAGTCGGCTGTCCTTGGAATGTGCAAACAATCAGCAAAGCAACCATCAATGCGGACAACAACCCCATTGGCACGACAAAAGCCCGGCGAATCACGAATGTGCGTAACGGACTCATTTGACAGGCTCCTCGGGATTGATCGATTCTCCAGAATTGATAAAGTGGCCACTGCGACCGCCCATTTTTTCGACCAGACGAACCTTGTCGATCCTCATGGTTTTGTCGATGGCCTTGCACATATCATAGATGGTCAAGCCCGCCACCGAAACGGCTGTCAAGGCCTCCATCTCGACCCCGGTCTGACCGTTGACCTTGACCGTTGCTTCGATCTCTACACTGGCGCTATCCGGGTCAGGCGAAAAGTCTACCGTAATGCTATTGATCATAAGAGGGTGACAGAGAGGAATCAGCTCCGAGGTCTTCTTGGCCGCCATGATCCCGGCCAGACGTGCCACCCCGAAGACGTCGCCCTTTGCCATCTGATTATCAAGGATGCGTATAAGAGTCTCTGGCTGCATCTTCACAGTGCCACGGGCCACGGCAACTCTGTGAGTGCTCTCCTTTTCGCCGACATCCACCATAATCGCTTTGCCTTCAGCATCAAAATGAGTCAGATCAGTCATTGCTCGTTTCCCGTTTCTGCTTTACGTTGATTAGTATCCATCTTGTAGCTCTGGATGGACGCAAGTGTAGTTTTCGATTTGGAAGCGAGCAATTTTTCGCAAGGTCAAGGAAGTCAAGCATTTGAGCGGAGGCGTAGTCCTTTACGCCGCACAATCAAATGTGCAGATTGACGCAGAGATTGCGGAAAAGGGCCGTTTCCGGACGAAAACTAATTAAACAGATATTCCAGCGCCTCGGCAGCACTGCGCACCCCAATCAACTTCATCCCTTCGGGGTGATCAAGATTTTTCAGATTGCCTGCCGGCAGCAGGCAGCAATTGAAACCGAGCCGAGCCGCTTCATTAACCCGCATTTCCGGACGGGATACGGCACGAACTTCACCTGTCAGACCAACTTCGCCGAAGAGCACGGTACGTTTATCGACCGATCGATTAAGATGACTGGAAGCCAGCGCAGCAACCACACCGAGATCCACGGCTGGCTCGGAGATGCGCACACCGCCGGCAACATTGACAAAAATATCCTGGGCCAGTAGTGAGTAGCCGACTTTCTTTTCCAGTACAGCGACCAGCAGCGACACCCGGTTGGAATCGATGCCCATGGCGGTACGACGCGGATTACCGTGGGCGGTTCCGGAAACCAAGACCTGAATTTCTACCAGAATCGGACGGGTGCCCTCAATCGATGGCACGACAACACTTCCAGCAGCATCCTCAGGCCGTTCGGCTAAAAACAGTTCAGAAGGGTTCGGCACTTCACTCAAGCCAATGTCCTTCATCTCGAACACGCCGATTTCATTGGTCGAACCGAAACGGTTTTTGACCGCGCGCAGAATCCTGTATGGGTGTCCGGCATCACCTTCGAAGTAAAGCACGGTGTCCACCATATGTTCAAGCATACGGGGTCCGGCAATCGAACCGTCTTTGGTGACATGACCAACGATAAAAGTCGGAATATCCTCCCCCTTGGCAAGATGCATGAGACGCCCGGCACACTCGCGAACCTGGCTGACACTGCCCGGAGCCGATTCCAGAGCCGCAGTAAACACAGTCTGGATCGAATCGATCACCAGAAAGGCGGGCTTCAGCTCTTTGACGCGTTCGAGAATTCCCTCCAGGGAAGTTTCTGCCAACAGGTAAAGATCTTCCGCCACAACATTGAGGCGTCCAGCACGCAGTTTAACCTGACGGGTCGATTCCTCTGCGGTGGCGTACAACACAGGTCCGGTCCTGGCCCAGCTACCGGCAGCCTGCAGCAGCAGAGTCGACTTGCCGATACCGGGATCGCCACCGATCAGAATAAAAGAACCAGGGACGACGCCACCACCAAGCACTCGATCGAATTCAGCGATGCCGCAATGCAGACGATCTTCATCGGTTGCAGAAACCTCCGTCAACCGCACCGGGCTGCTCTCTGAACGCAGGGGAACAGTTCGTCCACCTTTTTTCGCCACGGTCACGGTCTCTTCGACCAGGGAATTCCACTGGCCGCAGTCGGAACATTTGCCCAACCATTTAGGGCTTTGCATGCCGCACTGCTGACAGCTGTAGATTGTCTTTAGCTTCAAGGAGATCCTCATCATTTGCAAAAGAAGTCATTTTAGGCTTAGCTGATAAGAGTGTCAACTACCGTCGCCAGTGACTCGTGCTGAGAGACTTTTAAAAGGCAACAGATTAAGACGTGACTCAATTGTTACCGATAGAATTCTTATTTCAGGCAATACACCAACAGTGGCTTAATGACTGGCAAACGCCCCTTGGAAGGCCTCCATATAGTCATTATGTTAACTGCCATGTACCCAGGAACCAGGACGTCTCGCATTCCTGCCATTTTCGACCGGGCAAGGGAGAACTGAAGATGGCACCAGAAGAGTCCCTCCATTATTATTTTTCAAATTGATAATCCTCACAATAAGTATTATTATTTTTGATATTTAATCTTATTGAAGTCTCACAACTCTCTTACGACTCGGAAGAAATACACTCATGCAAGAAAAAGAGTTCCAACAATTTTTCTACAAAGCCAACCGGCAACAACAACTCAGGGGGTTCATCTACACCGCACAATTCAAAAGCTTTTCCAAAGCTGCGGGGCACTTGAACCTGGGCCAGCCAACAATTTCAATGCAAGTGAAATCCCTGGAAGCGGATCTTGGGGTTCAACTCTTCGATCGCAAAGGGCCCAAAATCAGTTTGACTAAAGATGGACAGTTACTCTACCAGTTAGGCGCTCCCCTATTGGAACAATTTGATCATCTCTACGAAACCTTTATCAAGCAGAGGGATGAGAGCCAACGACAGCAGATTAACATCGCTGCCAATCATGGTTCTATGCAGTATATTCTCCCAAAGGTTATCAAAAGATACCTGGATGAAGACTCTCTGGTAAAGGTTCAGCTTCATTTTGCCAAGCGGGAGGAGGGACTCAGCAAGCTACTGGAAGGTGAGGTTGATCTGTTTATGACCCCTCGCAATTTCCCACTCACTCAAGAATTTTTATATACGCCACTTTTTTACTTCAAGCCTATTCTCATCACTCGTTGGGATCACCCTTTAGCTCAAAAGGAAGAAGTTGATCTTGCTGAAGTCGTTAAATATGACCTCGCCCTTTTGCCGGAAAAATTCAGCATTGTTCCAGGATTGCATCAAGCCTTGCAGCAATACAATTTGGGGCCGCGAATGAGGCTTGAATTCGTAGATTGGGAAATGACCATGAAATATGTGGAGGCGGGAGTGATGATTACCATTGGTAATGAGATGATAACTCAGGGAAATAAATCTTTGAAGGGAACCCCTTTAAAGCAATATTTTCCCGCCACTGATTATGGATTCGTCGTGGTGAACGGGAGGTCGCTAAAGAAAAAGGTTTTGGATTTGATTGAGATCTTGAGAGATATGAGTGATTGAATTTCGGAGACCCAACGCTGACTCCGACCTGCTTCCAGGTCGCCTGCTTTGTGCGAAGAGACTCCCTGGAAGCAAGCACATAGCTCCGGAAAACCACTCGATTCTTCCCTTTGGGTTAATTTATCCCCAGAAATTTCGGTCCGGAGGAAAGATATTACTGCCATCAAATTTCAATCCTGAGGGACGGTCCTCTGCTAACAGGATGGGGCCATCCAAGTCCAAAAATGAGGCGTACCCGGAAAGCAGGAATGCCGGTGCAATGGAGAGGGAAGTGGAAAGCATGGAACCAATCATAATTTCAAAGCCTAACGCCTTTGCTTTCTTTGCGGTTTTGATGGCCTCAGTCAACCCGCCTGTTTTATCGAGTTTAATATTAATGATTTCATAATGCCCTTGGAGTTTTTCCAGAGTGTTAGAATCATGGCATGACTCATCTGCACAAAGGGGGACAGGGTGAGGCAAAGAGTTCAAGCTCTCATCTTTTCCCGCCAAAAGCGGTTGCTCAATCATGGCAATATCCAGCTCTTTCAACTGTGGCGTAATCCGCTGATAGTCCTCAAGACTCCAGGCCTCATTCGCATCGATGAACAGTTTTGCATGGGGGCAAGCCATTCGAATGGCTTTTAACGTCTCCACTACGGCCTGGTTAGAGACTTTAACTTTTAATATGGGCCGGTGGGCATTCTTTTTTGCGTCCTCTACCATTTTTTGCTGACCCGCCACACTGATGGTATAAGCAGTGACCACGGGTCCAGGCTCCGGTAAACCGGCAAGCTGCCACACAGGGCGACCGCTTTGTTTCGCTTCTAAATCCCAAAGTGCACAATCAATGGCATTCCTCGCAGCGCTTGGTGGGAGTTCCAGTTGAAGCTGCTCACGAGATAAACCCTGCTCTAGTTTTTCTCTGATGGAAAGAATCTGAGTGATCGTCTTTTCTATGGTTTCTCCATAGCGTTGGTAGGGACGGCACTCACCTCGCCCGATTGCACTATTTTCGCTGATTTCTACCACCACAACCTCTATAGACGTCACACTAGAACGTGAGATCGAAAAAACCCCCTTTACTGAAAAAATTTCCTTTTTTACCTGTAAGCTTCTCATGCCAGGTTCCTCACAATTCTGGCAACTCCGTTCACTCCAGGGTCAACACAGGGTAATCCTAGTTGTTTTTCAACCGTTTCCATATATGCGATTGCTTGCTCACGATTTTCCATTTGAGAAGTATTAATCGCAATGCCCACAGCTTTTACTTGAGGATTGGTTAACTTCGCCAGTTCTATATTCGTGGCAAGGCACTTTTCTAATTCCGGGAGTTTATAATCCGGCCTGTGCCGCATGTGTTTTCTAGTTGGTTCATGACACAGTACCAGTGCATCGGGTTGTGCCCCATGCAATAAGCCTAAACTTACCCCGGCATAGGATGGATGAAAGAGGGAACCTTGTCCTTCCACAATATCCCAATGATCATCCTCATTGTCGGGACTTAATATTTCAGCTGCACCGGATATAAAATCAGAGATCACTGCATCAACGGGAATTCCACTCCCCGCAATTAAAATTCCCGTTTGCCCGGTTGCCCTAAAATCAACATTCAATCCTTGTTTTTTCATCTCCTGTGTCAGGGCAAGTGATGTGTACATCTTCCCCACAGAACAATCGGTACCAACGGTTAGCAACCGTTTGCCTGATCGTTGTTTGCCGGTCCCTACAGGAAGGGCTTCATCGTAAAAACGTACATTGATCAATCGAGCGCCTGATTTTGCAGCGGCTTCCACAATCTGCGGGAAACTTTCCAACCGTACGTGCAAACCACTCGCCACATCCAGACCTTGATTCAAAGCCTCTACAATGTCCGGAATCCAACTAGCGGCAATGGAACCACCAGGATTAGCCAATCCCAAAATTAAGGTTTTCGCACCACGAGTCGCAGCCTCGGCCATACTCATCACGTCTAGATTCTCTACCTTAACCCGGCAATCTGGCAGTTTGGCGACACCAATGCAGCAATCACGTCTCCATTGAGCGACACCGATTGATGTTTTGGCGGATAATGTTTCAGAAACATCGCCTAAATAGAGGAGATAGGGTTCTTTTAATTTTTCCATTTTGAGTTCCTTTTTTATTGTTGGATTTTTCACCGTTTTCGCAGCTTTTCTCAACCAGACATAAACCATTTCCCCGTCATTAAGGGGTGAAGTCGGTCAAATTTTGGTCTGATGAAAACCAAGGAAATGCTAGGGCGGGCCTAAATGCCCGCCTTAATTCTGAAGATGAGATCAGATTAGTTGCTTTAGTGTTGTATTTCAAATTGATAATATCCATAGTAGATATTGATATTTTTGATAATTAAGTTTTTTGAAGTCTACAAATCAACTCGACAATCAAAATTTCTGCCAATGGCGGGCGCGAGCCCTACCTTACCTTTTCAAAACCTCTTAAACCCACAAAACTTGTTCGAAACAGCCGAATTTTACTCAGACCGTCCCCTGCACAGCCCCCCAAGTCAATACATTGTGACGTCAGGATCGCTCTCGAAGAGCCGCTGCGCCAGATTGCGGCCAACGCCGGTCAGGAAGGCTCCTCGTGGTTAACGAAGTCAAGAACAGCAAAGGTTCCAGCGGTTTCAACGCTGCTACTGACGAGTACGTCGATCTGGTCAAGGCCGGCATCATCGATCCGACCAAAGTACTTCGCTCTGCTCTGCAGGACGCGGCCTCTGTCGCCGGCCTGATGCTGGCCACCGAAGCTTGTATTACTGATAAGCCGAGCAGTGATGCCTGATATGCCTGATATGGGCGGCATGATGTAGCGCTTGTCCGTACAACTAAGCTACAGATGCAAAAAGCGCCCCGGGAAACCGGGGAGCTTTTTTTATGCGAACAGCTTTGAGTCATGAGAACTGAGTGCCGAGAAAAAAGTCAGGTGTTGCTGAATTGTTGGCTGCATGCCTTGCCAAACACCAAAGATGTGTTAAGAAGGTTTAGTAAACAATATGGGAAGTTTTTCATCATTATTTGTTCATTTTGTCATTGATGGCCGAGCTTTTAACTAACGAGCGGCCCAATTGTCGTGTTGGTTGTTTGTAACGGGTTTGAATCGAGGGAGTCGAGGAGATGCCAAGACTTGACGCTCGCGTTAAAACCGACCTTGTCGGGGAAGCGCAGTGTACGGGAAAATCACCAGATTGCAGCAAAAAGGTGATTATCAAAGAACTCAGTCTGAGTAGTGCTCTGATTCAGGGATTGTCGGAGTGTGGTGAGTACGTCCGTATCATGCAGAAATTGCCTGACGGACAGAAGGTTGAGATTGAGGGAGAAGTTGTTCGGACCGAAAATGATATCGCCGGGTTGGAACTCTATCATTCTGACATGGCAACCATGGAGATCCTCTGGGACAATATCCGCGGTGAGGTTTCGTGCCAGAACGTTTGTCCCTATTGCGGCGCAGAAAAGCCGATCGGTACAACGCTCTGTCATATCTGCAATACCCCTTTGGATTTTGACGATGATAATTATCTCAAAAAGCATTTCAGACACACGTTTCTGGATCGAGTTAAAAGCCGTATCGATAAACTCGACACCGGGCATCTCGAAAAGGTCATCAAGGTTATTAACAAAGAGATTCTCAAGGGCAAAGGACATCCGGCCGAGGATGAATTCATCGGCACGTCACCGGCCATGCTTGATGTCTTCGCAATGATCAGGAAGGTGGCTCCTAGCGATGTCAATGTTCTCGTCCTGGGTGAAAGCGGAACCGGCAAAGAGCTGACAGCCAAGGCGATCCATGAGAGAAGCCCGCGCAAAGACAAGCCTTTTGTTGCTATCAATTCGGCAGCAATTCCTGAAGGATTGCTGGAGGCAGAACTTTTCGGCTATGAGAAAGGGGCTTTTACCGGTGCTCATGCGCAGAGGAAGGGAAAGTTTGAGCAAGCCGATGGTGGAACCGTGCTGCTTGACGAAATCGGCGATATGCCGACCGGTCTTCAAGCCACACTCCTCCGTTTTCTCGAAGATCGTATTGTAGAAAGAATCGGCGCTAAGGGCGGGAAAAAAGTAGATATAAGGATTATCACTGCCACCAATTGCAACCTCGCGGAGATGGTTAGGCAAGGTCGGTTCAGGAACGATCTCTATTACCGACTGGATGGATTCACTATCAACCTGCCGCCACTACGAACGCGGGGAGAGGATGTCGTCATCCTGGCTCACTATGTATTAAAGTCAATCGCCCGCAATGATAATTCACCCGCCAAGAGGTTCTCTCCGGCAGCCATTGACATCATCAAGAGCTACGATTGGCCAGGCAATATCAGGGAGTTGATCAACAAGGTCAGAAGAGGCCAGCTTATGGCAGACGGGACTGACATCGAACCTGCAGATATGGGACTGCAGGATGTGATCGCGGAGGCACCACCGGGCACGATGAAACATGAAGTTGCCAATATCCAGAGAAAAGCTGTGGAGAAGGCCCTGCAGGATCATCGCTTTATCATCACACGTGCAGCCAAGATGCTCGGCATCAGTCGCCCCAGTCTTTATGCTCTGATGAAGAAACATAACATTGCAAAACCCAACCTTGGTGCAGAAGTCATGTCCTGACTCTTGCCCGGACGACAGACTGAGAAACGGGGACTCATAATTGAGTCCCCGTTTTTTTGTGCTCGAAGAGTCATGTGAAACAATTGGAGCTTCTGTAAATTCAGCTGCAGAGTGTAAAGCAAACCTGTCAGATTTCTTGACAGTTTAGCGGCTTCACAAGTTCAAGTAGCTGAATTTGCTGGACAAATAATGTGGCACGCGCATTGCTATACTAAATAGTCCGCGCTGAAGAAAAGCTGGAAGAGCTGCACCAAGCGGATGGGTCGTGATGAAGACATTGATTTTAAAAACCTTGCTACGAATCGTTCTTGTTTCACTGCTCACTGTCCCGGCGTATCCGGTGTATGCGGTCTCGTTGCAGGGCAACTACAGCGATATTGGCTATGGTGCAACACCCGTCACAGCGCCTTTCGATCTTTACGCGACGATCTCCAGCGCAGCCGGTCTGAACGACGACGATCTGGATAACATAAGAGGTGGCCAGACCCTGTTTGCAATACACACCGGCCCCACGATTCAGAGCCATAACCGCATCATCCTGTGGGATGAGGTGGAAAAAATAACTGTTCAGGAGTCGGCACGTTAACCAAGTAGTCCAATGTAGAACAACGGTTACAGAGGAGGTGATTCGACAGGCCAGACCGAAGCATGTTAGCCGAGAAAATCACTTAAGTTAACGCAACTATCAACCACGTAACTATCAACCAAAGGAGATGAACATGAAAACGACATTATGGAGCATTCTGGGGATTTTTCTGATGACATTCGCCTTCGCCATTCCAGCAATTGGTGATGACGGTGGCAAAAAAGATGGCGGTGACAGCGTTGAAGTTGAAGTTAAAGCTGAAGACGGTAGCCAGCTCGGTTTCGGAAATACCATGATTGAGGTTGAAGCTGAAAAAGGTGGCCAGATCGGTAACAGCGTAGACGTTGAAAAAGGTGGCCAGATCGGTAACAGCGTAGACGTTGAAAAAGGTGGCCAGATCGGTAACAACACTAAAGCTACTAAAGGTGGCCAGATCGGAGACAGCATTGAGTTTGAAGCTGATGACGGTGGCCAGCTCGGTCTTGGAAATTCCATGGACAACGACGTGATGGACCTGGATATCAAAACCGGTGATATCGGTGTTGTCGTTTCCAGCAGCGTACTCAGTGGGAACGTATCCGGTAACGGATTCAACATTGGAGCAACAGCTGGCAAAAAAGGAGGCAATTACAACGGCCATGGCCAATCCTTCTCTTCCCGACCCGGGCAAGGCGGCCCCCCTGGCGACGATGACAACTGCTGTGGTGACATAAGTCTCACCAGCGGCAATAACACCATGAAGGGCAACTCTCTGCGAAATGCCACAGGGATCACGGTTGCCTCGCAGCAGTCAGGCGGACAGTCACTGGTTCAGCAGTCTGTGAACGTACAGGCTAACGTCAACGCTGGTGAATAACAGTTAGGCGCAGCATGCACTACGGTGGCGGCAGCAGATGCCGCCGCCGTAGTCATTTGCAAACATCTGAACCCTTGGCCAGTTATCCGGGCTCGCGAGGTAGGCATTATGAGATATGTAAAAAAAATACGCAGCGCATGGTTGGCCCTGTTGATGCTCAGCCTGTCAGTGCAACTCGCACCGGCAGGCGACGTTCGTAGTGGCGCGGGGGCATCGACAACCGATGACCTGCTCCAGGTCCTCGACCTTGGAGAGACACTCTCAACCGATGAACTCGATTTCGTCACCGGGCGCCTGAACATTGAGATCGATGACATCGACATCCAGTTGAGCAATACGCAGCAGGACGCAAAGATGGATGGCAACCTGCTTCACTCCGGGCGAACCGGCGCAAACACGATCACACAGGATGCCTTCTCAAACGCCCAGGGTATTGCAACCGTGATCCAGAACTCAGGCAATCAGGTGATTATCAACAACGCCCTGATTGTAAACATGCTTGTGGAGTAATTACTTTCTATGAACCGATTTTTCTGCGCCGCTCTTTTTCTGCTGCTGAGCACGCCGACGCCAGTGCGCGCTGCGCTGGTTACGGTGCCGGGTGTTGCCGGTGGGACTTTCAACGTGCAACTCACCAGCATGAAGGAGGCGCGCTTTAACACCACAATCCGCCAGCAGTATGACTTCAGCTGCGGCTCGGCAGCCCTGGCAACCCTCCTGACGTATCACTATCAAGACCCCGTCAGTGAGGGAGTCGTTTTTAAGGCCATGTACGATCGGGGGGACAAGGCAAAAATCCAAGAATACGGATTTTCTCTTCTGGATATAAAAAACACCTGCAAAGCCGGGGCTACGCCGCTGATGGCTACAAGGCTTCACTGGACAAGCTTGCCGCCCTGGGCGTCCCGGCAATTGTACTGATCAACAATAATGGCTATCGTCATTTTGTGGTTATCAAAGGGGTGACAGACGAGAAAGTCCTGATTGGTGACCCGTCTCTGGGGATCAAGATAATGCCCCGTTCAGAACTTGAGGCAATGTGGAACGGCCTGCTGTTTCTGATCCGCAACAAGAAACAGGTTGCCAATCAACACTTCAACAAAAATGCAGAATGGAACTTTGTGACAAAAGCACCAGCCGGGCCAGCTCTGCGCAACAAGGAACTGGCCAACGTAACCTGGTTACTGCCCCCGTCCAGCGACTTTTAAGGATTAATAATGATCAGAACCCATCCCGCACGATATATTCTGGCATTGCTTCTGGTGCAGCTCCTGATAGTGCCGATCAATGCTCCCGTCTGTGCAGGAAACGACCCATTCGATCAACTGGAAGCTGTCAGCAACGAAGAATTGGCGGCTCTGCGAGGGGGGTATAAGACCTCGAACGGTCTGGAGATTACGTTCGGAGTTAAAATAGCCACCTTCATCGATGGGATCCTGCATTTGGCAACTGTCCTGAATATCCCGCAATTAACCGACATCCTGCAGGGGAAAGGCCTGACCAAACAGGTGGCCGAAGCCATTCGGCCCACTGTTCAGCCGGTTGTCAAGCCGGTCGTCACGGTGGTTCCGCCGGCGGTTCAGCCGGTTGTCAAGCCGGTCGTCACGGTGGTTCCGCCTGCGATTCAGCCGGTTGTCAAGCCGGTCGTCAAGCCGGTCGTCACGGTGGTTCCGCCTGCGATTCAGCCGGTTGTCAAGCCGGTCGTCAAGCCGGTCGTCACGGTGGTTCCG
>JAJRRB010000002.1 GCA_024279915.1 Deltaproteobacteria bacterium
GGATCGTGAAGGGCAGTATCCTCTTGACCTGCTTGCAGACGTTGAAGATAAGTTGCAAATCGAATGTGCGCCAATGTCATGGCCGATCGGCATGGGCAAACGGTTCAAGGGTGTTTACAACCTCTATCGTAAAGAGTTACGACTCTTCAAACCAGGCGAAAAACGCCTTACCGATGATGTGCGCGTCATTACGGATCTCAATGATAGCCAACTTGATGAACTGCTTGGCAGCGCTGCCGATGAATTGCGCGAGGATATCGAACTTCTAGAGGGTGCTGCCAACCCCTTTGACCTGAAGGAATACCTCAAGGGTAACCAGACACCGGTCTTTTTCGGTAGCGCTATCAATAACTTTGGCGTCGAAGAATTGCTTGATGCTCTGGTTGACCTTGCCCCTGCTCCTGGTCCTCGCCAGACTCAGAGTCGTGAGGTGGCACCGACGGAAGAGGCCTTTTCAGGATTCGTTTTTAAAGTTCAGGCAAATATGGACCCAGCCCATCGTGACCGGATTGCTTTTCTGCGTATCTGCTCAGGGCGTTTTAAGCGTGGTATGAAGGTTCGCCATCATCGTATCGGCAAAGAGGTCAGTCTCTCCAAGGCGATCATTTTTATGGCTCAGGACCGGGCCAATGTTGAAGAAGCTTTTTCCGGAGATATCATTGGCCTGCACAATCACGGCACGATCAAGGTTGGTGATACTTTCACTGATAAAGAACTGCTTAAATTTACCGGCATCCCCAGCTTTGCTGCGGAACATTTTCGACGGGTCCGGTTGAAATCCCCTCTGAAGGCAAACCAGCTGGAGAAGGGTTTGAAGCAGCTCTCGGAAGAGGGTGCTGTCCAGGTGTTTAGACCTTTAATCAGCAACGACTATATCGTTGGTGCGGTGGGGGTTCTGCAGTTTGATGTCACCATGGAGCGTTTGAAGACGGAGTACGGTGTTGACGCCATCTACGAAAGCGTTAACTATGCGACCGCACGTTGGATTGGCTGTCAAGATCCGAAAAAACTTGCCGAATTCGAGAAGAAAAGCCAGGCAAATCTGGCACTTGATGCCGAAGGAAATCTCAGCTACCTTGCTCCCAGTGAATGGCGGCTTGGTTATGTCATGGAACAGTGGCCGGATATCGAATTCGCCAAGACTCGGGAGCATGATTAATCAAAACCCGGCTGGCTGATGGGCTGGATTTTTTCGTGATGGGTCGACTGACTTGTCACTTTGAGGACATGGCATGACGAACACTGATTGGAGAATAGGTCGAATCCGGGTCAAAGCTTTGCTGGAGTCCAAGCAAATTCACGGCGAAGTGTTCGTCCAGGGATGGCTACGTACTGTGCGGCGTAGTAAAGGCGTAGTCTTCCTCGCGCTTAACGATGGTTCATGCCTTGATAGCGTACAGATTGTAGTTGGAGAAGATTCTCCTGTCTTTGCGGTTGCCGGTCAACTTGGAACGGGTGCCTGTATCGGCGTTCGTGGGAAAATGGTGGCTTCACCGGGCGAAGGGCAAAGCTGGGAGATCCAGGCCGGGGAGATCATTGTCTACGGTGAGACTGATGATGCCTTCCCGCTGCAGAAAAAGCGCCATGGCTTCGACTTTCTGAGGTCTATCGCTCACTTACGCCCACGCACCAATGCCTTTGGCGCAGTCTTCCGAGTGCGTAGTCGCATTGCTCATGCCGTTCACTGCTTTTTCCAGGAACGCGGCTTTGTCTATGTGCATACACCGATTATCACCGCCAATGACTGTGAAGGTGCCGGGGAAATGTTTCGTGTGACGACTCTGGACCCTGAGAATCCACCCTTGGTCGATGGTCGCATTGCCTGGCATGATGACTTCTTTGGCTCCAAGACCGGCTTGACAGTGAGTGGCCAGCTACAGGCCGAGCTCTTTGCCACGGCATTCACCGATGTCTATACTTTCGGACCAACCTTTCGCGCCGAGAATTCCAATACCAGTCGTCACGCATCTGAGTTCTGGATGATTGAGCCGGAGGTGGCTTTGCAGACCTCGCTGACGATTGTCAACTTGCCGAAGATTTCTTCCGCTTTATGGTTGAGTACGCTCTGGAACATTGCGCGGAAGATTTGGCGTTCTTCAATAAGTTTATTGATAAAGGTCTGATCGATCGTCTGCAAAAGGTTGTCGAAACGGCTTTCAGTCGATGAGTTATACAGAAGCGATTGAACAACTGCAAAAGTGTGGGCATAAATTTGAATTCCCCGTGGAGTGGGGTTGTGATCTCCAGTCGGAACATGAACGCTATCTGACGGAAAAAATCGTTGGTGGGCCGCTCTTTGTCACCGATTATCCGGCAGGGATCAAAGCTTTTTACATGCGCAGTAATGATGATGGACAGACTGTTGCGGCGATGGACCTGCTGGTGCCGAAGGTTGGAGAGATCATCGGTGGTAGCCAGCGTGAAGAGCGCCTGGATGTGCTGCAGCACAAAATGAAGTCTTTCGATATTCTCCCGGAAAGCCTCGACTGGTATCTCGATACACGACGCTGGGGGGGATGCCCCCACGCGGGTTTCGGGCTCGGCTTTGAGCGTTTCCTGATGTATATCACCGGCATGGAGAATGTCCGCGATGTGATCCCGTTTCCACGTACTCCAGGGAATGCACGGTTCTGATCATACATAGTATTGGGTTAGACGCTTGGCTCTTTAATTTCCTGGCGGCGTAACGACCACAGCGACATTAACGTGTGCAATGCCAGGGTGGTGACGATCAGCAACCCGGCTAGCAGTGTCGTTGAATGTGGCACCTCACTTAAGACTAACCAGACCCAGATTGGGCCAAGGATTGTTTCGGTGAGCAGGATCAGGCTGATTTCCGGCGCGGGGAGATAGCGCGGACTGATTGTGATCATGGTGAAAGAGACGGGCAGGACTATCCCACCGAGTATGATCAGATAGGTCATGTCAACTGGGGTTACAGAGAGAGGTTGTGCGCCGGCCAGTAGGGCTATCGGAACGACCATCAAATTGCCGAGCAGATTAGCCGGGATCATGTTGATGGCTTTGCTTCTGCGTAGAATGACCAGATTGCTGGCCCACATAAAAGTCGCTCCCAGAGCCAGCAGGTCGCCAAACAGGAAGCCACTCTGCAGGCTTCCTGAGAAGATCAGTAGAATCCCCCCGAAACAGATGATAATGGCAACCCAGGTGCGGCGGGCGATCTTGTCGCGCAGAAACAGCCAGCTGAGCAGGCTGCTGAAAAGAGGAGTCGCCGCGAGAATGATTAGGGTGTTGGCTGCGGCGGTATGCTTGAGTGAGTTGACGAAAAAAATGCCACCAGTTGTGACTACTAATGCGGAAAGCAACCCGATACGGCCGATGTTACGGAAACTTTGGATGAACTGTTGGCGGTAGCTCACAGCCAGGAAGAGTGCCTGCATGCAGCTTGTTAGCAGACATCTCCAAAAGAGCAAAGTCCATACGTCACACTGGATCAATCTCACCAGTAGCGCATCCGGGCTGAGAATCACGACTGCGATAAAGGTCATCAACAACCCTTTGATGTGAGTAGAGCGATCCATAGCGGCGATAAGTCGCACAGAAGTTGTCGAAAGGCAAATGGTTTTCGGTTTGACACGATTCTGGGCATATTGTAGAAACATCAAACGTGCGACCTGAATTTCTCAGTCTGTACGACTGGTTAACTTAAACCTGAAGCCGTGAGCTCACTGACTCAGGCTGACAGAAAGGAAATAAGCTGTGCCATTAACAAAAGTAGGTAAAATCGGTTTCATCGGTGGCGGCAATATGGCTGAAGCGTTTATCAAAGGGTTGATGAGCGGTGGTTTCCCGGCTGCTGATCTCCTCTTTTTTGAACCAAATGAAAAGCGTCGTCAGTTGATGGAAGAACGCTATGGCATCTCCTGTGCAGCAAACAACATGGAGTTGGTCACCAACAGTAATATTGTCCTTCTGGCCACCAAACCGCAGATCCTGGATAAAGTTCTGGAAGATATTGTCTCCGCTTTTAACGATGAGAAGCTGCTGATCTCAATTCTTGCCGGAGCAACAACAGAAACTCTGGAAGCGGGCCTCGGTGGCCAATCGCGTGTGGTGCGTGCCATGCCGAATACTCCGGCTCTTGCTGGCCAGGGGGCTGCGGCTCTTTGCCCCGGTAAATATGCCAATGAGGAAGATCGTCGCGTTGCCCAGCATCTGTTCGAAACGGTTGGTATTGCACTCTGGGTGGAAGAAGGCCAGATGGATGCGGTGACAGGACTCTCCGGTTCCGGGCCAGCTTTTGTCTTTACCTTTATTGAGGCTTTGACTGCTGGTGGGGTACAGGAAGGCTTGCGACTTGATATTGCCAATGCTCTGGCAGTGCAAACGGTTGTTGGTGCGGCTCTTCTGGTTCAGAAGACCGGCGAGCATCCTGCTTTATTGCGGGAGAAAGTCTGTAGCCCGGCAGGAACGACCATCAGTGCTATTCGCGTTCTTGAAGAACGCGGCTTGCGAGCCATGATGATGGAGGCGGTTGGCGTTGCAACCGCACGTTCCCGGGAGCTTGGCAAAGAGAAGAAATAGGTCTGTTCTTAATTGAGCTACAGAGGGCCAGTCAGACTGACTGGCCCTTTATTAATATTAGCCTGAGTACCTCGCAGTAATTCTTTATTGCATAATCTATGCAAAAACGCATAATATGTACCTCTGTCCTATTACGGAGGCAATCTAGTTTATGCTGAATCCGGTTGATGAACTACAATCTCTCGCCCCTGATCTCCTGAAAGCACTCTCTGTGCCGCTACTTGCCTGCGATGCACAGGGACAAATCGTTTTTACAAATCCCGCAGCAGAAAACCAGTTAAATGCCCGAGTCGGAGTTGCCTTGTCGGAGCCATTGCCCAAGCTGGCTGAAGCTGTTGGCAATTATAGACGAAGTGCAACATCGGCACCGCCTTTAACTATTACCCGTGGTACCGGTGCCCCCTACCTGGCTTTGCTGAGTACGGTCAACTCTGTCGAAGGTCAGAATCTGACTCTTTGCCTGCTACCACCAGCCCCATCTCCACCAGAATCGGACCAACGCATGCAGGATTTCGAGGCTCTGACCCTAGAGTTGCATGCCATCATTGATTCTTCTTCAGATGGTCTTTTTGTTTGTAACGCTGATGCCAAGGTTATCAGGGTCAACCCTGCTTCTGAGCGGATTCACAAGCGGCCTGCAGTAGAGATGGTAGGACAACACATGCGGGATTTGATTGCTGAAGGTTTTATCGATCGGTCTGCAGCACTGGAAGCGAGCAGTCAGAAAAAAACCATCAGTCAACTGCAGAATCTTCCCGGTGGTGGCAAGTTGATTTCTGTTGCCACGCCGGTTTTTGATCAGAATGGTGATCTGATTCGGGTTGTAGTCAGTGAACGTGATATCAGCGAGATCGACAGACTGCAACGAGAGCTGGAACATCAGGAATCGATCAAGGATCAGCTCCGTCATCAGATTCTTGAGATGCAGCAGGTTGAATTGGAGTCTCGACGTATTATCGCGCGTAGCCCAAACATGATTAAATCCCTGCGTCAGGCAACCAAGGTTGCTTCAGCTGATTCCAGTGTCCTTATTCTTGGTGAATCGGGTGTCGGTAAAGGTGTGATTGCCGATATGATTCATCACAATTCACGACGTTCGGACATGCCTTTGATTACGATCAACTGTGGTGCTATCCCTGAGTCGTTGATTGAAGCGGAGCTTTTCGGTTATGAGAAGGGCGCTTTTACCGGAGCGAGTCCTAGTGGTAAGCCTGGGCAGTTTGAATTAGCCAACGAAGGAATTCTATTCCTTGATGAAGTTGCAGAATTGCCTTTATCTGCACAGGTCAAATTGCTGCGATTCCTCGAAGATGGCCGAATCACGCGGCTTGGTAGCACTGAACAACGCAAGCTTGACGTGCGTGTCCTTGCCGCTACTCACCGCGATCTGGAGGAAATGGTTGAGAAAGGCACTTTTCGCCTGGATCTTTACTACCGATTGAACGTAATCCCTATTCATGTTCCGGCTGTGCGTGAGCGCAAGGATTGTATCGTCCCGTTGATACGTCACTATATGGACCATTTCTCTGCAATCAACAATACCCGGAAACGCCTGACCCGTGCAGCGTTGGACGCACTTGCTGGCTATTCATATCCTGGAAATGTCCGTGAACTGATGAATATCAGTGAGCGGCTGGTTGTTATGTCGGAGACGGAAGTGATCGATACCCCGGACCTTCCCTCACAAGTTGTTGGTGCTGGAAAGGTTGGGTCACCTGAAGGGCTTGATTGGCCTGATGAAATTACGCTACAGCAAGCCCTTGAAACCGTTGAGCGTACTTTGCTGAGTCGGGCGCGTGATCGATATCGCAGCCAGGCAGGTATTGCCGAAGCTTTGGGAGTGAACCAGTCGACAATAGCCAGAAAACTGAAGCGCTACAATTTGACCTGATTGACTGCTTCTTCTGCTTCTGCTTCTGCTTCTGCTTCTTGCTTTCAGCTGTTTGAGCCCTTTATGCATAAATGCATAAGCTTGGGTTGGAGAATTAATTCTCTCTCTGCTTTTCCTCTTATTTGGTCGTTCGTTCAGGCATTCTACTCACCTTTTTTGTGCTGCGTGAATTTTCTTTTGCACGATTCTCTGCCAAGGTAATGCTTTAACCTACTAAAAAAATGAAGTAATCCTTATCTGATGCCATTTGTTACTGTTTGTTTGCATACACCTTGTAAAAAAATGTAACATCGTTTGGCATTTCTTTTGCTTTGTATCCTTTGCTTCGTAGTAAGAGATTAACTCCAGCGTGCATCTTCAGAGCTTTGCGGTGCTTTTGGAACATGCTTAGCAAGATACCCGTATTGAAAAGGTGTTGTTCTATGTAACAATGTCTTGATACCTTTGTTGGCCATGTAGTTTGGTGAGATTGTTAACCTGTTGATGTAAAAGGAGATGAACATGTTGAAAAAATGCTTTTTAGTGATGGTGTCGTTGGCTCTGGCTTGCGTTCTGACGGCAGGCTCGAGTTTCGCTGCTGGTGAAGTCAAAGTTGGGATTATGATTCCGACAACTGGCGGGACAGCGACAGACGGTAAAGATATGGAAAGTGCCATCAAGCTGGCAGTCGACGAAATCAATGCCGCAGGTGGCCTTCTGGGTAAAAAATTGTAACCACAACTGGTGATGATGCCTGTGACCCTCAGCAGGCTGTTGCTGCTGCCAGCAAGCTGATCTCTGAAGATGTTATTGCCGTTGTTGGTGGCTACTGCTCTGGCGCGACTCTCCCGACTCTCAAGCTTTACGGCGAAGCCAATGTGCCCATCGTCATTGCCGCTTCAAACTCGACTGCTCTGGTCGGCGCAAACCCCGGCATCGGTTTTATGATTAACTCGACCGGTGATGCTCAGGCTGACACCGCTGTTGCTCTGTTCAAATCAGCTGGTGTGAAAAGTATTGCAATCGTTCACATGGGTGAAGCTTATTCAGAAGACCTCGCCAGCATCTCGAAGCAGAAGTGGGAAGCTGCAGGCAACAAGGTTGTGGCTTACGAGGTTGTTAACAAGGGCGAGCAGGACTTTTCCTCTCTCGTGACGACCATCAAAAGCAAGAAGCCTGATGCAGTTTTCTGGACTGCCTATTATGCTGAAGGTGCCCTTCTTATCAAACAACTGAGACAAGGTGGCTACCGCGGTACCATTGCTATCGGCGATGGCTCCAACTCTCCCAAGCTGATCGAAATCGCCGGTAAGGCAGCTGAAGGCGTCTATTGCTTCTCCAACCCAACAGTCGATTATCTCCCCGCCGCAAAAACCTTTGCCATAGATTTCAAAGCGAAGTATGACGTTGCCCCTGGTCCTTACTCCACACTTTCCTACGACGGCATGAAGCTTCTTGCCGACGCGGTCAAAAGAGCGGGATCCTTTGATGCAGACGCCATTAAAAAAGCTTTGAAGGCGACTGATAACTACGAAGGCATTGCCGGTCCGATTTCCTTTACGGACAAGCTGACCCTGGCACGCAGCAACTTCGTGACCCTCCAGGTTAAAGATCAGAAATGGAAGCTTCATCAATAGAGCTATTTTAAGCCAGCACAGAGGAACTGTTGAGGGTTCGCCCTCAACAGTTCCATTGGTTCTGGAAAACTTTTAAAAAAGCAGGCTGCAAGGTGGGCCTGCTTTTTTAAGAGGTTTTTCAACCGTGAATCACGCCCCTAACTTACCAATCATGAAATCAGATAACGGCCATAGCTCAAATAACGGCTCAAAGAAGGGATAACTGTCAGTGTCTACTCTGGATATTTTTTGGCAGCAACTTGCAAATGGTCTGATCCTGGGATCTTTTTACAGTATGGTCGCCCTTGGTTACACCATGGTCTACGGCATTATCAAGCTGCTCAACTTTGCCCATGGTGATATTTACATGGTCGGGGGATTTGTCGGATTGATAGTTCTTTCGCTCCTCAGCCCCTTCCTGGGTGCAGGATGGGCGGGAATCCTGGTGGCGATGATCATCAGCATGATTCTGGTTGGTCTGCTCGGGGTTCTGATCCAGCGTATTGCCTATGTCCCCATGCTCAGCGCACCGCGGCTTTCCATACTCATTACTGCGCTTGCCGTTTCCATGGTGCTTTACAACTTCGTCATGTCCATGACCAGCGGCGAATACAAGGCTTTCCCCGTTGATTTGGGCTACGAAGGTCTTGAATTCGGCAATGTTTTTATCACCTATACCCAGATTATCCTGGTTTCATCGACGGCAACCCTGATGCTGGTCCTGCATCTTTTCATCAGTAAGACCATGTACGGCAAGGCGATGCGGGCGATTGCCATTGATCAGGACGCCTGTCGCCTGATGGGTATTAACGTCAAGACGATTATTGCCATGACCTTTTTCGTCGGCTCGGCACTGGCCTGCGCTGCCGGTGTCATGGCTGGTGTCTATTATGGCAGTATCCATTTCTTTATGGGTTTTTTGATCGGACTCAAAGCATTCACGGCGGCGGTTATCGGTGGTATAGGCAGTATCCCTGGGGCTGTGCTCGGTGGGTTGATTCTGGGTCTGCTTGAGGCCTTTGGTACCCAGTTACCCTTCATCGGGTCGGAATGGAAAGATGTTTTTGCTTTCGGAATTTTGATTCTTCTGCTTCTTTTCAAGCCAACCGGTCTGCTGGGCAAGACCGAGATAGAGAGGATGTAGCCGTGTTGGAAAAGAACAAAATCAAATTGAATAATATATACGCCCTGCTGGTTGTTGTTGTCCTGGCTATGCCGTTGGTTGCTAATAATTATGTCCTGAATACCTTTTCAGATGTCTGGTTCTACGTAATCGTCTGCCTGGGATTGAATATTGTTGTTGGCTACGCTGGCTTACTGGACCTCGGTTATGCTGCTTTCTTTGCTGTCGGAGCCTATACCACGGCGATCCTCACTACGACTTTCGGCATGAACTTCTGGATGACCATTCCTTTTGCCATGCTTTTTGCGGCGATCTCAGGGGTTATTATCGGTGGTCCAACCCTGAGACTCCGAAGCGACTACCTGGCGATTGTCACCCTCGGCTTTGGTGAAATAGTCAGGCTTACTGCCAGAAATCTTGAGATTACAGGTGGCGCCAGTGGCATCTACGGGATCGAAAGGCCATTCTTCTTCGGTATCGAAATGAATGGCAGCATTCATTTCTACTACGCTTTCCTCATGCTTGCTTTTCTGGCCATTTTTGTCAGTTTCAGGCTGCAGTATTCGAGATTGGGCAGGGCCTGGCAATATGTCCGAGAAGATGAAGACGCAGCAGAGGCCATGGGTATCAACCGGGTCAGAGTCAAACTCTCCGCTTACGTGATTGGTGCTGTGTTAGGTGGAGTTGCCGGGAGCTTCTTTGCAGTCAAAATGACGGCGATCTCTCCTGAGACGTTTATGTTTACCCAGTCAATCCTGATTCTCCTGGGTGTGGTCATTGGAGGTATGGGCAAGATACCGGGAGTTGTCTGCGGTGCTTTCATCCTCGTGCTCTTCCCGGAAATATTCCGCTTTGTCGGTGATATGCGCCTGCTGGCTTTTGCCGTCATCATGCTGATCATCATGTTGAAACGTCCACAAGGCCTCTGGCCGTCCAGACTGGGCTAGTTGCATTACAGGAGATTAAAGAATGTCCCTGTTGGAAGTTAAGGATATTGTTCTGAAATTCGGTGGCCTCACGGTTATCGATTCGATGAATATGACCATAAAGGAAGGCTCAATCATGAGCCTGATCGGTCCGAATGGTGCCGGGAAAACATCAATATTTAACTCGATCACTGGATTTTATCGGCCCGACTCCGGACAAATTAACTTTCGCGACAAGTCGATTATGCGAAAAAAGCCGCACAAGATTACTCAGGCCGGAATGGCGCGCACTTTTCAGAATTTACGCTTGTTCAAAAACATGTCGGTCATCGACAATGTGAAATCTGGTATGCATTGCCGGTCTCATGTCGGTTTCTTAGGTTCGGTATTGAGATCTCCAGGTCAACAAAAGGAAGAAAAGGAGATTACTGAGCATTGCGAGCAGTGCCTGGACTTCGTCGGTATTCTCGATCAGGAGAACCGTTCTGCTTCCACTCTTTCCTATGGTGACCAGAGGCGAGTTGAGTGGGCAAGGGCGCTGGCAACCAAACCCAAGTTTCTGCTTCTGGATGAACCGGCTGCAGGGCTCAACTTTGACGAAAAACAGCAACTGATTGAGCTCATCAAAAGAATTCGTGATGAACTCGGTATTACTGTGCTGCTGATAGAGCATGACATGGGCCTGGTCATGAAAGTGTCCGAGTATATCTACGTGATTGATTACGGCAAGAACATCGCCCAAGGCCTTCCGGAAGAAGTTAAGAATGATCCCAAGGTTATAGAGGCTTACCTTGGAAAGGACGATGACTGAAGATGTCTGATGTAGTCTTGAAAATAACCGATTTGCATGCACATTACGGACAGATTCACGCACTGCGAGGGATCAATCTGGAAGTCAGGGCCGGTCAGATCGTTACCCTGCTCGGAGCCAATGGTGCCGGGAAAAGCACCACCATGAAATGCATCTCGGGTTTACTGAAACCGACCGGTGGCAAGATAGAGTTTATGGGCGAGAGTATCTTCGGTGTAGCTGCCCATGAAATTGTCAAGAAAGGCCTGATCCAGGTCCCTGAAGGGAGAAAGATCTTCAAGGGTATGACGATTCAGGAAAACCTCGAGCTTGGATCTTTTACTCTGAAGGACGATGCTGAACGTAAAAAGAGAATGGAGCATGTCTACGAGCTCTTTCCGGTGCTTGGCGAAAGGCGCCACAGAGATTCAGGAATGCTCTCTGGTGGTGAACAGCAGATGCTGGCTATAGGCCGGGCGCTAATGGTCAACCAGAAGCTGGTTCTCCTCGATGAACCGTCAATGGGGCTAGCGCCATTTCTGGTGAAAAACATCATGAAGGTTATCAAGCGGCTCAATGAGGAAGGGATTACGATCCTCCTGGTGGAGCAGAATGCAAAAATGGCTTTGAACATTGCTGATTACGGTTATGTGGTCGAAACCGGTGAAATTGTTATGCATGACGATGGTGATGTGCTGAAGAAGGATGAACGGATTATTAATGCTTATCTTGGTGAGTGAGGTTTAAATGCCTCTTGGGTATATTCCCCGCTGGGTGCGGCGGGGTTGTTCGTTGTCGTAGGGGCGAAGCAAGTTTCACCTGCTTCGCCCGGTTTTGACTTTCGTTGCGACAAGGGCTTGGCAAGCTTCGCCCGGTTTTGACTTTCGTTGCGACAAGGGCTTGGCAAGCTTCGTCCATTTTGGGTTTTTCTTGTGACAAGGGCGAAGCAGGTGTGACGTTTGCTTAGCCCCTACGATAGATAAATCGGGTTTTGTTTGTTGTCATTGCATGGGAGAATGCGTGATGGATTTTACAGGAAAAGTTGCTCTGGTTACCGGGGCGGCATCAGGTATGGGTGCTGCAACTGCTCGTGAATTCAGTGCTGCCGGTGCAAAGGTCGTTATCGTTGATCGCAACGCAGAGCTCGCCGCGCAAGTTGCCGCCGAGATCGCTTGCGATCCTCCTCTTATTGGTGACATCAGTGATTCGGCTTTCTGCGCACAAGCTGTAGCGACGGCCGTGGAGCGTTATGGTCGTCTGGATGTTCTGGTCAATGCTGCAGGGATTATCGTTCGTGCCGATGGTCTGGAGACCTCGGATGAGCAATGGCAGCGCATCATGAATGTCAACGTCAACGGTGTGTTCTTTATGAGTCGCGCAGCTGTTGCCGTGATGAAAAAACAAGGTTCCGGTGCTGTTGTGAATTTCGGTTCAATCTGGGGCGAAGTTGGAGCTGCTGGCGTTATGGCCTATTGCGCTTCGAAGGGCGCTGTCCACCAGATTACCCGGGCGATGGCTCTGGATCACGTTAAGGACGGCATCAGGATTAACGCGGTTTGCCCCGGCGAGGTCAACACGCCGATGCTGAGTTCCGAGCGTTCCGGGCCGGTTACTTCTGAAATGATGCAGGCATTGGCCGATTCTGTACCGATGGGACGTCTGGCCGAACCGGTCGAAATTGCCCAGGTTGTTCTCTTCCTCTCATCCGATGCCGCCAGCTATATGACCGGCGCGATGATTAACGTCGATGCTGGGTTTACAGCGAGGTAAAGGTGACTTATGGAATACCGTATTCTGGGCAGAACCGGTGTCAAGGTCGCGCCGCTTTGTCTCGGCTCCGATAACTTTGCCAACCCCACCTCAGAGGCTGAATCAATAGCCATTATCGACCGTGCCATGGACGCCGGTATCAACCTGATTGATACCAGCAACAGCTACGCCAAAGGCGAGAGTGAACGGATTATCGGTCGTGCTCTCGCGGCCAACGGTCGTCGTGATCAAGTCATGATTGCCACTAAAGTGCATTACCCGACTGGTCCCGGCCCGAACGACTGTGGCAACTCCCGTTTACACATTATCAAGGCGTGTGAAGATTCCTTACGCCGTTTGCAAACAGACCACATCGACCTTTACCAATTGCATCGCCCTTCCTTTGAGCTGCCAATCGATGAGGCCTTGAGCGCACTGACCGATCTGGTGCGGCAGGGCAAGGTGCGCTATGTCGGTTGTTCCACGACTCCGGCCTGGAAGGCGATGGAAGCTATTATGGGCAGCGAGTTGAAGGGTTACGTGCGCTTCGTCTCGGAACAACCGCCCTACAATTTGCTGGATCGACGGATTGAAAACGAGATGGTGCCGATGTGTAAAGAGTACCAGATGGGCATCTTCCCCTGGTCTCCGATGGCCATGGGTATCCTGGCTGGCCGATACGCTGATGCTGAAAATGCGCCGGCCGATTCGAGGGCCACTCTGCGTGGCGGGATTTATGCTGAAAGGATCACCGCGCGTGGCATAGAAGTGGGCAACAAGTTCGTACAGTTGGCAAAAGACAGCGGTGTTTCACCTGCACAATTGGCGGTTTTGTGGGTCAAGGATCAACCCGGAATCACAGCCCCCCTTATTGGTCCTCGGACGATGGAGCAGCTTGAGCACTTTTTGCCCGTTATGGAGATGCAACTCACTGATCAAATCCGTGAAGCTTATGATGAACTGGTTCCGCCGGGCAGTGCAGTCTCTGATTTCCACAATTCAGCACCCTGGATGAAGATGCAGATAGTTTAAGCTGTGATAGGAGGCTGTCGGACTATACGGGCCGAAGCGAAAATTCGGAAGTTTGAGGCCAGATTTTGGCTCGTTTGAGAGTAATAGCCATAGCTATTGGTAGAAAAGGAGCTGAAATATGGGCCAAACAGCCGGATTTGCAGCCGGATCATGGATAGCCCGACAGCCTCCTAGTCCTTTTAGATTTCCTTCCTGAGCCTCTGCGCTCCTTGACCTGATATTCCTCCAATGCGGAGTAATTGGTATGAGCAACCTGCATCCAAGCATATTCAATGATGTCATCGGACCTGTCATGAGGGGTCCCTCCAGTTCGCATTGTGCCGCTGCATTACGCATCGGCTTGATCGCCAGAGACTTGATGGGTGGTTCCATAGACGAGGTGTTGGTTGAATGTGATGCGCAGGGCTCACTGGCAACGACCTTCGATGCTCAGGGCAGTGGCATAGGCTTGTGGGGTGGTTTGCTCGGTTGGGACGCAACCAATGACCGGCTTGCTGACTCCGGCAAAATTCTACACGCTGCTGGTGTCACCACCGAAGTGCGTATTGGTGAATTTGGCGATACCCATCCGAATACCTATCGACTGACTTTGAAGGGCGGTAGTGAGACACGCAAGCTGGTGGCACTTTCCACCGGTGGTGGCATGATCGAAGTTCTTTCGATCGACGACGTCCCGATTACAATGCATGGTGACCGGCATGAGACGCTCATCTTTCTCAACCAGAGCGACATGAGCGTGCTGACTCTGCTCGAACGTCACCTTGCCGATGAAAAACTCAAGCTCAACAGTCATGCCGGGTTCACAATTGTGCAGGTGCAGGGAAAAGCTGATGCTGAAATACTCCTGGCTTCATTGAAGGGGCAGCTTGCACATTTGCTGGTGAGAACGATTAAGCCGGTTATGCCTGTGCTTGCCATGGAAGAGGAGCCATTGCCGTTTCTGACATACCAGGAGATGATGGATTATGGTGAGCAGCACTCCTTGGACCTTTGGGAATTGGCGGTAAAGTATGAGAGCGCCCGTGGCGGATTCGCTGAATCCGAAGTCTTTGAAAAAATGCGTGAGATCGCTGGGGTTATGCGTCGAGCCATAGATGCTGGACTTGCCGGGACAGCATACGATGATCGTATCCTGGGCTGGCAGTCTGGCAAGTTCAGAGATTTGATGGAGCAAGGTGCGTTGCTTGACGCGGGTGTCCTCAACAAGATTATCCTGGCTGTGACCGCAACCATGGAATGCAAGAGCTCCATGGGGATCGTGGTTGCTGCGCCTACGGCAGGCTCATGTGGTGTTTTGCCGGGGAGTTGCCTGGCCACGGCCGATTTCCTGGGCGTGGGTGAGGACGATGTGGTTAAGGCGTTGCTCGCTGCAGGGATGATCGGTGTTTTTATTGCCAGGCAGGCGACCTTCTCGGCTGAAATAGGTGGCTGCCAGGCTGAATGTGGCTCTGCTTCCGGCATGTCTGCTGCCGGGCTGGTGACCTTGGCGGGCGGTAGTCTGGAGCAGGCCATTGCTGCCGCTTCCATGGCTCTGCAGTCGAGTTTCGGTATGATCTGTGACCCGATCGCCAATCGGGTTGAAGCGCCCTGCCTGGGTAAAAACATGATGGCCGCGGGCAACGCGCTTTCTGCGGCGAATATGGCACTGGCCGAATTCGATCATCTGATCCCATTCGACGAAGTTCTGGTGGCCATGGACCAGGTCGGCAGGAGCCTGCCCCATGCCTTGCGCTGCACAGGTCTGGGGGGGTTGTCCATAACTGAAACCTCGCGGGGCATTGAAGAAAACCTGAAACAGAAGAAGAACGTGTAAGTTGTAGAGAATCTTGCATAAATCGTCATCCTCGTGAAAACGGGGATCCAGTTGTTAGACAACCACAGAGAACCTCTGGATTCCCGCCTGCGCGGGAATGACGGCAGATGAAGTTTATAGCATTTTGCAAGAGGCTCTGTAGAGATTCTTTTGCTTGTTAACTTTGAATTCCCCAGGAGATAAACGATGAAAATCAGGATACTTGCAGCTGCTGATGTTAAAGCGGCACTACCGATGCCGAAAGCGATTGAGGCAATGAAGCAGGCTTATGTGCAGTTCTCTACGGGGCGTTCGACAGTCCCTCTGCGCACCCATGTGCAGACTGAAAAGGGGTCAGCCTGCTGATGCCGGCCTATCTGCACGACAGCCAGAACCTTGGCGTCAAGATCATTTCTATTTATGAAGACAATCCAAAGCAGAATCTGCCGACCATCTCTGCAACCGTCATGGTTCTCGACCCCGAGGCCGGTTTCCCGCTGGCGCTGATGGATGGCAGCAGCCTCACCGCAATCCGTACCGGTGCCGGTGGTGGTGCTGCGGCTGATGTGCTGGCGCGCAAGGACGCTAAAAACGTGGCCTTGTTTGGAGCTGGGGTGCAGGCGAGGACACAATTGCAAGCGGTGCTCGCAGTTCGTAAGATCGAAGAAGTCAGCATCATTGATCACTTCGAAGAAGCGGCAAATCGTCTGGCTGATGAGGTTGCCACCTGGCCGAATGCTCCCAAGGTTGTGCTTGGACGGACCCCGCGCGAAGCCGTGCAGGTTGCTGATATTGTCCTGACCGCGACCACATCGCCGACCCCTCTCTTTGATGGTAATGACCTCAAACCCGGTACGCACATTACCGGTATCGGCACCTTCACTCCGGACAAGCGGGAAGTTGATGAGGTTGCCGTGGGCCGCGCCATGGTCGTGGTTGACTCTTGCGAAGCTTGTCTGGAAGAGGCAGGAGATATCATTATTCCGAATGCGCAGATTGATGCTGAACTTGGCGAAATTCTTAACGGTGATAAACCCGGGCGTGAAAATGATGAGCAGATCACTTTCTTCAAGTCTGTCGGGGTTGCTGTGCAGGACACCATGGCGGCTGCACTGGTTTTTGCTGCGGCAAAAGAGCAGGGGCTGGGGACGGAGGTTGATCTTTCCTGATACGTTAGTTAGCAGCCTGTCGGACAATCAATAAACTGGCTGCAAATTCGTCTGTTTGATCCATATTTCAGCTCCTTGTCGACCAATAGCTACGGCTATTACTCTCAAATGAGCCAAAATCTGGCTTCAAACATTCAAATTTTCGCTTCAGCCCTGATTGTCCGACAGGCTGCTAGAAGCCGTTTGCGAGGGATGTCGCATGGCGAAGGAAGTGAGTTCTGCAAATAAAAGCACGGGACTGGAAGAACTGACCCGGGAGCTTGATGCGATCATCGAATCATCATCGGACGGTCTCTTTGTCTGCGATGGCTCTGGTCGCATCATCCACATGAATCCGGTCTCTGCCCGGATTAATCATGCCCCTCCGGAAAAGGTGATTGGCCGCGATTATCTCGATGTCGCTAAAGAGGGTTATGTCATCCTGCCTTCAGCTGCCCTTGAAGCCATTAAGAAGCGTGACGTTGTCAGCCTGTTGCAGGAAAACCGCTACGGCTTGAAGCTTATCTCTACGGCAACGCCGGTTTTTGATGACAACGGTGAAGTGTTTCGGGTTGTTGTCAGCGAAAGGGATATCACCGAAATTGATCGTTTGCAAAGAGAGCTGGAAGATCAGCAATCAATCGGTGACCAGTTCCGTCATCAGGTTCTAGAACTGCAACTTGAGCATCTCGACGCGCAACCGATTATTGCCAGAAGCCCCCTCATGGTTAAGACTCTTCAGCTGTCCATTAAGTTGAGTGAGGTTGATTCCACAGTTCTAATCCTCGGTGAATCTGGAGTCGGTAAAGGCTTAATTGCCGATTTAATTCATAAAAACTCACGTCGCGCTAAGAATCCGATCATTAAAATCAATTGTGGTGCTATTCCAGAAACCTTGATTGAGGCTGAACTCTTTGGTTATGAAAAGGGGGCTTTTACCGGAGCCTCTGCCCGCAAGCCTGGCCATCTTGAACTGGCTGATGGTGGCACTTTGCTCCTTGATGAAGTCGCCGAACTGCCTCTTACGTCTCAGGTCAAGCTCTTGCGTTTTATGGAAGATGGCATGGTCTCCCGCCTGGGGAGTACTTCCAGTCGCAGAATTGATGTCAGAATTCTTGCTGCGACCAATCGCGATCTTGAACATCAGGTTGAGGCCGGGCTGTTTCGAGCTGACCTTTTCTATCGTCTCAGCGTTATTCCATTGACCGTGCCAGCATTGCGGGAACGTAAAGAATGCCTTGTTCCATTGATCCGTTCCTATATCGATCATTTTGCGCAGCGATCAAATGTTTCAAAGCGGCTGACTGCTGCAGCTCTTGATGTGTTGGTCCACTACCGGTATCCGGGTAATGTCCGAGAATTGATGAATATTTGTGAGCGCATGGTGGTGATGTCCGATACTGAGGTCATTGACGTGAGCGATCTTCCACAGGATGTTGTCGTTGGGACAAATATTGAATCTGATCCTTCTGCAGGGTCTTGGCCAGCAGAAATGAAGATGGTGCAAATCCTGGAAAGCGTTGAAAAGCGTGTGTTGACTGATGCGTGTAAGCGTTATCGTAAACAACAGGATATTGCTGCTGCGCTGGGGATGAGCCAACCGACGGTTGCACGAAAGTTGCGGAAGTATGGAATCGGCTCTCACCTTAAAGATAATGACAACGAATAAAGGCTCTTACAAAACGTAATAAAATCCATTGATCGTCATTCTCGCGTATGCGGGAATCCAGAGGTTTCCTGAAATTGTCAAAAAATGGATCCCCGTATTCACTAGGATGACGGCCTTTTGAGGCGATAAGCAACAACAATCATGCACATGTAGGGGCGAAGCAAGATCCACCTGCTTCGCCCTGATCGCGACGTCCTGTTTTGTTTGATCTGACTGTTCAATCCAATCTGTTAATGCACCTAAAAAGGGCAAAGCAGATGAACCGTTTGCTTGGCCCCTACGTTGTCCATTCGCAAAAACGTTACGTAGCACCATACGTAATAAATGTAATGTAATACAATGAAAAATTGTTAAACATGTTCTGATTTTAGGAGGGGACCATGCCGCACATTCATCACCGTCAATCAATTCGGTTGCAAAATTATGATTATTCCACGTAAGGTGCGTATTTCATCACCATATGCGCCTTTGAATGCCAATGTCTGTTCGGCAATGTTTTCGAGGAGAAAATGTACTTGAATGCCGTAGGAGAGTCTGTCTCCAGATGCTGGCGCGACATCCCGCGCCATTTCCCCCGTGCGGCATTGGACGAATTTGTCGTCATGCCGAACCATCTCCATGGATTGATCCATATTGCAGATTACGAAAATAACACATTGACCCATGTAGGGGCGAAGCAAGGTTCATCTGCTTCACCCTGTCCTGCTCCGCCCTACCCAGAATCGTCCAACCCCACGCAATCATCCGGCAAAACAACCAAGGGCAAAGCAGATGAACCTTTTGCTTTGCCCCTACGGGACAAATATGGAACGATTGCTGGTTCCTTGGGCGCGATTGTCCAGAATTTCAAGTCAGTTTCGACACGAAGAGCAAACAAAACCAATGGTCAACGTGGTGTGAAAATCTGGCAACGAAATTATTACGATAGAATCATACGCAACGAAATCGAATTAAGGGCATGTCGTGATTATATCGTCAACAATCCTCTGAAATGGGACCTCGACGACAATAACCCAGCAAACGTATGAGCCACGTACGGGCGATGTAGGAGCGATGCAGGGGTAAAACAAGACCCACCTGCTTCGCCCTGATTGTTGAACCTGATCTGTTGAGGCGCCTAAAAAGGGCAAAGCAGGTGGACCGTTTGCTTGGCCCCTACGTGGGTTAACATACGTGGGTTAAAAATAAATTCTATCTATGTTCTGATTGCGAAATGAATCAAAGCCCAAGCGCACAAAAGGTGCCTCTGCATTGATTTAACGGTGTTGGCTTGTTCAGTCATTTCTTCTTGAGCAGAAATACCCCTGTAAAAATCAGAAGCGTCGCTCCATAGTCTGCCAGCTCAATAGGTTCACCAACAATCAGGGCACCTATCAGAAGTGCAACAACGGGTGGAATGTAGGTGACAGATGATGCCGATATGGCTCCGAGTTGTTCGACGATGTAGTAATAAAGGATGTACGCCAGACCGGTTCCAAGTAACCCAAGACCGACAATCAGCCCTGCTGAAGCGTGTGTGTCGGTAAAAATGTTGGTTATTCCATCATGGCTTGTGAATAACGCTAACAGAAGTAAGCCCAAGCCTAACTGGTATGTTGTGAGAGCTGCGGGCGGTATCTTTAAAGGAATGACATATCGCTTGGCGTAAACAAACGAAGCGCCGACACTGAGCGACCCTGCCACCATGTAAAAAACACCTTCCAGATTGGTTGACATCAGGTCATCTCCCGATGGTCGGCCGATCATGACCACGCCAACAAATCCAATCAGGACCCCTGCTATCTTTAGTCTGGTTGCTTTCTCTTCAGCAATAAAAAGGACTGCCAGTAAAAAGGTGAAAAGAGGGATGGCGCCACTCAAAGCTCCAGCCACCCCGGAAAGTAGAAGTGCGGCTGCCATGGCAAAGCCGTAGTAGTAGAGGGCAGTTGCCAGCAGGGCCATGATGAGAAAATGACCGCTGTGCTTAAGGTGTGTCCAACTCAAGGTGTCGCTGAGATAGGCGTAAATTGCGACCGGGATGAATCCGAAGAGGACACGGAAGAAAACGACCTGGGTCGGGGTGATCAATTCGACCGCAAGTTTCATGTAGATAAAATTGCTGCCCCATATGGCACCGAGCAGGCAGAAGGCCAAGAGGGGCAGGGAGTTGGGTTGAGGTTTCATTTCTGTGTGATCGTTTCGTCTGTCGAGACGTTTTGGGGGACATCGTGCTAGCGTTTGTGATTAGTATGATGCCCCTCACTGTACTGTCAATGAATTACCGGCCATCCCCTGAACGATAACGCTCATCTATATTTTCTCCTGTCTGCAAAGGATCCTCCCAGAAGCGTTTGCCAGCAATCCGCTTAACATCAGCCTGACTCAAGCCGATATCTTTCAACAGCCTGTCATCCATCTTTTGTAATTGCCGACGTTGCTCAGCCAGTTGATCCCAGCGCGTAATGGTGTTGCCAATACGTTGCAGAATATTTCCAATGTGTTGCCAGAAGCCGCTTAACGGTTGCTCTATGCATGGGGGTGCGCATCTTTCCAGGATCATGACTCAGTCTCCTTTATAGTTTTGTTGTTCTTTTGAAACGACTATAGCGACAAAAGTCTTGATCAATCAAACGAATTGTACTTATACTAAAGATCAATAATATTGATGTATGGAGGTGTTATGCCGACGAATTTGCCGACCGAGTTACTGCGAACATTTGTCGCAATTGCCGATACTGGAAATTTTAGCCAGGCTGCGGAGCAGGTGCATCGCACTCAGTCAGCTGTGAGTATGCAGATCAAGCGTCTGGAGGAGTTGCTTGAAAAGACGCTTTTTACGCGAGACAGCAGGCATTCGAGTCTGACTGCCGATGGTTTGACTTTGCTTGGCTACGCCCGCCGTATACTCAAACTGAATGAGGAAGCGGTCTCGCTGCTCACGCAACCGGAACTCTCCGGGTGGGTACGTATCGGTCTGCCAGACGATTACGCGACTCGTTTCCTTCCTGAGATCCTGGCAGGGTTCTCCCGTAGCCATCCGCGAGTTCAGGTTGAGGTCATTTGTGAGCCGAGTACTCAGTTGCGGCAACGCATTAAGCGCCACGAGCTTGATCTTGCAATGACGACATCGGCGGTGCCTGATGAAGAACACACTCTGTTGCTGAGTTGCGAAGCCGTGGTCTGGGCGACTTCGGAGCAGCATCTTCCACACGAAGACAAACCCTTGCCGCTAGCTCTGTTCCCCAATGATTGTATTTATCGAACCTGGGCGATTGAGGCGCTGGAAGAGGCGGGTGTCGAGTATCGAATCGCTTATAGCAGCCCGAGCAATATGGGACTTCAGTCTGCTGTGATTGCAGGGCTGGCTGTGACGGCCACAAGTCTGAGCATTATCCCTCCAGGAATGCGCCAGCTGCGTCCTGATGAGGGGGTGCCGTTATTGCCGAATGTTTATTTTTTGTTGCATCGTAGCCCTGCAGCCGACAACTGTGTTGTTGATTCCCTGGCCGAGCATATCGCAAAAGCTTTTGGGGCCATTAGTCAAACATCAGGCGGGGTTGCATGCAATAGTGAATAAAAAATGCATGAATGAATAGATGTCGTCTTGTGTTGCTTTGCTTATGGTCTTGTACGGTTGGATTTCGTTTGTAATTACGGCATGTTTTGGTTGTGTCTGACTTTTACTCGGTTGGTACTCTTCTTGCTCACTAGATTTGGTTAAATGTTCTGTTGGTCCATATCGTGAGGTTGGCGCTCTTGTTTGCGGATGCTGCACGAAGTAGAATGATGACTAATGCTTTTACTGCCACTTATGAATGAATGTGTGTGGCGCGAGGCTTAAAGGAAGTAGATATGGAGAAAACAAGCGACTTGAAGGCTGTTCCGGAACGTAAAGCTGATGCCGAGGGGAACTTTTACCCAACAGGCAAGGGTGGTGTCGGACCGGGAATGAATGAACGAATTCAGCGCCTGCGCAAGTTAAGCGTTGAGGCCGAACCCAGCCTTTCGATTGAGAGAGCTTTGCATGAGACTGCTTTCTATAAAGAGAATTACGGCAATTACTCGACCCCAATGCTGCGGGCTTTGAATTTCTTCGATCACTGCCAGAAGAAAACTCTCTATCTCGGTGACGACGAACTGATCGTTGCCGAACGTGGCCCGCAGCCCAAATCAGTACCAACCTTCCCTGAATTGACCTGCCACAGCATAGAAGACTTTCACGTTCTGAACACCCGTGATCAACAACGCTACACCATCAGTGATGAAGATGTGGCAACCTACGCCCGTGAGGTGATTCCCTACTGGCAGGGCAAAACGATCCGTGAGCGGATCTTCAGCCATGTTCCTGATGAGTGGCGAGTTGCTTACGAAGCAGGGCTGTTTACTGAATTTATGGAACAACGCGCACCTGGGCATACGGCACTCGATGGGCAGATCTATGGCAAGGGCATGCTTGATTATAAGCGTCAAATTGCCGATGAAATTGCCTTACTCGATTACCTCAATGATCCGGAGGCGACCGATAAGGCAGAAGAGCTCAAGGCGATGGATATCTCCTGTGATGCTGTGATCGTTTTTGCCGAACGGCATGCCGAGCTGGCCGAAGAAATGGCGACCAAAGAGGGTGATCCACAAAGGGTTGCTGATCTGCATAAAATTGCCGAGGTCTGTCGCTGGGTTCCCGCTAACGCACCACGAACCTTTCACGAAGCCATTCAGATGTACTGGTTCGTCCATCTTGGCACCATCACCGAATTGAATGGCTGGGATGCCATGAACCCGGGCCACTTCGATCAGCACCTGGCGCCATTTTACGAGGCTGAAATAGCTGATGGCAGCTTAACTCGCGATCAGGCCAAAGAGTTGCTCTGCTGCTTCTGGATCAAGGTCAATAACCATCCGGCACCGCCAAAGGTTGGCATTACCGCGCGTGAAAGCGGTACCTACAACGATTTCACCAATATTAATATCGGTGGCATCACCAGTGACGGCAAGGACGGTGTCAGCGAAGTCTCCTACATCATGCTTGAGGTGGTCGAGGAGTTACATGTTTTGCAGCCGGGTAGCTCGGTACACGTTAGTAGTAAGACGCCGGATCGTTTTCTGCAGGCCGCTTGCAAGGTGATCCGTCAGGGCCACGGTTATCCGTCGGTCTTTAATCCGGATGTTTATCTTGTCGAGTTGATGCGTCAAGGTAAGTCACTTAAGGATGCCCGCGAGGGTGGTTGCAGCGGTTGTATCGAAGTCGGCGCCTTCGGCAAGGAAGCCTATATTCTGACCGGTTATCTCAATGTGCCGAAGATTCTTGAGGTCACCCTGAACAATGGTATTGACCCGGTCACCGGTAAAATGGCTGGCATTGAGACCGGCGACCCTCGCGAATTTACAAGCTATGAGGAGTTGTACCAAGCGTTCCTCAAACAACTCAACTTCATCGTCGACACCAAGGTGCGGGTCAGTAACTACATCGACCGCATGTTTGCCAAATATGCTCCTGCGCCTTTCCTCTCGGTGGTGATTGAGGATTGTATCAGTAAGGGCCGGGACTATTACGACAGCGGCCCACGTTACAATACCAACTATATCCAGTGTACCGGCCTTGGCACGACCACCGACAGCCTGGCCTCGCTCAAAAAACATGTTCTGGAAGACCAGACCTTCAGCATGGAACGTGTCCTTGACGCGGTTGCCAAGGATTTTGCTGGCGAAGAGTTCCTGCGCCAGACGATCGTTAACAAGACCCCTTTCTTCGGCAATGATGATGATTATGCCGATGATATCGCTCTACAGATTTATGCTGACCTGCTTGCTGCCATTGATGGCAAGCCAAACGTCAAGGGTGAAACCTTCCATCTCAATATGCTCTCCACGACCTGTCACATCTATTTCGGTAAGGTGATGGGAGCGACCCCTAATGGTCGTTTTGCAGGCAAGTCAATCTCCGATGGTACTTCGCCGTCCCACGGTGCGGATACTCACGGCCCCTCGGCTGTGGTTCGCTCGTTGACCAAACTTGATCACACCATGTCCGGCGGGACGCTGCTTAACCAGCGCTCTTTGCCCAGCCTGCTCAAACGCGATGAGGATGTCACCCGTCTGGGGCAGTTGATTCGCAGTTATTTCACCCTCGGAGGCCACCATATTCAATTTAATGTTGTTGATACGGCGACCTTGAAGGCTGCCCAGGAGACACCGGAGGATTACAAAGATCTGTTGGTGCGCATGGCCGGTTACAGCGACTATTTCAACGATATGAATGCCGATCTGCAGCAGGAAGTGATTGAACGCACCGAGAACGAGTCGTTCTGAGATGCAGCAAGGCCTGATTTTCGATATCAAGCGCTATTCCATCAATGATGGACCAGGTATTCGTGTCACTATTTTTTTCAAAGGTTGTCCACTCAACTGCCAGTGGTGCCATAACCCGGAAAGTATCTCACCGAAGATCCAGAAACTCTTTACGGCGAGTAAGTGTATCGGCTGTGAAGAGTGTTGCCGGGTCTGTCCCATGCAAGCGTGTCGTCTGACTCCTGAGGGAATTGTCACCGACGACAGCCTCTGTACTTTGTGTGGCAAGTGCGCTGAGGTCTGCCCGACTCTGGCAACCGAGATGTCGGGTTGTTATCGCTCAGTCGACGAACTTCTCAATATCATCGAGAAAGAGCGGCCGTTCTTTGATCAGTCGGGTGGTGGCGTGACTTTCTCAGGTGGTGAGCCGCTGCTCTATCCTGACTTTCTCATCGAAATTCTTGATGCCTGCGGCAAACAACAGATTCACCGTGCTATTGATACCTCTGGGTTTGTCAAAACTGCAACGCTGCTTGAGGTGGCGAAGCACACCGACTTGTTTCTTTATGATCTGAAAATGATAGATGCCGAAAAGCACAAACGTTACACTGGTGTCGACAATCAGTTGATCCTCGAAAATCTCAAGATCCTGGCGGAGAGCGGCGCGGCTATTCGAGTGCGCATCCCGCTGATCGGTGGCGTTAATGATGATGACGCCAGCATTGAAGCCGCAGCAGCTTTTGTTGCCGCTCTGCATGGAGAAAAAAAGCCGGTGGATCTGCTGCCGTTTCATGATGTCGCCAAGGGTAAGGATGTGAAACTTGGTCAGGAACGTGATCTCAGCGGACTCTCTGAACCGACTCCAGATGGTCTGGAGCGAGTGATCAGCATTTTTGCCGGGCATGGTCTGCTTGCGAGTGTTGGTGGGTAGATAATCAAATTGAGGTTGCGGATTTAGAGCCGCAAAAACTACCGGACTCAACTTCCCGGATGTGCCTGACTTTGACGTTACCTGTTGTTTGCTGTAAATTAGCGAGTATCTGATTTGTGTAGTTTTCAGGGTCGTTAGTTTGCGGCAAAAAGCTTCTGGAGGACGAAAGAGATGTTGAACTCCAAAGATATTAAGGAAAAATTACAAAGGCACCTGGATGCCCTGCGTGTTCAATATGGTGTAGATCGCAGAGGACTATTTGGCTCCTTTGTCCGTGACGAGCAACGCCCCGGTAGCGATATCGATCTTCTTGTTGAGTTTGCCCGCCCAGTAGGCCTCTTTAAGTTTATAGAACTGGAAAACCAATTGTCAGAACTCCTTGGTGGTAAAGTCGACTTGGTGACTCGCAATGCTTTAAAATCTCAGATTGGTAAACGTATTCTCGACGAGGTTAAGTATGTCAACTAATCGGGTTGTAGATGATTATCTTGCCGATATCATCGGGGCAATCGGGGACATACATTCTTCTGTTGATGGATTAGATTACGATGCTTTCTCTTCAGACAAGAAAACGGTTAACGCCGTTATCCGTAGTTTGGAGGTGATTGGGGAAGCAGTAAAGAAGGTCCCCACTGAGTTGCGACAGGAACATCCAGATCTTCCGTGGCAGGAGATAGCAGGGACACGGGATAAACTTGTTCATGAGTACTTTGGCGTTGATCTCCAGATTGTCTGGGAGACAATTAAAAGTGATTTGGATGCCCTTGATCAAGGGGTTCGTTCTCTGCGACAAAACAGATCTTGATCTGGTTTGTCGTTGTTAATGCCACGCTGGACAAAGGGTTATCGCAATAAGTTGAGTGTGTCAGATGCAGGGTTAGTAAGAATTATGCATTTCTGTAAGTTTGACTGCATCAAAACCGGCGGGTGTCTCGGCCACCAAGGTTTATAGGAAGCGCCCGTTTCAGTCGATTTTACCGTTCAGAGTTCTGACACAACTTCTAGGACACCTGCTTTTTTTACTTCGACAAGTTTTCAAAGATTACGAAACTCTAAACTTCAGTTAACCAAGAGAATATTGATATGGCTGATTTATTGCGATGCAGACCTTGTGGTTATGTGATTAGGGAGGATAGACTCAATGATGTTTGTCCTGCTTGCGGACTACCACGAGAAGTTTTTGAAACATACAGAGAAAAGGTTTCCAGTAATCGTAAGTTTATTCTAAATTTGGATTTGCACCCCATAGCAATTCATCTTTCTCAAACCTTCGTTGTTTTAATCCCAATTCTATTAGTATTGAACTATTACTATCCTGAATTTAAATTATATAGGGTGCACTCCGTTTTGGATTTTTGTATAGATCTATTACCCTTTTCTCTTGTATTGGCTACTATTACAGGTGCTATTGATGGGGTTACCAGATTTAAATCATTAAAAACTCCATTACTAAGGGTGAAGATTATTGTATCAATTATAATAATGACTTTATCTTTTATACTCTTTTATGTAACACCTAATAACATATATGGGATTGAAACCTTTATAATTAGCATGGTCATGCTTTGCTTTGCTGTTTTACTGGGATTGTGGGGTAAAAAGCTACTGGACGTTATTTTGCCTGGTACAATTAGAATCATAAAAAAGAAACAACTTAAAACATTATAACTTTCAGTCCGAATCCCCAGATAGACCACAAATGCTAGCTAGTGTCCATCCGGAAACTCCAGATGGCACAGGTGCAGTTTTCGATTTGGAAGCGAGCAATTTTTCGCAAGGTCAAGGAAATCAAGCATTTGAGCGGAGGCGTAGCACTTTACGCCGTACAATCAAATGTGCAGATTGACGCAGAGATTGCGGAAAAGGGCCGTTTCCGGACGAAAACTAGCTAACACCTTTTGCTCAGTTTTCCTCAGGAGAAATCATGGCAACCCGTAAAGAGATTCATGACAGAGTTCTCAATGCAAAATGTAAGGAAGAGTTGGCGACGGTCTATGGTGAATGGGCCGAGCAGTATGACAAGGACCTTGTCGATGAGATGGGCTATGTTGCTCCGGCTATAGCCAGTCAACTCCTACAGGAGTATGTAGAAGATCAGCACATCAGGATCTTGGATGCTGGTTGTGGAACTGGGCTTGTAGGGGCAGATTTGCATCAAAATGGATATCTTAACCTTGAAGGGTTAGATTATTCTGTACAAATGCTGGAAAGGGCCAAAGACAAAGGGGTCTATACTAGACTACATCAGGGGGACCTGACCGACAGACTTGATTTGCCGGAAAACAGTTACGATGCGATCATCAGTGTCGGAACATTTACCTGCGGTCATGTCGGCCCTGAGGCTTTTGATGAACTGATCCGCATTACCAAGCCGGGAGGTCATCTCTGCTTTACGGTTCGTGACCAGGCTTGGGAAGAGGATAATTACCGCTTCGCGATGGATAAAATAGAAAAGAGCGGTGCCTGGAAACGCTTGGAAGAAAAAACCACTGATTATATCCAACAGGACGGATCAAGCTGTAATGTCTGCATTTATCAAAAAAGCATATAACCAAGCGTCTCAAACACCACGCTGCTGACACACTATGCTTGGCATCTAAAAATCGCGAGCTGAGCCACAGGCTTTTAAGTATGGGGGAAAGATATTATGCGTACAAACCAGGTTATCCATGTTGTCAGTTGTCATGCCGAAGTAGAAGTCGGAGACGTCATCGTTGGCGGTGTGGCGCCTCCTCCAGGGGAAACGATCTGGGAGCAGGCCCGTTGGATTGCCAAGGACAAAAAGCTTAGAAACCTTGTCTTGAACGAACCCCGCGGCGGCGTGTTTCGCCATGTCAATCTGCTGGTCCCGGCCAAAAATCCAAAAGCCCAGATGGGCTGGATTATCATGGAGCCGGAGCATACGCCTCCTATGTCCGTATCAAACTCAATCTGTGTGTCGACGGTTCTTCTCGAAACCGGCATCATTCCTATGCAGGAACCGGAGACCCGAATGACTCTGGAGCCTCCCGGAGGGCTGGTTGATGTGGTGGCCAGTTGCAAGGATGGCAAGGTCACCAAGGTGCAGATTCGCAATGTCCCCTCATTTGTTGATAAATGTGATGCCACTATCGAGGTGGAAGGACTTGGTACTCTGACTGTGGATACGGCCTATGGTGGCGACAGCTTTGTGATTGTTGACGCTGAACTATTTGGCTTTAAACTCACTCCTGACGAGGCACAAGACATTGTGCAGACAGGTCTCAAAATAACCAATGCTGCGAATGAGCAACTGGGTTTTCATCATCCAGAAAATCCGGATTGGCAGCACATTTCTTTTTGTCAGATTGCTGCTCCTCTGCAAAAAGAAAATGGCGTCTGGCTCGGTCGCAACAGTGTGGTGATTCAACCCGGTAAGTTGGACAGGTGTCCCACTGGAACAGGCTGCTCGGCCCGGATGGCGCTTTTGCATCATAAGGGTGTCCTCAAGGTTGGCGATCAGTATATTGGCGAATCAATTCTTGATTCACGTTTCCATTGTTCTATTGACGCGGTGACTACTGTAGGCGAGCGTGAGGCAATCTATCCGCTTATCTCAGGACAAGCCTGGATAACCGGGACGCATCAACATATGCTGGATCCGACCGATCCTTGGCCGGAAGGCTACAGAGTGGCTGATACCTGGCCTATGATGAAATAGTAGAGGCTTCTCAAAGGTCGTCATCCTCGTGAAAACGGGGATCCATTCTTTTGCAACCCAAGACCTCTGGATTCCCGCATGCGCGAGAATGACGAGAGGTGGAGTTTTACAAGAGCCTCGATAGTGTCAAAAGAATAGGCGGTTATGCAAAATTGCATATGCTGGGCAATTATTATACGCAATGCATAAGTGCATAGAATGTGCTATTTCCTTTTAATTACATTGTGTTGTGGCGTTGCCCATGGTTGATGCATATGCGTTAAAGCATAATGGTCCCTCGGCGCCTCCTGTTTAATTCCCCAGTTTTTATCTGAAAAACAAAAAAATCCCCCCAGTCGTTAACCCCGCGTAGGATTTGTCCGCTTGTGGTGAAAACCGTTACTTGTCAGGTATTTATCTCTTCTCTTGACTGATGTGTCCCTGTTCTGTTGACGACAGTCGAGTCCTCTGGGTGGCTGCTGTTTTTAAATTTGGCATTCTGTTTGCTCTATTAGAGTGTCTGAATTGTGTATCACGTACAACCTGCTACCTTTGAACAAGCGAATTATTTTCTGACCTCATAAACATAATTAAGGAAGGTGCCCATTATGAATCTGCTAAACAATGCCATTCTCAAAGTCCCGACACCTGTTAATGAACCCGTTTACAGCTTCGCGCCCGGAACTCCGGAGCGTGACCTGCTTAAGGCGGCGATTGATGAAATCTCCTCAAAGAAGGTGGAGATTCCCCTGATTATCGGTGGCAAAGAAGTCCGTACCGGTAAGATGGGCAAGATTGTCATGCCTCATGACCATCAGCATGTACTCGGTGAGTATCATATTGCGGGTGAAAAAGAGATCAACATGGCGATTGATGCTGCTATGGACGCCAAAGAGGGCTGGGCTAACCTGCGTTGGGAAGAGCGTGCCGCGATCTTCCTCAAGGCAGCTGAGCTGCTCTCTGGCAAATACCGCTACCTGATGAATGCAGTCAGCATGCTTTCCACCAGTAAGAGCGCTTACCAGGCCGAGATTGACGCTGCCTGTGAATTGATCGACTTCCTGCGTTTCAACGTCTACTACGCTCAGCAGGTCTATACGGATCAACCGCTTTATTGCTCGAAGGGTCTTTGGAACTTCGTACAACAACGTCCTCTGGAAGGCTTTGTCTTTGCGGTCGCGCCATTTAACTTCACAGCGATTGCCGGCAACCTTGCCACTGCACCGGCCATCATGGGCAACACGATTTTCCTCAAGCCCGCGTCGTCATGTGTTTATACCCCTTATCTCTTTATGCAAATTCTCAAAGAAGCCGGGATGCCTGATGGTGTTATCAACTTTGTGCCTGGTCCCGGTTCGGTGGTTGGCAAAATCTGTCTCGATCATCGTGATCTCGGCGGCATACACTTTACCGGTTCGACTGCTGTCTTCCATCAGATGTGGCAGACCGTTGGCAGCAATATAGCCAAATACAAATCTTATCCACGCATTGTTGGTGAAACCGGTGGCAAGGACTTCATCGTTGCTCACGAGAGTGCTGATGTAGAGCAACTGACCACCGCGATCATTCGTGGCTCGTTTGAATTTCAGGGACAGAAATGTTCTGCAGCTTCACGCGCCTATATTCCGAAATCTATCTGGGGGCAGGTCCGCCAGCAACTTGAAACGGACATGGCAACGATCAAAATGGGACACCCAAAAGATTTCAGCAATTTCTTTAACGCGGTCATCGATAAATCGGCATTTGCAACCATCACCGAGTTTATCGATTACTCCAGAAAGTCTGAAGATGCAGAGATCATCATCGGTGGCGGTTATGACGACAGTAAAGGTTACTTCATTGAGCCGACTGTGATTCTGGCTAAGACGCCGAATTTCCGTACCATGGAAGAAGAAATATTTGGGCCGGTTATGACCATCTATGTTTACGACGATGCCAAGTACGAAGAGATGCTTGAGCTTTGCGACCAGACCTCGATATATGCTCTGACCGGTGCAGTTTTTGCCACCGAACGGACTGCTGTCAGCCTGGCTATGACCAAACTGGAAAATGCTGCTGGTAACTTCTATATCAATGACAAGCCAACCGGTGCGGTGGTTGGACAGCAACCTTTCGGTGGTGCCCGTGCTTCCGGTACCAACGACAAGGCTGGTTCTTACCTGAATCTGGTTCGTTGGGTTTCGCCACGTACGATCAAGGAAACCTTTGAGGCGCCAACGCACTTTGCTTACCCATTCATGGATGCTGAATAAGTGTGGTTTTCGTCCGGAAACGGCCCTTTTCCGCAATCTCGGCGTCAATTTGCACATTTGATTGTGCGGCGTAAAGTACTACGCCTCCGCTCAAAGGCTTGATTTCCTTGACCTTGCGAAAAATTGCTCGTTTCCAAATCGAAAATTTAGTCCGGTTTGATTCTGGAGGAATGAATGTCCCTGTTTAATTTTTTTGTCTCAAAAACGATCATGTACGTGCCCAGCCCGATTGTCGGTTTTTTTGCTAAAGGCTATATTGCTGGTGAGGACCTGGGGGCTGCAATTGCGACAACCAAAGAGCTGAATCGTAAAGGGATGGTCGCGACCATCGATATCCTGGGTGAGTTCATTAAGACCAGGGAAGAGGCCACCTTTTTCAAACAACAGTGTCTCGATATTCTTAACGGCATCGATAAAGATGATATCGATGCTAACTTATCGCTCAAGCCAACCCAGATGGGTCTGGAACTTGATAAGGAATTTGCTTTCGCAAATATCCGAGAAATCGTTGCTTTGGCGGCCAGTTTGAATAACTTTGTGCGCATCGACATGGAAGATCATCCCTGCACCGATGCCACCCTGGAATTCTTCCGGCGTCTGCGCGAGGAGTTTCCGGGGCATGTTGGTGTGGTGGTACAGTCCTACATGCGCCGTACGCTAGACGATATTGAAGAGTTGAGCGATGGCCTGCTTAACTTTCGTCTCTGTAAAGGGATCTATAATGAGCCAAGACATATTGCCTACAAGGATATGGCGATCATCAACCGGAACTTTACCTGTTGCCTTGAAAAAATGTTTGAGAAGAAAGCGTATGTCGGGATTGCTACCCATGATGAAATTCTGGTCTTTGAAGCACAACAGTTGATCAACAAGTTTGGACTGAAACGGGACGAATACGAGTTTCAAATGCTGCTCGGTGTCGATCCTGAGTTGCGCGACCTATTGGTTGAACAGGGTCATCGTTTGCGTATCTACGTTCCTTTTGGGGAAAAGTGGATGCCTTATTCCAGACGTCGCCTGAAAGAGAACCCGAGTATTGCCAAGCATGCGCTGAAGCAGATGCTGGGTATGTCAGCGCTGCCAGTCTGACGGTACATAAAACATCTCTGCTATATATAGGGGGACCACTTGTTGGTCTCCTCTTTTTCATATAGTCTGGTTCCGCTGGGACTGTCCCCGAATGGGGACTGTCCCTTTTGCACTAATGTGATTACTAAAAGCGGGGACAGTCCCGTGAGAAACCGGGACAGTCCCCTCTCATTTATCATGACCCAACAGACAACTCTTAAAACGATATACCGCCTCTGGTGGCCACTGGCTCTGACTTGGCTGATGATGGCTGTCGAAGGGCCATTCCTTGCAGCAGTTATTGCCCGTATGGGTGACAGCGCCACCAACCTGGCAGCCTATGGGATCGCCTACGCCTTTGGCTTGATTACCGAAGCTCCGGTGATCATGCTCCTCAGTGCTTCAACTTGTTTGGCCAGGGGACGCTCTGATTATCTCCGTTTGCGGTCTTTCTCGCTCTGCTTGTGCGCTGTTGTTACTCTTATGCTCATCCTGCTGTTGACTCCGACGGTTTTTACCCCCCTGACAAACACTCTTCTGGGCCTCTCTGCTGACATCGCAAGCCATGTCTATCAGGCCTTGCTATTACTCCTGCCCTGGCCAGCCGCAATCGGTATTCGCCGTTTCTACCAGGGGGTGCTGATTGCTCACCATCAACCCGGTCTGGTTGCTGCCGGAACTATGGTCAGGCTGCTGGTTATGTCGACAACAGCATTCACCTTGTGGACACTGGACAGCTTAGCTGGAGCGAGCCTGGGAGCTTGCGCGTTGAGTGCTGGAGTGGTTGCCGAAGCGGTAGCAACCCGTTGGTTGGCCCGACGGGCAATCGCATTATCTTTGCGTGGTGATGACGAGGATATTGTCATGCATTCCTACGCTGCCTTGAGTCGTTTTTACCTGCCACTCGCTATGACCCCGCTGATCGGTTTGAGCATCCATCCTGTAGTGACATTTTTCCTTGGCCACAGTTACAAGCCGCTCGAATCGCTGGCTGTTATGCCGGTACTCTATGCTCTGACCTTTCTCTTTCGGGCGCTCGGGCTCTCTTTCCCTGAGGTGGCTATTGCTACCTTGAAGGAGGGCCGGCATAACCGTGAAGTGATTCGAAAGTTTGCTCTCTACTTAGCTCTTGCGCTTGGCGGCGGATTGTCGTTGATTGCTTTTACGCCGCTGAATATTTTCTGGTTTGCAACCCTTTCCGGGTTGTCTGCCGAATTGGTCGCATTAGCGATTCCGCCATTGCAAATCATGGCTTTCTTCCCGGCATTAACAGTCGCTATCGGCTATCAGAGGGCGATTCTGATTGACGCCGGAACTACCTTACCGGTGACATTGGCGACAGCCATCGAAGCCTTTGCAATTTTTACCATTCTAACTTTTCTTGTATTATACTCCACGCTTCCCGGAGTCACTTCGGCAGCCCTTGCTTATCTGTTGGGTCGGTTGTTGGCTCTGCTATATCTCTGTTGGCCATGCTCTAAAGTTCTTCGCCTTGATTCCACTGCTGTTTTGTAAGTTCCACCCAGGAGAGTTTGATGCAAAAAGAGGGTTCACATTCAGGCGTCTGGTTCGTCCTCGGTGCGGCATTACTATGGGGAACTACCGGTACGGCTCAGGCTTTCGCACCTGCTGGTTTTGATCCAAAGGTGATTGGTGCTTTGCGACTATTGGTCGGCGGCATTGCGTTGTTGAGCCTGGCTCTCTATAGAAGGGAATTGACGGGACTGCGTGATTGGAATTGGTTGCCGATTTTGCTGGCTGCAGCTTTTACTGCCAGCTATCAACTTGGCTTTTTTGCTGCAGTTGCCAGGACCGGAGTCGCTGTTGGCACTATCGTTGGTATCGGCAGCGCTCCTGTCTTCGGTGGTTTTTTAGGAATTGTCTTTCGTGGAGAAAGGCCTGGTCCGCGTTGGTTTATGGCAACAGCACTGGCTATCATCGGCTGTAGCCTGCTCAGTTTAAGTGGTGGTGAGATCGCAGTCGATCCATTGGGGATCCTGCTGGCAATTGGTGCCGGGGCAGCTTATGCCGCTTATACATTGATGATCAAGGGCCTGCTGGAGAAGCAGTCACCAAATGCCGTAATGGCTCTGGTGGTCTGTACCGGGGCGATCATGATTTCGCCAGTTCTGGTAAACTGTGATCTCAACTGGCTGCTGCAACCACGCTCAATCGGCGTTGTCTTGCACTTGGGATTGGCGACGATGGCGCTTTCCTACTGGTTGTTTGCCCGTGGTTTACAGGCTGTGCAAGTGTCGACTGCAGTCACCCTGTCGTTAGCCGAACCGATGACTGCGGCAACACTCGGAATTCTGGTCCTGGGAGAGCGACTGAATACTCAGGCTTTCTTTGGTATCAGTCTTATTTTGATTGGACTGTTTGTGTTGGTGTTGAAACGCTCTGTCGTTAAAGTGGAGGGCACAGTCTGATTTATGGTTGTCAACGTTAAATTAGTCGGTCTTTTTCAGACTGGTCGCTTTAAGCAAAAGGATCGAGAGTATCCGGCTGGTATAAAAGTTCAGGACGTCATCAATGAGCTTAAATTGCCTCAACAACATTTTGGTATCGTTCTGGTTAATGGCGTGCACGCTGACATTGACACTGTTCTGACTGAGGGTGATCACTTGGTGATCATGCCAATTGTGGATGGAGGGTAGTACCGTGCAACCCATAAACTAACGCATCTTGCTTGTTTTTTGGCACGCCAACTGCGTTGTGTCTTCGGTTACATAGCGGTGCTATGCGTCTTCAGCCACGCCTTATTGGTGCACCAAACCCCGTCGCAATCTTGCGACATTCTATGAGTTACAAGGCACTGGTATGAAATTCCAGACGACAGATCCGGCAGCAAACCCTACGGCAATTCTCTATAAGCGTTGCACCATCGACTTACGCAGTGGCGATATGAGCTTTGCCGATATTCCCTGTCGCAACCTTGAGGACGTTCTCGGCGGCTTCGGTCGCTCCTTTCAGGATTTGGCTGAACGAGAGATCGAGAACGCCTATTGCGAAGAGAATCCATTGATCGTCAACACTGGTCTGCTGACAGGTAGCAGTGTCATGACTGGGATGCGTACCTACTTTTCTGGCTATAGTCCGATCAAGGGCTCCAAGGCTGGGTTACCTGCTGCTATGTGGTCGACCGGTAGTGGTAGATTTGGCGCTAAATTCAAATGGACTGGTCTGGATGAACTGATTTTCGAGAATCGCTCAGAAAAACCGGTCTATGTGGTTATTACCGAGACAGATGCAGGACCGCAAGTTGCATTAAAACCAGCTGAACACTTGTTCGGCCTTTCGACTCACGACAAGATCATGGCACTGCAGAAGGGCTACGCTGATGCCCACTTCGCTGTTATCGGTCAAGCCGGGGAGAATTGGCAGAATAACTATATGGGTGCCGTGGCTCTTTCCACCGAGAACCAGCTCAAAGAGCATGAGGATAAGAGCCGATTCGCCGGGCGGGGTGGTATGGGTAGTCTGATGGGCTATAAGAACATCCTTGCTCTGGTGGCGCAAAGCAGTGATAAGTTTAAACCCTTATCTGAAGCGATCAAGCAGGTTAATCTCAATGTCATCAAGGGCGGCGGTTCCGCCCGTATTCAACCCTTGAGCCGTGGCGGGGGTGGGGGTACCTGGGCCGCCTACGATGTCCTGCAAGAATTTCATGCTGTGCCGGTCAATAACTTCCGCCCGCAAGGGAATGATATCCCGGAGCAGTTGTTCCGCGAAAATGTTGAGAAAGAGTACAACATCAAATCACAAGCATGTTATCGCTGCGGTATCACTTGCCACAACAATATCTCCGAGAAGAATGCCGATGGCAGTAAAGGAGAGTTTTTGGCCAAGTTCGATTATGAGCCGCTCAATCTGTTCAGCACCAACATCGGCATCCATGATGCCGGTCAGGCTGCGCGGTTAATTCAGCTTGGCGACAACTACGGTATGGATGCCATCTCTCTTGGTGTCACCATCTCCTATGCCCTGTCGTACAACGAGCGCCACCCGGAGAAAACCATCCTTAATGGTGCTACCTTTGGCGATTACGAAAAGATCCGCGAGCTGATCATTCAGGCCGGAGAGGGGACACTACCGGAGATCGGGCAAGGCTCCATGCGCCTGTCGCAAAGACTGAACGAAACCAGCTACGCTTACCATGTCAAGGGTCTGGAGATCGCTGCTTACCAACCGGAAACCAACCCCGGTTACATCTGGGCTATCGCCGGTGGTCATATGTCGATGGGTACCTATGGGCTGCTGACCCGTGAAGGGAAGTCGGACCTTGAGTCCTGGGTCAGAGGGATCACTGAGGACAAGCTGCATATCGTTGGTTTCGACATGATTGGCTTGTGTAAATTCTTCGACATTACCAAAGGCATCGGTACCCAGATGGTTGTTGACTGTCTGAAGAGCGAACTTGATCTGGATGTCAGCACCGATGATATCCGCGCTGCAGTACGTCGGGCCTTTTTGCGGGGCCTGGCTCTGGAACTGCGCCAGGGCTACACCAAGGCGGAGTTCTGCTTGCCAGCCGAAGTGTCCGAAAATCCGAATCAAAATATCAAGCTGCCGAACATAACCAGCCGTGAATTTATCGAAAAGCTGGAGAAGAGGGTCTGGGAGATTTTTGAGCCGGAGCTTGAGGGTCTGTTTGACTAAGTAGCTGACGAGTGCCAGGACATCGATAAAATGTTGCAGTTTTATACTGAAATCCTGCAATTGCCTGGAGAGAGACTGGAGGAGTTTGCTGCGGGGCGGGTTCCCTTTCCCTCTGTAAGGCTTTCTGCCGACAGCATAATCGACCTTTTTCCGAAAAAGATGGTTACGCTCTCAATCCACGCGGCGAGTTCTACACAGAGGACAATATTCATGAACGTCTTGCCGTGGGTAACATGCTCGACAAGCTTCGTGGCTGTAGAATAGAAACTGGTGGACCCGCTGCCTTCAGTTCCTGTGACAAGCAGGCCTTTGCTAATCAGCTTGATCGATTTTTGGCTAAACATTAGGGGCAGTGGGTGAGAGTTGAACGGCTGTCCAGATAAACCTTCTGGCGCCATTCAAAAGGAGCGCCCCCAAGGTCTACATTTGTGAACATTTACCAAGTACGGGATTCTGTTACGCCACATACCGCAACTGTTCAAAGCCACACATTCCTCTGCGTAATCGCGTAAGTGGCTAAATCGCCGCACTTTTTTACGTCATGTCGTCAAATTAACACACTTGCGCACACCCTCCCTTTTGCTGTCTTAATGAATTCAGCTACTTGCAAATTTGGCACAACGTATGCAATAGAACTAGATCCACAAGGAAACAGTAAAGAACATTTGACGCTCAACATGTTGCCCAAAGGACAAATTGCAACAAATCAGAAAAAGGCATTCATTTGATAAGAATGAACTGAAAACACATAAAAATTATTAGTCTCCGATAAGGGCAAAGCCAGGGAAATCTGGTGACGCAAAGCCACGGGTCCTGAACCATCAGGGCAGCCGGGTTGCCGAAGAGAGTGTACGCTTAGCTTTTGCCCTGTTTAGATTTCTGCATTACACGCGCTCACCTTCGGTAACAAGAGGTGAGCGTTTTTTATTCAGAATTTCCAGGCGCACTATCGGAGTCGAGAGTAGCAACGGTGGCATGATGCCACTTAGATCCACGAACAAAGGAGTGTAGATTTATGAGGAACATGAAAAGTATTTTTGGCCTTATCACCCTGTTAGTACTGATGAGTCTTGCTGGTTGCGGCGGTTCGGGCGGTTCAGGTGCAGACTCGCCTGGTGGGTCTGGAACGGCTGTTGACCCGTATATCGCAGGAGCCGTTTTTCAGGAAGTTTCCGCTGACGGCCAGACGGTGCTGCAGCGCCAATCCACCATCACCAACAGCCAAGGTCGGTTCGTCTTTACCAAGCCCTTCACCCCAGGCTCTCTGGTTGTGATGAAACCAGGCTCCACCGGCATGCATGTGGGCGAACCCTTCCAGGGGATCCTCAAGCGAAAAGTGGAGACCGATGACAACGGAGAGCTTGTCGTCTCCCCCCTGACCACCCTACTGGCCAATGGCATGAGCAAAGCCGATGTCGTCTCCCTTCTCGGCGATGCCGGCCTCACCGGTATATCGGAGGCGGATCTGACCACCGACCCAATGGCCGGGCTTGCCGGACAGACCGGCACGCTCAGCGATGAGTCACTGTATCTGTTGCGCGCCTCGATGGCGGTTAATACCACCCTCGACATTCTCGGTAACTACGACGCCGACTACTCGACACTCAGCTCCTCCGGTGGTGCCCTGCTTCTGAAGAGTATGGCCGCCGTCGCCCAGGAGACCCTCAGCAAGACTGTCTATGAGGCCGTCTTCGACCCGGATGCCACCGCCCCCTTGCAACTTGGTGACGTTATCAACGCCTCCGTCGAATTTTCCCGTGCCGTCGTCAAACAGATCAAGACCGAAATGGCGCACAACAACGGCGTACCAAACATCGCCATGATCGACGATGCTGTCCTGGCCGCGCCCGCCATTCATGATATGGTGAGCATTCATTACCATGGTCGTCTGGGTAGCGCCCCGACTGCCGGTACCGATCCAGTACCGGTTCCGACACCTGACCCGATCCCGACGCCCGATCCCGTACCGGTCGACGGTCAGGCCGTCTTCAGCGACAACTGCTCCTCCTGTCACAACGTCGGCACCTCCGGCAACATGATGGACCTCTCCGGTGACAGCGCCAAGATCATAGGCAGGTTCCAGCCCAACAGCGCCGGACACATGGGTAAGACTCTGACCGCCGATGAAATCCAGTCCATGATGATGTACGTGGACAGCATAACAACATCTCCCACACTGCCGACGTCGCCCCCTGAACCGCCGACGTCGACCCCAGAGCCACCGGTGACCGACCCCTCGACGCCTGTCGATGGAGTCTCCCTCTATGCCGTCGAATGCATCAGCTGTCACGGCAAGTTGGCGAACACCAACATCGTCAACCGCGACGCTGCTTCCATCGAGACGGCCATAGCCGGAAATGCGGGCGGCATGGGCGGCATCGTCCTGAGTTACGAGCAGGTACAGGCCATTGCCGATGCCCTGCTGGTTGCCGCTCCCGAGCCGCCGGTACCGACTCCGGTTGACGGTCAAGCGCTCTATGACGACAACTGTTCCAGCTGCCATCGTCTGGGAGGTTATGATGTCAATGGATCAGCGCCGCAACTCGGAGGGCTGGGCAATATGGTCATCAGCAAGGTTGAGGGCGGCCACAAGGGGATCAGCATGACAGCCGATGAACTCAATGCTCTGGCCGACTGGGCTGATGCCAATCCAAC
>JAJRRB010000033.1 GCA_024279915.1 Deltaproteobacteria bacterium
AATAGCCTCCAGGTCCTTTCGCTCTTCTTCTGTCAATGTCACTCTGTAGCGTGGTGCCATATTGTCCTCCTCTTCGGGTAAGGACAATTATAACAAAAAATCATGAAATATGCGAATGTTTAGATTTTACATTGTACTAGATTGCCTTCGATGCAAGATCTTATTGAAGTACTAGGGTTAATCGAGGTACTTGAAGCTGAGGGTATTGCAACAAAAGGACTCAACTTTGAAGCCTTCTATGACGATCTTTCCTCTTCAGGCGAAAATCCAATTCTTCAAAAAGAAATTGAAAAAAGAGTACACGAGTATTTTTACGGCATGTCTTTGCCGAGTAAGCCAACGATCTATGATTACCTTATCTTGTCATTAAGAGAAAAGGACATCATCGCAACATTTAATTGGGATCCATTTTTGCTAATGGCCTACCAGCGAAATATGCATATCACAAAACCACCAAGAATTTGTTTTCTGCATGGCAACGTGGCAATCGGAGTTTGTGAAAAAGACAGAACGTGCGGAAACATGGGCCATCGGTGCTCTAAGTGTGGCGAGCTTTTTTGCCTTCAAAACTGCTATATCCTGTAAAACATAAAGACTATAACTCTGACTCATTTATCAAAAGCGAATGGGACTGCCTTAGGGGGTATTTGGAAAGTGCCTATTATGTAACGGCTTTTGGCTACAGTGCGCCCACAACCGACATAGAAGCTAAAAACTTAATGCTAGAGGTTTGGCAACAGAATCCTTCATTGAATTTGGCCGAAATAGATATTGTCGATATAGCCGACCGAGTGCATCTTGAATCAACATGGTCTGACTTTACCGTAAGCCACCACTACGGAATTTATGAGAATATATTTCAGAGCATTTTGATGCGGCATCCGAGGAGAAGTTGCGACGCATTTGCAGAAGCTACGCTTATGTGTGCCCCTTGGCAAGACAACCCAATGCAACAGTTTGACACCTTAGAAGAGCTGCATGCTTGGATTTCACCATTAATAAAGGAAGACACTAGTGTCCGGTTAAAAAACGAATAAATCCAACTGGTTAGAGTTGGGCGACTCTGGCTCTTGTTGCCGTGCATTCGTAACTATATGTTTTATATGCCTTTGTTCGAAAAGGTTGACTTCTAAAATGTGTAGAAAAGTGTGGAGGCTGACTTCTGAAATATCCAGTTTTTTCTTGGTGATTGCAATCAGCAGGTAGGTACTGATGGCGATCCACACTTGGGTTTTCACGGCATTGGCCGAGTTTCCGTAGAAGGATTTGATCTTCAGATGCTGCTTGATCCATTTGAAAAACAGCTCGATCTGCCAACGTTTTCGATAAATTTCGGCAATGACTATGGCTGGCAATTTGAAATGATTGGTCAGGAAAACAAAGCGTTTGTTTAGCTTCAAATCGACAAAACTGATTCTTCGCAACTGTTCGGGGTAAAGGTTGGCACTCTTCACTCCCGTTAATCGGATCAACTGGTCGCTGCGTACGCCAAGCTCTTTGTCTGAGGGACGGTAGGTCTTGACCCTGCGATATGCGAGGTTCTTCTTGGCACGAATGACGAAGAAGGCGGGGATCTGGTGAATCCGGTAGAGTCGTTCGAAGTCGTTGTAGGCACGATCCATGGTCAGAATTGATCCTGGTTCCAGTGGGATCCAGTCCAGTGCCAGCACATCGTGGACCTTGGCAGGCGTCAGGGCGATGAAACTGGGGATTGATCCACGTAGATCGAGCAGAGTATGTGCTTTGATCCCTGCTTTGGTCTTGCGAAAGTGAGCCCAGGGGAAAACTGATAGACAGAGATCGATAGTAGTTGAATCGAGCGCGAAAACGGCTTGATCGAGATCAAGAGTAAAGGGATCCTCTCTGTAAAGATGGCGGGCTTGACCGATCAGATGCATTCCGAAATCTTGATAAATCAGAAAGCTTCGGTTGTTGTTGGCATCGGAGAGTGTTGAGCGTGAGATCTTTCCGCGAAAGCCCATGCGATAAAGCTTGTCGCGATGGGAGCGAAGACAGGCTTCGATGTCTCGCAGACCATCCCGCCCGGTGAGTTGGGCGAAGGCCATTGCAAGATATTGATCCCAACAACTGAAGTTGCGAATCCTGAGGTTTCCGCGATACCGGTCGACACATTTGTTGAATTCGTAGCGAGAGATGAGTTGGAACAATTGAGCAAAAACAGTTTTGTCGGCCATGAGTATCCTCGGCCAAAGTAATTTGCCGGATACTGTACGTCATACTCCGAGATGGTGTGATGAAATAGAAAAATTGCATAACGTCACTTTTTTCTTTTGAATACATGGCCTTACGTGATTTATGAAAACTTTAACCGGACGCTAGTGAAAGGAAGAGAATAAATACGCCACTGATAATACTAAATTTTCCGGTCAGCCATGCCCAGCTTAAAAGTCGCTCTAACCATCTTAGTTTTCTGAACTGTTTTAAGTTTGGGACACTCATCTTTCGTTAAACGCGTAGTCCACGCCGTTTTCTGCGATAAAAAGGATTCTGAAGCCGATGAAGCGATTAGTTGATCTTTCAAATGAAGAAGCAAGAAAGCACTTCTTGAAGGGGAGTAGCTACTTCAACGGAGATTTGCCTAGCTACATTAGCTTCGAGCCGATCCTGACTGGCGTCGAAGCAGTTTTAAAGGGAGGGAACTATGCTGCATTTAAGTCAGCGAACCCTAATGATTTGCCAGACGTAAACTACAACTTCATCGCAAACAAGGATGGTAAATTCGCGTGGCGCCCATATGAGTTGATGCACCCGGCGATTTATGTCTCTTTGGTGAATGTAATCTGCGACCCTGAGAATTGGGCGCATATTTGTAATCGCTTGTCTGAGTTTGAAGGTGGTGCCGTTGACTGTTGCAGCGCGCCAGTGATGTCGTTGGACAATCAAAAAGACGTGGCAAAGCAGGTTAAGAGTTGGTGGCAAAGTGTCGAACAGCGATCTCTAATCTACTCTCTGGAATTCAGTCACGTTCTACACACAGATGTAATGGACTGTTACGGATCTCTATACACACACAGCATTTCTTGGGCGCTCCACGGCCTTGAAGATGCCAAGAAGAATAAAGGTAAGAACTCTCTTCTCGGAAACAAAATCGATTTTCACATCCAAGCAAGCCGTTATGGACAGACCAACGGAATTTCTCAGGGCTCTGTCCTGATGGACTTTGTGGCTGAGATCGTTCTTGGGTATGTTGACAAACAAATCAACTCTGCTCTAAGCGGTCCGGCCGATTTTCGAATACTCAGGTATCGCGACGATTACAGAATATTTTCCAATAGCGATGATCGAGCCGAAGAGATATTGAAAATTATCAGTGATAAATTGCGGCCGGTCGGAATGAAGCTAGGCGTATCCAAGACATTCTTAGGCAGGAATGTCGTCGAGGGGTCAATCAAACCAGACAAAATGGCAGGCATTGATCTACAAGATATTGGAGACGAAAATGCAAAAACGGTTCAGAAACAACTTCTAAGGCTACATTCATTTGGTCAACGCTTCCCGAACAGCGGTGCGCTCCGACGCTTGGTTAGCGAGTTCCACACCAAGCTTTCGACGCAAACTGAAAAGCCTGACGATCTTGAGGTACAAGTTGCGATTGCAGCGGACATAGCTTTCGTTTCCCCGGCCACCTTCCCAGCTGTCGCTGGTATCCTGAGTCACCTTATCTCACTTGCCTCAACCGAAGAGAAAGCTAGACTGTGGGCGAAGGTAAACGAAAAGATGGCCCGAGTGCCATATAACGGCTACCTTGAAATATGGTTACAGCGGGTAACACAGCCGAAAGCAGTCGATATCACATTCAATAGTAATGAGCCGATATGTCAAATCGTGAGTGGCGAATCCCCAGACCTATGGGAGAACGCCTGGATTGCAAGCGAGGACTTGAAGGACGCGTTAGAGGTATCAAAGATTGTGGTGGGGTCGGCGTCTGATATTCAAGAAGTGGTACAACCTGAAGAAATAGAGCTGTTCAAGCAGAATGCATGGGCATACTGATGCAACATTCCACATTCCTAAAAGGGGAGCCGGGACGCAGTTGACATTGTTTCATTTTCGTCGTTTCCAATTTCTGTTTTTGGAAACAATAAAGCTATATATGTAAATTAGACGCCTGTATCTGAGGATTGTTTCTTGATATAAGACTGGCGTCCATAAACAAGTTAGGAAATTGAAATGAACATTTCCGATTCACTCCCAATAACAATCGCCAAGTCAACCGGGCTAGTATTTCCTGCAGAATTTCTAGAATTTTCTATTGATCAAGTCCTTGATGAGGGAATTTTTAAAGACATTCCTTTTGTTGGCTGGATTGCAAAAGGAGTATCAGTTAGCCGCTCTATTTCAGACAGGATTTTTTACCATAAAATATTAAGGTTCCTCTTCACTCTCGAAAGTATCAGTTCTGGAGATCGTGAAGTCTTTCGTAAAAAAGTGCTTGAAGATTCAGACTATCGAAAAAAAGTGGGAGAACACCTCATTGTCCTGATCGATAAAATAGACAATTTTGAAAAATCATCTCTCCTTGCTAAATGTTTTGATCACTTTATAACAAGTGACATTACACATGATTACTTTATCGATCTATCTCATGTAGTCGAAAGATCGACTCTTTCTGATTTAAAAGCTCTTTGTGGGCCAGATTCTAGGAGGATTGTGTTTGGTAGCAGTGGTGTCGCAGTTGCTAGTGGCATTATAGAGTTTGGAATTTCAGAACCGATACACGACGAAGATTCACCACAATTAGGGACGAAACTTTCACATTATGGTAAGGATCTTAGGGATATGTTTCTGGAACGTTACCGAGATCGAGAGAAGAAAGTAAAAATTGCTAAAGAACAAAGCGGATGGGGTCAGGCCTGAAAGATTGCAAGATGATTGAACGGGGTCATCTCCCGACATTGAGGAAGAGGGGTCAGGAGTGCAAACATGTAAACTTGTCCATCAACTATTTTAACAGACACTTCTCATCTCCAATGTCAGCTGATTTAACCTTTTTTTCAATCGCTGGATCGCAGGACTTAAGGGTCAGGGTCAGGCCTGCAGTCTCCCCATCTCAACCGGTTGGTCTCACAAAAAAAACATCGATTCTTTGGAAATATCTTGCCGTCTGGTAAATTCGCAGATCATTATGTACAAGAAGTCGTTTCACTTGAACTACTATTGCTGAAAAATATGAGAGAAAAAGGTGTCAGGCTTGACTAATGGGTATTAAGAAATAGGGTGGCATAATACTTTTAATGTGGAGGCTCTGCACAAACGTTTTCATGAATGGGGTCAGGCATGCAAGATTGTAACTTCACATGCTAAGCTTTTAAACAAAGGACACTTATTCGAAAGGCAGATCAATCTGGCGTTAAAAAAGGTCTGACCATGACATTGGACAAACCTAAATTACTCAATAAGTGGTTAAGGGTGCGGGATTCATCAACCCTTCATTCCCCATCGTGTTATCAACTCAAATTTATCAGAGCAATCCAGCCATTCGGCATTGATGATGTCCCTGCTACTTTCACCGATCTTCAATTTGGAAGACCCAATTGCAATAAAAGCCACAAATACAAAGTAAAGAATAAATAAAACCATAATGCCTCCTTCAACTTGAGTGCGTTCCCATCTCCCTTTTTGTGCAAAGTACTGACAAATACGGCAAAAGTATAATTAATTGTATTGATTAGATATTAAATTTGCTAATATGAACTTATGATTGATTACAAACTTTTGGAAGCCTTTGCGATGGTTGTTCAGGAAGGTGGATTTGAAAAAGCCGCGACGCTGATGAATTTGACTCAGTCTGCTGTTTCCCAGAGAGTTAGACTGCTGGAAGATCGAGCGGGGAAAATTCTTCTTTCAAGAACCTCGCCGCCCCAGCCCACCGCTGCTGGGCAACAGCTCATCAAGCATTATCTTCAAGTGAGACTGTTGGAGGATGGGCTAGAAGAGGCAAGTGAAGCTAACGAATCCACCCCGGTAAGGTTAGCGATAGGAATTAACGCCGACAGCCTAGCCAGTTGGTTTCTTCCAGCGATAGGTGCGCTTCTGGAGGATGGTAAGGTCTTAATTGACATGCATGTAGATGATCAAGAGCAAACCCATAAATTGCTCAGAGATGGGGTAGTGGTCGGTTGCATTAGTGGTATGTCTTCACCGATGCAGGGGTGCAAAGTAGAATATTTAGGATCTATGAAGTATCGACTTCTTGCTCGACCTGATTTTATTTCAAAGTGGTTTCCTGATGGATTTACAGCTTCATTTGCTGAAAGTGCACCAGCCGTAATGTTTAACCACAAGGACATGTTGCATTATAAAATATTACAGGACGTGTTTGGCAATGTTGTTAAACTGAGAGCCGTGCACTATGTTCCTTCAATTGAACAATACCTTCAGATGGTCCGCACTGGTTACGCTTACGGTATGATTCCTGATTGGCAAAGTGAAGCATTGCGTAAAAATGGTGAATTTGTTGAGGTACATGAAAAAGCATATGATTTAGTAAAGCATTATTGGCACTGTTGGAACCTCGAATCTGTGCCATTGAAAAGGTTATCAAGCCGCCTTGTAAAAGAGGCGAAAACCGTCCTCGTCTAGTCTTGAGAGATGTTCAATAAACCACGATAATCCAGTATATCCTCCAAAACTCTGTAGAATATACTCCATCCCAGTGTCACCCCCGAAGTTATTGAATAGTAACATCTAACATTTACAGCTAGTTAGCCATCTGGCACGCAACATGAATTATAATGCTATGCATGTAGTTGTTTATGAACCGAGATGTTCGACACTATTTATAACTTCACACAAGGATCAAAACATGAAAAATGTTGGATTTTCTAAAACGATGGGTGGGGGGGATTTCATGGTTACATTTTCTTTTTTGTTTGTCGGCGCAACTGTAATTGTTTGGTGTCTGACATCAGCGGTGGCGGGACCTCTTAAGCACATATCCTGCCCCCTTTTGTCAATTTTTTAGCGAAGACCTCCTAGTGTAAGTGTCAGGCTTGACTAATGGGTATTCACCTCTGAAAAAGGGCAGGGGGCGTAGTTGATCTTTTGATATTTAGAGGCCCTGAGCTCGTGAGGGCATCCAACTTAATTTGTAGTCGAGTGACATCTCACTTAATTCAAAAAAGTTATAGAAGAGCAATTCTCAAGCAAGAGAAATTGTCACTTTACGCCCCAAAACCTTCGCCGCCTTACCAAGAGTCTGAAGAGTAACGGAGATGTTTTCAGGATCCAGTAGGCGGTCGAGCGCGGCGCGACTTGTGTGCATTTTTTCAGCCATTGCCGTTTTTGTGAAATGCTGCTCTTCCATAAGCTGCTCTACCTGATAGGCAATCACTCTTTTAAGGGCAACCATCTCCACCTCTTCGAGAATGCCTTCTTCCTGTAGAAAATCATCAAAATCGCTGCCAATATTTTTATTCTTTTTTATATTTGCATTCATTGTCTCAACGCTCTCAGTACCTTGTTTTTTCTACTCTTGGCCAAAATTAAGTCACTGCTTGGTGTCTTTTGAGATTTCTTGATAAAACTATGTAGTAATATGATCTGGTTTTCATGGAAGCAAATCAAGACTCTGGCAGTTTTGTTGCCAAGCCTTGACCTGATTTCATACAGCCCATCACCCATGGCTCTTACCAGGGGCATGCCTAGGGGCCAGCCGTATTGTACAGTCTTGATATCTTCCCCGATTCTTTTCCTCTCTTCTTTAGGTAATCCTCTGAGCCATTCCTGTACAGGCTGAGTGCCTGAATCTGCACAGAAAAACTTGACCAATAAATGCTCTGTTTCATCCGTCACATCAACAACCCCTCCATAAATTAAATATCAACAGATGATTATTGTATCAATATTGGTACAGTCGTCAAGAGAAATTAATTAGGGGGAATGCCGATCAGGTAGGTGAGTGGAGTCAACCCGCGATCAGATGTTTTCTCGCCGATCTGCCAATGGTAGTGAGTCTCCCCGAGGCGAGCGACGATGCTGCGCAACTCTTCAGGATTGTAGCTGCGCAGACAGGAAACTATTCCATCAAACAGGGCCAGCAAGGGCACCAGCGGAACCAGGTAGACCCAGAAGAGGCGTGATAGGCGAAAAGGGCGACAGAACGGGGTCACTGCCAGCACGAGCAGGGGGACCAGTAGCGACAGAAACAAGGCGGGCAGCGACCTGTGGGTCAGTTCAAACAGGGCGATCCCCTGTCCTTTATCCACTGCCTGCTGCAGGATGCGCTCCAGTTCCTCTGGACGGAAATGATGGCCCGAGGTAAAGAGTGTGTAAAATCCCTGCGGCTGTTCAGGTGGTTCTAGCGCATCGACTGGCTCTGGCCACCAGCTGACCTGTTGTGGATACTGCCGTTGCAGTTCCGAGCCTGCCTGGGGATTGGGGTAGAGGTCTGTTAACCAGAGCTGTAGAGGATGTTTCAAATCCTGCTGCAGCGCCGGATAAAATCGCTGCCAGGGGCCACCGCCGCCTGAGCAGAGATCAATGATCTGCCGCGTGCCGCAGCGCTTAAGGGCCTCAAGCAGCATAGGTCGAACTGGCGCGTAGGGATCTGCCAGGGCCATCGCTGTACACAAGAAATCGGTCACCCCGTCACGCAGGGTGACGGGGCACCAGGATTGGTCTTCAATCTCTATGAGCTGCAGTCGGTGCATACAGAACCTTTGCGAGGGGCAAGCGTGATTCGACTTGGTTTCAAATGGGCGTCGTTCTGTGCCTGCGGTCAATTATAATAGTTACCGGTTTTAGGGGCTGGCAGTCCTGCTCCAGCGGTTAGAATTGCTAAAATTCACTCAACACTGAACTGGATACTATTCCTTTCGGATCACCAGGAGTTCAAGCATTCCAAAGTAGAACAACTGGGAAGAGATCAGTTCAAAACCTGATTTTCGGACAAGCTGATAATAATCTTCACGGGTCGGGAACTGTTTAAGACTGTCAGCGATATAGGCATGAATCGTCGGGTTCGCGTGCAGCAAGGCGCCCCATAGGCCGCACCAGCATTTGAGCAGCCAGTATTGGCTGACTTGGCTCACTGGCTTCGCCGACTTGGAGAAGTCTAGAAAGGCAGCATAGCCTCCCGGTTTTAAGATCCGATTGACCTCTTGCAACCCTTTGCCAAGCTCTGCTGCATTGCGTAGGGCGTAACTGCCGGTGACAATGTCGATGCTGGCATTATCGAGGCTGGTCTCGGCCATATCCCGGCAAACAAAAGACACATTGTCGAAACGGTTGCGCCGCTCTGCCAGGGTGACCATCTCTTCGGTCAGGTCGATGCCGTAAATCTGGCCATTGGGGAATCGCTCGGCCAGCAGAAAAGCGACATCTCCGGTTCCGGAGGCGAGATCAACACAAACCGGCGCTGTGATTTTCGGCAGAGACGCTACCAGTTGTTTTTTCCATGCCTGATCACGACCGAGAGACATGGCTCTGGTGGCTAAGTCGTAGCGGCTTGCCGCCGCAGTGAAGTGAAGTTCGTTGAACTCCCGTTTTTTGTCCGGGCTGTCGATCTGTTTGCCGATGCCAAGGACGCCTCGCCAGTTTCGCATCAAAGTTCCCCCGGTATTGGTCGCAATAATTTCAGCACCTCATGGTCTTCAAGCTGGAAGCTGTCCTGAGCGATTTCCTGCAGATTATTGTACAGATAACTTCGCGAAGTCCTCAGCTTTTTCAGAAGTTCCTTGTCCTGAACAGAGAGATAGTCGCCATTCTTCGTTAGAATCGGGGCGTAAAGTGCGACATAGCTGTGCCGTTTTTCAAGAACAAATTCAATCAGGAGAGTGAGGTGGCGATCTTCTCTGTTCTTCCGGCTCTTTGCACGGGCCTGAATTGTCTCGTAGGCCCGCAAAAGCTCGTCTGTGTAGCGACGCGAATCTATCCAGCCCTCCCGGTCCTCCGGCCAGGTCTTGAACTCTTTCTTCTGAATTGCAGCGATCACGTGCTTAAGCACTTTACTGTAAAGAATGGTTTGCATAATCAGGGCGGAATCTCGACGAATCAAGCGGACTTCGCCCTGGTAGGGCGGCTTGGTGGGAATCAATGCCCGCCAAATCAGGACTTCTGAACTTTCCTGTGCAGAAAAGGCGAATGTGGGAGCAAGAAGGCAAATTATGCAAACAACCAAAGTTCTTATCACCCTGATGTGCTCCTTTCTTTCGTGTCGAACAAGACCAGGCAGGCTGGCAGGACGAGCAGGTCACAAACGAGTGCACCCAGCATCGTGACACCGGTTAACAGGGAAAAGTAGATCGTTGGCAGGAAGCTGCTCAGCCCGCCGACCGAGAAGCCCAAAAATAGCACCAAAGCAGAAATCGTTAGGGCCCGACCGGTTGCGTTGGTGGTTTTTATCACGGATTCCCTGCTGCTGCCCCGGTACTCCCATTGAAAACGGGCCAGGTAATGGATTGTGCTATCCACCGTTAAGCCGATGACCACGGCCGCAATCATGGCCGTTCCGGTACTGAGATCAATATTGAGATACCCCATCAATCCCCCGGTCCACGCAAGTGGAATCAGGTTGGGAATCAGAGCCATGGCAAGGAGTTTAAAGGATCGAAACAAGATAAAAATGGCCAATAAAACCATGCTGAGAGAGAGGCTGAAGCTGCGTATGACGTTAGAGACCAACCGGTTGGAATCGACGACCACCTGGTAGAAGTCTCCGGTGGGGGTCAGTTCGAAACTTTTGCCCAGTTCCTTTTCAGCGATCTGCTCGATTTGGGAAACCAGCTCCGCTGCGTCAGCGCTGCCGATGGCCTTGATCCTTACATTGAGGCGTATCCGAGTGAAGTCTGAGCTGACCATCTTGCGCAGCAGCCTCTGATCCGGTGAACTTTCGAGCAGGTCAAATAGATAGAGGAGTTCGTCGGCGTTGTCTGGCAGAGTTAACTGTTGTTGGTTTGTTTCGGCACGGTTTAGCTGCTTGAGAATGCTGAGCAGGCTGTAACTGTTCGCGACCTGTTGCAGTTTGTTTATCGAAGTCTGCAACCGGTCCAGACGCAACAGATCATCAAGGCTGGTCATGGCTCTGCCATCGTTGCGCATCAGCATGAATTCGAGACTGTTCACCCCCCCGGCAGCCTGTTCAATAAACATCGTGTCTTGATAGATCTTCTCGCTTGGCTTGACGAAGCGAACCAGGTCGGTGTTGTTGTCGATGCGTTCGAGTCCACTCAAGCCGCCGAGTGCAAGAATCAGGGCCAGAATCAACACCAGGCGAGGGTGGTTAACGGTTAGTTTTGCAGTCGCTTGCAGAACCGCACTCAGTTGCCCCGTATCGTAGCGTCGTCCTGCTTTCGGTAAGGGCAGAAAACTGAGAAGTGTTGGTACCAGGAGAATGTTGATTGCAAAAGAGAGCATTACGCCGAGAGCGGCAAACACACCAAAGAGCTTGACCGCCGGAATATCGCTGACTGTCAGTGAGACAAGCCCCAGTGCCGTCGTGAGAGCGGTGAACAGGCAGGGGAGAAATAATTCCTTTAACTCCCTGACAATTAATGGTTTCGGATCGCCTTGTTCCCCTGCGAGGTGCAACCAGCCGCTATAGAGATGGACTGTCGTCGAGATGGAAAGAACCATGATCACCGGCGGGAGCAAGGCGGTAATGGTATTGAGTGAAAACCCGCAGAGGGTGTAGATACCGACTGTCCAGCAGAGGCTGATTGCCATGACTGCAAGCGGCAGCAGCAGGCCGGAAAAACGTCTGAACACGAGCAACAGCAGTGTCCCAAGCACGAGAACCGAAAATGGAATAATGACTTGTTGATCTCGCTGAATCAGGCGCGATACAGTCAACTTCTGTAACGGAACACCAGTCAGATGCCAGTTGCTGTCGCCGTAGTGCGAAGTGAGCAATTCCTCAATGGCTGCAAGGCCCCGCTCCTGTGGATTGGGATCACCGGCCAGGTCGATGATGATCAGGCCGGTTTGCTGGTCTTTCGAAATCAGCAGTTGGGTCAGCTCCGGATTTTGTTCAAGTGCTTTGGCAATCGCTTTGTGTTGATCCTTGCCGGCGCTCTGCCTGGGAATAAGTGGAACGAGTTCGACCCCGAAATCTCCAGTAATGAGCTGTTCAGCATTGGTCAGACTTAAAACGTTTGTAACCCCTTCAAGCTGTGAGATCTCTTGCGTTACCTTCGCTATAATCTGCAGATTTCCTGGCTCCAGCAGATGTGGATGAGTGATTGCCAGCAGCAATATTTCATCATTGCCAAAAATCTCGCGAAAGCTGTCGTAATTATCCTGCAGCTCTTTGCTGTGAGAAACCATTGAGGCATTGTTGCTCTCAATCGGAACCTGGACAGCAAAAAAAGCCAGCAACAGGGTTGTCAGCAAAACTCCGCAGAGAGCATATAGACGCCCCTTGCCAACCAGCCATGACAGCAGTTTTTCGATAACTCTGGCAGATGTTTTTGGGAGTTCAGTCACAGAAGTATTCCGAACATCAATGTTGCCCGCTGTTGATTGCTTTCAGTGAGCGGTAAGGTATTGTCAACATGGCAAAATAGGCTGGTAATGATTTGTTGCAGGGTGCGCTGAGCAGGCTTTTGAAAAGCAGAAAGCGCAATGCAGAGGCCAGCCAACCGCGGCGGGTGCCTAACCACATCCCGCGCTCTGCACGAGTCGCGGCGACATCGAATGCAGCGCGACGGAAATAATCGTATTCCGCAAGCAGAGCTTGAAAATCCTCCCCGTTGGAAAAGTGCCGGGCCAAGGCATCGGCAAGAAATTCCGCATCGGCAAAACCGGTGTTCATCCCTTGCCCGCCAATCGGGCTCATGACGTGAGCGGCATCACCACACAAAACAACCCGGTTGCGATAATAGCGCTGGCAAACAAAACGGCGGACACTGAACACGCTTTCTGAGTAACGGATCGATCCTTCCAGGTTGTAACCGGTTTGCCGCAGGAGAGATTTGATCAATAGATCGATATCTGGCGGGCTTATCAAGCGGTCGGTCTGGAGAATCCAGCGTCGTCGACCTTGCGGCAGCGGGAAGGATTCAACTGAACCGTGACAACTGAAAAACAGATGGGCTTCTTCGCCAAGATCGGTGTCGTCGGCAAAGTCAGCCATCAGGAAGTGGGCCGGATAGGTTTTTTCTTCGCAGAGTTCAATCCCAATCAGCTCTCTTACCGAACTGCGATGACCGTCGCAGCCGACCAGGAACGAGGCCGTGACCTGCTCGCTCTCGGCAGCATCACCTCTTCTCACCGTTACCGTCACCTGTTGCCCGGTCTGTTCAATTTTTAATAAGCTGGTTTCGCGGCACAGGGCCACCAGATCCTCTTGTCGTAATCGATCTTCCAAAACTTCTATCGTGGTCGCCTGAGGGATGGCGAGAATAAAAGGATAGGGATTGTCCAGGGAACAAAAGCTGAGCTCGCCGGCCAGTTTTCTTCCTTCATGAACCTTGGCGAGCTCAACTCGAACACCTTGCTTGACAAAGTTTTCGTCAAGACCCAGCGTTTGGAAGATCTCCAGGGAGGGTGGGGTGATGCCGATCGCCATCGACTCTTCAGGCGGCGTGGCGGTCTTCTCAATCAGCAGCGTGCGGAGTCCTTTGCGTCCAAGCATGTTCCCCAACAGCAGACCCACCGGCCCGCCACCGACGATAATGACATCATAATCAGGAGCGCTTGCCATTGACACCCCTGTCGGCCTGAAGCAGGGCCGTTTCCACCGTCAGGCCCGGGCCGAAGGCCATAGCGCAGACTTTCTCATGATCAGCTATGGCCGGTTGGGCCAAGGTCTCTTTGAGAACAAAAAGAATCGTTGTGCTGCTCATGTTGCCGAACTTTCGCAAAACAGTACGTGATGGTTGAACATGTGCAGGGGACAACTCGAGACTTTTTGCAACCTTATCGACGATCGACTTGCCACCGGGATGCACGGCCCAGCGGTCAATGTCCTGAGTGGTCAGTTCGTTTCTGGTCAGGAGAGGTTGAAGGATCTCACCAATACCGGCACCGATAATTTTCGGCACATAACTCGATAGTGAAATATCGAAACCAAGGTCGCCGATGCTCCAGGCCATCGCTTCTTTGCCACTCGGGATCAGGGCAGAGTCAAAGTCATCAATCCGATACGTATCGCTACCCGGTTGCGGTGGCCGCGCACTGATTAGAACCGCTCCGGCACCATCGGCGAATAGTGAATTAGCCAGGATGGTATCTTCACTGCCATTGATCTGCAGGTGCAGACTGCACAACTCCAGGCACATGACCAGAACGACAGCCTCCGGGTTGGCCTGGCAGAACTGAGTGGCCATGCGCAGGGCCGGAAAGGCTGCGTAGCAGCCCATAAAGCCGAGGTGGTATCGCTGGGTGCTGTTGGGCAGACCTAACTCCTGGCAGAGAAAGTAATCGATCCCGGGATTGAAAAATCCGGTACAGGACGCAGTGACCACATGTGTGATATCTGTCGGGGAAAATTCGGCAGCCGCCGCAAGTAATTTATGCCCGAGATCGACGGCAAGCTTTTTCCCTTCCCGGGTATAGGTCGCGTTGCGTTCCGCTGTACTCGGTTGCCGGGTAGATCCATCCTCGGTTGGAATAAAGAAGCCTTCACCCCAATCCGGGATGACGCTGTGGCGCGTTTCGATTCCGGAGTTTCGGTAAAGTATCCGCACCAGGCGTTTGTCTCGCTCAGCAACGGTCCACTCAAGCATGTGTTCGCCGACCTCTGCCTGGCTGTAGCAGCGCTCAGGAACCTCTGTCTCTATATGGTGAATCCATACGGACATAATTTCTCCTTGTTAAATTTTCAGTTTAACAACCTAAAAGAGGGTTTAACGCAGAGCCGCAAAGTACGCAGAGGAAAGGCTACCATATTTTTTGGGAAATAAATCATCCATGGACATTGTTCCCTGCGTCTCTGCGTCTCTGCGTTAATTAATTGCTTGAGTTGTCCTTGCCTTTGTTTTGGATATAAGTCCGTTAAATCCAAGTAAATTTGAGAGACAAATTTAAAGTGGCTCAAGCGAAAAGGATGTAGTGACCTTGACGCTGTCACCAACCCTGATAATGAAGAAAACTGAGGGTGGTTTCAGTTGGTAGTCGGCCAGAGAGAGTGTGAAGACCAGATCTGCCGTGATCTTAGACTCTGTCTCTACAATGTTCTGCAGGCTTGCAGTGACCGGTTTTTCGATATCGCGAATTTTTAGCTGAAAAACGACCTCGACAGCACTGTCTTCACTCTCGTCTAAAGCTTTACGGATATCGCCAAGAGACACCGGTCCAATGCTGCCTTTAATCAGCGGATACGTATCAACATCGAACATCTTGCGCATTTGCTTGTCACGTTTGACGTTGTCCGTATCCAGACCGGAAATAGCTACATTCAGTTCGGAGATAGCCATTACGCCGGCATCTTCATTGACGCTAAAAGGCAGACAACTGCCCTTGCCATAGAAGTCGTGCAAGGTCGAACTGCCCTGAAATACGACAGAACAACTGCCTTGATAATCGATTGCGAGAGCGGAAACAGGGAGGATTAAAAGAATGGCAAAAAATATCAATATTCTCAATGGACAATCCTGCCAATAGTTAGAGGGAACGAGACCGATATATTGTACACTATTTTAAGGAGGATGGAAGGTAAACCCACTCTAATGACCATTGGGAAAAGGGGTTCAAATCTCCGTTTCTCCATTGACTTTACTTATCATGGATGTCCCCGATTCTTCCGGCTGATCGATTATGACTGACGGGCTACTTTCAACTGACACTGGAGTCAGATCCTTCGGCGGCAAAGTGCTGGCCGGTAGCCCCGTCATACACTCAACGTCATCAGTATGAAAAACAGCTGTGCCCGCCGATTCGCCCAGGGGCGTTTTAGCCGCTTCTTTCGAATCAAGAACGGGGTCAGACATGCAAGCTTGCAACTTCACATGTTAAGCTCTTAAACAAAGGACACTTATTCGAAAGGCAACATTCACGACCTTTACAAATATTTCAGTGCACGACTCTTTTTATGCTACCTTTTGTACTCTTGTTGTTGTGGATTGATAGGCGATTGAATATTGTGTCCAGGTGGTTGTGTCACTTGAACTACTATTACTAAAAAACATTGAGAGAGTACATTCCTTGGCTACCAACATTCTAGTTACTGGCTCCAACGGGTTTATTGGCCGCAATCTTCTGGCCCATCTGTCTTCTGCCTACCCCGGAGCAAATATTTCTTGTCTGGCAAGATCACCGCAATCAGGAATTTCGGGAGTGACCAGCTTCCAAGTTGATTATGCCGAGCCAAAGAGTCTGTCCAACTGCCAGGCCATACAGGATGCTGATCTTATTTTTCATATAGCCGGTGTTACCAAGGCTGCATCTGATAAAGTTTTCTGGCGTGGTAATGTCGAACCGATGAGCAACCTTTTGCAGGCACTCGGTCAAAGATCTCAGCTACCGCAACGTTTTGTCTTCATCTCTTCACAGGCGGCGAGTGGACCGGCCCAGCGTGTCGATCATTATATGTCCGAGGCAGATCCGGATGCTCCCGTTGAGCCGTACGGCAAAAGCAAACTGGCTGCAGAAAAATTACTGGTAGAAAATTCTTTTGGGATTCCTTACTCCATCATCCGCCCCTTAGCCGTATACGGACCTCACGATGTCGATTTCCTGCAATTGTTCAAGATGGCTAAAAGTCGTTTGAATATTTATTTCGGGACGAAGGGAAAACGTTTATCTGTGATTTATGTGGAGGACCTGGTCGAGGGAATAATTCAAGTAGCCAAGTCAGAAGCCGCCCTCAATCAGGTCTTTTTCCTGTGTAATGATTCTGGAGTCACCTGGCAGGACATTCAAGAAGGCGTTTTTCAGGTTATGGGAAAAGACTTCTTTGAGATCAATGTGCCAGCCTTCCCATTAAAGGCTCTGGCTACCATGGGGTCTTGCTATTCATTATTGACTGGTCACCAGCTACTACTAAATATGAATAAAATAGCCCTGTCGGAGCCTGATTACTGGCTTGCCTCTAATAAAAAAGCCAGACAATTGCTGGATTTTCAACCGAAGGAATCTCTACTTGAGGGGCTCGCCAAAACCTGCGCTTGGTACGGTAGTCAGGGCCTGATTTAATTGAACAATGCACCAATATAGAGCGCAACTCATTTTTTCGTGATTGACGTTGCCATCCAAGGGTAATGCATATGTTATGGCTAAAGACAAAGTCTCTGACACTCCTTTTACTGCTGTTGTTGTCGAGCCTGTTAGCGTTCAACTTCGTGATTCCCCCACAAGCTCACGCTCTCGATATTAAAGCACTGATCCGATACGTTGAGCAGCAGTATCATGGGGTTTCATCCTATGCGCTGACCACCATGCAGATGCGTACGGCCAACTGGGAGCGAACTCTTGATATGGAATCATGGGCTCTAGGTCAAGACTATTTCTTGGTTCGCATTCAGAACCCTGCTAAAGAACGCGGTGTAGCGACACTGAAGCGTGATGTTGAAGTCTGGAATTACCTGCCCAAAATTGATCGTACGATCAAGGTTCCACCATCGATGATGGGTGGTAGTTGGATGGGAAGCCATATCACCAATGATGATCTGGTTAAAGCTAACCACATCGAAGAGGATTATATCTTCCGTTTGCTTGAAGAAACTTCCGAGTATTGGCTGGTCGAAGGCATTGCTCGGCCCACCGCGGCCGTTGTCTGGGGGAAAATCGTTTACCGTATACGTAAGCAACCTAAAGTTCCTGAACAGATTGATTATTATGACGAGGAACAGATATTAGTGCGTAGCTTTCATTTTGAGGATGTGCGCAGAATAGATGGTCGTGATGTCCCTATGCTGATGACTGTTACGCCACTGGATAAACCGGAAGAGCAGACCATTCTGAGATACAATAAACTGGATTTTGATGTGCCAATCGATAAGTCCTTTTTTAATTTACGTTCACTGAAACAGCGCTGATGTAGGCTTTACCCTTTGATCATGCGACTGCTCTCATTCTTATTACTTTTTCTGCCGATTTTTACTCTGCCGGCCTTAGCCGAAGGTCTCGGTCAGTGGCAGCGATCCGGGTCACTACGTACCCTGAATGTGAGCAGCGACAGCTCCCCTGGCGACCTCGCCCCCTCTTTTCGTCTTTCCAGCACTTTTTTGCGTCTCGAAACCGTCTGGAACTCTACTTCGCACTGGCAGGTGGAAGCCGTAAGTGATTACCAGATGCTTGGTACTGATCCGCACGATATTATTTCTCTGCCGAAGAGCGGCGTCAATCGACACTTTGATCTCGATCATAGCTGGCATCATCAATCTGGCTGGGACAGCCGTCTGCAGATTGATCGGATTAATACGACTTGGACAGGGGAAAATGTCGATATGACCTTCGGCCGGCAGGCTGTGGGTTTCGGCCGGATTGCGATTTCTTCCCCCCTGGATATAATCGCCCCATTTGCCCCCGATGCACTTGACACCGATTTCCGTCCAGGTGTCGATGCTCTGCGTCTGACTTCTTACTACGGCCTTGATGGACAGTTGGGAGGGGTGGTGGTCATGGGTGATGTCGACCGACATAACAGCTATCTTGTCACTTGGGTGGACAATATCGCTGGTATTGACCTGCTTGCAATCGGTGGTTCCTTACGAAAGCGTCCAATGATTGGTTTTGGTGGGGCAGGGGATCTTGGCCCCTTGGGTCTCAAAGCTGAAATGGCGATTTACAAAGGGGAGAGGGTCGACCAACCTGGAGGTGACCTGCACGAACATATGGTCATCAGTGCCGTTGAACTCTGGTATCGCTTCGATAATGGTTTAAGCGTAATCACTGAGTATCTGCATAACGGTGCCGGGGAAAATGACCCGGCTAAATATTCCCAGGTGCTGTTCTCCGCCCCATATCTGGAAGGGTTGGCTTCTCTACTAGGAAGACACTATCTATTGACAACGGCCAATTACGAGTTGCACCCTCTGGTCTCTCTTAATGGGTTACTCATCTGGAATATGCAGGATGATTCCTGGTTGCTCCGACCCACTCTGGATGTCAGCCTTGCCGACAATGTTAGCCTCGAACTGTTCTGGACCTACCCAGAGGGTGACTCACCCAGAAAGCGCTTCTTATTTACCGAGGTGCGCAGTGAGTTTGGCAGTTACGGGCAAAGTGGCGGCTTGTTCCTGAAATGGTTTTTTTGAGACCATGGCCAATGGAAAAGTTTTGTTTTGCTTGGGCTATAGAGGTCCTCCCGGTACAGTAAATCGACTCTTTGTAATCGTCTCGGCGCTGGTTTATTTGTCAAATATTGGTGTATTGACCTGTTGGCCATTTTATCGATTCATATCATACAAAATAGTCGTAATGAATGAAGCATAATTATTCTTAATGATCTCAGTAAGTTATTGAAAAACAGTTGTTTTTTTGTTGCAGCTTACGGGAAAAGTGATATTAGATAAGTACCGACTATTTGTTTGTGTGGAGGTGTATTATGCCTGAATCTGTATTTCTCAGTAAAACAGGGCGCTCATACATCGATGTCATCTTGAAAGATGGTACCTATCACCATTTTACTCCGCGCGTTCTCGACGTCCTTCTGGAAAGTCATCGTGTACACAAATTCAAGAGATCAAGTGGTTGGACAACCATTGGGATTGATCCTGTCAGAATAAAGAAATCTGGTGAAGCTAACCACAACTATACTGATGGTCATGATCGCCGTATGATGACTCACTGAGCGCCTCCCTGTTGCATTCTCTGGTCGTTCATTTTATGGACCTGCACTTTATTTGAGTGCGGGTTTGTGTTTGAGTAAGGGGCTGGTGGCAGATATCTCCACCCATGATCTTGCATACACTTTTCCAGAATGTCATCAAGGTAGCTTGGATAATAGTCAAGTTCACCAGGGTAGCCGGTATAGTCGACAGGGACCTTGTGGATTGGCTGCGCATTGATGTTCGTGGTAGGGAAGGGTGGCTTTTTGTTTGTTGATTGATCGCCCGCCTGATTCTTGAGATACGGTTCTCCCATTGGTATTCCCGGTCGATATTGCCTTGCAGCATAGTCCTGACATCTTTTCAAGTCGGCAGTTGCATCGTCACGGGCTGGTTGCCGGGTATCCTGCCAGGTATAAGGCGATGGAACGGTGCAACCCAAAACCAGTGTCGTGATAATGAATATAGCGATGTATTGCATGGAGCTAACCTTGCCGTTGAAAATCTTCTGTCGGGCTCTCTAAAGAGTGATTTATCTTGCCAGAATTCTATCATGATCTGCTGAATGAGAATATGGCATACCACTTGCTCATTATGACATATAAGGTATTCAAGTATTAAGGCCCACACCGAACAAAGGAGGCCAGTATGAACTTAATGTCTATTGATACGTCAAAATGTGAACGTGCCGAAAAAGAAGTGGTTGAAGGAATTTGTCTCTCCTTCGACATGATGAAAGGGATATGCCTTGAGACCATGCAAGAGTGTGACGCTATTAAGAAAGAAGACTAATAAACAGTTACTTACCAGTCATATCTTATGTAGTTTCTAGCACAAAGGTGTGCTCTGCACTGTTCTGTAGTGACCCTCTTTTAAGACCGAAGAAGGAGGTCGTTCTGATCTCATTTTGTTTTTCTCTTCTGGCCAGTTTCCTGTTAGTCTGTCGCAGTCGTCTAACATTTTATGTCGCAACGATAATGCAAAAATTGCACTGATGTGCGTAAACCAGGAAAGTTGATTACGACCATGATGAGATATCGTGAACTCTATGCCAGGACAATCAGGAAGTGGGGGGAAAAGGCGCAATATGATCAGGCTATTGAAGAGTGTGCAGAGCTGATAGCTTCGCTGCAGCATTTTGCTCGTGGGAAAGTTGATAAGGATGTTGTCGTCAATGAACTTGCCGATGTGTATCTTATGGTGGGGGAGCTGACATATATGTTCGGTGAAGATAAATTGTCCGAGTCAGTCGAGAAAAAAATAGCCAAGTTAAATGTATTGCTTGAAGAAGATGGGGCCTGACTGTGATTTATAAGGCCTTGGTTTCCTGCTTACGGAGGTACACTAGATGAACCAAAACAACCTGAAGATCCTTCTGGTTGACGATGTGGATTTTTTTCGCGATGTCATGTGCGATTACTTTAAACGCACTCCTGCAACAATTATCACTGCCACTGATGGTGAAGAAGCCATCTCTGTTGCGATGCGTGAATGGCCTGATCTGATTTACATGGATGTCGCTATGCCTGGTATGAGTGGTATTGAGGCCTGTAAAAAGATCAAGTCACACCCCACGCTCAAGAAAATTCCGGTTGTTTTGATTTTTACCCCTGACCGAGATGCCAGCATCAAGGACGTTGAAGCCTCGGGTTGTGATGGCTACCTGACCAAGCCTTTTGGTCGTGAAGAGTTCCTCAACCTTGGTCATCGCCACCTGGTCAATATTGAACGACGTGAGCGACGTGTGCCCTGTCAGATGACGGTCCAGTTCTCCATCAATGGCAAGGAGTATCAAGGACGAGGAATCGATATAAGTCTGCACGGCCTCTATGTTGAATACCGTGACGAAATTCCTCCTAACAGTCGCGTCAAAGCATCTTTTTTACTCCCGACGGTCAGCGCTAAAACTGTTGAAGTATCAGGCCGTATTGCTTGGGTTAATCAGGGCTTCCCACGTCAGAATATGACTTTGGCTCAGGGCTTCGGTATTGAGTTCCATGCGATCGATATGGGTGCTGTTGATGTTGTGCGTGCCTACCTGGAAAAGAACTGATGAAGATAAAGATTCTCGATTTACTACGTAAGCGTCGTAGCATCCGCCAGTTTACCAGTCAGACTGTCGAAACTGATAAGGTTGAAAGCCTTATTGAAGTGGCGGTACGGACACCGACTTCGCGTGGCCGCAATCCCTGGGAGTTTATTGTCGTCACTGACCCTGAACTACTGACACAGATTGGTTGCGCTAAAGAACATGGCTCTGCATTCCTGGCAGGAGCCCCTCTGGCCATCGTGATCGCTGCAGATGCGACGAAAAGTGATGTCTGGACGGAGGATTGTTCGATTGCAGCTATCGTGGTTCAGCTCGCGGCCGAGGAACTTGGTTTAGGTAGTTGCTGGGCTCAGATCCGATTGCGTCCCCATAACGCTGAACGTAGCGCAGAACAATATCTTAAAGAACTCCTCGGTTTACCGGCTTCACACGTAGTTGAATGTGTTATCGGCATCGGCTACCCTGCCGAAGAGAAAGCTGGCCATACCACAGAAGCCCTGCCATTTAATCAGGTACACCGTAATAAATTCAATGATAAATGATTCGTGATTGCCATCCTCTGGCATCTCACCAACTCTCTGATCAGCTTAAACGCGAAGAGTTAAATATGAGTTGAGGTATACATGACTCACCTCGTATATTTCGCCGTTTATTGCAGAGCTAGGGAGGTGTCTAATGACCTACGGTGATTCACGAATCTATAAAAAAGTCGAAGTGATCGGTACTTCATCAGAGAGAGTTGAAGTGGCCATTCAGAGAGCTGTTGACCGTGCCCAGGAGTCTCTTGAACAACTCTCCTGGTTTGAGGTCATGGATGTACGGGGCCACATTGATGACGACGGTAAAGTTTCAGAATACCAGGTGGTTTTGAAGATCGCTTTTGAACTTTCCTGACTCGCAGCCTGTCAAACTATCATTAACCTGACTGCTAGGATTTTATCCCTTTGAAACAATAACTTGCAAGCTTGTTTGGCTTTGTGTTAAGACACTGCCGGGCGACACACCTGTGTCACTCGGCAGTGTCTTTTGACGTATCGGGCCTCTTTACTCTCTCCTCAATCCCTCGTTTCGTCAGATGTTTTTACTCTTGTCTCTGCTTTAAGCTATTGAAACCGTTGATATTTCTTTCCTGTGAGCAGTCGCGGCAAATAGATGCTGGTAAATACACTGTTTTTTGGAACAGACCTTGCTACGTAAAGATTACGGAACTTGCTGATTTGTAAGACTTTTCTCATCTTTAAGGTTTAAACATATTATGCTGCAAGATAATGATAAAATCATATCGCTTCCTGAATTGAACCGACGTCAGTTACTTAAAGCTGGCATGCTGGCTTCGCTTGTCTGTCTCAATCCTTTGCCTGCCTGGGCACGCTATAGCCTTTTGGGTGTTCAGGATAGAAGCCTTAGTTTGTTCAATACTCACACTGGCGAACATCTGAAAGAAGTTGTTTACTGGGAGCAGGGGAGATATCTCCCTGATGCTTTGAGTCACCTCAACCATGTGTTGCGCGACCATCGCACCAACGAAGTGCATTCAATCGACCCAGTCACCCTGGATCTGATGGCTGCTATCTCCCGTAAGGTTGATGCTAAACGCCCCTTTGAGATTATTTCCGGTTATCGCTCACCGCAAACCAATCGTGCCTTGCGCGGTAACTCAAGTGGTGTGGCTAAAAACAGTTATCATATGCAGGGTAGGGCCGTTGATCTACGGTTACCTGGTGTCCCCCTTAAAACTGTACGTAAGGCTGCTTTGGATTTGCGTATGGGTGGGGTGGGATATTATCCGAAATCGGACTTTGTACATGTTGATTCTGGCCGGGTGAGAAGCTGGTAGTTGTTTTATATTAGGGTGTGGAAACACGGAATAAATGGGAATACGCTAAATAAATGGGACGTTTCCGCAAGCCCGTTTTTGGTTAAATTAAAGAATGGATTAACAGAAAGGCCCTAGCTATCGAAGCTGGGCCTTTTGTCCTTTGGCGGGAGTTGATAACACTCACTACAGTTGCCGTCTTCATGGTTGACATTCAGTTGTCCAGCATAGATACGGCACGCTTGCATAGTTGAAGCGCAAGTCCCCATGGGTCACGCAGCATTATCAGGTGGGAACCGTCATCCAGACGGAGTTCCTCAACAAGAGTTGCCCCCGCTTCGATGAGGGCATCCTTGTCGATCTCCGGGTTTTGGGATAAGAAGGCGATATGAAGCTGCAGGGGGCTCATTGCTCCATACGGAAGTACCTGGTCCGGTGGGTTGTTGTAGATTTCCAGCAATATCTTTCCGGTACTGTCCGCAAGAAAGTGCGTGTATGGGGCCTCTGTCTCTTGCCGAACGATTCTCATCCCGAGGTGTTCAACGTACCACGCCGTCATTGCAATGGGGTTAATCACATTAAGCGCTAAATGTTCAAGTTTCATGGCCCGCACCTCACACATTAAATGCATTTGATTTAGCGTATTGCGGCATCTTCTTTAAGTTTTTGCGGTTATCCCCTCTAAAAAAGTATAGCCCCACGATGCTATAGGTCTTATTGCTTTTCATCAGAGACTTGTGTAACACGGTTTGAGGGTAATTTGTAAATCTCACTTAAGACAAGCACGCCGGCACCTCTGGCAGTGTCGGTATTTTTCCATTCCTGGACAATAACTTCCGTCTGTTCTGCAAAATTACCTGTAAGGTGTTCTGGGATGGATTTGTACATCGTTTCAAAGATTAATCCGCCTGCGTTTGTGCCTTTCCCGGAGATGATTATTTTGGCTGGGTTAAATATTTCAATCAGGTTGGTAATGCCGATTCCCAGGATGCGTCCTGCTTCCGTAAAGAGGTCAGTCAGCGCCTTTTCACCAGAAAAAGCCCTTTTGATAACATCATCAATGGTCAAGTTATCTGGATTCTCTGTTTTCCAGGTCCCTTCTTGGGCTAATCTGCGGGCTTTTTCAAGGAGAGCGTAATTACCGACAAATGCTTCAAGGCACCCTCGCTTTCCGCACCGACAGACCGGCCCGTTGGGGTCTATTGTCGTATGACCGAATTCTCCTGCACCGCCGGAATGTCCCATATAGAGTTGACCGTTTATGACTATGCCGATGCCAACGCCGTGAGCAAGGTTGATAACAACGAAGTTGTCTACATCCTGGCCATTGCCAAACCATTGCTCAGTAAGGGTGAGGCTGTTGGCACTATTGTCTATATAAGTCGGGATTTGCAGCTTTTGAAAGAGAATCTCTTTGAAGTTCACATTCTCCCATTGGTAATTAGGCAGATATCGAATCAAGCCTGATAATGAGTCAACAAATCCTGGTACAGCGACTCCTACCCCTGAAATGGCACTCTTTGACAGCCCTGTCGACCACATACATTGGTGTATCGTCTTTACCATTGCTTCTGCAACGCTTTCTGGAGTTGCGTCCATCTCAACAAATGGCATTGAATACTTCGCCAGGATGTCGGCCTGCAAATTAATAATAACCGCAGTGATGTGCTGTGCAGTTATTGACACCCCCAGAGTAAAAGCGCCTTCCGGGTTGAGGGCAAGTAAGATTGGTCGACGCCCGCCAATTGAATTTCCGGTCTGTTTCTCCTGCAACAGACCTTCTTCAATAAGCTGCGCGGTTATGTTTGTTACTGACGCCGGGCTCAATCCTGTATTTCTCGAGATGTCGGCTCGAGAGATCAGACCCTGATTACGTATCGTATACAAGACCCTGTATCTATTGATGGCACGCATCATCGATTTGTCTACAAGGGGGATAGTGCTGATAGCCACAATCTTTATTCCTTATTCCTTACTGTGTTCGAAAACTTAATTAACTCAACTAATAAAGTCTAGGCGACGATATTTGTCAAGAAGAAAATCGTCGTCATAAATGAAAAACTTACTATAGGGAATCGCACTTATGGTAGAGAATTACCCGGCGTATGGCGGTTGTTGTGGCCAGATTGTTTTTTGAAATATTTCACTTCTTGGCTAATTTTATTGACAGCGATGCTCTTCTAGTGTATGAGTTTGTTCATTCAGTGAATGAACTAGAGCTCATGTCACTTTTGGTCTCTTTGGGAGTGAAAATGTCACTACAAGGCAAGTTGATTTTGAACGATGATCGTTTACTCCCTGCGGACCCCAATGTGCGGTGTCTAGCCAGGAACCTGTACCAGACTGTGAAGGACGTCCCTATTATCAGTCCACATGGCCACACTGATCCTCTCTGGTATGCCAACGATATTAATTTTAAGAACCCTACCGAATTATTCTTAATCCCAGACCATTATATTTTTCGAATGCTTTATAGCCAGGGAGTTGCGCTTGAAGACCTGGGGATTCCGCGGGTTGACGGCGGGGCCGTTGAAGCCGATCCGCGTAAAGTCTGGAGACTTTTTGCTGAACATTATTACCTGTTCAGGGGAACGCCATCGCGACTGTGGTTTGAATCAGTTCTCGTGACTCTTTTTGGGATTGAAATGCGTCTCTCTCCTGAGACTGCAGATGATGTTTACGATTGCATAAACGCTATGCTGGGCAAACCTGAGTTTTCTGTCAGGGCACTCTATCAAAAATGTAATATTGAAGTTATCTCTACGACTGACTCGCCACTAGATTCCCTTGAGGCTCATCAACAAATTCTTGATAGCGATTGGGATGGCAGAATAATCCCCTGCTTCCGGCCCGACCCGGTTGTTGATCCTGAGTACTGTGGCTTTAGTGAAAATGTTGAGCGACTGGGTGAGCTGACAGGCGAAGACACTCTGACCTGGCGCGGGTACCTGAAAGCATTGGTTGCCCGACGGGAGTTCTTTGCGAAGCTGGGAGCAACTGCGACAGATCACGGTCACCCCACCGCAGCAACCAGGAATCTAGACACATCTGACTGTGAGAAACTTTTCTTCAAAGCAATGAAAGGTTTGCTGACTTCGGCTGAGGCGGAAGATTTCCGTGGCCAGATGCTTACCGAAATGGTCCGAATGAGTCTGGAAGATGGGCTGATCACACAGATTCATCCAGGATCTTTCCGCAATCACAATAATCACATTTTCAAACAATTTGGTCTGGATAAGGGAGCAGACATTCCAACGAGCACTGAGTACGTCAAGGCTCTTAAGCCGCTTTTGGATTGCTTCGGTAATGAGTCAAAAGCAACTGTCATCCTGTTTACTTTAGACAGCACAACTCTCAGCCGTGAATTAGCCCCTCTGGCAGGTCATTATCCACTATTGAAACTTGGCCCAGCCTGGTGGTTTTTCGACAGCCCTGAAGGGATGAGGAATTATCGACGGGCAGTGACAGAAACAGCAGGGTTCTACAACACGGTAGGTTTCAACTATGATACCCGCGCTTTACTGACCATCCCGGTGCGACATGATATGGCCCGAAGAATTGACTGTTCCTATCTGGCGGAGCTGGTGTGCGAACATCAGTTGACTGAAGATGAGGCTTTGGAAGTGGCTTTTGATTTGGCCTACAAGCTGGCCAAGACAACATACAAACTCTGAGGTAGAATTACAAAATGCCAATGTTGGCACAAACCAAACAAAGGAGAGTAGAGATGTTTAAGAAAACTGCAGGTATCTTAATGGTGTGTTTGCTGTGTCTGTCTTTTGCATTCCCGGCCTTTTCTAAAACCTTGAGAAGCGCAGATACTCACGCCAAGGACTACCCTACAGTCCAGGCAGTTGAGCACATGGGCAGTCTCCTGGACAAATGGACCGACGGGCGGATTAAGATCAAAATCTATCCTGGCCGCCAACTTGGCGAAGAAAAAGCGACCATTGAGCAGACAATTGCTGGTGCACTCGACCTCAATCGGGTCAATCTGGCCCCTTTGAATTCTTTTATCCCTGAGACGGCGATTACGGCCCTTCCGTACATTTTCCGCTCGACCGAGCACATGTACAATGTCATGGATGGTGCTATCGGTCGTGAAATCCTAGACGCCATGATTCCTCACGGGCTGGTTGGCTTGGCTTTTTATGATTCCGGCGCACGCTCTTTCTATAATTCCAAGCGCCCGATTAATTCCCCCGCCGACATGAAAGGCATGAAGATCCGGGTTCAGAATTCAGATCTGTTTGTTGCTACCATGGAAGCGCTAGGTGCCAATGCCACACCTATGGAATTCGGCCAAGTATACGAAGCATTGAAGACCGGCGTTATCGATGGTGCTGAAAACAACTGGCCATCCTACGAGTCCACCCGCCACTTTGAGGTCGCAAAACACTATTCTTTGGATCAGCATTCCATGTCTCCTGAAGTACTGGTGATGTCCACGAAAAGTTGGGGCAAGCTGAGCAAAGAAGATCAGGAATTGGTGCGTAAGGCTGCAGTGGAATCTGTGCAGGTTATGCGTGATCTGTGGAACAAACGTGTTGAGAAATCAAAAAAGATCGTCATGTAGGCTGGCAATGAGGTTATTGATGAGGTTGCCAAACAACCCTTTATCGATGCAATGGGGCCAGTCTATGCCCGCTTTGCCAATACTCCGGAACTTAAGGATCTGGTTAAGCGCATTCAGGCTGTCAAGTAGCTGGAGTCATTATCATCGGGTGGAAGATCACATTTCCACCCGATGATATTATTAAGGAATTACTATGCTGCATTATCTGTCTGTATTTAATCGAACGATCTCCCGGGTCTGCATCTGGTCCAGCGGTTTCGGTCTGGTTCTGATGACGATCATTGTCGGTTGGCAGGTATTTGCCCGTTACATCCTCAACGATACTCCTCACTGGTCTGAAAAGTTTTGCCTGCTGCTGATGATCTACTTCATTTTGTTTGCAGCCGCAGCAGGGGTTCGCGATGGCTCTCATATCGGTCTGGTTTTTTTTAAGGAGAGTCTGGCCGAATTACCGCAACGCATTGTTGCTGTCATTAATCATCTGATCGTTGGATTGTTCGGTTTCGGCATGGTCTGGTTCGGGGCAGACATGGTGGCCTCTACCTGGACACATACTATTCCTACTCTCGGGATTCCAACAGGACTGAGCTACCTTCCCTTCCCGCTGGCAGGCTTCTTGTTCATGCTTTTTTCTCTGGAACATATTCTCCTGACAATTATGAACAGGACGGAGCTTTAACATGGAATTACTCGTCCTTTTCGGGTCATTTATTTTTTTATTGATCCTCGGTGTTCCCATTGCCGTAACGCTTGGGTCCTCTGCCATGGCGACCGTCCTTTACATGGATATCCCGCCGATGATCGTATTTCAGCGGATGGCCTCCGGAATGAATGTTTTTTCTTTGATGGCCATCCCTTTTTTTATCTATGCCGGGGAATTAATGCAGCATGGGGGGATATCAGAACGTCTTGTTCGGCTGGCCAATGCAATCATCGGCCATGTTCGTGGCGGATTGGGCCTGGTCAATGTCCTCTCATCAATGCTATTTGGCGGCATTTCCGGCTCGGCAGTTGCCGATGTCTCCGCGCTCGGCTCGACGCTTATCCCGATGATGAAGGAAAAAGGATACGATGCTGATTACGCCGTCAATGTCACGGTGACCTCGGCCACCATCGGCCTGATCGTTCCTCCCAGCCACAACATGATTATTTATTCTATTGCGGCGGGTGGTACAGTCTCGGTTTCAGCTCTGTTTATGGCTGGATTCATTCCGGGAATTCTGGCTGGGTTGTCGTTGATGGTTCCAACCTATCTGGTGGCGATCAAGCGCGGCTATCCGCGTGAAATTTTTCCCGGTTGGAAACTGCTGATTATTTTATTTGCAAATGCTCTTCCCGGCCTGATGACCGCAATTATCATTGTCGGCGGGGTCCTCTCCGGTATTTTCACGGCAACCGAGTCAGCGGCGATAGCAGTCATTTACGCGCTTCTTGTAACGTGCTTTTTCTATCGATCCATGCACTGGAAAAACTTTGTCACTGCAACCCTGGGGGCAATAAAAACAACAGCAATGGTCCTGCTGATCATCGGTAGCGCTGCCTCTTTCGCCTGGCTGCTCGCTTTGAATGAAGTCCCGGATAAGTTGTTTCTGCTGCTGCAAACGATGTCCGACAATCCTTTAGTGATCATGCTCATGATCAACATTATTCTGCTTTTCCTGGGGACATTTATGGATATGTCGCCATTGATTATCATATGTACGCCGATCTTTCTGCCGGTGATGGTTCAGCTTGGAATGGATCCGGTTCAGTTTGGTATCGTGTTGATGGTCAATCTGGGAATTGGGCTGGTGACCCCCCCCGTAGGCACCGTACTCTTTGTCGGCTGTGCGGTCGGTGGTGTCAAAATGGAGGATACAGTCAGAACCATCTGGCCGTTCTATCTGGTCATGGTGGTGACCCTGCTTCTGGTCACTTATATTCCAGCTATCAGCATGTTTATACCGAATCTTCTGATGGGTTAAATCACCTTTAAACGTTAATAGGTAGTCATTCTTATGAACAATTTATTCGACATTTCAGACAAAGTTATCGTAGTGACCGGAGCTGCCGGGGTGCTGGCGGGCGGGACTGCCAAGTATCTTTTGGAACAGGGAGCTCATGTGGTTTTCCTTGATCTTCACCAAAACAAAATCGATTCCGTTCTGGATGAGATGAAGACTGTTTCCGACAAGCTTTCCGGTTATGCCTGCAATGTTCTGGATCAGGCTGCACTGGATTCTGTGTACCATCAGATTATGCAGGACTGTGGCCGGGTGGATGTGTTGATCAACGGAGCGGGAGGCAATATGCCCGGAGCAACGATCGGGCCTGAACAGGACATTACCGACTTGAATATTGAGGATTACAGCAAAGTTCTTGACCTGAATCTCAAGGGCTCGGTTTTGCCGACCATGACTTTTGTTAAGGCGTTTATTCAGCAACGGAAAGGTTGCATTGTTAACTTTTCCTCCATGGCTTCTCCGCAAGCGTTAACCCGTGTCCTTGGGTACTCAAATGCCAAAGCGGGGGTTGACAATTTGACCCGCTGGATGGCCACTGAATTGGCATTGAAATATGGTGATGGCATCAGGGTCAATGCCGTTGCTCCCGGTTTTTTTGTTTCAAACCAGAACAGAGCCTTATTGATCAATGATGATGGCAGCTACACCGAACGAGGAAATCAGGTGATTAACAAGACACCATTCAGAAGGTTTGGGGAAAGCCACGAAGTCTTTGGAACCATTCATTATTTAATCTCGGATGCTGCGTCATTTGTGACCGGGACCGTTGTGCCGATTGACGGTGGCTTTTCATCATTTACAGGAGTTTAAGCACCGGACCTATTACATGAAGGCTCACTGCTAATCACATCTTCGGAATAGATCTAGAAGGGTATGAAATGGATGAGTTAACCCGCATATTTAGTGGCCAGGAAATTGGTGCGACAACAGAGCAGGATCAATCGCTAAAAGCTGAACTTCTGGCCATGATTTTTCCTGATGGGAAGGTTGTTCCCTCTTCTTTGCAATGGTTAGACGAGTGCCTGCTCGGAATGGTCGATTTGCCTGACCGTGAAGAATTTTTCGCTATCGGGCCTTCTGAATCGTTGCTTGCTCGATTTGCCGGTCTCAAGGCAAAGCGACAGAACTTGGATGATTATTCCTTACTCACGGCTGTGGTCGATGTGGCCAGTTCCAAAGATCTTCGTGCTCATCTTCCACATCTGACTCCACGCCCATTGGGTCTTCAGCCGTCATTCGGTTTCGGAGATCGGCTTGGGCTGGCCACACCTGGACACGCCGCCGCGATGCGTCAGTTCGGGCAGGGAATGGCTCCTGTTTTCTGTCAACAATCAATCCGTGAAATGATCCGTACAGACCGTAGTCCAGAGGAAGTCCTGTCAACAGCCACTTGGGGGGCCTTTCGGGCTGGTTGGCAACAACCGGTCGGCGCCGATGCCGATCACCTGAAAACGTTCGAAGATCTGGAGGCCACAGCGAAGGCCGGATTCTGTTTTTTTACAATTGACCCCTCAGATCATGTCGACCAGCAAGCCGATAATTACAGTGCAGTCGAGGTCGAAAGTAAATTTCAGGCATTACTTGATGATGCGATCCCGGGTGCGGACTCTTTTATCTCTTTGTATGAAGGTAAATCTTTTGACCTTGAGGAGGCAAAAGGTGCATTGCATTTTGAGAGTGGGCCACTGAAGCGGGCTGCAGTAAAATATGGCCGAGCCTTAGCTCACATCACGGCGATGACCCGGCACGCTGAAAGATTGATGGGGGATTCAGGGTTTGATCTGGAAATCTCGGTAGATGAAACAGACCAACCAACTTCGGTACTTGAGCACCTTTTCCTTGCCCTTGAATTGAAACACAACCAGGTCCCGGTAACCAGCCTCGCGCCAAGGTTTATCGGTGATTTTGAAAAGTGCATTGATTTCAGAGGTGATATGGACGCCTTTGTCGCCGCTCTCAAAATTCACGCGGCGATTGCATCTCAATACGGGCCATACAAAATCAGTTTACACAGCGGTAGTGACAAATTCAGTGTTTATCCTCCCATCGCCGAGA
>JAJRRB010000034.1 GCA_024279915.1 Deltaproteobacteria bacterium
TCGGCAAATATAATTTGCTGGATACTGTATGTCATACTCCGAGAGGGTGTGATGAAATAGAAAAATTGCATGAAGTCACTTTTTTCTTTTGAATACATGGCCTTACGTAATTTCTGAAACTTTTAACCGGACGCTAGTGACCCCGATTCTTTAATTGTTTTGCACGGTGGACTTTTTCGACTTTTTCGGTTTCTTGGGCTTCTTTGGTCGATCCTGCAGGCGGGTCAATGGCACCTTGTGCGTTGGAATAAAACCTCTCTCAACCTCGCGGGCCAAAGTCTGGCGAATCAGATTTTCGATCGCAGCGAGCAGCTTGACCTCGTCGGCGCAAACCAGTGAGATCCCCTCTCCTTCGAAACCAGCGCGACCGGTACGACCGATGCGGTGTATATAGTCTTCAGGGACTTTGGGCAACTCGAAATTGATCACGTGTGGCAGTTCACTAATGTCGATACCGCGAGCTGCAAGGTCGGTGGCAACCAGGACCCGGAACTTGTTCGCCTTGAAGTCATCCAGAGCGCGGGTACGCTGTCCCTGGCTCTTGTCACCATGAATCGCCGCCGCCGAGATGTCATCGCGCTGCAGTTGTTTCACCAGTCGGTCAGCCCCTTTCTTGGTGCGGTTAAAAACCAGCCCCTGCTCCCAGTTTTTGCTACGCACCAGGTGGCTGAGCAGGGCCCGCTTCATGTCTTTGTCGACCTCATAGACCCACTGTTTCACACTTTCCGCCGGGGCGTTTGGTGGAGATACCTCTATCTGCAGCGGCTTGTTGAGCAGCTCATCAGCGAGCTTGCGGATGTACGCGGACAAGGTGGCCGAGAAGAGCAGGTTCTGGCGTTTTTTCGGTAGCAGCACGAGTATTTTGCCGATATCGTCGATAAAGCCCATGTCAAGCATGCGGTCGGCTTCATCGAGCACCAGAATCTCAACTTGTGAAAACTTCACGGCATTCTTGCTGGAAAGGTCAAGCAAACGTCCAGGGGTTGCCACCAGCACATCGATCCCGCCACGCAGTTTCATCATCTGCGGATTGATTTTTACCCCACCGTAGACAACTCCTGACTTCAGTGAAAGGTGTTTGCCGTAGCTGGCAACGCTCTTGCCAATCTGTAACGCCAGTTCGCGGGTCGGTACCAGCACGAGGGCGCGGATGTGGTTTGATTTCACTCTGGAGCCACCACTAAGACGCTGCAACAGCGGCAATGAGAAGCCGGCGGTCTTGCCGCTACCGGTTTCCGCAGAGACCATCAAGTCCTGGCCGGCGAGCACCGCAGGGATCGCCTTGATCTGGATCGGCGACGGCGTGGAGTATTTGCTTTCCTCAATTGCGCGGAGTATAGGCTCGGAGAGTCCGAGAGATGAGAATGTCATAGGGCCGTTTTCACTAAGTTGATGATGAGTTCGTCGTGTCACATAACAGGGCAGAAGCAATCTGCGCTGCGGAGGATTATGGCTGCTCCAAGTGCAGACACAACAGATATCGGTAAAGCAAAAGGGAAATCTCCGTCGCCCCCTTGACTTTACTTATCATGGATATCCCCGATTCTTTGCTCCTTATCGTTTAAGATTATGCTACGTATTCAGCATACAAATAGCGTCACTTTTGCGGGACACCTTCAGGAGACACTCTTACGGGACACCCTTGTGTGAGTGTCCCGGATTCTTACTTTTATCAACAGGTCAAGACTAGGTTCTTATTCGAACAATATAAATGTATTTACACTTACAACCTATTTCCCAAAATACATTTACAGTGTACTCATCATAACACGCAAAATAAAGACCCTACTGGAGTTCAAGCAGTTGCATGACTTTTGGTCAGCCGAGGACTATTACGGCTTAGTGCGTACCTTCAAGTATGATCAGGAAAAAGTGGTACTCGACAAATACAGCATCTTTGAGGCAAACCGCTCGCGGGTCATCTACAATTGGCTGCAATATTACAGTCTGGATACTTTGACCAAAGAGTTTGCGGAGAATGGTTTCAAGATTGGAGAGGCTTTAACCGACACGGTCGGCACGCCTTATAGTAAGGGTATGGCTGAGATTGCTGTGGTGGCGCAGAAAAGAGATTATTTGAGGTCTATAAACGAATACGGTGACACGTACAATTTGTGTCACAGTATCCCTACTTTGAGTGTATCTACATCAAACGCTCTGATAAGGGTCAAACGGAGACCCTTTTTTTAGGTATTATGTCCCCATATTCCAGAGGTAAATACCCATAAGTCAAGCCTGACACTTTTTATAGCGTGATTTAGAATAACCTTCTTATCTCTTCTGCTTATAGGGCTCCCACACAAAGCCGACCTCATCGAGACTCTGAATTTGTTCCTCAGTCAATTGTTCATTACGCCAGCGGACTCTTCGGCCTATTACCCATGTGGCAAGACTGGGGTCCTCTGTGTATGTTGACGGAACATTACAGCTCCCGTGTTTATTCTTAAACTCAAGTAAGGCTGCAAATTTCTTATCCCAAAAATCCTGTTTAAGGTCCCAAACAAAACCTATTCCATTGAGTAGTGCGGTCTTTTCTTCACTGAGGGGTTTCGTCCTGCATCTTGTCATCCACGCTTGAAGTGGTCTGTTGTTGCCCCCAACATTGGTATGTCCGTTTATCTCTACAAATTGACAAAGTTCATTGTAATATTCAAGCCACTGGCCCTCTTTGATGTCCCATACAAACCCTAGTCTGTTTAAGCATTTAATTTTATCCTCTGAAAGTTCCTTGTGTCGGCCCCTTTGTTTGGTAACCCAGCGACCAAGACCTTCATGTTCATGAGGAACCCTGCAATGACCTTCCTTCTGCTTGAACTCTGATAATTGAGAAAACCACTTTTCCCATTTCTCCTCTATTACATCCCAAACAAAACCAATACTTTCTAAACGTGAAATTTTGTCTTTGGCTAGTTTCTTCTCTTTGTATACGACCCTTTGAGTGCTAACCCACGCACCAAACTTCTTGTTGGGAGCATACTTCGCTGGGACCTCAAAATGCCCATTTTCTTCTTTAAATTGGCAGAGAGTTTCAAACATATCATCCCAAACGGTTTCATCAGGCGTCCAGTCAAAGCCGATTCTGTCTAGCTGTTCAACTTTTTCAGCAGACATTCTCTTCGCCCTTCTGACTACCCTTTGTACTGTAACCCATGTTGAAAGCTGCGGATTATCCTTGTCGCCACTAGTAACAAGACAGTGCCCATTTTTTTCTTTGAAGGTAGTGAGCTCAGCATACATCTTAGCCAGAAATATTCTTTCCGGTCCCAGACAAAGCCTAATTCATCAAGACGTTTTAACCTTTCATCGTTTAGAAGACCGTTTCGCTTAAGAACTCCTTGATTTACAACCCATCGGCTAAACACCGTCTGCTCATTATTCTCTTTGGGGTGAGGGACAAGACAGTGACCGTGTTCCTCATGAAACTCACACAGGCTTGCATACATACTTTCCCAAATAGCTGCTAGCGTGTCCCACTCGAAACCGATTTCTTTCAATCGCCCGACTGCATAGTCAGATAAGCGATTTACTCTCTTGCGCTGTCTTTGAGTCGTAACCCAATTACCTAGAGACAAAGTTTCCTCATCACCTCTCGTCACATTGCAGTGGCCATTTTTTCCCTTAAACTCGACCAAAGCCTCGAACATGACTTCCCACGACACCAACCGCTCACGGATAGCCTCAAATATCTCTTCAATCGGTCTGGCAAGTTCCTCGACATGCACAGCGGGGGCAAAATCACTAAGCCCATGTTTGGCTCGGCGCTGTGTCTCAACTTCTCTCGCCTCTTCAAGGTCTCCAAGGAAATCGTTTGCTCTAACATTCTGGAAGTTGTTGACGAGGTCAAAGATGACTGGAGTGCGGTCTTTGCCTACCTCAATGCATCGACCAATCTGCTGGTAGAAAATGATCGGGCTTTCAGTTGGGCGTAACAGGAGTACTGCTCCGACTTCGGGGATATGTAGCCCTTCATTGAGTATATTGATAGAGAACAGCAGATGAGCCGTTCCGTTACCATCGGCCTTCTTAAACGCCACAAGATTAGAGTTGCTTTCTGAGTCGGAACTCAGTACTCGGTAGGTCTTACGCCTTGCGTGTGTTCCTGCTTTGAGAAACCAGCGTTGAACCTCGATTTCCATTTCATCCAAGTGTTGTTGATCACGACAGAAAACAATCAGCTTGTCAGTTCCTGCGGGCAGATGCTTCTTCAGTATCTCGGGGACACCAGAGCTCGATTCCCAATCAAGTTTTATTTTTTTGATTTCCTCGCGATATCCTGCCTTCTCCTCCTCGGATCGCCGACTCGCATCCACCTCAGACAGAAGGTTCTCAATCTCATCGTTGAGGGTATAAAGGGCGCTGATGTAGGTCGGTGCAGGGAGTATGCGTCGAACAATCGCTTCGGCCAATGACAAGTCAACAGCCACAACCCCGTCGAATAATTCCTCGACCATGTCGCGCTCATTATCAAGGTAGCGTATAGGAGTCGCTGAGGTTCCTAGCACTTTGGCCTCGGGGTTTGAATCGAGTAGGGCTTGTACTCCTTCTCCCCAGACATCGGCGCCGCAGCGGTGGAACTCGTCGAGGACGATCAACTCGGGGTTGAGGTCGGCAATCTCCTCCACGCTCATCCGACCCAGCTTTGCATAGGTCATATAGACGGTATTGCTTATCCAGGGAATCTTAGCTAGCTGTTGTTCGAGGATGTAGTTGGATGGGGCGAGAACTATGTTGCTCTTATCGAAGGAGTCGGCAAGAACCTTTGAGATCAAGAAGCTTTTACCTGTACCAGTGGCCTGTACGGCGGCAACATACTTCTCTTCTTCCCAGAGTTCATTGATACGTTCGTAGGTCTTGCGGTTGTGGGCGAACAGATCAATCTGAGGCTCAGTCTTGTTTTCGGGGTCGCAGTGCTCGACCAGTTCAACGACATGCTCCCAGCCGTCAAGAAGCATATTAAAATCGCCAAGCGTGGCGGCCTCTTTGACGAAACCACTGACGGACACCAGTCGGAAGTTATGGCAATTGTAACGTTCCCGTGCCTTCTCCTCGAACTTGACTAATTCGCTGCGGGTCTGATCGTAGGTGAGAGGCTGCGCGTGATTCTTGGCTTGAACGATATATGAGACTTTTGAGGGAGTTGTGGGGTGATATAGAAGAAGGTCGGCACCGTCATCGCCACGACCGCCTTGCACTTGGACGAGCCATCCGTTGCCACGATATAACTCAGCAAGCAGTTTTTCAAAAGCTGGCCCCTTTTTAGTCTTAGATAGGGAAGTGATGGTTTCTTTGATTTTGTTGGCAGGGCTGTTTTTCAATAAGTCTTGCAGGGTTATAGGTAGGTCGTCAGAAGCTTTTTTGGACATTTCCATCCCCCATGAAAAACAACAAATAAGACTAAGCCAATCTACGCTTGATTAACAGTAAGGTAAAGGCTTCCATACATTTCCTGTGTCCATTTGCCATGGTAGATATATCTAAAACACTTCTATTCTCTGAAAAAATCTTAGGCAGATAACACAACAGAGCACAAAAGTCTTCACCTCTCCTCATCCAAGTTTTGCCAGTTTAAACATTTTTTACCATGAGGATACCCTTTACAGACTTCAGGACGCGTCTCGTAGATACCGCAGCGATAGGTAGGCTTTCCCCGATCCTTCCTTACAAACGGACAACGATGAGACTCTTCCCCGTTCTTGACCCAAAGGTCGTGTACATCAGGAGAAATAGTGGAAACATATTTTAAGATATCGTAACGTTCCTCCCTCTTCCACCTACTGACGTCTTCACTTGTGGCGCTTAGAGTCATCATAAAATGTCTATACAAACAACATTTACCACAACGTATGCATGTGTAGCCCTCAGGAAATGGATTGCCTTTGACTTTTATGCTCACTTTTTCCTCCCCAGTCCATACATGCAACGGTGACACTTACTCGTACCTGGCACTAATCCCTGTCCCTCGAAACTGGATTCTTTTGTATGCCGCTCAACATTAGTATGATTCAAGAGCAACCAAACAGTTCTTTCAGCCGAGCAATCTCCACCTTTGGCAATCGCCGGTCATGAGAATTCAACAAAGCCAACCATTCGCAAAGAGCCTCTGGCCCCATCAACCCTTTATTGAAAGTCTCTTCAAGAACCCAAATAAGCCCCCGGTATTCAACTCCATTCGATTTACACTTGCTCCTCAGAGGCTTGTCACCTGAAACCAGAACCCTGCCAGCATCCCTGGCATAAATGTAACAATAGGCATCCTGTTCACTCAAAGCCCCCTCAGCAATATCCTGCGCTTCTTCAAGCCAGTCGAGCTCAGATTCAACAACGACAATTCCAGCATCAAGCGCTGTCGCTTTTAAATCTGGCTGGCAATCGTTCCAACATTCTTCAAAAACAACATCTAATATTTCCGTTGGCCCGAGCTGGGGCAAAACCGGAATCCCACCGACGTCATGAAGTGTAATCAGGATATTGGCGTCGGTGAGTAATATCAACTTTCTACATCTCCAAGCCAGGCTGACAACTCCTTGTGAACTGAAACCAAAGTTCTGCCCAGGACCTCCGCTGCCTTGGAAGTCGTTATCTCCTCTTCCAGAAGAGCCCTAAAAACAAGACGCTCCAAACGGCGCAACCCCTTTGGTCTATCAAGCTCCGGACTTTCTGCTGTTGAACCATACTTATCTTCTATACAGTGAAACTGTTCCCATGACTGCTTATTTGTTATTACACCTACCTGCCCCGCACGTATGACTACGGTTCTCATACTTACCTGGTAGCGCAACTTTATATCCGCAAGAAGTGGTTCTGGTAGCCATTTCCCAGCATAAGATTTAAGTTCCTTTTCGATTGCATATCTCGACAACAGCAAAGCACCAGCAAAATAATCCACCATTTTTTCTTTTTTACGACTTTGCTTATGGTGCTCATCTCCGTAATCGCATCGATGAAATATCAAATGCCCAAGCTCGTGAAGGGCAGTAAAGTACTGCCTTTCTGTTGGGTGCTCACTATTTATAAAAAATATTGCTCCATTTTCGTCTGTGTAAGCCGACAGTCCCGACACTTCATTAGGCAAAGGGTGCAAAACGACTTTTAAACCACGGCTCTCCAACAAATCAAAGACATCACCAAGTGGGCCACGTTCAACGCCTAACCAATCACGGATTTCGCTTGCCATGTTTTCCGAGAGCGAAGCGTCGAACCCGTCAAATAAATGAGCTGGTGGCAAAGTCGCAACTTCGCCGAGAGATTTTTCTATAAATGAATAATCCCTTGTGATCTTTGCAAGGACATCCCTGATTTCTGGCTTCAACGCTTCCGGCACATCTGACCTGAAGAGTATCGTGGACCTCTCTTTCTTCTTATCTTGCTCTAGAAGAATTCCAGCAGGCACCTTAAGAGCCTTTGCGACTTTATATAATTGGGCCAAACTTGGAGAGCGTTCACCTTTTTCCCAAAAGGCTATTGTTTGACGTGTCACGCCGACCTTGCTTCCCAAATCTTCCTGTGAAAGCCCTGCCTGATCACGAAAATCTCTTAATCGAAGTATTGCAGCCATTTTCATCTCCATTGCAATCAAATGTTAACTATTGATTACAATCTATCAAAACTAATCACGTTGTCAACACGTTTTTGTTAACATTTGGTTCCCCCAAAATCTTAATTAGTAAAACCCCCGCCCAGAGGACGGGGGTTTTTACTTTGAGATAGCGGGACACTCAAAATTGGGTGTCCTTTTTGAGTGTCCGCGACTCCCTGGCTGCGGCTAAGAATGAGTATTATATTTCCCTGCTTCAATCCCGCCTCGTCTGTTCCCCGACCAGTTCTTTGCCGACCAGACGGACCAAACCATTCCACTGCTCGGCAATCAATTCAATCAGGTCGTCCACCGTGACTATGCCGACCAGTTCGCCAGCATCACCCACCACCGGCAGGCGACGCACCCCGCGGCCACTCATTTTTTCGATGGTTTCCTGCAGGCCATCCTGCTCTGTGACGCTGAGCAGCTCGTAGCTCATGGCATCCCCAACCGAGACCTTGTCCAGCTCTATCTCCTCTGCCAGCAATTCAACCACTATATCCCGATCGGTGAGGATGCCGACCGGCACCTGCTGGCCATTACGATTGTCAGTCACAACCAGGTCTCCGACATGTTCAGAGCGCATCAGTTTGGCCGCCTCAAGAATGGTTGTTGCCCGATCGACGATTATGACTTCACGATTACAAAACTCACCGACTAACATGGTCTCCTCCTTTGTGGATCAGGTTTAACCGTTCTTCACTCAGTGATTGTTATTCCTTGCACGAACGCCGCCGGTCATCGGTACAAAAACGACATTGAGCACATCTCTGGCATCCATTCTCCCTGCAAGGTCCTTTTCGACCAACATCAGTTTCTGCGATGAATAGGGCTGGCCAACGGGAATCACCAGTCGGCCACCCGGTCTGAGCTGATCAATCAGTGCCTGCGGCAAATGGCTAGCAGCAGCGGTGATGATGATGCCATCGTAGGGGGCATGTTCTGGCCAGCCGGTGTGACCATCTCCGACTTTGATTTCAATGTTGGTATAGCCCAACCGTAAGAGTAAATCGGCCGCCTCGGCAGCCAGCGAGGGGATGATTTCCAGACTGTAGACCTGCTGCACCAGCTGCGCGAGAATGGCCGCCTGGTATCCGGAGCCAGTACCGATTTCGAGGATGGTCTGTGTTGGCTGTGGTTCGAGCAGGTCGGTCATCAGGGCGACGATGTAAGGCTGAGAGATGGTCTGCCCCTCACCGATCGGCAGAGGCCCGTCGTCAAAGGCGCGGTCAATCATCTCCGGCAGCACAAAGGAATCGCGTGGAACCTCTTCCATCGACTCCATGACGCGAGGATCGAAGCTCGGCCTGCCGGTCAGCGAGGCAGTTAATCTGGCTTCTCTCTCGATGGTGTGCAACATCTCTCTGAGCCTGATCGCTCGCATGTCACCCCCTTAGACCAGATGACGGTAAAGAGTTGAGCGGTTGTTCTGTTCATAGCATACCATTCCAGTGTCTGCTTGCAGCGGGATTGCTGGTTGGCAAAAGCAAAAGGGACACGCTATTTTGAGTGTCTGTATCAAGACTCAGCTACTTCCCAAGCTCCTCAATCACAGTGAGCAAACCTGAAGCGACCTTGGTCAGAGCCGCATAATTGATCTTGTCCGGAGTATCACTGGTGGCGTGATAGTAGGGATACCTGAAGAGAGCTGTATCAGTCACCATGATAGCCGGGATGCCTGTTCTCCAGAAAGACCAGTGATCAGACCAGTCGACGCCGAGCAGCCAGCCGGGCGCGATGACTCCTTCCGATGGAAGCTCGGCATTCTCCCGAAAAGTCCTGACGCACGTCCTTAATAATTCACCGGACTTGTAGTTGCCAACAAAGGCCAGAAAGTTCCCCTGGCGCGGGTAGAAGAAACGCAGCATCGGCAGGGGAAACTTCTGGGACAAAGGCTCATCTGTAAAATAACCAACTGTTTCCAGGGAAATCATAGCGACAACCCGATCGCCACGCTCCTGCACCTGCGGCGCGTAAATCCGGATGCCCATCGAGGGCGACTTGAAAAAAGGCGGTTCCTCATTCACAAAGGCTACGAACCGTATAGTTTTGCGATACTCGCCAGCACTACACAGGCGTGCCAACTCCAACAGGGCAGCAACACCCGACGCATTGTCATTTGCGCCTACGGTGCCGACCAGAGAATCGTAATGCGCACCGATAACCACGACCTCCGGCGATTCCCCGGCCCCACGGATTTCCGCCTCGATGTTGCGGACGTGTTTTCCGGAGGCCTCGTATGATATTGACCTGACCGTGAGCCCGCTCGAGAGGAATTGCCCCTCTATGTAATCGGCCGCCTTCAACAGCTTTTCATACTGCCAGAGATTTCTTTCCCCGATTGTTTCGGCAAGAATCTCCACGTGCGAAACAAGGTTGTCTTTCAGCTGCAGATCGGCTGCAGTCAGCTCGGGCAAGACACCAGAAAACGAGCGACCCGGCATCCTGCTCATAAAATAACCGGCCAGCAACAGACCGGCAACAAGAGCTACACCGAGGATTATAATGTTTGTCATAAAACGGTCTCTGGATCGCTGGGGAACATCCATGTCTGGAAGTCTATCAGGAAACAGATGAGTTTCATTTTCTGAGGCTGAAACCGACGAGTACTACCTGGCCATCGTCCAAGGCGGTTGACGATCCCTGAGGGCACAATCTCCTATCTCGCCGAGAACACCGCTCACAACGTCTACTCAACCGGTGTCGCCGCCAAAGGCAAGCTCTCTCATACGGAGTACTGGGTTCTGCAGGTGACCAGTGAGAGCAGCCTGGTGGAAATTCATCTGCTCACCAGCCGCAAGCACCAGATCCGTGTGCACTTCGCAGAACAGGGTCATCCTGTTTTGGGAGACCGGAAGATTTTGTCAGGATGTTGGGGCAGAGGTGAGCCTCTATTTCTTCGCCGTAAGCCCCATCAGCTCGGAAACTTTTTCTACCTTGGTGAAGCCGGCCAGTTTGAGCCGCCTGGCGGCCCGATCGACAAAGCCGCTGCCGCGCTTCAGCAGCTGCGGGTTGCCGGTATAGTGGAACAGGGTCCCACGCCGCTTTAACACCCGGTACAGCTCCCGGTAAAAACTCTCGCCGTAAAGTTCGCCGGCGAGGGAAAAACGAGGCGGGTCATGAATGACCGCATCAAAGGATTGCGTCGGCAGGTCCCGGATGTAATCATCAACATCGGCATGCACCAGCTGTATACCAGACCCAAATATCCGCTGTGACCAGGGGTTTTTCCGGCGCAAAGCTATTACGGTTTCACTCAACTCCACCGAAACGACTTCGAGCGCGCCAAGCTTCAATGCTGCCGACGCCGCATATCCCAGCCCGCTGCAGGTATCCAGCACCCGGGCACCTTTTCTCACCACCTGCGCGGCCATCTGCCCCGCACTCTCGAAGGGGTTCACTCCCTTGGCGATGTGCATTTTTACACCACTGATTTCCAGCAGCGGCGCCTGATCGGTGGGGACCAGCTTGTAATATCCATGAGTCCGGTCCTCAAGCACTTCGAGCCGACCGTCTTCCAGGAAAAATATGCGGTTCTCTTTGCCCTCGATCTTGCGCAGATCCACCCGCCCCAACCGCTCGTCCCCGTCGAGGATCAACTCATCGTCACTGATAGCAAATCTGCCCTGAGAAAGGTTCAGATCGACCGAGATATCGACGTGAAGCTCACCCCGGTCCATTGCCTCGAGAACCTGACGGGCCGTCCCCGCAGAGAACCAGTACCCGCTATAGGTTGACTTTACATTGGATGTTCGAGGAGAGATAGATAGCTCTTTCGAGTTCTTCTCTGGCATAAGGCTTTTCATTTAAAAGATCCTCAAAGATCTTGGTGACACAGGTGATAGAAACTCAGAGAAATGAACCAACGCGTCGCAACCCGACCGGGCGGCAAGACGTTGCGCTGGAAACGCAACATGAACACTCCGTCTACAGTTCAACTCCTGGTTATCACCATCAGCGAAATCCAACAGTAATGCAAGCTTTCAGTAACAACAACTTTTACTCAAACAGTTGATATGAAAAGGGAAATCAGACAGATTGACATTATTGGATTTCTGCCGCCAGCTGCGAGGATACTTAAAAGGGACACTCTCGCATGAGTGTCCCCAATCAAAAAAGCCCCACGGAAATCCGCGAGGCTTTTTGCAAATCAATGTAAATGCTTACTTTACATTTTGCGAACATTTGACGACTGAGGGCCTTTCTGGCCTTCAGTGACGTCAAAAGTAACCCTGTCTCCCTCGGCGAGAGATTTGAAACCGTCGCCTTGGACTTCAGAGAAGTGTACGAACACATCCGGTCCATTGTCCTGCTCGATAAAACCAAAACCTTTTGCATCGTTGAACCACTTTACAGTACCTTCAGCCATTTTTAACTCCATGTTCCTCTGTGGGAACGTTTTGGTTGTGCAACCATATCTGCTTAAAAATAAAAAACACGCAGCCATAAAAGGTCTGCGTGACATATTTGTGACTGATTAACTTTTAATCTCGTCCAACAAACTATCTCTGCACAAACGTTTAATATTTTCGGACACTACCACAGGCACTCAGGCCAATGCAACGTTAAAATCATATTATATTCAACCTCATGTATTCTTGATCAACTTAACGCACTTTAGCAAAGGTGACACTTACACGTCTCTGTCACTAATCCCCGGTAAGTGTCACCAAGAACCAGCAACTTTTCACAAACAAAACGCAAAAGCACTATCCTTAAGACAGTCAGTTCTTCTATGGTGTCATGATCACCCCAAGAACAAGGGAAAGGCGGGAACCAGTTGAGTCAACTACAGAAGAACAAGAAGCCAGGCAAAATGAGGAAATCCGGAGGGATGACCATTCTCCACGAAGATAAGGATCTCCTCGTAGTGGTGAAACCCTCAGGACTGCTGACCGTCGGCACGGCACGGGACAAGGCGCGCACAGCCCACTACCTGCTCAATGATTATGTTCGCAAAGGCGACCCGAAATCGCGCAACCAGGTGTACGTGGTTCATCGCCTCGATCAGGACACCTCTGGGATTCTGCTGTTTGCCACAAGTGAACCGGCCAAGCGGTTCCTGCAGGAGCATTGGGATGAAACCGACAAGCACTATCTGGCCATCGTCCACGGCCGGTTGACGCCTCCTGAGGGCACAATCTCCACCTATCTCGCTGAAAACACCGCTCACAACGTCTACTCAACCGGTGACGCCGCCAAGGGCAAGCTCTCTCATACGGAGTACCGGGTTCTGCAGGAAACCAGGGAGAGCAGCCTGGTGGAAATTCATCTGCTCACCGGCCGCAAGCACCAGATCCGTGTACACTTCGCAGAACAGGGTCACCCTGTTTTGGGAGACCGGAAGTATGGCAACATCGCTCGGGCGGCGAAACGACTCGCCCTGCATGCACGCACGATCAGCTTCCTCCACCCCTTCAACGGCAGGCGGCTGACTTTTGATACCGGGATGCCGGAAGATTTTGTCCGGATGTTGGGGAAGAGGTGAACCACTATTCCCCTGAAACGGTGACACTTACACGTGAGTGTCACCAATCCCTGTCACCTGTAAGTGCCCCCAGAAGCAAAGGGAGGGTCAGCACTTAAAAGTGCCAGACTCTGAGAATCAACCTTCTTCCTCACGAATAAACTGTTCCGCCTGCGCCACAGCTTCCTTGGTACCGATAAAAACCGGCGAACATTGATCAAGACTCTCAGGATCAATATCAAGAATTCTCTGTTTGCCATTAGAAGCAGCGCCACCAGCTTGTTCAACCAGAAATGCCATGGGGTTCAGCTCATAAAGGAGACGCAACTTACCTAGCGGATTATCAGTAAGGTGCGGATACAAGAAGATTCCACCCCCCTTGATCAGGACCTGGTTGATATCTGGGACAAACCCGCCCGAATACCGTAACTTCGTACCATTTGCTTCGAGAGACCTTACAAACTTCAATGTTCCATCAGTATATTTGCTGCGCAAACCTCCAGGCGAATAGATCTTGGCTGGCCCTTCCAACTGAATATTTTCCTGGACCAGGTCGAATTCCATCAACTGGTTCATGCCAAATTCATGCACCCCTCTTCCGGTTGAGACCACCATGGTTGTGCGTGGGCCATAAAGAACATAAAGGGCGGCGACCTGATTACGGCCAGGTCGTAAAAGATTGTCCCCCTCGAAAACTGAAACAATCGTGCCGACAGCAAGGTTAACATCAACAAGAGAAGAACCATCGAGAGGATCAAAGGCAATAGAATAACGGCCGTTGTTCGGAACGGTTACATCTACTACTTCATCGACCTCTTCCGAAGCCATCTTGGCAATAACGCCGGAATACATCAACCGCTTCTGAATGATACGATCAGATAGGACATCGAGTTCCAGCTGTTGCTCACCATAGAGATTAGATGTACCGGCAACACCGAGATCACCAGTACGAATCGCGTTGATAATGTATTTTGAGGCATTCGCTATTTCACAAATAATTCGGGTAAGATCACGATCTACACCTGTCTCGCGCAAATACCGCCGTAAATTGACCTGATACTTGGTGTGTCCTCTTTCGGTTGAACCCATATTTTTTCTCCTTACCATATTTCCATCCGTTACATTATAAACGCACTTAGTCTAGACGATCACATTTGCAGGGGCAAGCAATCATATACAAATGATATCCTTGACCCTTTTTAAGTCGATGATAAGCTTTAGTGAAAACAATGAGGGAGGATTACATGGACGAACAAGAAAAGGATCTGAAAGAAATGGACCAGAAAGAACAAGCACCTGACACAGAGGAGCAACCGCAACCACAAACAGATCAGGTTGAGAAACTGAAGGAAACCACCGAGAAGATCTGGGGAAGCACCAAGCACGCCTGGAATACAGCAACCTTCAAAGCGAATCAGTACAAGAAGTTAGTACAAAAGAAAATCGATCTCTCTGCATTACACAAAAAAATCAGTGCAGCTCATGCTGATCTTGGCAAACTGATCGATGATCTACGTGAAGCAGGAAAAAAGAACATTCTGAATCTTGCCGAAGTCAGAGAGATTCTGAAAAGGATTGATGAGTTAAAAGCTGAGGCAGCGACCCTTGAAGAAGAAGTTGAGCAGATCAGGGTTGAAGAGGTCCCGCAGGAATCGGCTCAGGAAGAAGTGGTAGAAAAGGAAAAATCTGAGTAGTGCTATGAACTGATGCTGGCCTGCCATTCCGTGAGAATGGCAGGCCAATCCAATCCGTAGTCCTGATAAACAACAGCAATGGCCTCCTGCCACGCCTGACGTTCTCCTAACAATTCCAGCAGTTCCGCCATTTTGTGCCAGCCATACCTGTCTATCATAAAATTCACCAGAGAGTAGCTCTGCTCATAACCCAACTTAACCTGGTCATCAGCGAGACCAGTAAAAGGTTTGGCGAGATCGTCCCAATTAATCAACTGGTTAGCTTTGGCGACCTTTTGCAAATCTACCATTGGTACAGAATAGATACGCCGTCCTGCCGACTCAGCCAAGCCCTCGTTGAGCCAGACAGGTACATGTCGATTGGCCATAAAGTGGACCAGAACATGTGAATATTCGTGATAAAGCATCGCTTTCAGTTGATCGGTCATATGATGCATGCCACCAAGCGGCAGCCGGATTTTACCGTCATAGACGGCTCCGGCCCAATCTGGGGACCGAGTGACTGCTGAGAAATCTTTGTGAGAGTAAAGGAGCACCGGTACTCTGACATCAGGATAATAGGCCAGATTCGAGCCGATTTCTGTATATGCGTCTTCCAGCGTTTCGAGAATAGCCGTTGCCAGCCTCGCACCCTGACCACCATCAACAAATGACAGCTGAAAATGTCCGCGAACTTCCTGTCCCATCTCCTGTTCAATAAGCCATTCACGTTGCACCTTTTCCAGAAGCTTTACGGTGTCCGCACTGCCACCAAGTTCACTTGACCTAGTCAAGGCATCCACAGCTTCTGCCATACGACCATCGGCATAGTGAGATTGACCCAGCAGACGATAAACATCGGAGTTGTCTGGAGCAATTCCAAGTGCTTGATTGAGGGTGGAAGCCGCCTCAGCATAATGCCCTTGCTTGTACAAGGTCATCGCCTCGCCCTGCCAGAAACGCACATCATCTTCATTATAACGACGACCTTCAACGAAAGACTCGCGTGCAGCAGCAAAATCTCCGGAGGCAAGTAATTGATATCCTCGGCCCAGATAGGCATAGGCAAACAAATTTGATATCTGCTCAGGATTAAGAATACGTTCTTCTATGTCGTGTAGCAGATCAAGGGCTTGAACATATTCTTTCTGTTCAAGCAACACTATAGCCTCTTTTACCCGTTGATTTGTGGTCGCGTTACTCATCACCGGGACCATGAGTATCAACAGCAACAGGAGTGTAATCGCAGAGTAGTGGCTATTCTTTATGGATTTACAGAGGAAAGACATTATCAACTCAGGCCAAGGAGTCATCACGAAACTGGCGTCCTTGCTCAATTTTAACCAAGCCTTCTTCTTCGCACCAGAGACGCGTCGCTCCGATCACTGCGAGAGGGATGCAGAACAATTGGAAGAGCGGAATAGCCAGAAGCGCCATAACGCCGCAGGAGAATCCCAACATGAGGAATTTGCGTGCAAAAATATAATTTTTCTGTTCACGAAAGAACTGGTGCTTGCGCACCAGAACGAAGCCTAAATATTCGAAGCAGAGAAAAAAGAGCGTTAAACTGACCGCTAGAATCATATACAGGGTATTGCCGACTCCTGGAAGTAGATTGAGCGGCAGGATCAGTACCATGACCACGACAAACACCCACATCTTTTTGGCTTCCATCAGGATTGTCTGCCAAGCGTCCCGTAGCAATCTGCCTACAGAAAACTGCTCATCATTGACCTCTCCACTCAAAACTTCTTCAGTACGCTCCGACAAAAGATCATTAAAGGGAGATGCCAGCAGATTACCAACCACGGTAAAGCTGAAAAAAACCAGTACCGCCGTCAGCAGAACAGCGACCACCCAAAGCAGCCAGTAAAGGACTGACCAGTACCAGGCTTCTCCCTGTGGAATGTATTCAACGACTGTACTACCAAAAAAGTCCAAGCCAAGATATACGGCTCCCGAAAATACAAGAGCATTAATCAGAAAAGGAATCACAATATATTGGATGAGCCTTGGATTGGAACGTAGGATTCGGACACTGCGAAACGGGGCAAAAAAGCCCCGGGAAAAGTTGACGGCAAAATTTCTTTTGACCTGCTCGGACATATAATCACCTCAAAAATAATATTTTCCCAAGCTATCACATCTCCACTCAGACAGCCAACGGTCATACTTGCGACATAGGCCACCTGCCTAATTTACAGGCTTCCTATGCCTGACAAATAAGCAGATACAATTCATACACGCATGCCCCTTGCATAAGTCATTGTAATTACATAGATAAATTACGGCACAAGTCTTGAAGTATGCACTGGAGATGTTTACTCAATGATCTGGAGCAGCTCGGACAATGTTGTCTGCAGTTTGCGACAAAAGACGAGGAGGTCTTCATCCATGGATTCCGCTGTTCAATCTCTAACCAATTCCGGTGATGTTCTGTTCCTGATGCTCGGTGCTGTCATGGTTTTTGCTATGCACGCTGGCTTTGCTTTTCTGGAAGTTGGTACCGTTCGCAAGAAGAACCAGACCAACGCACTGGTGAAAATTCTCACCGACTGGTCAGTCTCGACTGTCGTCTACTTCCTGATCGGCTACCCGATTGCCTACGGTATTCATTTCTTCATGTCAGCGGAAGGACTGATCGGCAGCAACCAGGGCTATGAGCTGGTGCGTTTCTTTTTCCTCCTCTGTTTTGCTGCGTGTATCCCGGCGATCATCTCCGGCGGCATTGCTGAACGGACCCGTTTCTGGCCACAAGTCCTGGCTGGTGGAATTTTTGCTGGCCTCACCTACCCGTTCTTCGAGTCATTTATCTGGGGCCAAAACAGCTCTGGCCTGCAAGCCTGGTTTGAAAGTACCTTCGGTGCCCCTTTCCATGACTTTGCAGGCAGCGTGGTAGTTCACTCTATGGGTGGCTGGCTTGCCCTGACCGCCGTACTCCTGCTCGGCCCCCGCATGGGGCGCTGGGTGCGTGGCAAGAGCCATGCAATTCCGGTCAGCAACATTCCGTTCCTGGCTCTCGGCAGTTGGATCCTGGCCATCGGCTGGTTCGGCTTCAATGTCATGAGCGCCCAGAGTCTGGATGGCATCTCAGGCCTGGTGGCCGTCAATTCTCTGATGGCTATGGTCGGTGGCGTCATCTTTGCCGTAGTCGCCACAAAATGCGACCCTGGTTTTGCCCACAACGGTGCCCTGGCTGGTTTGATTGCCATCTGTGCCGGTTCCGACCTGGTTCATCCCTTTGCGGCATTCTTAATCGGTGGCATCGCTTCCCTGATTTTTGTTTACGGCTTCCAGTGGGAACAAGAGACTCTCAAGATTGATGACGTACTTGGTGTCTGGCCGCTACATGGTATCGTCGGCACCTGGGGCGGTATCGCTACGGGCATTTTTGGTTACACAAGTCTGGGTGGTCTGGGCGGCGTCAGTTTCATGTCGCAACTGGTAGGCAGCCTGCTCGCTATAGCTTATGCTCTTGCAACCGGCTTTGCTGTCTACGGTGTAATCGTTAAAGTCTTCGGCTTACGCTTGGAGGAGGAAGACGAGTTCCGCGGTTCTGACCTCACGATCCACCACATCACAGCTTATCCTGAAGAGAAAATCGGCTGATCATCACTAACAGACTCTGAACGATAAACGGCCGCCGGGAGACCAGCGGCCGTTTATTTTGTAGGGAAGCGACAGATATCAAGCTGAACAGACCTGATTACGCCCGCCTTTTTTGGCCTTGTAGAGAGCTTTATCAGCGGCCTTTATCAGTTGTTCTGGAGTGGTATTTTTATCATCACGACTAGCCACACCAATACTGACGGTTACATGCAATTTCGATTTCTCAGTGCTTTTGCTACTCGGCTTCGCAGGTTTCTGCTTTGGCCTTTTACGCCCCCTGACCACGAACCCTGCACGGCCTATCGTCTCGCGTAAATCTTCAAGATGTGGCAAAGCACGCTCCAGGCCCTTACCTGGAAAGATCACGACAAACTCTTCCCCACCATATCGATAAGCACGACCACCACCTGTAACCCGACGCAGACAGGTAGCAACCATGCGTAACACCTGATCACCAACATCGTGTCCATGTGTGTCATTTACTTTTTTGAAGTGGTCCACGTCGACCATTGCCACCGTGTAGCGACGACCAACTTTGAGCAGGGATTAGTTCATGGCCCGACGAGCAGGCAAACCGGTCAATTCGTCATTGAACGCCATTTTGAGACTGCGCTCAATAAGGGCAATTGTCAGGATAAACGCTGCGACGCCACCCCAGTAAGCAAATTGCTGAGGCCACCAGAAACCTGTAATCACAGCAATGGTTATCCAGCAAAAGCCGCCTTCCAAGGCTTCCGGTTTTCTGCAGAAACGAATCAGTAATGCAATCAAGCTGAGAGTTATAATGAGCCAGGTAATCTGTGAAAAAGGCATCGTGTCAATCAAGTCACTCACAAACAATGGGCGGCTTAACCATGCCATGATCGCCCCGGCCTGGGTAAAATACAACCAGACAACTCCGCCCAGTTGCAGGAGAAACAACACCAAGCGCAAAAAACCATGCAAAGTAAACAAGCCCCGTTCTGACCACCAGCTATAAAGGGCCAGGTTCAGCGGAACAAGCAACGGGGCCAGCTGTAAAACATACTCACGACCATAAAGTGTTGTCAGCACCATTGCACGTTCAACAAGGATCAACAGGGCAATCGCCCAAAGCACGCGGGTGCGATTGAAACGCCAGCCGAGGAACAAGCCAGCAATGGCCGCCAGATAGGGAAACATTGTCAGAAGAGGCTGCCAGGCAGCAGTGATCTCAACCTTGAGCTGTAGATAGAGAGCAGCAGAGAAGAGTACGCCGGGAACAACCAATAAAAGAAGGGATCTCAACAATTGCATGGCAATAAAAGGTGACTCCAGTCGCTTCAGGTTAGGTTCAACTTATCACGACAACGGATCTCACTACCAGCAGAAGTGTTGCTCGCAGAAACCATCAGAACATGAAGTTGACAGAGGTCCCCGAGTCGCGGTAGAAGCCATCATTACAGGTATAATTATGAGCTTCAAGCTATGGAAGAGTAGGTTATTCTCCAGGGAAAGAAAATGAGCAATACAGCAGAGAACACCATTCGGGATTTCAAGATACAGACTCCTCGCGATTGGGAAGCCGTTGACGACCGGATCATGGGCGGAAGTTCGCAAAGTCATCCTGAATATATCGACAATGTCGGCTTGCATTTTTCCGGCAGAGTTTCACTCGACAACCACGGTGGTTTTGCTTCAATACGCTCCACTTCTGGTAACTATGATCTTACTCAATATTCAGGCCTGAAGCTTCGCCTGCGCGGGGACGGCAAGAGTTACAAACTGAGCTTGCGCACGGACCTGTTTTTTGACGGCGTTAGCTACCAGAGTACATTCTCTACCACAAATAGCTGGCAGGAGGTCATCCTGCCCTTCGAAGCTTTTACCCCCACTCATCACGGCGTTAAACTTTCGACAGTCGCTCCGATGGACACTGGCAATATTAAAAGTTTCGGTCTGTTCATCGCTGATTGTCAGGAAGGCTCTTTCCGACTCGACATCGCTTGTATCAAAGGGTATTGATGTTGGCTTCAATCACTCAAACTTGCCAGCTTTTTGAGCAATCACATTTTTTGGGCGGGTTTATCCTTGAGTTACAGAGGCATTTTTCCTATACTGTAACGGCATTGGATTATTAGCTCTGCTCTCTGCCCTGTAGGTGAGGTCGCTATGCTCACGCGGAATGTTTTATTATCGGGAAGGAATCTTATGAGCGTGGTGTGCAAGCCCGTCGCGGAGCGGGACGCCTGAAGCGTTCGTAGTCCCACCCACTTAGTTTATCGTCGTCGTGAGGCCACGGACCCACGATAGGTGTGGAGAGCAAAAGAAAAGACGTCGGGAAACCCGGCGTCTTTTTCTGTATAGAAACCCTCTATTATGCTACCTCAGGATTTTTTTGAAAGGCTATTATGAACACCATTGAAAATACCGACATCTATCGTGTAACCATCGACAATCGTGAATTTGTCCTGGTTGGCACTGCCCATATCTCCCAGGAATCTGTTGAAACCGTCAAGACCGTCATTAAGGAGGAGAATCCTGATACTGTCTGTATTGAACTGGACGAACAGCGGCACAAGGCATTGCGCAACCCCCGTCACTGGGAATCACTCAATCTGATTCAGGTCCTTAAACAAGGTCAAGCGCCCTTTCTTCTGGCAAATCTGGCCTTATCTTCATTTCAAAAACGTATGGGGTTACATACAGGAGTTAAGCCTGGTGCTGAACTGGCAGCAGCAGCGGAGACTGCCGAGGAACTCGGTAAACAGGTGCAACTGGTAGATCGTGAGATCCGCACAACTCTGTTGCGTGCCTGGCGCAAGGCCAGTTTATGGAAAAAGTTGATGCTCTTCTCGACGCTATTGGCCAGTCTGTTTGATTCTCAGGAACTCGATGAAGAGGAACTTGCCAAGCTACGTCAGACCGATACTCTTTCAGCCATGCTGGACGAAATGTCGGAGGTCTTGCCAACGGTCAAGACAACTCTTGTTGATGAGCGTGACAGCTACATGGCCCACCACATCCGCCAATCACCCGGTGAGAAGGTAGTCGCAATTGTCGGTGCAGCTCACATGCCGGGAATTCTGAAAAAACTGTCTAAAAACTTTTCCGATGAAGAGATCAGTGAGCTTTCCATCATCCCTGAGAAAACTAAGCTCTCTAAGATTCTGCCCTGGTTGATACCGGCGATTGTTGTCGGGTTGTTTATTGCGGGATTTATGACGGGGAATACAGAACAGTTGGCGGATGCTGCTGTGGCATGGATTCTTGCCAACGGTGTTCTCTCTGCACTGGGGGCTCTGATTGCCCTGGGGCACCCCTTGACAATTCTAGCGGCCTTTGTCGCCGCTCCGATCACTTCGCTCAACCCAACCATCGGTGCCGGCTTTGTCACCGGTCTGGTACAAGCCTATGTCGCCCCCCCGCAAGTAAAAGATATGGAATACGTCGCGGAGGACAGTGCCAAGTTGAGCGGCTGGTGGCGCAACCGTTTGACCAGAGTCTTATTGGTCTTCTTCCTCTCGTCCATCGGCTCTGCCATTGGCACCATGGTCGCCTTCGGCTGGCTTAAGGACCTCTTCTAAGTCCATTATTTTCGTTTTCGATTTGGAAACAAGCAATTTTTCGCAAGGTCAAGGAAATCAAGTATTTGAGCGGAGGTGTAGTCCTTTACGCCGCACAATCAAATGTGCAGATTGACGCAGAGATTGCGGAAAAGGGCCGTTTCCGGACGAAAACTAGCCTAATTCTTTGCCAAACGTGTTCCAGCACTTACTTTCAACTGGTCCATAACCCGATAAGCCGGTTCCGTCAGAGCGACCTCAAGGTCAAGGTCCCGAAAATAGACATCCGGTCGAAAGTGAACAAGGCCGTCCCGATCAACCCATGCTGTCCAGTACTGAATATGTACCGTCAAAGGTTTGATGGAGACTTGTTCCGGAGCAGTTGCTTCGAACAGTTCCCGTAATCTCTCTGCACCAAGATTCTGTTTGAGTAAATAAGCAGCAAGCATCTGAGGTCTTTTGACCCGTATGCAACCGGAGCTGAAAGAACGGGTATTATTGTCAAAGAGATAGCTCTGGTTAGTGTCATGCAGGTAGACATTGAACCTGTTTGGGAACATGAATTTCACACGCCCTAACGGGTTCCATGGGCCAGGGTCCATGCGTAGCAGTCCCGGGAAGCTGGAAGCCTCCACCGCAGACCAATTGATATTAAGCGGATCAATCGCCACATCTCGGTTCTCTCTCGAAATAATTTGGAAATGCTTTTCCTCCAGATAATCAGGATGACGCTTGATTTTCGGCAGTTTGTCCTCGCGCAGTATAGTCGGAGGAACGGTCCAGTAAGGAGCGAATTCCAGATATGTCATCCGCGCAGAGAAGACTGGCGTCTTTCGATATTGTGTACCAACGATTACCGGCATCCGCATAACAGACTCGCCGTCTTCAATAACTTCAAGAGAAAAATCAGCAACATTCACCCGGATGTGCCGCTTACCAAAACTTTTTGGCATCCACCGCCAGCGTTCCAGGTTTAGTTCGATCTGTCGAATGCGATCTTCCACGGAAACATTCAACGTTTCAAGAGTTTCAGGTCCGATAACCCCATCATCGACCAATCCGTGCCTGGTCTGAAAAAGCTGTATCGCTGCACGGGTCTCCTGATCATAATCATCGGTAACTATGATGATTTGTTTAAGGTCGCCTGTCTTCAACAGGAGAGTCTTTAACAGAGGGACTCTTTCGTCTTGATCTCCCAATCTGATTGTCGAGCCGGGCGGGATCGTGGGCCATCCGCCACTAGCAGAGATTGTCTGATATTTACTGAGCGCGTTAATCAGCTGCCGATACTCCTCATGGGGAGGGATCAGATTCTCAAGCACCTGCGACACCCGGTGATTCTCAATGGCATATTCCAAAAGCTTGATCAGATCGGCCTTACGTCGCCTGCTCCGCCAGTCAACATGAGCCAGTGCCGGGTCAACCTGGCCTTCCACCAGGTGAGTAGCAAAAGTCAGAAAAGCCTGAGAGAGAAAGAGATCAAGAACAGCGCGATTATCAGGTGCTAAAGGAAGGCTGTGCTTCGCAAAATCCATCTGGATACGAATCAAACCCTCCAACTCCTCCAACAAATAATCATTGCCACAAAGACCGTGTTCCCCGGCGCCGCGAAGATTGTCCAACAGCACCAGCGCTTCGGGCTTCAACTGCCAGCCATTAATCCAGATCGGCAGGAAATCTCTTTGTTGATAGAGCTTGAGGATTTCTTCATGCGAAAATAATCGTGAGACGCCAACCAATGGTGCCGATAAGGGTTCATGACTTTGCAGCAATCCCTCAATGCGCTCGCTGGTTTGCTTGTCAAACAACACAATGACACTGGAGACCTGCTCAGCGCAGACCGGAACCACCCAGAAGCAAAGGATGAAGATTGTTGTTTTCAGTATTTTAAACATGGCAAAATCCCTCAGATTATATCTTCAATGTTAGTCAACTTTGACCATTAAGCAAACTTCTTGAGCGATAACGCTGTCGCTTGCTTCCACAGGGTCACAACGTTATGATGGAGGGATAAAATAATTCCCAACACATGACAACAACCTCCGAAGAGCTGGGTTAAAAGTAAGGCTGAGAAAGAAACCTGCGTCTCTCTGGAACTCCCGCTCAACGAAGCCGCATCAACCTGACTATTACTGGATATCATGCTATCTATTGAAACCTTTTCTGCCTTTTTTCTGGCCTCGGCGTTACTGGCCATTGTGCCAGGTCCTGACAACGTCTTTGTCCTGACCCAATCCGCCTTGCATGGCAAACTCTCAGGACTGGCAGTCATGTTCGGGTTGTGTACCGGACTCCTCGTCCATACCGGAGCCGTCGCTTTCGGCGTTGCCGTTATTTTCCCGGCCTCAGCTCTTGCATTTACGCTTTTGAAGGTTATTGGCGCCAGCTACCTGCTCTACCTGGCTTGGCAAATTTTTCGTAGTTCACCTGAGCAGATCCGCTTGGATGGCAATCCGCAGAGGGGCATGGCAGCACTCTACCGGCGCGGCATCATCATGAACGTCACCAACCCAAAGGTATCGATCTTCTTTCTGGCCTTCTTACCGCAATTTGCTGACCCGGCACGTGGCCCCATAAGTCTGCAAATGGTTCTGTTGGGTGGTATCTTTATCGTGGCAACAATCCTGGTTTTCGGTGCGGTTGCATTGCTTGGCGGTGCTTTGGGTGAATGGCTCAACCGTTCAGCACAGGCGCAACGAATCATGAATTGGGTTGCCGGAACCGTCTTTGTCGGCCTCGCATTAAAACTTGTGACGATTGAGAGATAAGCTGGCGCTGTGATCCGATTAAAATAGTAGATTCACCAATGAAGGATATACATGGACTGGAAATCTTTTTTTGACCGACTCGGTATGAATGGCACCCGTTGGCAGTGGCGGATTATGAAATGGGAGAGAAACCTGCGTGGAATTCTGCAGGGTAATCCCACCAGTGGAAACTGGTCAGCCACCAAAGTTCTCATAGCCACTAACCTGTTGCTCTACGGTCTGATGGTCGTTCAGGGGATCAGTGGAGGACTGGGCCTTTCGACTCTGTTCAGCCCCGGCGGTTATCTGTTGGTACATTCAGGGGCCCAATACTGGCCTCTGGTTCTTAGCGAAGGAGAATGGTGGCGCTGCATCACCTATGCGTTCACCCATGGTGGGCTGATCCATCTCGGCTTCAACATGATGGTGCTTTATCAGATCGGACCGCTGATTGAAGAAGAGATTGGCACAACCCGTTTCATCATCCTCTACGTATTGACTGCCTTGACAGCCACCTTTGCCGGATTCGGATGGCAGGCTTTGTACATCAAGCAATGGATCCCAGTTGTTGGTGCCTCAGGCTCTATCTTCGGCTTGATTGGCTTTGCCATCTCCTACTACCATCGTGTCGGCGGCACTATGGCACACACTTACCGTAATCTCATGCTGCGCTGGGCTGCGATTGCTTGTGTCTTCGGGTTAGTGATCGGTGCCGATAACGCTGGCCACCTCGGTGGCGCACTTGGCGGTCTCCTTTTTGGTCTGGTGCTCCCGATCGGCGTACGAGGCCGCCAGGTTTTAAGACCAGTTTTCAATGGCCTGGGAGCAATCTGCGTCTTTATCACTCTGGGCAGCCTTTTGATGATGATTGGGGGTTGGATATTTTAAGGCTGACAGCTGACAACTGACAATTCATACCCGAAAGAACAAATCATGGCCAAAGACAAAACACCCATAACGGCGGCAATCCGTCTCCTCAAGCAGTGCAAGTCTGAGTTTACTCCGCACCTCTACAGCTATGAGGCACGTGGTGGCACGACAGTATCAGCCCGTGAACTTGGGGTTGATGAGCATCAGGTTATCAAGACATTGGTGATGGAGGATGAACAACACAATCCTCTCATTGTTCTAATGCACGGTGATCAGGAAGTTTCAACCAAGGAACTTGCCAGAACCGTTGGCGTTAAATCAATTACGCCCTGTAATCCGAATATCGCTCTCAAACATACCGGTTACCAGATTGGAGGCACTTCGCCTTTTGCAACCCGTAAAACAATGCCTGTTTATATGGAGGCAACAATTACCGCCCTGCCCAGCATTTACCTCAACGGTGGCAAGCGTGGTTTTCTGGTCAGTATGTCGCCGCAGGTTGTGATTGGTTTGCTGCAGCCGATGATGGTTGAGGTTGGGATAAGAAAGTAGCACCACGAATTCTCAGGAGGAGATCATGAACCTTCAGGACAGATTCGAAAAATCGGCAGAAGCAATCCGTTCCGCCAAAGCAATGGTCGTTACCTCTGGTGCTGGCATGGGCGTCGATTCTGGTCTACCTGATTTTCGCGGTGACCACGGCTTCTGGAACGCCTATCCGATGTACGAACGGCTAGGAATCAATTTCATCGGTGCCGCCAATCCGTCCAACTTCGAAGGCGACCCTGCTTTTGGCTGGGGCTTTTATGGCCATCGCACCAATCTCTATCGGGAAACGGAACCTCATCGCGGTTTTCAAATGCTGCAAGACTGGGCTGATGAATTTGCACAGGACAGCTTTGTCGCTACCTCGAATGTTGACGGCCAGTTCCAGAAATCCGGCTATCGGGAAGATCAGATCCTCGAAGTCCACGGCTCAATCAACCACCTGCAATGTCTCTCCCCCTGTAACAACGCCATCTGGGATAATGATGAATCAATCCCGGTCGATTTAGAGACCATGCGCGCACTGAGCGTCCCTCAGTGTCGCCACTGCAGCCAACCTGCCCGTCCGAATATTCTGATGTTCGGCGATTATTCCTGGCTCTCCGACCGCACCCATGGTCAGGAGATGCGCTTTGACAGTTTTCTTGCTCAACATCAGCACGACCAGATCGTCGTGATTGAGATGGGAGCTGGCACAGCCATCCCGACCATCCGCTACATGAGTGAACGGATCGGGCAAGGTCACGGCGCCACCGTGATCCGCATTAATCCCAGAGAGGCACATATCTCAGGGGGACATATTTCGCTGCCTTGTGGGGCTGTTGAAGGGCTGGAGGGAATAGATTGTTTCCTCTGAACATGACAAGATTTTTTGAATTAAAAAAGGGACAGAAATATATTCTGTCCCTCCTGCTGTCATAGTTTGTTAATTCAACGTTAACGACCACGCAGTTTTGACAAGAGTCGCAACAGTTCCAAATAAAGCCAAGCCAGAGTCAGGACCAATCCAAAGGCTGCATACCACTCCATGTAACGGGGTGCAACGCCATCGCCACGTTCAATAAAGTCAAAATCAAGAACGAGATTCAGGGCGGCTATCACGACCACAAACAGGCTGAATAAAATACCCATCGGCCCTGATTCATGGATCACTGGCATCTGCCAGCCAAACATACCGCCAATCATACTGGCCACGTAAACCAGTGCGATACCACCGGTCGCAGCAACAATACCCAGCTTGAAATTTTCGCTCGCCCGAATCAGCTTAGTCTTATAGGCAAACAAGAGAGCAAACAGAGTTCCGAAGGTCAGCCCAACGGCCTGGATGACAATACCCGGGAAGCGCGCTTCGAAAAAAGCTGAGATACCGCCCAGCGCCACACCTTCCAGAACGGCATAAATCGGCGCTGTTTTTGGTGCCCAGCTGGCCTTGAAAATCGTGATCATGGCGAAGATAAAAGCACCGATAAAGCCACCGATCATCAACGGCTGAACAGCTGCAGGACCCTGGTTATAAAAAAGGTTCCAGGTATAACTGGCACCAATTACAACCAACGCCAGCAAGGCAATAGTCTTGTTCACTGCCCCCTGCAAGGTCATTGTTTCGGTACCCGAAGCCGCCTGGGTGAAAAGGCTTTCTTTCATCATTGGGTTGGATGTGCGCATTTTGCTTCCTCACGGATTCATGTTTTAGAATAAAACGAACTCAGATTATGGAATAAAAAAACCGGGGAAAGCCCCGGCTTCTCTATCAACATGGATGAACGTTGCTACTACCTACAACTTTGGGCTTTTGATAGAGCTTCATGATTTCCTCCCTTAAATAGGATAGGTCATTTTAACCTGATATTCTTTAGGTTACAAGCCCAGATCACTTGCAATACCCTGCATCGCCAGCAGGGAAAGGTCACAGAATTCTTCAAGCGAGACACCACCAACTTCACACTCACGGATAATATCGCGGTTTGCACCAGCGGCAAAGGCCTTCTCTTTGATGCGTTTGCGAACTGATTTCGGCTTGACGCTGGCCAGTTTCTTGTCTGGATAAACCAGAGCCGTAGCGACGATCAAGCCGGTGATCGTCTCTCCCGCCGCCAGCAGGTGTTGAAACTGCGTACTACGTTGTTCACCTGGGTGAGCCTGTTCATTGTGCAGGCGAATGGCCTCAATAATTCCATTGTCAACACCCTGCTCGCGAAGAATACGCACTGTCTCCTGGGTATGTACATCAAGGGTTGTATGGGTCTCGGCGTCTAGGTCGTGCAATAGCCCCGCCAGACCCCATTTCTCAGGATCTTCGCCAACACGTTCAGCCAGTGCCATCATAACAGCTTCAGCTGCCAGGCAATGCTTGAGCATATTGGGGCTCTTGACGTGCTGTATGACCAGTTCGAACGCTTGCTCTCGGGTGATGCCGTAATTCATAAAATCAATTCTCGTTTACGACGCTTTAGCCTTCGTAATCGTCTCATAGGCTTCGTTGATTTCGCGGAACTTCTCTTCGGCAAAGGTCATAAAGTCTTCCGGCAAACCTTTGGAGACGATTTTATCCGGATGATACTCAGTAACCAGCTTTCGATAAGCCTTTTTGACTGCGCTCATATCCGCCCCATCCTCCAGGCCAAGCATGGCATAGTGGTGCGAGAGGTCACTGACAAACTGACGCTTGACGGTGTTGAAAATATCCCCGTGCAAGCCAAGCATTGCTGGCGCATCACGCAGGATTTTCTCTTCGGCCGGATGCAGCACACCGTCAGCCAGTGCCACAGTAAAGAGCATCTCATAAAACATCATGCGCAACTGCTGCTCATTCTGAAAACCCTGGCCAAGCTGGCGAGCATAGTCGTCAAAGGGTGTGGCATTATCCTTCGCCTCATTAAACACGCCCATGGCAAATTGTTGGGTTGCAGCATCAAGGCGCAATTTGTCACGCATAAAACTGCGCACGACATTGATTTCATCATCGCAGACCCGACCATCGGCCTTGGCCATCTTGCCTAGCATGGCAAACGTTGCGGTAAAGAAGACGGCTTGACGCTGTTCCTGACCAGTCAGACGTCCTGACTCGGCGTAACCGGCGCGGACCTTATCGTCGAGCAGTGTATGCCCGAGCGACACTCCAACCAGGGCACCGATCGGCCCCCCCAGCATGAACCCGACACTGCCTCCCATTATCTTGCCAAACCATGACATGGTCTCAACCTCCTATATCAATCTGTTGATTCTTGATTATTGCAATCCTTGCTTTAGTACGCATTGCACCCAACTTTTTCCAACTTTCTGCCATGCAAAAGAGTGGCATACTAACACGCCAGCATCTCCAGTGCCAGAGACATACTGAACGAGCAGCGGGACGTTTTTACAACCAACCATACCATTTTTATGATAAAAGCAATCTGGCCAACTTCTCAACGAAGCTGGCCAGATTGCATTTGAATAATGCTACTGAGCCTCAATTCATCTCGTGAAACTGCTTTTGAATCTGCGCAACTTCATCAGGGCATTCAACCAGCGCATCGACACAACTCTTATCCAGTTTATCAAGGGACAAAAGCTGCAACATGGCAAAGGCATGTTCGTTAGACCATGTCTCCCTGTAAGAGCGCTGAGTCGTTAATGCATCAAAGACATCACTGACAGCAACAATACGTGCCTCCAGTGAGATTTCCTGCCCGCACAAACCTCGTGGATAACCGCTGCCATCCATTGCCTCATGATGCTCTTCGGTGATGTGCCACAGGTAGTCAATATATGGTATTTGTTCAAAACCGAAGTTACTGATCAGGTCATCGACAATCTGACGGCCCAACACGGTATGGGTATTCATGACTTCACGTTCTTGTAGATTGAGCTTCGCTGGCTTCTGTAAAATCTGATCAGAGATACCGATTTTACCAACATCGTGCAGAGGTGAAAAAAGAAAGATCTGTTCAATCTGTTCGTCATCAAGCTGCTCCAGACCTTTTTTTGCCAGGCAACGAGCGATCAGGCGTGCATAACGTGACATACGTTCAAGATGACTACCAGTCTCCAGGTCGTGTTTTTGCATCATACTGATTGAAGTTCTCATGGCAGCCACCAAGGCTCGGGTTGCCGCGAGATCGGTCAAAATCATCTCGGAGAGCAGATGCACGAAAACTTCAACCTGCGCCAGAACACGGTCGCGGAAATACCGGTTGTGGAACGAATTAAAAAAGACAAAGCCTGTAAGAACTTTGTTGTAATACATCGGATGAGTATAACTGGAGGCAAAACCATGACCGACAATCGCGCGAGAATGAATGGAGTCGTGACCATCGTAAATCCTCAGGTCGTTGATAATCCGCGGGGTAGCATTGCTGGCGATCTGGTTAAGAGAGGATTCGCTCTCCAGAGCAACTTCGTGATTCTTCAGCGGGCTTTCGTCTAAAGGAGAAGCAATGAAGGTTTTAAGTGAATTCGTCTGATGATCATAGAGAGCCACACTGATCCGGACGATACCTGGGCAACGTGCTTTCAAGACATCATGAACAACGCTCAGTTTTCCCTGGTACGTGGAGGCTGCGGCAAGCCCGGCCAGCGGATCTTCGCGAAAGACAATCGGATCCATAACACCTCCCAGATTAACATTCTCTTACAGCATACAGTTTAAGAGAATGATTGCAATATATGTCAATAAACTACAGGACCTCCTCTACTGGCGTGTACTCAAGATCAAAAGCCTCTGCAACCCCTGCATAGGTGACTTTACCGCGGACGACGTTCAAACCTTGCCTGACGTCAGCATTGTCTCTGGCAACAGCTTGCCACCCCTGTTCAGCGATTTTAACCGCATATGGGAGCGTTGCGTTGGTTAACGCAACGGTTGATGTTAACGGCACAGCACCAGGCATATTGGCAACACAGTAATGCACGATGCCATCCACCACATAAGTGGGCTCACTGTGAGTCGTCGCCTTGGACGTTTCAAAACAACCACCCTGATCGATTGCCACATCGACCAGCACCGCACCAGGTTTCATACTTTTCAACATCTCCCGGGTGACCAGCTTGGGCGCTTTGGCACCATGCAGTAGAACGGCTCCGATCACCACATCTGCCTCCTGGACCAGCTCACGAATTGTCGCCGGTGAAGACATGATCGGGAAACAGTTTTTCGGCATAACTTCAGCTAGGTGACGCAATCGATCAAGGTTGGTGTCAAGCAGATAGACCTTGGCGCCAAGGCCACAAGCCATCAGTGCAGCATGGGTCCCAACCGTACCACCGCCAAGCACCACCACCGTTGCCGGTTGCACTCCCGGGACACCACCAAACAGGATGCCGCGACCACCATAAGTACGCTCAACATACTTCGCCGCCTCCTGAGCCGCCATTCTTCCTGCGACCTCACTCATGGGTATCAACAGAGGCAAGCGACCATCGGCACCAACGATTGTTTCGTATGCGATACAGACCGAACCGCTGTCGATCATCGCTCGGGTCAATTCTTCACCGGCAGCAAAGTGGAAGTAAGTAAAGACGATCTGCCCTTCACGAATCAGGGGGAATTCAGAGGGCTGCGGTTCTTTGACGTGCATGACCATCTCCGCACGACGATAAACCTCTGCAGCTGTCGAGACAATTTCCGCTCCGGCAGCAAGGTAGTCAGCATCACTAAAGCCACTTCCTACACCAGCCTGAGTTTCGACCAGAACAACATGACTTCTCTTGGCCATGACTTCAACACCTGCCGGAGTCATGCAAACCCGGTTTTCCGCCACCTTGATCTCTTTAAGTATGCCGACAATCATGATAAGGCTCCCTTGCCATGGATAATTGAATTTATTTGTATATTTAAAGTCTATCAGCAAAACCGAGCAATTATCTTGCAAACTATCAGGAATAAACCTATTTATTAGTGGATAAAATCACAAACAGCTACAAATGGAGAAGATTATGCCAACAATAGATCTGGACGTCATAGATCATTCTATTCTGAATCAGTTACAAAAGCATGGCCGTCTGTCAAACGTGCAGCTTGCCGCAGAAGTAGGCCTATCTGAATCAGCGTGTCTGAGACGAGTCAAGATTCTCGAGGAAAGCGGGATTATTGATCGCTATGTGATGTTGATTAATCAGAGCGCCATTGGTAAGCCAGGCAATGTTTTTGTAAGGGTCTCTCTAGATGGTCAACAAAGAGAGAAGCTGGCTGCCTTCGAAGCAGAAATCACAAGAGTCACGGAGGTGATGGAATGTTACTTAATGTCAGGGGACTTTGACTACCTGCTGCGTGTCATAACACGAGACAATGATGACTACGTGCGCGTCCATAACAAGCTCACCAGTTTACCTGGAGTGATGCGCGTTCAGTCATCCTTTGCACTGCGCACGGTACTGGGGAAAACGGAAATGCCGTTAGATGGGAGGATGTGACAGACAACCCGCTCGGGTTTAATGGCTTCAGAAGCAGGGGAAGGTTTTTTTTAAACCGACAAACAACAGATAGGAGACAGGGATATCCCCCTCGGTGTTGTAGGAGTCATGGGCATCTTTGATAATCGATCTGATGTTGTTAACATTCAAGTTGAAGTTGTTCGGCTTGCAGTAAAGAAACTGTTTCGTCTGCATGTAGTAGGCAAGATTGGAGGCGTTTACCCCTTCATACAAACCCAAGACGTAGTTGTCCATGGCAGACGCCTTGCTTTCCCCGGAGGTCTTATAAATGTGCTGTAGCTCTTCATAGGTGAGCTCAGCAAGGCAGTCCACACTGACAAGGCAAAAACAGATCGTCAACACAAAAGCTAATCGTTTCATCTTCCATCCCCCGGTAGAGAAATAGTTTTAAGCTATCAAGCGACTCTGTTGTTATTCTCTAACAAAGTCAGTTTATCAGAAAATCTGCAATTCAGAAATCATATCTCACCATAAGTAAGTCTCCAGAATGAAAAAGGCCCGCCCGGTAAGGGCAGGCCATTGAAAATGGGTAATTCATGAAAAGTGTTTACCGAATCATTGTCTCATCAAGCGTGGTAAGAAAATCAGTATTACAATTTTGGCACATGGCAATGACTGTGTTCTCGAATTTATAATCGGGCCCGACAAAATAGCTTAGTGAAACTACATTTTGTTGTTGGCACTTGTCGCACTTTGAAGTCACGAACCTTGTCTCCAGCACATTACACCCCACTTCGAGCATTGTAGCGATCTAAGACAAGATAGCACAGGCATCTCAAAATAATCTTACAGTAATATTGTCAATAAAAACTCACAGATAATCAAAGCAGGTGAAAAGGAGACATACAAAAAAAGCCCCACAGCCAGGGGGGTGACTGTGGGGCAACGGGTTTCTAGGTTTTACCTAGGAGGGAGAACATGCAAAAGCATCGTTCTGTGCTTGAAAGATAACCGTTATTGTTATATATGTCAAGGGGAAATTATCAGAATCTTTTCTACCTTACATTTCATGTTTAAAATTCTAATGTGGCTCAGGGAATTCGAGGTAATCTGTGGTCGGTATCACGCCTGCGGGCAGACGGGCCGGTGCCGGAGTGCCTTTGGGCCCGAGATACTTCACAAAGCGATAGACGGCCCGCAGGTCCTGATCTGTCACCTTCGGCAACCTGACCCAGGACATGGGTGATGTCTGGCGCATCGTTCTGGCAAGGATCAGCCAATCATGCTCAGACATACTGTTAAGTATCAAACGCAAGTTGGCCGGGTATGCCGTACCCCAGGAGCCGTGAAAGCCGAGAGTTCCACCGACCAGCCAGTCTTCTTCCGGGAGGGAAGAGCCACTCCCCATGTAGTCAGGGGTGTGACAATCGTTACAGCCCATGATCTCAACCACATAACGGCCACGCTCGACATCGGGCCCACGTTCACGTTCATCAGCCTGATGACTGCACCCGGCACAGCCGGCGAACGTAACAAGCATGAACAAAGACAAGACAGTAAATTTGAAATACATCAAGGCCTCCCAGCTCAGAGCAGCACATAAATAAGACGCAGATAATTTACCGCAATAATGACTCGGGGTCAAAGAGTATGGGTATGTAATGGCAGCAGTAACTCCTGACTCACACGCTATTCTGCACGTACTAAAAAGGGGCAGTCCCTGTGCAGGGGCTGCCCCGAAAGCGGTTGCCAGACAGAAACTAGCTACCCACCGTAAGAATGTAGTCCGGAAAGCACCAGGTTAACGCCGAGGTAGCAGAAGATAGTCGCGGCAAAGCCAAGGATTGACAGCCATGCGACTCGACGGCCAACCCAGCCACGCGTAAAGCGCGCATGCAGGAAGGCGGCATAGATGAACCAGACGATCAGGCTCCAGGTCTCTTTCGGGTCCCAGCTCCAATAGGTGCCCCAGGCGTAGTTGGCCCAGGCAGCGCCGGTGATGATGCCAATAGTCAGCATCGGGAAACCGATCATGATCGCTTTGTAGTTGAGATCGTCCAAAACCTTGGTGCTGGGGAACATGCCCAGGATGCCACCAATTGGTGACTCTTCGGCAGACTTTTCTTCCTTGTTGATTTTGATCAGGTACATGATCGACACGCCACAAGCCATGGCAAAGGCTGCATAACCGATAAAGCAGGTAAAGACGTGGTAGGTCAGCCAGTTGCTTTGCAGGGCAGGTACGAGAGGCGCGATCGTGGCATCAAGGCTCCATTGCGCCCAGATCATACCGCCGAAGGCAAAGGGGATGACAAAGGCACCGATCGAGCGTTGCTTGTATTTAAGATCGAAGATCAGGTAAATCAGCAGAATCGACCAGGAGAAGAAGACCACTGATTCATACAGATTAGAGAGTGGTGCCTGTTCGTAGCCCATACCATAGGCTTCAACCCAGCGCATGCCGATAGCACCGGTATTGGCAATAAAGCCGACCCAGCAGATCAGGGTAGCGACAAAGCCGACCGCTTTATTCTTGGAGGTCAGATAAACGATAAAGACCACCATGGCAGCAAAGTAGGCAACCGTAGTGATGTTGAACAAAAGTGAGCTGGACATATCTTATTCCTCCATCAGGACGACAGTGTGTCGTTGAAGTCTTTTTCCAATTCGTCAAAGTAGATCGCAAAAGCCGGCTGGTTACGATGGGCGTTGCCACCGAATTTAACTCCAATCCCCTTATCGAGCGGCTGGATGCTGACCCAGATGCGCCGGTGAGAGAAGAAGAAGGCGCTACAGGAACCGAGTACGATCAGCAGGCAACCGAGCCAGACCACCCAGACACCTGGGTCTTTGGCGACTTGCAGGCCGGTATAGTAGCTTTGCTGAACATCGATCAGGCTGATGGCATAAGCACCGCCACGCTTTTCATCGAATTGCGGATAGTTTTTAAAGACGATAAACGGGGTGCCGTGGGCGTGGTCACCGCTATCGATATTGATCTGGGCCGCCGGACCAAAGCTTTGGTAGCTCTCGGCATAGCCCATGGGAATCAGATCAGAACCACCTGGCAGAGCCAGGTGTTTGCCCTGCGGACCCTTCACAGTAGCGGTCTCACCGGTTTCGCGATGCTTGACACGAAACGTATAAATCGGATCACCGGCCGGGCCATAGCTTGATTGATAAAAAGTCAGTCCTTTGTAAGTCAGA
>JAJRRB010000035.1 GCA_024279915.1 Deltaproteobacteria bacterium
CTTTCGTTCTTTCGGCTTCAAGTTCCGTACACCTCACTGTGACTAAGCCAATCTTGTCTTCTGGCTCTACTTTATAAAATTGTACGAAATGCGATTTGGGATCATATCTCTTAACAATCCAAATCGCATCTTTTGTTCCGTGATCATGGCTTTTCGTCAAGAAAACATAGTCCTCGGACAGTTCGGCTGTTCCCATCACATTTTCGTAGTCCCAACCTGGCACCCAGTGTTTCTCGCCTTCAGGACTGAACAATGGAAACAGTTCTGCGATAGGGATAGCCATTTCGAAGGCTTTAGTGTGACTAATTGATTTCATAGGTTCTCACTATGGGCTAACGGACCAAGATAAACAGGCAATATATAGTTCTGTGCAAATGTCCTGTTCACCTCGGTGCTGACACACCCGAAATCACGTGTCAGGGGCGTGGTTTGTAGGAATAACGGTTCATAATAACCAACGGTGATGAAGCCCTGAAACAAAAACTATTTATTCCACCGCCTGGTACTCGGACGTTGCAAGTTTGACTGCTTGAGCCGCATGAATTTCAGTTGTGTCGTACAAAGGCACCTCCGTATGTCGTTGCTGGATCAAGAGTGCGATTTCTGTACAGCCGAGTATGATTGCTTCTGCACCTTGTTCATAGAGTTGATTTATGATTTCCAGATAGCGTTGCCTGGAACAGTCATTGATTTTTCCAAGGCATAGTTCTGAGTAGATTATGTTATGAACTATTTCTTGTTGCTGAGTTTCTGGAACCATTACATGGATGCCATACCGTTCAGTGAGTCGGCCCTTATAGAAATCCTGATTCATCGTGAATTGGGTGCCAAGCAAGCCTACTTTCATTACACCATCAGAAACTAATTTTTCGGCAGTAGCATCTGCAATATGTAGGAGAGGAATAGAAATTGATTCTTCTATCTCTGGCGCAACTTTGTGCATTGTATTTGTACAGATCAACAAGAAGTCAGCGCCACTTGCTTCAACGGACAGAGCTGCTTTAGACAAGATTTTTGCTGTTTCCTTCCACTTCCCTAGATTTTGCAGCTTTTCAATTTCATCGAAATCAACACTGTAGAGGAAAATTTTAGCCGAGTGTAAACCACCAAGAGATTCCTTTACTCCTTCGTTTATCGCTTTGTAGTAACTGGCCGTAGATTGCCAACTCATGCCCCCAAGCATTCCTATTGTTTTCATAATGTTTTACTCCAACTTAATGATTGGCCAATCAAAACTTAAAAAGCCACCCGCAGTCGTACGGATGGCCTGTAGTCTAAAGTCATATTTCCCCTGAGATTCTCATTCACCAAGCAATTGACACACTCGGCAATATACGCCGAACAGAGCAAAACGTCAAAAGTCGAGCTGTCCTAAAAGTTATGTCAGCAACTTTTGCGGGGTCGAAAACGGCCAATGTGGATAATTCCTAGAAACCCTGCGACTGACACACTCGTTTCCATGTTCCAGGGGCGTGACTTCTGGGACAGCTATTTTATTCCAACCCATTCCCGAGGAGCCAGTCCAGTAAACAAGTTCCGCTTTGGGTCAAATTCCAAATTCCGCATACCATCTGGGTTAAGATAATATTTAAAATAGATTTTGCCTGTCTTTGACCCTATTGGCGAAAAATCGAGTGCCCCTATTATTTTCCCATACATAGCTTTTACAACCTTATCGTCATCTTCTTTTGAACGAATCCGGAAGATGTAGTTGTCTGTTCGCTTAACATTTGTTTTGTAACCCTCAGATCCCGCTTTAATATAGAGGGCCAGATTGTCTTGATAGCCATTCTCTGGAGCAAATCGTGGCAATTTAAAGATACTTCCATACTGCAAGTCTTCATCTATATGTAAGATGCCATCATGTTTGTTGGCAAAAGTCACTGTCAATTCGCAATTCTGCTCATTCCAAGCCACAAATTGCCTTTTTAGGTAAAAAATAAAATCGCTGTGTATCCCGCTTCCATGGGGCACGACCCAATCAAATTTAGTCAGGTCGAATCCAACCTCTTTATCAACAATGGGAATCTCAATCGACGTCTCATTGGCATCCCGCGCATACATTGGTAACGAGGTACCTATCTCGCGTAGCATAACCGTCAATTCAGGGTTACGTGGTTCCCAGCCCAACGGACCTGTTTTTTTAAAATCGTATGCATAATGACTATTGTAATAGCCTTCCTTGTTCGCACCGTACGTCACATGACCATTACCTTGTCCAGAGGCCTCGAATGTCCCGCTTACGTTGGACAGACCTTGTTGTCCCTCAGTATTCGTCCCTTCGCCAGTATTGTAATTGAAGCCGACACCTACCTTTGCACCTTCGATAGGCTGGCCTTCCTCATCAACAACTTTGATAATGACCTTAGCTGCCACGGCATAGTGACTGCAAACAACTGTCACAAGGAAAACACAAAATAGAATCCGTAGTATCTTCAAACAAATCCTCTCAGTGGAAACAAAACAGGCCACCCGAAGTTGTACGGATGGCCTGTAGTCAAAGTTCAATATTTCCCCCATATTCTTATACACCAAGCAACTGACACACTCAGCAATATACGCTGATTGTCCTCGAACGTCAAAAGTCAGACTGTCCTAGAAGTTGTGTCAGCAGGTTTTGCTCGTCAAAATCACCCTAAATGGCCCTTGTCCTGAATACCCTGGTGAGTGAGACACTTACTGTAAAATGTTTAGCAAAGAACGTGACTCACTAACCAATTTGGTTCGCGCATCGAACGATCTCTCGTCTTTAAGATCACAATAAATTTCAATAAACCTTTTCCTTATTCGCCGGAACTCAAATGACTCGTATAAGTTCCTTATCCACTGAATCTCTGCTTCAGAAATTTCCCGTATTACTTCATCAGGGATATACTCGACATAATCAATCCCAGTGAAATTTGAAGAATGCCACATGTCATATTTCTGAACA
>JAJRRB010000036.1 GCA_024279915.1 Deltaproteobacteria bacterium
CGATGATCTCGTCACAGCGGGGCACGACTGGGATGATGTCCTGGCGCTGCGGATCGGTCTGCTACTGGCCACACCGGACGAAGGAACGGTCGGAGATGATCCTGACACGAACCGCTACGATGTGGACGGGGGGATTGACGATTTCAATAACGACGGGACGCTCGACATCACCGATATGAGCCCGTCACCTGCCGACGCCCACTACGACGATGTCTTCGAATTCGATCCACCAGATGACCGCAAATTGCGCCAGGTTTTCCGAACCACCATCGCCCTGCGCAACCGGATGCGCTGAAACTGAGCCCGGGGAGAAAAATTATGGCTTCGCCGATTGTCAACAACGAAAAAGGAATAGTGCTGGTGTCCTGCCTGATGCTGCTGCTGATTCTGACCATGGTGGGGATAACCACCATGCAGACGACAACCCTTCAGGAGCGGATGTCTGGCAGTATTGCTGACAAGGATCTGGCCTTTCAGGCAGCAGAAGCAGCCTTGCGTGATGCCGAGCTGGAGATCGAGAGCGAAGTCCGGTTCATTAACAGCTATACCGGTCCCCCCACCGATCCATCTGAACTGCGGCGCGTGACCGCGCTGCTCGATGGCCCTTTTACTGCTGCCTGTAGCGATGGCCTCTGCTTCAATTCTACAGCCGCTGCTGCCGACACCTGGACCACGACCAAGGTTGGCCTGCTGCGTGGCGGTGCAGGCACCGGTTACGGCAGTCAAACGGGTTTGGCCGCCCTCCCCAGGGTGGCCGCGCAGCCCCGCTATCTGATCGATTTTCAGTGTCAGACGGTTGCCGGAGCCAGCTTCTGTACTTACGTTTTCACCATAACAGCTCTGGGAATTGGTGCGAGAGCCGATTCCCAGGTGCTTCTTGAAGAAGCGTATCGGCTCGAGTAAAATCAGCTTTTAAGTCTTAAGGAGGTTCTCATGAATAAGAACTTTGAACATATTGGCAAAAAGGGCTGTCTTCTGTTCCTCTTGCTGACGATGCCTGTGTCGGTCCTTGCTGCGTTGACTTTTGTCCCTGCAGAACAGCCGACCGGCTACGTCATGCAACCGGCTCTTTCCAGATACGATCTGTCGTCGGGCAATGAGGTCAGCTACCAGACGACGTTTGACAAAGACAACGGGACCGGCGATCTTTTTGCCTATCCTATCGCTGCTAATGCAGTGGTCGATTCGGCCAGTGAAAAATGGAACGGGGCATCTGAACATATCGACCTGGCCAATTGGGACAGTGAAAGGTGGATTGTCACCTATGATGGTTCTTCCGGGATTCCCTTTCGCCTGGACGACCTTACTGACACGCAAAAGCCCCTGCTTGGACCCCCTCATTTACGGCAGGCCGTGCTTGATTATCTGCGTGGTGATTATAGCAATCAAACCCCCAATGGGTTCAATTTTCGGTATCGGGAAACCCTCCTGGGCGAGATCATTCACAGCCGCCCCTATCTGCGTGACGGGATTGTTTATGTCGGTGCCAACGACGGCATGCTGCATGCTTTTAACGCCACTAACAGCGCGGCTTCGTCCGCTGGTTTTGGTGGCGGTGATGAGCTCTGGGCCTATATTCCGTCGATGCTCCTTCCTAAAATAAAGAACCTGACTACTACTCCCTACGCCCGGGATTATTATGTCGATGGCGTGGTGGCTTTCGGGTTTAACACTGACTTCACCCAAAAGATTCTCGTCGGTGGGCTGGGCGCAGGCGGCATGGGACTCTATGCACTCGATATAACCAACCCGGTACCGACCAGCGAAAGCAATGCTGCGAGTCGTGTTTTGTGGGAGATTACCCCTGCAATGTCGGGGTTTGCCAATCTTGGTTATACCTACAGTCAGGCGTCGATTGCCAAGGTTCAATTTAATGAGAGTGGAACGGTCGTTACGCGTTCTGTCGCTATTGTTGGCAACGGCTATCTGAATAGCGGCAATGGTCACAGTACCCTATATGTGATTGATCTGGTATCAGGCGCCTTGATTAAGGAACTTGATACCGGTTCCGGAACGCTTGCCAGCCCGGCAGGTCTTTCGACGCCAACCACCGTCGATGCTTATTGGTCTGATCCAGTGGAACTCGATGAATTTGGTGAAATCGATGCATCCGACGAAACCTACTTTTATGCCAACGACGGTATCGTCGATTTTGTCTTTGCCGGTGATATAGACGGCAAACTCTGGAAGTTCGATCTAACCGATAAAGATCCCGACAACTGGACTGCCAACCTTCTTTACGATGCTGGTCAGGCGATTACTACCGCACCGGCGATCGTGCGGCACACTGAAGCTTACCGGTATCTTCCCGACGGGTCAGGAGGAGAGCCTACCGCTTTCATGGTCAATTTTGCCACCGGCCGGATTTTCACCCAGGCTGAGGCCGATGACAGCTCAACTGTCTATGCCGCCTATGGGATCTGGGACGGTGCTCCCAGTGTAAATACAACCCTGGTCGCACAAACCCTGACCGCTCGAACTTATGGTGCCGACACTCTGGTTCGCACCGCCTCCAGCAACGCCGTTGATTGGACGCTTAATGGTGATTTAGGCTGGCGCACACCGTTGCCGGCGGGCGAACGGGTGGTGGGCGATGGCACCTTTATCAGTGCCGGTCGTTACTACTTTACCAGTAGCAACCCATCGACTGTAAACGCCAGTCCCAAACCTCCTCGCGGCAGCAGCTGGCTCCTCGAGCTCGACTATCTGACCGGCGGAGGGGCTCTCTATCCATTCCTCGATCTGAGCAAGGACCAGCATCTCGATGACTACGACCGACTTACAGGCTATACCGGCGTCGCCAGTGTACCCGTGGCCAAATATCTGGGTGAAGGCGTCTACTCGCAACCGCAGGTTGTCCAGTTGTCGTTGTTGAACCAGACCCTCTTCAACTTCAACCCTGACGTCACCATTCCGCCGCCGCCCGATGATTTTGTCCTGACCGGCGGCCATTTCGATTTTGATATCTTCTATGGCTATACAAACACTGGCACTGGCGCTGCGGAGGCAGAGAAGTTTTGCGTCGAGGTGAAGGATAAGAAGTGTAAAAAAGAAAAAATTGGATTTTGCACCGAATGGAAAGAAAAGGATAATATTGATTATTGTAAAAAATACACCGAGGTCGGCGACAGCGGTGACTTTGAAAATACCCACACCCACATGTATGACGACATTTACGATGTCACCGGTGTCAACATGCTCAACGCCAGCAACGCTAAAATGAACCTGAGCAACGCAATCTCCGATCCGACCCTCGGGTTCAAAGTGATTGTTGCCAACCAGCGCCTGAACCCGGCAGCCAAGATCGCCATCGGGCCGGGTATGATCTTTAACAACGTTTATGATGTGACCAACGGCGCGAGCCTCGATGTCGCGACGTTGCCGAGTTATGATTTGACTGATATCACCCAGTTGGTCATCAAGCTGCCGGTCGACGGTTTCAGCGAAAAAGATTGGCTCGGGATCGGTGACGTGCGCGCCGGCCTGATTCCAACCGAGACCGGTTGCGTCAACAAAAGCCTCGGCGGCGATCCCGGCCTCAATGATGAATGGCACAACGGCGCTTTGACCGTTCAGGTCATCAAGGATACCATCCCCAATACCGCTATTCAGCAGAACGTTTCGGGTGATAACACCCTTGGTTTCCGGGTTACGGACGCCGAGATAGAGAATTACCTGATCGCCGAGTTCACCATCTTCTGGCACCATAAGTCGTTGGGGGCCTGCTACGGTGACGCCAATTGGTCTCAAACCCCGGGGCCCGATACGAGTGGTGATCATAAGGACCCTGTAGAACCGGCACCTGGTTCACAGGATCCCAGGGATGGCGATTTCACGCCACCTTCAGGTGAAATCCTTTCCATCAAGACCTTGACCGAAGACGAAGTCACCACCACCACCACCAAATATGTCGATGGTGAGGAAAAGGTCGTCACCAGAACCAAAAACGATGACGGCACGGTCACCATTCGTACCGTCTATACCGACTCGGATGGCAATGTGCTGATCGACAATGAGATCACTATTCCCGATGCCGATGGCACGCTGGCGTTTGGCGGCGAGGAGACCGGTGCCTCGGCAACCGGACGTATTTTCTGGAGACAGTTGCAAAATTAACCGAATAATGGAGCATTAATGATGACCACGTCCCTTCAAACCAGACGTCCTTTAAATTGCCAGGGTTTTTCACTGGTCGAGTTGATGATTGTGGTAGCCATCCTGGGGATTTTAACTGCTATTTCTGTACCCATCTACTCAAGCTATAAGCTCAGATCTAACCGTTCTTTAGCCAAGGTTGGCCTGCTTGATGGTGCCCAGCGGATGGAGCGTCACTTTACACGAAATAATACCTACGTCGGCGGGACAGTCCCCGCCGATCTCGCCGGCAGCCTCTATGTCATCTCTTTTTCTGACGGCCCAGCGGTCACGGACTTTATCCTGCAGGCGGTGGCCGCCGGGGCGCAAACGAGTGATACCGACTGCACCCCCCTGACCATCAATCAACTGGGGGTTAAAACCCCGGCACCTTGCTGGTAATCGCCATCTCTCCTCGGGGAGGCTGATGTGGTTTGTCTGGACCGAAGTTGGAGCGACTGAAACCCTGCTCATATACTGCTTGCTGTTAGAAGGAATGTTGGAGATAATGAGCAAATTCAAATAGTCAGGTATTTTAAATAAGGAGGAAATTCTACATGTTTAGTAAAAGAAACAAGGCCAAGAATATTCTTATTGTTAAATCGATGGATGATCCGAAGTTGCGTTATGTGACAGCGAAAAAATTAGCAGAAATGTGGCCGGAAACGCCATTCATGGAATGGAAAGGGAAGCTTGATGCGCTGGAGACCGTTGTTTTGACGCGTTCCGAAAGTTCTTTGAGCCTTGGTAACTTCAAGAGAGAGCTAGAAAGCATAAACGCAAACGTAGAAATTGTTAAACTAAAACTATAGGCGGGAAACCGGTTTTTTAACGGTCAGGTCAACGCTGAATACACTGAAAACCGACTGACCTCTAATGTCATACTGACTTTTTAGAGACAGGTATTCGAAATCTATCATAAACAACGGCAGCAACCATGATGGTTCCTGCCGTTGTTTATTTACTCTATTGTTGTGGGGTCAATTGCTCCGTTAACTAGAAATCCAATACATTGAGAATCGGCCTGGAAATTGTTCTATGGTTGAATTGCGAGTAATCGTCAACAGGTTAAGCCACCGGCTTGACTCATTTAAGGTGTCTTTATTGTTATAAGAAACAGAAACGTCGCCGATTACTTGATGTTGTAAAAAACTTCCGCACCACCAAACAAGGCAACATCATCCAGCTCATCTTCAATTCGAAGCAACTGGTTGTATTTGCAGATCCGGTCGGTGCGGCAGAGTGAGCCGGTCTTGATCTGGCCGGCGTTGGTAGCCACAGCGAGGTCGGCGATGAAAGTATCTTCGGTTTCGCCGCTGCGGTGGGAGATGACTGCGGTGTAGCCAGCGCGCTTGGCCATTTCGATGGCATCCAGAGTTTCCGTAAGAGTACCGATCTGGTTGACCTTGATCAGGATCGAATTGGCGACGCCTTTCTCGATCCCTTCTTTGAGGATACTGGTGTTAGTTACGAAAAGATCGTCACCGACGATCTGAATCCGATCACCAAGGCGGTCCGTGAGTAGCTTCCAGCCGTCCCAGTCATTTTCGGCCATACCGTCTTCGATGGAGATGATCGGGTAGCGCTCCACCAGGTCGACATAGAATTCCACCATATCGGCCGCGCTCTTCTCTTTTTGTGCTTCGTTCTCGAGGATGTACTGGCCATCTTTGTAGAGTTCGCTGGCAGCGACATCAAGAGCAAGCAGAACGTCTTCACCGGGATTGTAACCGGCGGCCTTGATAGCTTCCATGATAACTTCGAGGGCTTCTTCGTTGCTCTTCAGGTCCGGGGCAAATCCGCCTTCGTCACCGACTGCGGTGTTGTATCCTTTATCCTTGAGAACTTTTTTCAGGGCATGAAAGATTTCTGCTCCCATGCGCAGGGCTTCCTTGAAGGAGTCTGCACCGGTAGGCATAATCATGAATTCCTGGATATCGACATTGTTATCAGCATGCTCCCCACCGTTGATGATGTTCATCATCTGTAGTGGCAGCTCCTTGGCGTTAGTACCGCCCAGATATTGATAGAGGGGCAGGCCGGAATCTTCGGCAGCGGCCTTGGCAACTGCCAGGGAAACACCGAGCAGGGCATTGGCGCCAAGATTGCTCTTAAAGTCGGTGCCGTCCATATCCATGAGCTTACGGTCGATTTCAGTCTGATCAGTGGCTTCCCAGCCAAGCAGAGCTTCCGAGATCACTTCGTTGACGTGGGCGACAGCTTTCAGGACACCTTTGCCCAGGTAGCGGTCTTTGTCGCCGTCACGCAGTTCCAGGGCTTCCCGTTCGCCGGTTGAGGCGCCACTTGGTACCGCAGCACGGCCCATGATGCCGTTTTCCAGGTAAACTTCGACTTCAACGGTTGGATTACCACGCGAATCGAGAATCTCACGGGCATAAATGTCGACGATTTCACTCATGGTTTTTGTCCCCTTATGCTAACGAAATGGTTGGTTGGTTTTATCTAGCAGCCTGTTGGTCAATCAATGAGCTGGCTGCAAATTCGACTGTTTGGCCCATATCTCAGCTCCTTTTCGACCAATAGCTACGGCTATTACTCACAAATGAGCCAAAATCTGGTCTCAAACATCCAAATTTTCGCTTCAGCCCGGATAGTCCGACGGGCTGCTAGCGATTACAAGGTCTTTTTTATAGCACATCAAGATAAAATTTAAACAATTTTTTGCCGATGATATAACCACTCGAAATGCGATATATTTGATTTGCGTAACCCATGGTGGTATTTTGTAAAGCTTACGAAAGAAAACCTACAGAGGTTCACTTAAATCTTGGACGATTCTATACTACGGCAAAGCTTTGAGCCGGCTGATCCTAAACTGGCCCACGCTCTTTTCGGACAACAGAACCGGCATCTTAAACAGATCGAGCGTCTCACCGGGGTGCACGCCAGTTCCAAAGGGACGACAGCCCTGCTGAAGGGTTCCAGTGAGAACCTGAAGGCTTCGATACGTTTGCTGGAAGAACTGGCTGGTTTGCTGCAGGCCGGTTTCCCTCTTCGTCCACCTGATATCGAGTATGCTGACCGTATTCTGCGTATGGATAGTTCGGCAAAGCTCACGGATATTTTCCTCGACACCGTGACAGTTTCGTCACGCAATAAAGCCATTGCCCCGAAATCCCTTGCCCAGAAAGCGTACCTTGATGCCATGCGCAGTAACGATGTCGTCTTTGGTGTGGGTCCAGCCGGAACCGGCAAGACTTACCTGGCGATGGCGATGGCGGTTGCTCAACTGAAGAAGAAAGAGATCAGCCGTATTGTTCTGGTCCGCCCGGCGGTGGAAGCAGGTGAAAAGCTCGGTTTTTTGCCAGGAGATATTGCCGAAAAGGTCAATCCTTATCTGCGGCCGCTTTATGATGCCCTTTATGACCTGATGGACTTTGACCGGGGCCAGGCGCTGATTGATCATGGTGTGATCGAGGTGGCTCCTTTAGCGTTTATGCGTGGCAGAACTCTCAACGATGCTTTTGTAATTCTTGACGAGGCCCAGAATACGACCACAGAACAGATGAAAATGTTTCTGACCCGGCTCGGCTTCGGGACCCGTGCAGTCATTACCGGTGATGTGACTCAGGTCGATCTGCCCACAGGAAAGATCTCCGGGCTGGTTCAGGCGAGGGATGTCCTGGGTCATGTAGAGGGGATCAGCTTTATCCGCTTTACTGATATGGATGTGGTCAGACACCCAATTGTCCAAGCCATTGTCAGGGCCTACGATGCTCATAAACCCTGCTAGCAGATAGTCTGACTCTCAGAGCTGAAACGAAATTGGATATTTGATGACCAAAAGTGAACGTAAATCTGAAAAGGCTTTAGCTCAACAATCAGCAGCTCATCTGGCCAAGCAAGAACAGCAAGGTAATGATGAAAGCTTTCAGAGAGCCTTGCTGCTGATTCTCCTTGTCGTACTGCTGACATTTATCATCGTTCCGAAAGGTGTTTTGACGCCGACCGAGTTTTCCCCCGGCGATATTGTCCCGCGTGACATCAAGGCCTCACGCGATATCCTGATCCCTGATGATGAGTTGTCCGAGCAGAAACGTCATGATGCCGCAAAGGCTGTCGCCAATCTTTATGATTATGACCCGGCAACCGGAACAATGATTTCTGAACAGGCGGATCAGATCCTCGCGTCTCTCCGTGTTGGCATCGATTTGGAAATGACTGAAGATCAGCAGATCTCTGAGCTGGAATCGAGCTTTGGTGTCAAGACTAACAAAAAAACTTTTGCGGCATTAAAGGCCCTTTCAGAGCATGATGAGATCAAGTCGCGTGTGACGCTTATCATGACCACACTCTACCGGCAAAAGATTGTTGGTAATCTCAAACTGTTTGAGGCTGACCGCCCGAAAGGGGTGATCTTTCGTAGTCTCGATACGCAAGCAGAGACCATCGACAGCGGCCATACAACGGTTATTGGTCTGGGACAGCTGCAGGATTCTTTGAAAAAAGCAGTTAAAGAAGTCGATCTTTCCGGCAACCAACAAGCAACTTTACGAGAGTTGATTGTGCCGTTGTTACGGCCGAATATATCGTTTAATCAGAAGGAAACCGAAGCGCGCAGGCAGACTGCTAGAGAAGAGGTCAAGCCAGTTCTCATTCAGATCAAAAAAGGTGAAATGATTACCCGTGAGGGGGATCGTATCACCCTTGACCAGATCAAGCGACTTGAAGCTTTGCGTGGTGATAGCAGTACGGTCTCTTTGTGGCGCAACGCCATGGGAATGCTGATCAGCTGTTTTTTGCTGGTCTATCTCTCTCACATTTTCGCCCTGCGTAATATTCGTAAATACCGTCCGCACAACCGCGACCTGATCTTTCTGGCAACGACTTTTGTTGTCCACATTCTGATCCTCAAAATTTCCATATTTATCTCGGCGGCTCTGGGTAGCGCGTTCCCTTATGGTGAGCAGAATGCATATTATTATGTCTTTCCATTTGCCGTTGGTACCATGCTGGTACGCATTGTACTGAATTCCGAAATATCCCTGGTTTTTGCCATCATTTCGGCCATTGTCACAGGGTCCTTGTTCGGTAACAGCTTTGCCATTATGGTTTTTGCTTTCTTAACCAGCCTTTCAGGTGCTCATTGGGTTCGCCATGTTACTGAGCGTTCTTCCCTGTTTCGTGCCGGCCTGCGGCTTGGTATGTTTAACTCTGTGCTACTCTTTGCTCTTCATCTTATGACCAGCAGACCCTTCGATTTGCAGTTGATTTACAAACTTGGATTTGGTTTTTCTGGTGGGTTGGTAGCGGCTGTTGTCGTGACTGGTGTTGTTCCTCTGGTAGAGTCAATTTTTCGTTATACGACCAATATCAAGTTGCTTGAGCTTGCCAACATGAATAATCCGGTACTGCGTGACCTGATGATCCAGGCTCCTGGAACCTACCATCACTCAATTATCGTTGGTAATCTGGCCGAAGCGGCAGCAGAAAATATAGGCGTCAATCCCCTGATGGTCAGGGTAGCCGCCTATTACCACGATATTGGTAAAATCAGAAAGCCGCTTTATTTTATTGAAAACATTGGCGGGCAAGAGAACCGCCACGATAAACTCGCTCCCTCTATGAGTGCCTTGATTCTGATGGCGCATGTCAAAGATGGGACGGAAATGGCCCGTGAAAACCGGCTTGGTCAGGCGCTTATTGACATTATTCGTCAACATCACGGAACTGGCTTGATGAAGTTCTTCTATGATCGGGCGAAGAGCAAGGCCGACCCGGAGGTGGAACAGATTGATGAGCGGGATTACCGCTACCACGGTCCCAAACCACAGACTCGTGAAGCGGCTCTGATCATGCTGGCTGATGCCATTGAAGCTGCCAGTCGAACCTTGACAGATCCCACTCCGGCCCGCATCCAGGGGATGGTACAGAAAATTATCAACAATATCTTTATTGACGGGCAGCTTGATGAATGTGAGCTGACCCTCAAGGATATCCATAATATTGCAAAAAGTTTCAACATCGTTCTGGGTGGTATTTTTCACTATCGAGTCGATTATCCAGAACCGGTCAGTAAGGAGCGTGTTACTGAAACAGGATCCAGGAGTATAGATGAAGATCGAAACCGAAAATCGTCAGAAAAAACAGAAGATCAGGAAAATCCCTCTGAGAAAGGTAGCACGGAAGATCTTAAGCGCCTCGGCATGTCCTGATGCCCAGCTCTCAATTCTGATCGTTGACGACGCTCAGATTCAAGAAGTCAATCGTGATTATCTGGGCAAAGATCGTCCAACCAATGTCATCTCTTTCGCTATGCAGGAAGGTGAAGGGGGCGGTGTTCAGCCCGGTCTGCTTGGCGATGTGGTTATCTCTGCCGAGACCGCCGCGCGCGATGCCGATGAGGCGCAAACTACATTTGAGAGCGAACTATATTTCCTGCTTTTGCATGGTATCCTTCACTTGCTTGGCTATGACCACGAACGTGGTACGCAAGCAGAGGCAAAACGCATGGAGGCTAGAGAGCAAGAAGTGTTCTCACTGATTCGTGAGGAGTTTCTCTCCGCATGAAAGGAAGGGAGTCGATTCTGGTGGAAGACGGTAATAGTCCCCGTCGCAGTTCATGGCTGTCGATGTTGAGCCGGATGGTGCGGGGAGAATCACGAGCCTTAACGGAAAAAGAGCTGCAAGATGCGATCAATAGTTCAGAAGAGGAGGGCATCCTCAATGAGGCCGAAGGCGATATGTTACAGTCGATCTTCGAATTCGGCGATACCATTGTTCGTGAAGTCATGGTGCCACGAACCGACATGGTTTGTTCTCCTGCTGATGCAACTCTCAGCAATTTTCTTGAGCTGATTATAAGCTCGGGGGACTCTCGAGTTCCCCTGTACGAGGGCTCTACGGACCATATTGTTGGTGTGGTTTATGCGAAGGATCTGTTACGTAATTGGGGGGCAAACGATGATACCCTGACCCTCACCGAAGTGATGCGCACGCCATATTTCATTCCGGAGACCAAGAGAATTGAAGACCTGCTTGTGGATTTTCGTACCAAGAGAGTCCACATGGCAATTGCTGTCGATGAGTATGGTGGGACATCTGGTCTGATCACGATTGAAGATTTACTTGAAGAGATTGTCGGTGACATTCAGGATGAATATGATCTCGAAGTCCCCTGGCTCCAACCTCAGGAGGACGGTACGCTCCTGGTGGATGCCCGAGCTAATGTCGAGGAGTTGGAAGAATATTACGATATTGAAATCTCGCGGGAAAAATTTGATACGATTGGCGGATATCTCTTTCACCTGTTGGGAAGTGTGCCGAAACCCGGAGAAAAAATTACTGACAACGGCCTCGTTATGATGGTTGAAGAGTCTGATGAACGTAAGATAAGTATTGTTCGCATCTGGCGTGATAAAGAAGCTGTCATCTCCTGATATGCGCCGTTTTCTTCCCGACAAAGTAACCTGTGCCAGTGCCTTTTCAGGTCTTCTTCTGGCATGTTCCTTTCCACTCCCAGACTATACTGCTCTTGCCTGGTTTGGTCTTGTCCCACTGATTATGGTCATGCAGAACCGTCCTTTCAAGAGCGGATTTGTCGCTGGACTGGTCTTTTTTGCTACGACCTTGTACTGGCTTAATATTGTCATGACCACCTATGGCCATTTGCCGTTGGTTGTTTCGTTTCTGCTCTACCTGCTGCTTGCCGGGTATCTGGCTCTGTTCTGGGGAACAGCGACCTGGGCTGCGTGCCGTCTCAAAGAGCTCAGGAACTATTCCTATGCGTTGACATTTCCGGTCCTCTGGGTCGCGCTGGAGTTCCTGCGTGAATTTTTGTTGACTGGCTTCCCCTGGGCGACGCTTGGTTATTCCCAACAGGCATGGTTGCCAGTGATTCAGTCTGCTGATCTTTTCGGTGTATACGGCCTGAGTTATCTTCTGCTCTTATGCAATGTTGCCCTTGGCCTGAGTCTTTTGGCGCTGTGGCGAAAATCAGCGCAAACCATCCCCGGCCAAGCCTGTCTTGCGACAGTCTTATTGTTACTGCTCAATTACGGTTATGGTCATTGGTGTCTGCAACAGGATCTTGACGGTCGTGCTGAGACCCTGCAGACAGCACTAATTCAGGGCAATATCCCGCAAGATCAGAAAGGGCGTCCTGACAACCAGTTGCATACGGTAAAAACCTATCGTGACCTTTCTTTGCGAGCTGAGCGATCTGGAGCGAAAGATCTGATCGTCTGGCCTGAAGCCGCGATGCCCTTTTATTTCCAGGACGGCGGTCAACTGGCGGAATCAGTCGCTAAATTACCTGTAGAAACAGGCTCGTCGCTCCTCTTTGGCAGCCCTGCATATCACAGAGACCTGGGGGGACTGCGTTACCTTAATAGTGCTTTTCTGCTTTCGCCAACAGCACAAATCCTAGGCCGCAGCGACAAAATTCATCTCGTCCCCTTCGGAGAATATGTACCTCTTGGCGGCTTCCTGCCTTTTGTCAATAAATTGGTCGCCGGGATTGGCGACTATTCCCCCGGAGAGATCAACCCTCTGCCGATTCAGGGGCATCAACTGGGGGTGTTGGTCTGCTATGAAGTTATTTTCCCGGAGCTGGCCCGCGAGTATGTTCGCCAGGGCAGCGACCTGCTTGTCAATATTACCAACGATGCCTGGTTCGGTAAGTCGTCGGCACCATGGCAACATCTGGCAATGGCACGTTTTCGTGCGATTGAAAATCGTGTATGGCTGGCCCGTGCGGCCAATACGGGAATCTCAGCGTTTGTTTCACCGTCAGGAAGGATTGTCCAGCAAAGTGATCTTTTCGAGACTGCTTTGCTGACAGGAGAGGTTGGCTTAGGTGCTCGCCCAGGGCTTTATTCGCACATGGGTGATGTCGTTCCTGGGGGCTTCCTGATTATCAGTTTACTCTGGATGATTCAGACACGTCGCCGTTTTTTGTGATTTCCATAGAGCGTTTTCGCGACATTTCGATAACCCATTTATCCTGTCCGACAGGCTGCTAGATTAGGGCTCACCATCATTTGCAGGAAAATCCTGTAATCCATTAAGTTTTCTTGTTCCTTTTGCTCGCTACGGTTATAATTCGCAGTTCGATTTGCTATTTTGGGAGTTCATAATGTTTCGTGAAGAGAAAGAGTTGCTGAAAAACCTCCAGGAAAAGCTTGCTGAGCTGAGGAGGTATCTTTGACGTTGATAGCAAACGTGAACGGGTATCAGAATTAGATGCCGAAGTTGCCAGGCCGGAATTTTGGAATAATAATGAGAAAGCTCAGGAAATCCTGAAAGAAAAAACTTTGCTGCAGAAGCTGGTTGAAGACTGGGACTCTGTTGATAACGCTCTGGAAGACATCCAGATTCTGATTGAACTTGGCGAGGACTGTGAAGACGAGGAGGCATTAGCGGAAGTTCGTGATATGTTGCCTGGCCTGGAAAAAAAGGTCGGGCAGATGGAATTCGCCCGCATGCTCTCCGGCGAACATGATGTCAATAACGCCATTGTCAGCATTAATGCTGGCGCTGGTGGCACAGAAGCCCAGGATTGGGCCGAGATCCTCCTGCGCATGTACTTGCGTTGGTGTGAACGTAAGGGCTTTAAGGCCGAAATCACCGATTACCAGCCGGGTGATGAAGCTGGCACCAAAGGGGTGACTTTTACGGTTTCTGGTGATTATGCGTATGGTTATCTAAAGGCTGAAAAGGGCATCCACCGACTGGTGCGAATTTCGCCCTTCGACTCCAATGCCCGTCGCCATACGTCCTTTTGCTCCGTCTTTGTTTTTCCAGAGCTTGCCGATGATGTTGATATTGAAATTCTTGATAAAGATCTAAAAGTTGATACTTATCGTGCCAGTGGTGCGGGTGGTCAGCACGTTAACAAAACAGATTCAGCGATCCGGATAACTCATATTCCTACCGGCGTCGTGGTCAGTTGCCAGAACCAGCGTTCCCAACACAAGAACCGCGCTATTGCTATGAAACAGTTGCAAGCGCGGCTCTATGAATTGGAGATGGAGAAGAAAGAGAGCGAAGCGGAAGCTCTCGGCGGTGAGAAGAAAGGTATCGCCTGGGGAAGCCAGATTCGTTCTTATGTCCTGCATCCGTACCGCATGGTCAAAGATCATCGCACCGATTATGAGGTCGGCAACGCCGATGCCGTACTTGACGGTGATCTAGACGGTTTTATTGAAGCCTATTTGATGCAATAGGGCGAGAGACTGATAGCTGACAGCGAATTACAGGGATTGTCCCCGGGGTTAAGGGGACTGCCCCAAAGTTTATAAGATAAACTCCAGTCACAAGTGACTGATTACTGAATAAAAAGAGAACAAGGAACAAAGCTTATGTCTGAAGAGAATAGTAACGAAATTGTCGATCAACGTCGCATCAAACTGAATGATCTGCGTTCGCAGGGAATCAATCCATTTGCTAATGGTTTTATAACCAGTGCTACGGCAAATGATATCTCGCTCACTCATGCTGACCATGACAAGGAAGCTCTGGAGTCGATTGAGACAGTCTATCATGTTGCCGGCCGGATTATGGCGAAACGCGACTTTGGTAAAGCTGCGTTTGTGCAGATCCAGGATCGAACTGGTCGTCTGCAAATTTATATTGCTAAAAATGTCGTAGGCGATGAGAGTTTCGATCGGTTTCGTAAGTTTGACCTTGGTGACATCGTTGGCCTGTCAGGGCGTCCGTTTCGAACCAAAACGGATGAACTCTCTTTGCGTGCCGACTCGATACAACTCTTGACCAAGTCACTGCTGCCGCTGCCGGAAAAATGGCATGGTCTAACGGATGTGGAAACTCGTTATCGTCAACGCTACCTTGATCTGATGGTCAATCCAGATGTTCGTGCCGTCTTCCGTAAACGTAGCCAGATCGTTTCACTGATCCGTGAATATATGGTGGAGCGTGACTATCTTGAAGTTGAAACACCGATGATGCAGCCGGTTGCTGGTGGGGCGACTGCCAAGCCGTTTACCACTCATCATAATACCTTGAAGATGGATCTTTTTCTGCGCATCGCTCCGGAACTCTACCTCAAGCGCCTGGTCGTCGGTGGTTTTGAGCGAGTCTTTGAGATCAACCGCAACTTTCGCAACGAAGGTATCTCGATCCAACACAACCCTGAATTCACCATGATGGGATTCTACCAGGCATATGCCACTTATGAAGATCTTATGGAACTCACTGAAGAGTTGATCTGTCATGTAGCAGAAGAGGTGGTTGGTAGCCTGAAGTTTAAGTATGGTGAACGCGATGTTGATCTGAGCCGCCCTTGGCAGCGCCTGACAGTACGTGACTCTGTACTCAAATACGGTGACATCAGTGAAGCTGATATTGATGATCATGATAAGCTGCTGGCGTACGCTGGCACACTTGGTCTGGAATTCGACAAGAAGATCGGCTATGGCAAGCTGCTGATGGAAGTTTTCGATGCGGTGGTAGAACCTGAGCTGTGGCAGCCAACGTTTATCACCCAATATCCGACAGAAGTCTCGCCACTGTCGCGCAAGAACGATCAGAACCCGAGCGTCGTCGATCGCTTTGAGCTATTTGTTGTTGGCCGTGAGTTGGCCAACGCTTTCTCTGAGTTGAACGATCCGGATGATCAGCGCGAGCGTTTCGTCAAACAGTTGGCCGAGAAAGAAGCCGGTGATGAAGAGGCCCACGCCATGGATGAAGACTATATCCGGGCTCTGGAGTATGGCTTGCCGCCGACAGCAGGAGAGGGTATCGGCATCGACCGTCTGGTGATGTTGTTGACTAACTCCCAATCGATTCGCGACGTTATTCTCTTTCCGCAACTACGTCCGGAGTCAAAATGATAGAAACGAGGGATATGTCTTTCGTCCCATCTTCCGAGCTCCGCTCTGCTTGGTCATTATGAACTACGAACCGTCCTTATGAACTACGAACTCTTTGTCAGCCTGCGCTACCTTCGGGCCAAGCGTAAACAGACGTTCATCTCGGTGATTTCGTTCATCTCAATCGCCGGGATCACGCTTGGCGTTGCTGCGTTGATGGTTGTCCTTGCCGTCATGACCGGTTTCCATGATGGTGTCAGGCAGCAAATCCTGGGCAATGTCCCTCACGTTATGGTGCAGAAGCATGGCGGAGATCTCACCGATCCTGATGCTGTTGTTGCAACAGCTCTAGCGGCCTCTCCGCACGTCTTGAATGCTTCACCATTTGTCAGTAAGGAAGCGATGCTGCTTTCGCAGAGAAATGTTGCCGCTGTCAACGTCAAGGGCGTAGCGCGCGAGAATAAGATTTTCCGGCAGAGCTTTTTGACCGAGGATAGGGGAGATGTTGCGGAGATACTCTATGATCAACAAGCGATACCGCCTGGAATTCTGATTGGCCTGGATACCGCGACGACCCTGGGGGTTGCTGTCGGCGACACAATTAATGTTATTCCACCGATGTTTACGATTACCCCCTTTGGTATGATCCCGAAGATGAAGCCTTTCAAGATTGTCGGCATTTTCAAGCAGCGCGGTGGGTTTGTTGACTCCTACTTTGCCTATATTGATCTTAAACAGGCACAACAGTTCTTCGATCTTGGTGAAGGTGTCAGTGGCGTCGAGATTGAGGTTGACAGCTTTGACCAGGCTGCTCCCGTTGCCAGCAGTTTGCGCCAGGAATACAGCTTTCCCCACGCTGTTCGCTCGTGGGAAGACATGTTCGGATCGTTTCTCTCCGCTCTTAAGCTGGAAAAGCTAGGGCTCTTTATTGTCCTGGGAATTATCGTTCTGGTTGCAGCTTTTAACATCGCAACGACGTTGATCATGGTTGTCATGGAAAAGCATCGCGATATTGCCATCCTGCGTTCTATGGGTGCGACTTCGCGCAGTATTATGCAGATTTTCGTTTTTGAAGGGTTGATTATCGGGACTCTTGGCACTCTGTTTGGAACCGGCCTCGGTTTAGTCCTGGCCAAGAACGCTGATCCCCTTATCAAAGGGTTGGAAAACCTGTTTAGTGTCAAGATCTTTGATCAGAGTGTTTATGGCATGGACCACTTTCCTTCGGTGGTCAACTCCGGCGATGTGATCGCTGTGGTTGTTGTTGCCATGTCTATCTCTTTGCTGGCCACGGTCTATCCTGCGTGGCGAGCGTCAAGAATGGATCCCGCGGAAGCTTTACGTTATGAATAGGCAGATATCATGATTGCGGTACGTAATTTATCAAAAAGCTTTATTACCGATCGCGGTAAAATCGAGGTATTAAAGGAAGTCGACCTTGATATTCGTGCTGGCGAGAGGATTGCCGTGGTAGGCGCTTCAGGGGCTGGTAAGACAACCTTGATGCATCTGCTTGGTGGTCTGGATAGACCGACCAGTGGCTCTGTGCACTTTGCTGAAAAAAACATTTTCCACTATTCTGCACAGGAGTTGGATGCTTTTCGTAACCGTTCAGTCGGCTTCGTGTTCCAGTTTCATCCACTCCTTCCTGAGTTCACTGCGCTGGAAAATGTCATGATGCCCGCCCTAATTGGACGTTCTTCTGCAAAAGAAGCCGGGAAGAAGGCCAGCGAGGTCCTGACTGCAGTTGGTTTGCAGCACCGGCTCGATCACAAGCCAGGTCAACTTTCTGGTGGCGAGCAGCAGCGTGTTGCTATTGCTCGTTCGCTGGTCATGTCGCCAAAACTGCTTCTGGCAGATGAACCGACTGGCAATCTGGACAGCACGACTTCCGATGGGATCCTGGCCCTGCTTGATCATTTGCACGCTGAACGGGATCTGACCATTGTTGTCGTGACCCATAGTGAGAAAGTTGCCGGGCGCATGGATCACATTGTACGTATGACTGACGGTTATTTGGAGAGCTAAAGCTGTCGCATGATTGTACAGTCAAATAACCAACAATCAGTCTGTTAAGAGTTCCATAACCCAGCTATTGAACCGTGGTGTTCTCAGTGGTTACCCGGTCGAATTTATAGTTTACCTTCTGCTAACAATACCCTATACTGTCTCGGTTTATAATCGGCTCGGTTTAAAATTGTCAGATTGACCTGGAGTGGTACGAATATGTTCAAGAAGGTGCTTTCATTGCTGATTTGTTTGTCGATGGCTTTCCCCACCTGGGCGGCCCAGGAGTTCCTTCTCAACGATATTGTGATTGAAGGTACTCAACGCGTACAGGCTGTTGATATCCTCAACGTGATGAAAATCAAGCCTGGACAGAGTGTGACTCCTGCCGATATCGATGCCGCTATGGCCGATATATACCGTATGGAACGTTTCTCTGACATTGTTTCTGAAATAACCGTGGACTCCGGTGTAACGGTTTTGACCTTAACCGTCGAAGAGCGTCCTTTGGTGCGTAACATTCGTTTTGAGGGGAACGATGAGCTGACCACCGAAAAATTACGTGAAGTCATTACTATTCGTGTCCCGGATATCTATGACCCTTTTGAAGTGGCCAAAAGCGTTGAAATGGTTAAGGCGGAATACGTCAAGGAAGGGTATTACGCCGCAGAGATTACCTCAGACAGTCATATCAATGAGAACAATGAATCTTTAGTGACTTTCCGTATCAAGGAAGGGGATATCGTCCGGATTACAGATATCCGTTTCGAGGGGAATACGGTTTTTGATCTTGGCGATCTTAAGGGTGCCATGGAGACCCAGGAAAAATGGATGTTCTCCTGGATAACTGGTCGTGGCAACTACAATGAGCCTTTGCTGATGCAGGATCTTGATAGAATTGCCGACATGTACTTTAACGAGGGCCATGTCCGGGTGAAGGTGCGTGAACCTGTCATTTCTCTGGTCAATGATGGCAAATATATGCTTCTGCTGATTAATATTGATGAGGGGCCTCAGTTCACAATTGGTAGTGTCGATGCTCAGGGCGATCTGATTCAAGATAAAGAGGAACTTCTTGACCTGTTGAATATCGCCCCCGGTGAGGCCTTCTCCCGTACGAAGCTGCGCAGAGGAGTTGGTGTTGTGACCGATGTCTATGCTGACCAGGGCTATGCCTACGCCAACGTGTCGCCTTTGACCCGTGCTGATGATGAGGCCCGTACAATTGCCCTGATGCTCGATATCGAGCAGGGACCGCAAGTTTCTGTAGAACGGATCAATATTACCGGAAACACTAAAACGCGTGACAAGGTTGTGCGTCGTGAAATGAGACTGGTGGAAGGCGACCTCTTCAATGCGACCAACCTGAAGAGAAGCAAGGCTCGTATTAATAACCTGGGCTTCTTTGAAGCTGTGGATATTAGTACCAGCGCGGGCTCCGATGAGAGCCTCATGAATGTTGATGTCAATGTCAAGGAACGTTCCACTGGAACTTTCAGCATCGGTGCAGGTTATTCTTCGGTCGATGGTGTGGTCGGCCAAGGATCAGTAACCCAGGAGAACTTTCTCGGCAGAGCCTGGAAATTGAATCTTGCTGCATCCCTGGGTAGCAGCAGTACGACTTACCAGTTGGGGCTTACTGACCCCTATTTTCTTGACACACGCTGGACAGTCGGTGGCGAAGTTTATCAGACAGAGCGTGAATGGTCGGATTTCAGCCGCAGGTCACGAGGATTTGCGATCAAAGGGGGGCACCCCATCGGTGAGTACTCAAGGCTTCTTGCAACCTATCGCCTGGAGAATAAGGAGATCTACGACGTCAGTTCTTTTGCTTCATCCACGATCAAAGACCAGGAAGGCACAGCAACCAGCAGTTCCATAACTACCACCTATTCGTATAATACGGTCAACAACCGCCAGAATCCGTCATCTGGAACAGACATGAGTGTTGCCTGGGAGTTCGCTGGCCTTGGCGGGTCAGAAAAATACAGCAAATATGTTGTTGATGCTCGGCACTTCTGGCCATGGAAGTGGGGGACGGTTTTTAGCGTTCATGGCAATCTTGGCTATGTCCATTCTCTGAACAGCGATGATGTCCCTATTGATGAAAAATTCTTTCTCGGCGGGATTTATTCAATTCGTGGCTTTGAGAGCCGTGAAGTTGGACCGCGAGATAAATTTGGCGACTTCGTCGGTGGCGACACCTCGGCATACTTTAATTTCGAATATATTTTCCCGCTCTTTGAAGAATTGCAGATCAAGGGTGTAACCTTCTTTGATGTTGGTAACACCTGGAGCGATGAAGATGCCTGGGGAGAGGATGATGAGGCCTTCGCCTCATGGCGATACAGTGCTGGCGCAGGAATCCGTTGGTTAAGCCCCATGGGGCCGATGCGATTCGAGTACGGGCGCAATCTTGACGCCAGAGATTATGAGGACAACGGCAAGTTTGATTTCATGATTGGTCGTTTTTTCTAGCAGCCAGTTCGTTGATTGTCTGACAGGCTGCTAGTAGAGTGGGTTAGTATAAAACTGAGCAAGTAGAAAATCTAAGCATATTTTCAAGGAGATTATGTATGAAACGGTTTGTCATTTTAGTGCTGGTTTGTGTTGGTCTGGTCGCTTCTCCAGTAATGGCAGAGACCCAGAAAATTGGTTTTGTTGACCTGCAAAAAGCATTAAATCTATCCATTGCAGGCAAGGAAGCCAAGGAAAAGATTAAAACTAAGGTGCAGGGCTATGATGCAGAAGTGCAAGGGCGTCAGGAAGAATTGAAAAAGCTCAAAGAAGATCTGGAAAAACAAGCAATGCTGCTCTCGGAAGATGCCCGCAATGCCAAGGAACGTGATTATCAGCAGAAGGTTAAAGATTACCAGCGCTTCACCAAGGATATTCAGGAGACTCTGCAACAGACTGATGCGGATTTAACTCGCAAAATTCTTGAGAGCCTGCTCAAGGTTGTTCAGGAAGTCGGCAAGAAAGAGGGTTATTCAATGGTTCTCGAAAAAACCGAGAGTTCCATCGTCTATGCGGATGAAAGTATTGATATCTCAGATATGGTCATCAAGGCTTTTGACGCAAAAAGGAAATAATCAATATGCATGCTGAGAGGAAGGAAAAAACCTCTCTGGCTGTTTTGGCAGATCTGGTAGGGGGGTGCGTTTCTGGCGACCCCTCTACTGTTGTTTCTGGGGTTGCCCCTCTTGATCTTGCCGGGCCAGAGCATATTTCTTTTCTGGCGAACCCCAAATACCAAGCCAAATTGGCTGATTGCCAGGCTGCGGCGATTATTGTTCACCCTTCGCTGCAAGGAAGTGTGCAGATCCCTTTGCTTCTGACAGACAACCCTTATCTGGCCTTTGCAAAAATCCTGACATTTTTCGAGGTGCCACAATTTGTTGGCCAGGGAATCCTGCAGGGAGCACATGTTCATCCTGATGCCATTATCGGTGAGAATATAACAATTGAGCCAGGTTGTGTCGTTTGTGCTGGGGCAACTATTGGCAAGGGCACCCATCTGCATCCGAATGTCGTTATCGGTACAGACGTTGTGATTGGTAATGACTGTCTGTTGTATGCAAACGTCACTGTGCGCGAAAAATCTGTACTTGGTAATCGAGTCATCATTCAGCCTGGCGCTGTTATCGGTGCCGATGGCTACGGTTTTGCTCCGGATGGCCAGACTTATTATAAAATCCCTCAGGCTGGATACGTTGTAATTGAAGACGATGTCGAGATCGGGGCCTGTAGCTGTATTGATCGTGGTACTCTCGGCGTCACCCGGGTCGCACGTGGTGTCAAGATTGATAATCTGGTGCAGGTGGCTCACAATGTACAGGTAGGTGAAGACACCCTCCTGGTCGCTCAGGTTGGCATCGCTGGTAGCACTGTCATTGGCAAGCATTGTATCTTTGGTGGCCAATCTGCTGTTGCCGGGCATATTAAAATTGGTGATAATGTCACTTTGGCCGCGCGGGGCGGGATCCCTAATAATGTCGACGATAATCAGAACCTTGCAGGAGCCCCGGCCATGCCACACCGTGAATGGCTTAAGGCAACCATGACGATTACGCACTTGCCGGAGATGCGACGAGAGTTGAAACAGCTTAAAAAACAAGTGGATGAGTTGAAAAGCCAGCTATCGAAGGATGAAGATTGATTATGGTACTGAATACTTTAGATATCATGAAGCTACTGCCGCATCGTTATCCGTTTCTGCTTGTAGACAGGATTGACGAGTTTGAAGCAGGTAAACGGATCGTTGGCACCAAAAACGTTACGATTAACGAACCTTTTTTTCAGGGGCACTTCCCGGGGCACCCAATTATGCCTGGGGTCCTTATCCTGGAAGCGATGGCACAGGTTGGTGGTCTTTATGCGTTTCTCGCCAAAGCTGTTGATGAGAACCAGGTGACATATTTTCTCGGAATCGATAAAGCAAAATTTCGCAAGCCGGTCCTGCCTGGTGATGTTCTGCAACTGGAGCTTGAATTGCTTAAAGTAAGACGGGGCATTTTCTTCTTCAAAGGCCGAGCCATGGTCGATGGTAAATTGGTTGCTGAGGCTGAACTGAAAGCAACCTTTGTGGACGAATAGGTGACGATTATGATTCATCCGACAGCAGTTATTCAACCTGGAGCCAGTCTTGCAGAAAATGTCAGCATCGGGCCATATACAGTAATTGGTGAGCACGTTGTCATCGGTTCGGGAACCACTGTTGCCAGCCATGTTGTGATCGAAGGTTGGACTGAAATAGGTTGTGATAACCAGGTTTATCAATTTTCTTCCATAGGTGCTGCTCCGCAGGATCTTAAGTATGCTGGTCAGGAAACTTATCTGAAAATTGGTGATCGTAATCGTTTTAGAGAATTTACTACATTAAACCGCGGTACCGCAGAAGGTGGTGGCTTGACCAGCGTTGGTAATGACAACCTCTTCATGGCCTATTCGCATGTGGCCCATGACTGCATTATCCATGACCACGCAATCCTGGCAAATGGTGCCACTCTTGCCGGTCATGTTGAAATCGAGTCTGCGGCGATCCTTGGTGGTCTGACGGCGATCCACCAGTTTTGCCGTGTAGGTTGCCACTCGATGACCAGCGGCGGCTCTATGGTCTCTCAGGATATTCCTCCATATACCGTTGCCCAGGGGGATCGCGCGAAAACTGTGGGGTTGAATCTGATCGGTCTCAAGCGACGTGGGTTTTCAGAAGATACAATCCGTGGCATTAAAAAGGCCTACCGTCTGGTTTTCCGTGCTGGCTTGCGTCTGGAAGAGGCGTTGGACAAGATTGATGTAGAACTTGACATGTCTCCAGAATTGGACCATTTTGTCAGTTTTATAAAAAACAGCCAACGTGGCATAGCCAGGTAGATAAGTACGTCTTGTTTGACAAACAAGTTCTCAGGCGAGGGGCAGACAGCCTGACTCGCCTGAATTGTTTCTGCCTACATCAGGCCGAATATTTTTTCTTGTCTCAGGAATAAGTGTGAATAAGTCTGCTAAACGCATCATGATCGTGACCGGAGAAGCCTCAGGTGATCTGCATGGTGCCAACCTGATCAAGGCCGTTAATGAGTTGTCTGCCGACACGAAGTTCTTTGGTGTTGGTGGTCAGAAGATGGCTGCCGCAGGTTGCAATATCCTGATTCCCTGTGAAAAACTTGCGGTGATGGGTGTCGTTGAGGTCATTGGTCAATTACCGGTAATCTGGAGCTCTTTTCAGCGTCTTAAAAGGGAGCTGTTTGGCAGCCATAAACCGGATGCTCTGGTGCTGATTGATTTCCCTGACTTCAACTTACGGCTTGCACATCAAGCTCAAAAAGCCGGGGTGCCGGTTCTCTACTATATCAGCCCTAAGGTTTGGGCCTGGCGCCAGGGCAGAGTGAAGAAAATAGCTCAAAGCGTTGACTCCTTGGCCGTAATCTTCCCTTTTGAGCCCGTGCTCTATGACGGTCTGGATATTCGGGTTAAGTATGTGGGCCATCCCTTATTGGATGAATTTGCTGCACTTGCCAATGGTATCGACCTGCACGGCGGTGTCGATCTTCGCCAGAGGCTGCAGATTCCAACAACGAAGAAAATCATTGGTTTGTTCCCGGGTAGCAGAAGAAGTGAATTGCGTTACATGTTGGAAACACTTGTGGCATCGGCGCAGCTTATTCACGATGAAGAACCGAATGTCCACTTTCTGGTACCGATTGCAAACTCATTGAAAAAAGACGAGGGCAAAGCGCAGTTTGGGCTAGAATTACCGGTGACATTTGTTGAGGCTGGTGATGCGACAATTTATGATGTCGCCAGACTTTGCGGTACGATACTGACAGTTTCAGGTACAGTCACTTTACAGGTTGCCCTTGCGGGGACACCAATGGTTATTTTTTACAAGATGTCTCCAGTAACATATGCGATTGGCAAACGTCTGGTGAAGGTGGCTCATGCTGGCCTGCCAAATATTGTTGCCAATAAACGGGTTGTTCCTGAGTTCATTCAGAACGAGGCGACCCCGCAGGCACTGGCATCTGAAGCTTTGCATGTCCTGAACGACCCCAGTTATGCCGACACGATGAAGGCAGCGTTGCAGACTGTGCAAAAACAACTTGGCAATCCGGGTTGTTCAGCCAGAGTCGCAGAGATGTTGTTCGATCTGCTGGCAGAGAAGAAAGAAATTTAAAGAGAAAATTTATATGACGAATAAACAGCTTTACATAAGACTACTTAAATACTCTCGCCCTTACAAATGGCGTATTGTGCTCTCCCTGATTTTTTCTCTGGTTGTAGCTGGTTCAGATATTGCCTATATCAACCTGATTGAACCTTTGGTTGACAAGATTATTGCCGCTGGTAACAGAGAGCTGGTCTATCTTGTCCCTGTTATTATTATTGGTCTGGCTATATCCAAAGGCACCGGTCGCTTCTTTCAGGAATATTATATTAAGACAGCCGGTCAACTGGTGGTCCAGGATCTTCGCAACGATATCTTCAGCCAATCCATGCATTTGTCGATGGGGTTTCATGTCAACCAGCCACCCGGACGGCTTACCTCCACAGTCCTCAACGATGTCGGTGTCTTGCAACGATCAGCAGCGGATGCATTGGTTGATGGTTTGCGTGAGAGTTTTACGCTGGTTGGCTTGATCTGCCTGGCTTTTTATAAAGATTGGAGATTGGCCTCGGTTGCCTTTACGGTGCTGCCGCTTTGTGTTATCCCGGCCACTCAGCTTGGCAGGAGAATCAGAAACGCAACCAAAAGTGGCCTTAAAAGCATGGGCTTCCTGACCGGCACACTGCAGGAGGCTTTCAGCGGAATAAAGGTCATCAAGGCGTTTGGGCGCGAAGAGACGCAGCTACAAAAATTCAAAACTGAAAATAAACAGTATTATCGATACCTGCGTAAAACGATTCAATATAACTCTCTGACTGCACCAGCAGTGGAGATTCTGGCGGCCTTGGGTGGCGGTGGCGTGGTCTGGTACGGTGTCAACCGGGTTATCTCCGGCGACATGACCCAGGGGCAGCTCTTCTCGATTGTTGCCGCAATTATGATGTTGTTTACTCCGGTAAAACGACTGACCAGAGTCAGTAATATTATCCAGAAGTCAATGGGCGCTGCTGAAGGTGTCTTCTCTCTTCTGGATGAGCCTCGTGATGTCGTTGACAAGGCAGATGCGGTCGTAATGCCACATGCACGGGGAGACGTTGCTTTCGAGAATGTCACTTTCAGCTACGGTGACGAGCCTGTTCTCAGAGATTTCAGCTTTCACGCCAGACCCGGTGAAGTGATTGCCCTGGTTGGCTCAAGTGGCGCTGGGAAGTCGACAGCGGCAGGTTTAATGGCTCGTTTCTACGATCCGCAACAGGGCTCTATCAAGATTGACGGTCAAGATATCCGTGATGTTACACTGGACAGCCTTAAGAAAAACCTGGCCTTTGTCGATCAGGAAACTTTTCTTTTCAGCGGCTCTGTCCGCGACAATATCCGTTACGGCATGCTGGATGCCGACGATCAATCTGTTGCTGATGCCGCCAACCAGGCCTATGCCGACGATTTTATTGACAAACTTCCTGAAGGTTATGAGACTACGATAGGCGATCGAGGGGTCCGTTTGTCGGGAGGCCAGCGGCAACGTCTTTGCGTTGCGCGGGCACTGCTTAAAGATGCTCCCATTCTAGTCCTTGACGAAGCGACCAGTGCTCTGGATACAGAGAGTGAAGCCATGGTTCAAAAAGCCCTGGCGAACCTCATGGAAAACCGCACCACACTAGTCATTGCGCACAGGTTGTCGACGATCATGCATGCCGACAGGATCATCGTCTTGGATCAGGGTAGAGCCGTTGAAGTTGGCAGCCATCAGGAACTGATTGCTCAAAATGGCCTCTATCGCAAACTCTACGATATGCAATTCAATGGTGTCTGATGTCCTTAGTCGCAGACAAAATTCTTTTGAATATCGCTCCCCGGCTGGCAGCCGGCATTGTTGCTTGGATTGATCGAAGACTTAAGCCTGAAATTATCGGCGAAGACGCGCTGAAAAGCATCTGGTCTGCAGGACGGCATGTAATTCTTGCCACATGGCATGATCAACTTCTGATGATGCCCATGTGCTACTCTGGACCTGGTGCCAAAACGCTGATAAGCCACTCAAAAGATGGTGAGTTGATTGCCAGGGTTGTGGAACACCTTGGCGTTGGAGCGGTGCGTGGCTCTTCTAACCGGGGCGGAAAGGCCGCTTTCCGGGAG
>JAJRRB010000037.1 GCA_024279915.1 Deltaproteobacteria bacterium
CTGTTCAGGGTCGTCTAGTCTTATCGTATGGCCCAATGAATGTTGATGCCTGTGACCATGTTTGTTCTTTTTTCTCTGGGGTCAGAATTGAGGAAATCTTCGTCTCGATTGAAACGCCTGGCCTTCATGTCGGCAGAAAGAAACAGCCTTCCAAGCGCCTGGCAACGGATTCATCATCATCGACCAGATAGATCAGAATTCGCTGACTGCCTACTATATGATAGCTATTGGTGGTGGGATGGCAATTGCACTTTAGTGCAATACATCAATAAAAGATTTGTTGAAGATTGGAGCTTTGGTTTATTGCCAGAGGGAAGCTCAAGTGGAGGGCTGAGCCGGTTTGATCCCCAGCTTCTCAGCTAACCTTGCCAGTTCAGCGATAGAACGTACTCCCATTTTGAGCAGAACCTGTTTCCGATGGGCTTTTACGGTGCGCTCGGAGATGTTCAACTCAAAAGCGACCTGCTTGTTCAGCATTCCCGTGAGCACGTAGGTCAGAATTTCATATTCTCTCTTACTCAAAGAGGCCAGGCGCTGTTTCAGGTCCGACAACTCCAGGTTTTCTTTACAAGTTCGAGCACTCTTTTGAAGTGCGGCTCTTATCGCATCGAGCAACTCATAATCGTCGAATGGCTTGGGGAGAAAATCGACAGCTCCCCTCTTCATGGCGTTGACACTCATTGAAATATCACCGTGACCGGTTATAAACACGATAGGTATATCAATGTTCAGGGAACTCAATTCCCCTTGCAGGTCAAGACCGCTCAGCCCCGGCATTTTCACGTCAAGAACTAGGCATTTTGGTGCGAAGGTATCATGTGGGGTTGTGAGAAACTCCTCAGCAGAAGAGAACATCTTTGTCTCATACCCTGCCGACCCAAGCAGAAGCTCAAGAGCATTACGAACCGAGGAGTCATCATCGACAATAAAAACGGTTGGCCTCATATTATGCCACCTGCGACCTTTCATTTGTGGGCAGTGTAAAGGTGAATACAGCCCCGTCGTTCCCGGGTTCAACCCAGATTTTTCCTTTATGAGACTCAACCAGAGTCCTGCAGATTGCGAGCCCCAATCCCATGCCTTCAGGTTTCGTCGTGTGAAAAGCCTCAAAAATCAGGTCTGATTCATTTGAGGAGATCCCATTTCCTGAGTCCGCAACCGTAACGATCATCTCATCCGAGGTACCTGTCGTGGCAACTTTGATGATTCTGCTTCCAGAAGGCTTGTCCTTTACAGCGTCCAGGGCATTTATCAGTAGGTTGAGTAAAACCTGTTGTACATGGACGGAGTCAGCGTAGACAACCGACACGGCCGAACTGAGGTCCAGTGAAATATTCGCATCTCTCATAATGATCTCACTGTTCAACAGAGCAATCACCTCCTGAATGGTCGTGTGGATGTCGAAACTCTCCTTGATGGGCTCAGATCTTTTCACCAGATTGCGCAATCTATTGACCACATCTGCAGCTCTTTTGTTGTCTGAGACGATGCCCTGTAAGGCAATTTTTAAGTTTTCCTTGGAGGGGTCCTCGGTGTCCATGAAACGAAGGGCGGCTTGTGCATAACTGCGGATTGCTGCGAGGGGCTGGTTGATCTCATGAGCGAGGGCAGAGGTCAGCGTGTTGATCGTGACGACACGCCCTAAATGTGCCAAGTCCATCTGAAGCTGTTCGGTCTCGGCACTTTTTGAGGACAACTCGTGTTCAGCCTTGAAACGGCTTCTACGCTGATGAATGAGATAGAGAATCATCAGATACTGAAGTAAGGTCAAGACCAGAACCGTCGTGATCTGCTTCCAGTATTCTTCCCAGGCTGTAACCTCTCTGTTGATGATTATGCTCTCCTCAGGCAAGAGGTCCTCAGAGATGCGCCATCGTTTGAGCTGCTTCCAGTCGAACATATTGACGAACTTCGGTGCTTGAGAGACAGGTATAGACGAAGGGCTTTCTCCTTCCAACACCCGTACGCCGAGCCGGGCTACGGCCTCCGCTTCTTTTTCAAAACTCCCCACATAGCCACCCACCACCCCTGTGCCAAGGCAGATGTCCCAGAAGGTATAGACAGGAGCGGAAGCAGCTTCGGAGATCATAGCGAAGGCTTCATTAGAAATAAACTCCTGTCCATTGCCATCACGAAGGACGGGCAGGTTGATGATGATCGATCGGGGTGGCAAACTACCAACCCGGGCCAACAGATCCTGCATCGGTAGGCCGATCAGATAGTTTATCTTGTAATCATCCTCGTACTCCCGGTAGACGCTACGACTGTTCTTGACAAAGTTTTTCACGATGAGGCTCGCTCCACCAACCACGTAAATATGGAGGGTGTCCGGATGTATTCGCAGGGCCACATCAAGAACACCTTTGTAGCTGATCCCCGCGAGATACCCAGTGACATTGTCAGGAAGGGTGCGCCCCTCGATAAAAGACTCCTCCACACCACCGAAAACGATCGGCACATTGGGAAACAACCCTCTCCCGTAATCAAGGACGAGCCCTGTAGCAGCATCCATGACTGGGATGATCAGGTCAGGCTGGTGGTCGGCATATTTGTACCGGAGAAGCTCGGTCAGCAGAGACAGGTGCTTCTCATCACCGTAATGAGCAAGATCGAGGTGCTCGATGTTGACAACATACTGCTTCGAAGGATCTGCTTCCAAGATAGAGCGGAGGCCCTTATCCCACTGTACGGCTACAGGCAATGTCGGCCGAAAGGAGATGAGGACGACAATCTTTTTTCGTTCTGCTTTTTGGATTGCCCAAGCCGAAGGGGACTGAGAGTGAAGAGCGAGAATACATCCGAGAATTGCGAGGAATAAATGCCAGCGATATTTTTCTTGCTTATGTTTAATCATGGCAATTTAGAAATATACATACCGAATGACAAAAATAATTAGGTTTATAAGACGCGTGCCAATTTACAGCAAACAGTCGGGGAGATTGAAAAGCATGATGTCTTAGAAGTTGTTCTAGGCGCCTACTTACCCAAAACTGGCCCATTATGGATAATTCTTAGAAACCCTGCAATATAAGACACTGCCAATCTACAGCAATTGGATGGCAAGATCAAAGAGTTGTCTTTCTTGTTTATCCTCTCGCATTGTTATGAGGGGGTGCAATTGGCTGAAATGTAGGATTACTGGATACCCTGCAATGTAAGAAAGCCCCCGATCCAAAGACTGGGGGCTTTCGTGTTTTATAGATACTGCAAATAAGAAAGGCTTACAAAGATATGAATCAATATCGCGCGTCAGCGTACTCTACCCAACCACCAGCATCCACCAAAGCCTTGTCAAAAGGACTGATGTCAAAGCTGAAGGATACTTCGCGACCATTGCCGCAAGCAACGACCTGCTGATCCGGAAGGTTAACCTTTACGTTGACTGCTCCATTTGCTTCTTTTTCCAGAGCCATCAAGGCATCGATATCAGCTTTAGGCAGCTCAATCGCCAACATGCCACAGTTGAACATGTTCTGGCGAAAGATTCTGGCGTAACTCTCGGCGATAACCGTATGCATGTCGTTAACTTCAAAAACCCACGGCGCATGCTCACGAGAGGAACCGCAACCAAAGTTCTCGCGGGAGATTATCACACAGGCATTCTTCAGCCGCTCGCCCTGTGGATCAAAGCCTTCAAGTTTGAGATCTTCCAGGCAGTAAGGCTTAAGCGCTTCCTTGGTAACCTCCGTGAGGTACTTGGCTGGAATGATTTCATCAGTATTGATATCGGACCGGTCAAGAAAGATTGCCGGGCCACCAAATATTTTCTTCATAAGAATGACTCCTTAAAATAATGGTTACAATGCACGCGCGTCGGTGATAACCCCGGCAATCGCGGTCGCCGCTGCCGTTGATGGGCTCATCAGGTGAACCATGCCCCCCTTACCCATCCGGCCGTTAAAGTTACGGTTGCTGGTTGAGGCACAAGCCTCGCCATCTGCCAGCACACCGTTACTCATACCGAGGCAGGCACCACAAGTCGGGTTAGTGACACAGAAACCAGCATCCATAAATATTTGGATGAGCCCTTCAGCTAGAGCCTCCTGAAAGATCTTCGGTGTTGCCGGAGAAACAATGCCGCGCAAGGAGTCAGCAATCTTGTGACCCTTCAAAACTTCTGCAGCTTGACGCAGATCTTCGATCCGTCCATTGGTACAGGTTCCAATATAAACCTGGTCGATCTTGGTCCCAGCCATCTCACTCGCTGGCTTAACACAGTCCGGTTTGTAACCAAAAGTTACGTGCGGAACAAGTTCCGTCACATTAAAATCGAGAATTTTGTCGTATTCCGCATCGGCATCTGCACACCATTGGCTGTATTCTTCCAAGGCCACCTGCTTGCTGGCAAACTCGTCTTGAATGAACGGCCAGAGATAATCAACTGTGACCATGTCAGGCTGACAGATACCGCAAGTACCACCGGCTTCTATGGCCATATTACCAAGGGTCATGCGCGCATCCATGCTCATAGCATCGACAACCGGGCCGTGGAATTCTATGACCCTGTCAGTGGCACCATTAACACCAAGTTGTCCAACCACGAAAAGGATAACGTCCTTGGCGTAAACTCCGGATTGCAGACTGCCGGTCAGGTTGATACGGATGGTCTTCGGTTCTCGAAAGGCGCAGACGCCTTTCAGAATTCCGACTTCGAGATCGGTAGTTCCAACTCCGGCAGCAAAGGCACCAAAAGCACCGTGAGTACATGTGTGTGAATCGCCCATAATCGCTGTGAATCCGGGGCGTATATAGCCCTTTTCCGGGAAGAGCGCGTGGCAAACACCATTTTGACCGATATCAAAGAAGTCCTTGATATTGTGGCGACGGGCCCAGTCTCGCAACATTTTGGCCTGTAGTGCAGTCTTACTGTCCTTGGATGGCGTCACATGATCGATAACAGCCTTGATCTTGGTGTTATCAAAGACTCGATCCTTACCACGCCACTCAAGGTCGGCAATGGCCACTGGCGTAGTGATTTCGTGACAAAGGACACGATCCAGGTCAAGCACCTTGGTGCCCGGGAAAGGCTCATCACGAAGATGTGCCGCGAAAATCTTTTCAGCTGTGGTCTGGCCCATAATAACTCCTTGAAACCCTGGCAACAGGGTACCTGATCGACATTGATACAAAGAAAAATGTTATATCGTAAAGGCGCGGAGAACGCGAAGAAAAACGTGTTTCCTGCGCGCCTCCGCGACAAATATCATGATGCTTCGCGCCACGCGCTACGCATCTCCTCAGCTTTTAGATTTCCACTCTAGTACGTGTAGAAATATCCAAGGCCTTGTTAAGAGCATTGATGTACGCCTTGCCACTGGCAACGATAATATCAGAATGAGAGCCTTGGCCCAGCACCTCGTGGCCCTCATACTCGAGCCGAACAGTACACTCGCCAAGAGCATCGGTGCCGCCGGTAATTGAACCGACAGAGTAATTGATCAGGTACGGCTTCATACCAGTTAATTTCTTGATCGCCTTAAAAGTTGCATCTACAGGACCATCTCCTATGATTGCAACCCTTTTCACCTTACCTTTGACCTCAAGTTCCACAGTCGCTGTCGGCGCAGCAAATGACCCGGAGGAAACATTCATCTGCAGGAGTTTGACGACTTCCGGGACCCGGATAATTTCATCAGCAACAATAGCATCGAGATCTTCGTCAAAGATTTCCTTCTTCTTGTCAGCTAACGTCTTGAAGCGAACAAACGCCTTTTCAACATCTTCCTTGGGCAAGTCATAACCAAGTTCATTGAGACGAGCGACAAAAGCGTGACGACCCGAATGCTTGCCAAGCACAAGCTTGTTGGCATTGAGACCAATCGACTCAGGCGTCATGATCTCGTAGGTTTCCTTATCCATCAACACACCATGTTGATGAATACCGGCTTCGTGAGCAAAGGCATTTGCACCAACAACAGCCTTGTTAGGCTGCACCGCGATTCCGGTGACAGTTGAAAGCAGGCGACTGGTAGCGTAGATATACTCCGTGTTGATATTGTTTTCATACGGCATAATGTCGCGACGCGTCCGCAACGCCATGACAATTTCTTCAAGAGAACAGTTGCCGGCACGCTCACCAATGCCGTTGATGGTACACTCAACCTGCCCTGCTCCGGCCTGAATTGCAGCCAGCGAATTGGCCACAGCTAAACCGAGGTCATTGTGGCAATGAACTGAAATAACCGCCTTGTCAATATTCGGAACATTGTCTTTCAAATACTTGATAATATTGAAATATTCAAAAGGGATTGAATAGCCGACCGTGTCCGGAATATTGACTGTCGTCGCGCCAGCATCAATCACTGCCTCAACCATCTCGGCAAGGAACTCAAGACGGGTACGCACAGCATCTTCGCAGGAGAATTCGACGTTGGGTGTATAAGAAACCGCGTGTTTAACCGCCTTCACCGCAGTGTCAAGCACTTTGGCCGGTTCCATCTGTAACTTGCGCTGCATATGAATGTCCGAAGTGGCGATGAAAGTATGAATACGACCACGATCTCCAGCGTATTTCAGCGCCTCCCAAGCCCGGTCTATATCCTTGATATTGGCTCGGCAAAGACCAGCAATTTCGGGGCCCTTAATCGTCTGGGCGATTTTCTTGACGGCTTCAAAGTCACCATCAGAAGCAATCGGGAAGCCAGCCTCCATAACGTCCACATTGAGTTTCTCCAACTGGCTGGCTATCCGCAATTTTTCTTCGATGTTCATGCTGGCACCGGGTGATTGCTCACCGTCGCGTAAGGTCGTATCAAATATTTTAATTGTCTTCATCTTACTCATGATGATCTCCTCTGATATCTCGGTTCAGTCCCTTATAGGGGTCGGCTCCACAACTCCATTTTGATTTTTCTCCAACAGCTTAACAACCAGGTCCAGGTCACTTAGATCGGATTCCACAGAACCACCCCCTTTCTAAATATATTTGCCGGTTAAAAATAAAAACCTCCCACCCCCGGTCAGGGGCGAGAGCTAAGCTTCGCGGTACCACCCTGTTTGGTCTCGTCTTAACGAAACCCTTCATTAGCCATTTACGCAGGCTCACGACAGAAATTACTCAAGCCAATTCACTACTCAGGCCCTTTTACGTCCGCAGCTCCAAGGTCAGTTCAGATCATGTCTGTACCGGTTTGCAGCACCACCGGCTCTCTGTAACAGCACCAGACCCTACTATTCCTTTTCAACGCTTTTTTAACCTATTACTCAATAAAGCAGAAAGTCTACTTTATTGTCAAGATATCTGATGATTTTTTCTCTACAAAACATCCCAGGAGGCTATCGGACTATACGGGCCGAAGCGAAAATTTGGAAGTTTGAGACCAGATTTTGGCTCGTTTGAGAGTAATAGCCGTAGCTATTGGTCGAAAAGGAGCTGAGATATGGGCCAAACAGCCGGATTTGCAGCCGGGACATGGATAGTCCGACAGCCTCCTAGCTCTGCTCAGCAGGTTCATCCTTCTCCGCAGTTTTCTCCACAGATGGCTTGTGTCGAAAATATTTCAGCAGAGATCCGACCGGCCCAGATGCTATATAAATTGACGCAAGAGTGAAGAGCATAATTTCAGGTTGAGCCACAATCACTATAATGAAAACAATAGCAAGCACCAGGAAACTAAACGGCTGACGCTTGACCAATCCCGGGTCTTTGAAGGAATTAAAGCTATGGTTGCTGACCATCAAGTAGGCCAGAACATATATCAGCAAGAGAACTGAGACCTTCTTGATCGATCCAGTGCCACCAAGATGATAGAAAAGCAAGACACATGACGCGACCATCCCGGCTGCTGCCGGAATAGGCAAGCCAACAAATCGTCGCGACTCAACCGTATCAACCTGAACGTTGAAACGTGCGAGTCGTAAAGCCCCACAAACAACATAGATAAAAGCCGCCATCCAACCGAATTTGCCGAAAGATTGCAACGCCCAGGAGTACATTAGCAAACCAGGTGCAACACCAAAAGAGACAAGGTCAACAAGGGAATCGTATTCCACACCAAAGCGACTTGTTGTTCCTGTCATGCGGGCAACCTTGCCGTCCAGTGCATCAAAAACCGCAGAGATCAGGATAAGCCATGCAGCCAGGTTGTAGTCACCATTCATCGTAGAGACAATGCCGTAGAAACCAGCAAACAGGCCTCCGGTTGTCAACAGGTTCGGCAGGAGGTAGACACCTTTCTTCAGGTTTTCCCGCCGGATGCGTGGGCTACGGGTGTGACTCATTCCAAAGTTCCCAAGACAGTTTCTCCGGCGACAGTCTTGTCTCCAAGTTTGGCCTTAACCTCAATCCCCTCAGGAAAGTAGAGGTCAACACGAGAGCCAAAACGGATCAGACCATAACGTCGACCTCGTTCCAACGCGTCACCGATTTCCGGGTAAGAGACAATTCTTCGAGCAATCAGACCAGCGATTTGTACGGCTAGAATTTTTACACCGGATTCAGTTTCAATCAGCATCCCTGCCTGCTCGTTTTCAAAGCTGGCTTTGTCAAGAGAGGCATTAAAGAATCGTCCTTTATTATAAAACTGGTCGATCACTTTACTGTTGATCGGAACCCGGTTGATATGAACATTAAAAACATTCATAAAAATACTAACTTTCGTCACTTCCTGACCACCAAAATAACGGTCTTCAGGAACCTTACCAACGAAAATAATTTTGCCATCGGCAGGAGCGACAATGGCCTTCTCATCCTCAGGGGGGAAACGGTCCGGGTTGCGGAAAAAGTAAATGGTAAAAGCTGTCAGACCAAGAAAGATGATGGCCAGACAGTTCCAATCCACTGCAGCGCAGAAGAGGGAGAAAAAGGCAAACAAGCAGATAAAAGGATAACCTTCAACGGCCACGGGCTGATGCTGATTTTTCATGGGTAGATGACGCCTTTTGATAAATTAAGCGGGGGCATAATGCCTCCACTGCAGGTTGAGTTAATTAGTTATTGCTATTTTCAACGACCTACTGGATACAGGGTTTCATATTGCGCAATTTTTCGCCGACCTGCTCGATCTGGTGAGCAGCGTTAAGACGACGACGCGCTGTCATCTCAGGGTAGTTGGACGCCCCTTCAAGGATAAAACGCTTGGCGTATTCGCCATTTTGAATATTGTTCAAACATTCCTTCATCGCCTTACGGCTCTCGTCGTTGATCACTTGTGGACCAGTAACGTACGCGCCGTATTCGGCATTGTTGGAAATAGAGTCGTTCATGTTGGCAATGCCACCTTCGTGCATCAGATCGACAACCAACTTGAGCTCGTGCAGACACTCGAAGTATGCCAACTCAGGGGCATATCCAGCCTCTACCAAGGTCTCGAAACCAGCTTTCACCAGCTCCACAGCACCACCACAAAGGACAGCTTGCTCACCGAACAAGTCGGTCTCGGTCTCGTCTTGAAAGGTTGTTTCGATAATTGCGGTGCGACCGCCACCGATAGCGCTAGCATAGGAGAGAGCTAGATCTTTGGCAGTACCAGATGCGTCCTGGGAAATAGCGATTAGATCAATGATACCGCTACCTTTTACAAACTCGGAACGAACCGTATGACCGGGAGCCTTTGGAGCAATCATGATGACATCGAGATCGGCGCGCGGCACAATCTGGTTATAATGAATGGCAAAACCGTGAGCAAAAGCCAGCGCAGCACCTTTCTTTAGATTAGGTTCAATCTCATCACAATAAAGTTGTGATTGGGACTCATCCGGGGTCAGGATCATAACCAAGTCAGCATCAGCAACAGCGTCAGCAACATTCATGACTTTCAAGCCGGAATTCTCCGCCTTGATCGCTGAAGATGAGCCATCACGCAAGGCAACGGTCACATCAACACCGGAGTCTTTGAGGTTATTGGCGTGAGCATGCCCTTGGGAACCGTAACCTACGATAGTTACCTTTTTCCTTTTAATCAGGGAAAGATCTGCATCTTTATCGTAATAAACATTCATTTGCTATTTCTTCCTGCGGAAACTTTAGGCACTAGCATGAAAGGTCGACTATATATCATGACAGAGCGGGCCATGCCAGATTTTTATCCCGACATGGCCCGCCTTGGACTGCAACCGTTCTTGTTACGATCAGTTCCCTTTCCATCCCTTCGGACCACGACCGAGGACAACCGGGCCTGAACGAACCAACTCTTTAATCCCCATGGGCCGTAGCAGGTCAATAATAGCGTTGACCTTAACTGGCGAGCCGGTGACTTCAACGGTATAACACTTTGGCGTAACATCGACCACTTTACCTCGGAAGATATCGCAAATACGCAAGATCTCAGCTCGTGTAGAGTCTTCAGCATTCACCTCGATCAGGGCCATCTCTCGTTCGACAAAATCCTCATTGGTGAAATCAATGACTTTGATCGTATCGATCAGTTTATTGAGTTGCTTGTTAACCTGTTCAATAATCCGATCATCACCACTGGTAACAATTGTCATACGTGAAAGAGTTGGGTCAAGAGTCGGTGCAACCGACAAACTTTCAATATTGAATCCACGGCCGGAGAAGAGGCCGGCAATACGTGTCAGCACACCGAATTCATTCTCAACCAGTACGGATATGGTATGTCTCATAGCTGTGTCGTCTCCTTAAACTTTATGTCATCCAGCCTCCGGTCAGGAAGCCAGGACCATCTCATTGAGGGCGGCACCAGCAGGCACCATCGGCATAACATTCTCTTCACGAGATATTTTGAACTCCATGATCACCGGACCAGGGGTCGCAAAGGCCTTTTTAATAACCTCTTCGACCTCCTCAGGCTTGGTTGCTCGCAATCCGGTCGCACCGTAGGCCTCAGCAAGCTTGGTGAAATCAATCGGCAACTCCATGCAGGTCTGGCTGTAGCGTTTATCGAAGAAGAGCTGCTGCCACTGACGCACCATGCCAAGGAAATTGTTGTTGAGAATAGCAATCTTTACCGGCAGTCTATATTGAACCAGAGTCGCCAGTTCCTGAGAGTTCATCTGAAAAGAACCATCTCCAGAGATATCAATAACCTGACGATCAGGAAACGCCACCTGTGCACCAAGTGCCGCGGGCAATCC
>JAJRRB010000038.1 GCA_024279915.1 Deltaproteobacteria bacterium
AAGTAGAGCCAGAAGACAAGATTGGCTTAGTCACAGTGAGGTGTACGGAACTTGAAGCCGAAAGAACGAAAGTTCAGGTGACATACAAATACGTGGCGCTGTCGGCAACTGCGGAAGTCTTTGTTTCTGAGTTTAGTGAGAACGCATACGATGAGTTCATCGGCGAGTGGCAAACACTGTTGACGAACTATTTCGAATCCAAAGGCTAACAAAGCGCTGCAATGGACGCCAATCTGGTAATGTCCTACATACCACGGGCCAGGAACATGAAGTCGGTTGTGTCAGTGTCAGTTATAGGAATCACCCAGACCAACCGATTTTGACTTTCTTAAATCGCCTGGAACAACTTCTAGGGCACCCCCGAACTTTGACCTTGCTAGTCAATTACTGTAGGTTGGAGGCGTCTTATTTATGTAGCAATTTGAGAAACTGTTGCCAGGGGGGGGGCAATCACTACGATAAAGCCACTCCGGTAGCAGGGTGGCTTTTAATCCTACTGTAAAAGACTTAATCACTTTTGGGAATGTATCCCAAAGGTCAGGGATCTTAAGAAAGCTGTCTTTTTGTCAATCTGAAAACCAAGCAACTATCCGCATTAAACTGTAAGAAAGTTACGATGACGATGAGCCGACAAAATAATACTCCACGTAAATTAACAAGAGACCTCGTGGTTCTTGTCGTGGTCCTTTCTGTAGCAATTTTTTCTCCTGTCATTTATCTATCATCCCAAGCACAGAAAAATATATCTAAACAATTCATTGATAACGCAGCAGAGCGTGCCGTTGGAAAGTTTCGAGCTATGGCCGGTTCCATGGCGGCAACGCTTGGCCTGGTACGCGACTGGGGCGCAACCGAGCTGTTTTCAATCGAAGATGCCGAGACATTAAACCGGTTGCTTTTCCCGATTTTTGCTCGCGAAAATTTACTTTACGGCATCTCTGTCGCGGATATGGACAGCAACAGTTATTATGTTCGCCTAGAGTCCGATGGCCTGAGAACCAGTCAGATTGATGCCAGACAGGCAACGAGACAATCGGTCGTTACCTTATGGGATTCAGAGCACAACAAGGGGACGCCGGAAGCGAAAGATTCCGACTTTGATCCCCGTCGCCGGCCATGGTTTACTCCAGCTCTTTCAAGCAAGGGTATATTCTGGACGGAACCTTACAAATTCTATGCTTCGGGGGCGGTGGGAATTACCGCCTCGATGTCCTATTTACGCAAAAAGGATCAGCAACCGGTGGTTGTCGCTTTCGACATTCTGCTTGATGACCTCTTTGCGGAGATACAAAGCTCCACGCCCAGCGACAACAGCCGGGTTTTTATCTTTCGCCGTGATGCAAAACTTTATGTTCCCAAAACCTTAGAGACAGGGCCCAATTTTCTTGCCCTCTCTTCAGTCCAGGATTCTCTGGTTCGAAAGATATATGCCAACTGGATTGGCGAGGACAACCTGGGCGAAAAAGTTGTATCCGTCCAGCATGAGGGGACAACCTGGTGGAGCGGCTTCCTCCCTCTGGATGACGTACGACGCACCACCTGGGTCTGCGTGATGATTCCAGAACAGGACATCATCGGACAGACTGGCAAACGCAGAACAAAGCTTTGGCTGATTGGCCTGGGTTCAGTTTTGTTTGCCATAGTTCTGGCCGCCTGGATCTCTCGCATCTATGGTCGAAAACAAGAAAATGCAGAGAACGACGTTTTCGACGACAACAACCCGGCAACAAGCATTTGTCAGATTATTGAACATGGTGAAGGACCAGAGGTTGAGTTCAAGTCGACTATACGTATGAATTTGCACACCAAGAAGCCAGGCAAGGAAATTGAGCTGGCTTGGCTGAAGGGTGTCGCCGCCTTCCTAAATACGGACGGCGGGGTATTGCTTCTCGGTGTCACCGATAGCGGTGAGATTACAGGGCTAGAACAGGATGTTTTCGAAAATGAAGACAAGTGCAAGCTACACTTCAAAAACCTCATTGCACAACATGTTGGTGCAGATCTATCCAAATACATCCGTTTTAAGATTGTTCCTGTCGGTGACAAGACTGTAGGTATTGTCATTTGTGACCGCTCTGCCGAACCGGTATTCCTCAAGACGAATAAGAGTGAAGCCTTCTATATTCGCAACGGCCCCTCAAGTGATGAACTCCCCGTCAGCATGGCACTCAATTACATCAAAAACAGGGAATAGAAGGCGATTAGGTTTGAATGGTAGATTGGTGTCATCCGTCTGGCAGCTTTGACTTAGTAATTCGTGATTATCTGAAAAGATTACGAGAAGCTCATTCAACTTTGGTTTTCTCTGATAATATTGCCTAAAGTGCATTTCACATTGCAGGAGATCATATAACTTGTTAGCTCTTGTGGGGAAATGACTATTCTTCTTTCGAAAAACTATTATGGTTCTAGATTCTCTCGCAATTGTTTTTGGTTTGGCGCTTCTGGTCTGGAGCGCTGATCGCTTTGTAGCCGGTTCCGTTTTAATTGCCCACTGTTTTGGGATGCCACCTTTGCTGATTGGCATGGTGATTGTGGGCTTCGGCACATCTGCCCCAGAAATGGTGGTTTCGATCATCTCTGCAACACAAGGCAAGGCCGGTATTGCCCATACTTACTGGTATAACCGTCCTGCCTGCATGTCAACTTTGGGATGGAGAACTCACCCGTATAGATGCACTGGTTTTGTTGGGTGTTTTTGGCAGCTTGATGGCATGGACCCTCTGGCAGGGTCTACGGACAAGGCCTGATTCCGCTCGGTAGCGAAATGGAACGGGAACTCGAAGGGCACACCTTGTCGATTGGCAGGGCGGTCTTCTGGCTTGGTGGTGGCCTGATTAGTAGAATCTGAAGTTGGCAACGAGAAAATCAACAGCTAGTTAGCTCATATTCACGCTCTCTTCGAGCGGTTCCCAATACTTGGAGGATGAACAAATGAGCATGACTGAAAAAGAAAAAATAGATGCCGTGTTGATGAAACTAGAGTTAGAAATTAATACGATGACATCGTTCCTGATTCGTGACGATTTCGACCTTTCTGCGGCTAAGCAGGTTTATGCTCAGGCCTCCTTTCTCTATCGAGTTTTGTCTCCTATCAAAGTCGACGCCGGAGCCAGCTATCGCCAGCTCAAGTTCATTCGGGAACTCATGGATATTTTTGTCGGAGGAATTACAAGTATCTCTTCTGATCCCAAGTACCAGGGCGATTACGACGGTGCCGCTGATTACTATAAGAGCATCGGTGGCGACTTCGGTGACACGATGCATAGACTTAACGAGGAGCGGGGGACAGCATGAAGTGCCACGTCCAATCAAATAGGTCCACTTAGAGTGTTATGTGTAACGTAATTCTGTCTGATTCCAAAGCCGCTGGTTGAAAAGACAACAACTTTATTGTATCTAGTGCTGGTGAACAATAGTCGAGTGAACTGTGCATCCCCGGCAGGTTTTTCTTTATTGGTTTTACCGATAACCTCAAACTTTTTGTCCTAGATTGCACGCCCCTGGGGCGTGACGTTGGTTGTGTCAGTCGCAGGGTCTCTGAGAATCATCCACATTAGCTGTTTTCGACCCAGCCAAACCTTCTGGAACAACTTCTGAGACACCCGATATTTTGACCTTGTGCCTTGTTTGCTGTAAAATTAAGAGTGTTTCAATTACTTGGTGCATGAGAATTTAGGGGTAACAACGAGATATGACCATAGGTCATCCTTATGGTAACGGGTGGCTTTTTGTGTTTTTGAACTGCCTATAAATGGGGAAGCTTACGCTATGATGCTAAGGACAATCTGGTGCAGAGAATGGACACTCTTAAGGGTATGACTGAGTGCAAACGCGGTGAAGAGCTTTTGCGAGAGACCGAGGGACGATTCCGCAAAATGTTCCGTAATCATCATGCCTGTATGCTGTTAATCGATTCAGATTGCGGCAGAATTGATGATGCTAACACTTCGGCCTGCAATTACTACGGCTATTCTCTTGCTCAGATGAAAAACATGAAAATAGACGACATCAACGTGCTCTCGCCAGAAGAGGTCGATGCCGCACGTCAACGGGCAAAGGATAGCAATCAGAACTACTTTGAGTTCAAACATCGGCTTGCTTCGGGGAAAATAAGAGACGTTGAAGTCTACTCATCATCAATAGTCGTTCAGAACAAGACCCTATTGTTCTCAGTTATTCACGACATTACCACACGCAAGCAGGCGGAGAAGACGCTGCTGGAAAGCGAGAAGAGTCATCGCCAGCTCCTTGAGAATGTACAGGTCGGTATCGTCTCCCATGCAGCGGATACCCGTATCCTTACGAGCAACACCAAGGCGAGTGAACTGTTGGGCCTGACCGATGATCAAATGCGAGGCAAGGACACCATCGACCCGGCATGGTGCTTTTTCCGTGAAAATGGCACAATCCTTCCCTTGGAGGAATATCCGGTCAATCAAGTGATTGCCAGTGAGAAAATTCTTGAAAATCTAATTCTAGGTATTAACCGAGCTGATAAAAAAGATTTAGTCTGGGTCCTGTGCGGCGCCTATCCTTTATTTGATGAGCACAACCGGCTGCAACGGGTCGTTACCCATTTCATTGACATCACCGATCGCAAGCAAAAGGAACAGGACATTCAGTACCGGGAGGCTTTCGAGACCCTTATCGCTGAGATTTCGACAAGGTTTGTCGAACTGACGCCGTCTGAAGCGGTCCAAGGGATAGATCTAGCCCTTAAGGACCTCGGTGATTTTGCAGGCGTGGATCGATGCTATGTCTTTCTTTTTTCCACCGACAACATGCACATGGACAATACCCATGAATGGTGCGCTGAGGGGATCACTCCCCAAAAAGAGAATCTTCAAGGATTCATTGTCAGCGATCTGCCCTGGGCAATGGATAAGATATTGAACAAGCAGGTCTTTTATGTCCCTTCCCTCGCCGATTTGCCCCCGGAAGCCGGGGCGGAAAAGGAACACTGGGAAGCCCAGGGCATTCAGTCCCAGATTGTGGTCCCCATCCTTTCGACAGGAGAGGTTAGAGGTTTTCTGGGCTTCGACGTGGTGGGTTCTGAAAAACAGTGGGAGGGAAGGGATATCACGCTGCTCCAAACCGTTGGACACCTTTTGGGCAATGCCATTGAGCACCAGCAGGCCGATAGAGCGCAAAAAGAAAGTGAAAGAAAGCTCTCCACCTTGATGGCCAACCTGCCCGGCATGGCCTATCGCTGCCGCAATGACCGGGACTGGACGATGGAGTTCGTCAGCGACGGATGTCACTCTTTGACCGGTTATCTTTCTGAAGACCTGATCGAAAACAGGAAACACTCCTTCGCTGACATCATTCACCCGGAAGACCGTGAAACAGTGTGGCAGCAGATCCAGATCGCCTTGCGGGAAAAGGGACCGTTTCAGGTCGAATACCGCATCCGCACTGCTGCTGGCGAAGAGCGCTGGGCCTGGGATCTGGGGCGCAGTGTCTATGCTGAGGACGGGGAACTGCTCGCCCTGGAAGGCTTCATCACCGATATCACCGAACGCAAAAAGGCCGAGGAGACGTTACGGGAGAGCGACCGGATGAAGAGCGAATTTATCAAGACGGTCGCCCATGAATTCAGAACACCATTGACCTCGATCCAGGGGTTTTCGGGGCTATTACTAACTCACGACCAACTCTCTCCGGAGGAACAGCGGGAATCACTCCGTTACATTCACGAAAGGTCCATTGGCCTGGCGGATATGGTGGCCGACATTCTCGATATCGCTCGCATCGAAGCCGGGAAAGGGCTTTCGTTGACCCTGTCACCCTGCACGGTAATTGAAACTTTCCGACAGGTGGAACCTTTTTTGAAAACACAAGCATCCCGGTGCCGGTTCGAGGTCACCCTGGCCGAGGAAGATCTCCTGTTGAAGATTGACAAGGGAAAAATATGCCAGGTTCTGGAAAACCTGCTCAGCAATGCTGTTAAATTTTCACCCGAGGGGAGCTTGGTCCGAATCCGGGGGGATCTTATTGAGGAGGGCTACCGGATTTCCGTTGCCGATCAGGGGATGGGGATGACTCCAGAGCAGGTGGCCAAGGTGTTCGACAAATTCTACCGGGCCGATGCCTCCGACACGGCTGTCGAGGGTGTCGGCCTGGGTATGCATATTGTCAAGCACATTGTCGAGGACCATGGCGGAAAAATCTGGGTGGAGAGCGAACTGGGCAAGGGTACAACGGTGAGCTTTACGTTACCCTTGGCCTTGCGTCGGGCGGAAGAAAATGCCAATAGTTGAAAAAGGTGGGCCGGTGAAAAAGATCCTGATCGTTGAGGACCAGCTTGATATCCAAAAGCTTCTGGAAAAGGTCCTAAGAGCCGAAGACCGCCAGTTGCTGCTGACGGAAAGAGGGGAGGAAGCCGTCGAAATGGCCCGTCAGTTCATACCGGATGTGATTCTTCTGGATGTGATGTTGCCTGGGGGAATGAATGGCTATGAAGTCGCCCGCACCTTGAAAAAAGACCCGGTAACTGTCGGCTGTGCCATCATTATAATGACCGCCAAAGTTCAGGAAGAGGACAAGGTAGAAGCGTTCGATGCCGGTGCTAACGATTTCATTGGCAAACCCTTTAATATGCTGGACTTGAAAAACAAGGTGGAAAAGTTTCTGGGTAGGTGATTGTTTTTTGGAGGGCTATATTCTCGACAGAAGCCTTTTAAATGGGTGCTCCTTTTATTATTCGGATCTATAACCCAAACAAAGGTACGGCCCCGGAAGAATCTGGATGTCGCAGTTCGAGGTTCTTCGTATCTGATAACCGCTTTCGAACGATCTGCCTCATGGCGCATAAATGACGCCCCTGGAACATGATTTCGGGTGTGTCAGCGACGAGGTGTATAGCACAGTTTTTAAACCATTAACTGTGTCCACTTTTCGTGGGTAAGATCAGCATCTTTGACATAGGGAGCAGAGGTTAAGATGATTATTGAAATCGACGGGCATAAGTTTGATGCCGTTTTTGAGGAAAATAAATCACCAAAAACTTGCGAGGTTTTTCGAAAGCTGATGCCGTTTGAAGGCGAAATTGTTCATGTTCGCTGGAGTGGTGAAGGTGTTTGGATTCCCCTTGGGAACAAAGAC